>CACXMS010000016.1:0-38126 GCA_902768795.1 uncultured Eubacteriales bacterium
TTCGTTCTCTTTCTTTTTCCGGCTGAATACAATCACTCCCACGACGGCGATCCCTACAATGATCACGCCCGGCACGATCGTCAGCATTACCCCTGTCGGAATTGCAGCGTTCTTTGTGTTCAAAAATGCCGCTTCGGTGACGCCGTTTTCATCGCTTTGAATGGTTCCGCTGCTGTTTCCGCGAACGGATACTTCATATCCTTCACCGTCTACCTCGGTGATTTCATATTGCACGCCGGCATAGATTCCTTCGATCAACAGTTCATCACCATGTTTGAGTTTCGTTTCGCAAACCCCGTCCGTAAAGGAAAGGATTGCGGGTTCTCCATTCAACTGTGCCGATATGGATGAGATATCCGAAAGCGGAACAATTCTGTCTCCATAGGGATAGGTGAAAGCAATTCGGAATGTGAAGAGTTCATACCGATTTCCGATATTCCCGGAAACTTGTTTGGTAATCCTTAACGCACCCTTTTGCAGCGAATTGCGGACAACGGCTTCCGGAGCATCCCCTTCATGAAGCGTCTGTGCCGAAACAGCCAATCCGCCGTCAAATCCTTCACTTGGAAGCGTTTTGGACAGAGCGACATCATTGCCGTTGATCGTCATGGTCGTAACGTATCCGGAATAAATCGCTTCACCGATTCGATACGTCGCGCCAACCGGCAGATTTTGAATTACGAGCGTCTCTCCATGCTTCAGCGGAATCGTTCGATTGATCTCCCCTGTTCCGTTTGCCGTCCAAACCAGCGGGTTTTCTTCTCCCTTTTGTGCAATATACTGTGCTCCTGCAGCAAGGTTAGACAGACGCAGCGTGATTTCAAAGGATTCTCCGAGATTCAAACCGATTACTTCTTTTGAAATCGCAAGACTTGCCATCCGTTCCACATTGTTCTCAAATGTAACAGAAATAACCTCCCCTTCATCCGCTGTTTCCCAAGCGGTTGAAAGCGCAGTCCCTGCTGCAGTTACAGTCGGCACGCTTTGTGCAATGTGATTTTTGCCGGCGGAATCTTCAATCCGATAACTGGCCGTATAGTCGCCGCCCTCTTCAAGGAACTTATACTGCGAGCCGACCGGAAGTTTTTCAAACGTTACACACTCCCCGTTTTCAACGGACAGCATCAGTCCGCCGAAGGAACCGTTCCCGTCTGCCGTAAAGCTGTAAGACTGCTCATTCTTGGTATAGGAATATACGGCCCCGGGCTTCAGATTCCGGAAATCCGCACGGATCGAGAAGGCGCCCAGCGTTTCATAACGTCCGGTAACCTTTTTCTGTAAAGTAACATTTACCGGTTCGATCACTCTGGCCGTATAGGTGTTCTGACAACGGATCTCTGCAATCGACTCCGAAGAAATGGTGCCGGACGGTGTATCCGGTGTGAACTTTGCCGTATAATCCGTCGTTTCCTCTTCCGTCACCTCATATTGATATCCGGCAGGAATGTCCGAAATCAAACGGTCTTCGTTGTTGCCCAGCAGGAAAGTACCTTTTCCGTTTTGGAATCCGATCCCGCCGAAAACGCCGTTAACAGGTTGCCCAAGCGAGTTCTTCAACGTAACGGTGAACCGGAATTTCAATTCGGAGTCACCGCCGGAGACTTTTTTCACAACGATCAGACTGCCCAGCGGCAAATGATTGGTAATCGTCGCATTCGAGACACCCTTCGGAATAAGGAGGTATCCCGGCGTCATAACGTCAGACTGGTAGTGGAAGCCATACTCCGCATAGGTTAATCCCAATTCTTCAAACACGATGTAACCCTTATTCGGTTCAATCAGTCTGAAGTGATACACCCATGTATCGTCCGTCGCCTTTTCCCAATAACCGGATGCCGGCTCGCCGTCGGGTTCATTGGGATCCGTGCTGTTTCGGGATTTGATTTCATCCTCATCCCAGGAGCTGCCGGTAGCCGGCTTCAACGTCTGCTCCGGGAAGCTGAGATCATCGATATAATCGTCCGGAACAAGGTAAGTGATCCGCGCAAATCCGTCCTTGGTGCTGATCGGACGAGGCGCAGTTGCGGCCACATCGTACCCTGCAACAATTTGCGTATCGGTAAATACATATCCGGCATATTCCGATGTGGAGAGATGCCTGATATTGGATTGTGTTGAGCTTTGATCGATCGCGTAACATCCGGCATGTCCGGAAATGTACGAGATACCGCCTGTGGCGCATCCGCCGTAATTGGAGTTTCTCTCGCTTGTGCTGTTTGCGCCGTATTGCGTGCTGCCTGCAACGCCTCCATACCAGCCGCCGCCTGCGCCGCCGATACTGTGGTTGCATCGATAAGTCGTATTATCTGCATGTCCGCCCACGCCGAAGCTGCCGGGATAATACCACTTGCCGACAGGCGCGGTTCCGGCGGAATACGTGTATTCCCCCTTTGCGGAAATAGCAACCTTGTATGTATACTGGAAGCCGGGGACTTCGATCAGCGGCAGACTTGCGCCGTGGCCGTCCATCGGCTTCGTAATATTCAGCAGGGATGGCGCCTCTTTTCTGACGGCAACCGATCCGCCGCCGCCCGCTGCAACCATAATACGGGATTTCAGCGAGGCAAAGGAATTCCACGCACCGTCGACAAGCCGGAAATCTGTCGCGCCTCCGCCGCCGCCGCTGCACTCATCGTTATTGCTGTCGTCTACTCCGTATCCGCCGCCGTTCCATCCGCCGGCAATCTGGACGTAATTGCTCGGGAGATAACCGTTTGCTCCCTTGCCGCCGACGTAAACATAGATTTTTTGACCTTCCTCCAGATGAATGATTCCGCTTGTATATGCGCCGGTTCCGCCATATCGTCTTCCGAGCATATAATATGTCGGATCACCGCCGTTTGCGCCCCATGCTTCCATCTTGTAATCACCGGTAACGGGCGCGGTAAACTCCTGGGCAAACCCTTTATACTCATACTCCCAAAGACGAGCGGGCGTCCAGTTTGCATATACGGTGATGGTTGCTTTTTCCGTATAGTTTTTCAAGTCGAAGGTCAAAATGTCTTCAACCCCCGTCAATTTGTAAATCCAGCCGTCAAATAAATACCCTGTCCGAACAGGCGCCGGAACGGCTGCCGCCTGCGCTGCTGTCGGCAGCTGATCCGCACGGTACCGAATTGCGTACGTCTTGTTTCCGTTTGCAAAATAGCCGCCGTGAGCGTCAAAGGTTACGGTATAATAATTCGCTGCAAACGCTTCCTCCGTCATAAGCGAAAGCTGCGGATACGGTCTGTTCAAGGCCGCCGTTCCCGTAAGTCCATCGATCCACTTCTTGGTAATCAGCAGTTCCCCGTCGGCAATCGGCGTATTGTAGAATACATATTCTCCGCTGTTGTCCCGTTCCACTTCAGCGCCTTCGCTTCCGTCCGAGTTTTTCAGGCAAATCGTAAAGGTTCCGTTATCGTGGACGATGAGATAATACGTGTTCGAATCCGCTTTATAGTTGATTTCTCCGCCGAATTCTGCCTCGCCCGTCTCCGTGATCCGGATATTCTGCGGAGCGACGGTTTCCGTCAGCTCGTATAATCCTTCCTCTACCCGTTCGAAAAGCACATGACCGTTTTCATCTGATGTCGCTTCCCGATTGACGCTGTTTCCGTCTACGGAACTCCCGACCAAAGTAAACGTTGCTCCCGGCAGATACCGACAGGTGTCGTTCGTTTTCTCCACCTTAAAGAAATCAACGTCCGTATACTTTTCCGGGTTCATAACGGAAACTCCGCCGAACCGATCGGTCGAGAGCCAACTGCTGTTCTCCTTCGGTTGATTGGTCACCGGATCCAGCTCGTAAATCTTCACGTTGTGATCCCCGCCCACTTCAACCATGATCATTACCGAAGAAGGCAGCGGGAAATAGTTGCTCGGTGTTTTTGTTTCCGTCAGGGAATAGGTGCCCCATTCCACATCGAAGAACGTGACAACGCCGCTCGCGTCCGACGTTGCTGTTAAATCAACCGTCGTTTCATAGTGCGAAACGCCTTCCAAACGGAATTCTACATCCTTGATCGGTTGTCCGGCGCGTTTATTGGTCTTTGTAAAGCGAATATCCGAATATACGCGAAGAGCATCCTGAACGGTAATAACATGTTCTCCGGTTTTCTCGGAAGAGTACAGATAATCATCCGATGCAATCGTTCCGTCAAGCAGCAGCGGTTTTCCGCTCTCGGGATCCGTTTGAACCTGCCCGTCAAGCGTCTGGAAAACATTGATGTCCGCAGCCCATAACCGACCGTATCCATCAATCACGATCTGAAGCAAATCCTTGCTCAAAACCCATTCCTGCGGGCAGGATATTTCTTCCAGAACATAGCTGCCTCTTTCGACTCCCGTAAAGATCAGTCTGCCGTCCGATCCGGTCGTTTCGAACGTCTCAAAGTAATTCCCGGTATAATACGATGTTCCGCTGAGCTTGAACTGCACGTTGGAAATCGCCGTTACGGAATCCTCCGCGCTGATTTTCTTCAACGGCACGTTTCCGGAAACCCGGCAATATGTCACCACATCCGGGGTAACCGTTAATTGCGGGATATACTCTGTTGTGCCGTCATCTTTGCTGACGCCGACACGTAAGGCAAGCGCAAAGCTGTTATAAGTCGCAGGGTACGGATTTCCCCTGTCTGCAATATAGTCCGGTGATTTCATGTACAGATAAACGGCCAACGATTTATCGTTATCCGCATCGGTGCCGTTCATGCGGAAGTCATCCCCGCAGTAAACTGCAACCGATTTCACTTCCGAAAGCGAATGCGATGATAAAAACACTTCGATCGCAACAAATCCCTTTTCGGAAAGGTAATCCCCGACGCTCTGATCGTTTCCGTAATTTGTGATCTCCACAACATGATCGGCAAGGTACACGGTGGGATTCGCCCCCGCCGTTCTCAACTGCGTTACGTCGATCGCATATTCCGGATGGTTGGGATCGGCGGAATACAGCGTCCCCTGCCATTGCCGTCCCTGTGCGTTGGAATTCTCCAGATTGTCAATAAACAGCAGATTCTCCGAAGGAGACTGCATATCCGGAGCAAAGCTCAAACGGTAAACATAGATCTCATTCTGCTCCACATAAGCCATGTTATTATACAATGTATCTTTCATGGCCCGAACCCGCTTGAATGTTCCGTTTGACAGCGTGATCAGAGCGCTGATGCTTGTCTTTGCATCCGCATAGAGGAACCGCTGTTCTCCCTCTCCGTTCGGATCAAGTCCGGTCATCCAAGCTCGCTCATCGGCATTTGCATAGGTGAAACCGGACGCATCATCCGGCTTTCCGGAAGTGATGCTGTAGTTTCCCGTTTCGTAAGCAACAGGATTATATACGTTGTTTCCGTATTCCTTGATGGAAGTCCACGGATGAACCGTTTCATAGCTCAGGGAATAGTTTTCTCCCCAGTCCAGAACGTGAACAATCAGCATCGTTCGTCCCGAGCCGCGCCAGTTGGGGATCAGTTCGCTTGAAAAGTCACGATTCCAGTCCTCCGGATTATTCGTTCTGCGGTCGCTGTTCTGCACTTTCAGCGTCTTCATATCCAGCGTCGCCCCTTCCGGGAGCAGATCATAAAATACGCCGCTGATCTGCGGAACGACCGTTCTTATGCCGTTGACGCGAAGCCATTCCTCCATGTCGACCTGCCAGCCAATCACGAAACGGGATTGATTCCGATCATTGCCGGTGGATGTAACACGTTTGCGAAGCGACGAAATATAGTTCTGATTGGTTGCGGTTTCTTCCAAAGGCGAAGTTCGGGCATAATCATAATCCAGTCGGTTTGCATCCGAAATGTGCGTGAAACGATAGTACGCGCGTGTATCGCCGTCGCCCAGATCCAGGTTCCACGGAAGGGAACGGTAGTCCTCCCCCGAGTAATAAATCTCATTTACCTGTCCTTCGGCGTTGTAGCCGACATGCTGCGTTTCGCCTTCCCAAAGAGAATACAAGTCCGCACTTGTACTGTTGTACAGACAAATTGCTCCGTTCTCATTTACAACTTCAAGCACTTTTTCCGAAGCAAACAATTCGATTTCCGGAACTGCGCCGACGCTTGCCACGTAATGCCGCGTCTTGATAACCGTTCGGAAAAGCAGAATATCTTTGCTGTGATCCTCGCTGTCCAGGAAGGTCAGCGTATTGTCGTTCAGCTGAGCATATTCTTCATTTACCCAGGTTGCGCCGTTTGCACGATATTCTTTTTTCAGGAGTTCAACCCATTCGCCGCTCCCTGTTTTGCCGAAAATATGCAGAACATCGCCGATTCCGCCCAATGCATCATCTGCATCCAGCTGCCTGTCGCCGACTGCTTCGCCCTGTGCAAACTTCTGCGTGTTTTCGTTCAGCTGAGCATCGTAGAACAGCGTATTGAACTGCAGCTTTTTAATGCGGTAATCCCCTTTGCCGATTTCAATCAAATCCTCTGCCGTATGGCCGAGTTTCACCTCGGAATCCCATTGGTCCAATATGACATAATTGCGAAAATACCCGTAATTCTCACTCGCAATGTCCTTATAGTTCCAATCCTTGGTCAAGATGTACGGCATGCTCCACGCCCAGACAGCATAATCCAAGGAATCATACGTTTCCAGATCCCCGTTCGTTTCGTTATGCGTTCCGAACCGTTCCAAATCCGTTCGGGAATAATACCCTGCCGTAAAGGACAAAGCGTCAAACACCTGTGAGCCGGAGGTGCCGCCGAACAAACTGTTCATGCGTGCGGAACCGTCTCCGCGTTTCCATGCATCAAATTGCGCCTGCTGATCGTAGAAAACAGGCGTTTCCTGCGAAAAAGTACCGGTTCCGGTTGCAACAGAAACCACATCCGCTCCGTCAATCGGCGTCAGCGTAACCATCGCGCTGTTCTCAACCGACCATCTTGCAAGATCCTGACCGCTTGCTGCATCCCGATAGACGCTTTCATTCACGCGCGTCAGAACAAAATCATACCGTGAACCGCCTTGCTGATTCGTTTTGGAATAGGAACCGTCTTCCGCCGGAACGCTGAACCCGGAATCTCCTCCCCATTGATACCCGATGACTTCCATTCCATCCGTTACAGGGAAATCATTGATTGTAATGGTATACGGTTGTGTTGCGCGAATCGACGAATTGATGATCCAAATCAGATACTTGCAGGAGGAATCCGATGCTGATACGCCAAAATCCGAAGCGTTGCCCCAGGAGGAATCCCAACCGCTCGAAAGGGTAAAGCCGCGCTTGCTGATTGCGGTTACGGTTGCCTCCGTATCAATTCCGACCGCAATATGTTCAGAATCGATCGGCTCTCCGTCCAAAAGCTGCAAAACAGCATGGAAATCATCCGAGCAGGTGCCTGCCGGATCCTTTGAATTATAATCCCGATACGCAAAAGCAGACTTTGTCGGAATATAGGCAAGTTCAGCAGATCCGCTGTTCGTCCCGGGGTTTATCGTGCGGAAGTTGTACAGAATGATATTTCCCGTCGGCTGACCCGCGCCGTCAGTTTCCTCGCGCCAGGCAAAATACGCATCGGCATCAAACGAATCTCCCGATTCCAGATCTGCCTGAGACGGGATGGTCAGCTCTATTTCATCCGCATATTGATTGTCACGATCCTTCAGAATCTGTTTCGGTATGATCATCCGCACAGATTCCTCATCCAGATCGGAATATACAGAAAGATTATAATGAACGCGAAAAACAAATCGGTTGCTGTCGGAAGAATCGCCCGGCGTCCATACATACTGCTCTCCGCGCAAAGAAGCTCCGCTTACAAGCTCCACAGAAAACGCTGATGTTCCCGGTTTCGTCGGATCCAGTTCAGCGCCTTTCAGGGAAATCAAAACATAAAGTCCGTCTCCGCGAACGGAAAACGCAAGACTTCCTTCTTCCGTAATGGTTGCTTCTGAAACCCGTTCCGCTTCGTTATCACGGAGGATCCGGATCACACGATATTTCTGTCCGGATTGCTGTTTCAATGAATCGGACTGAACACCCGCCTGAATTTCCTCGGAAGCAGAACCGTTGATCACAATATCCAAAAGCGGATCGTAATCGACGCCCCCGATCGCCCCGCGGATTGCAGGATGATCGGACTGCGCGGAAGCGGACAGTTCAACAGATACCGAACTGTCGTCTGCCGTCACGGTATATCCGTCAAACGATTCGGTTACATGGCCTCTTGTTTGCTGAATCTCCTCCGTGTCGATTTCATTCTGCTCCGCGATGTTTGCGGTCCAGGAGAAGGATGCCGACGGTTCGCTGTCCGGCAAGGAAAACACAACGAGGTAGGATCCCTGTGTCGCATCCAACCCGGTTTCTGCCGGTTTCCATTCTCCGGCTTCATCCTTTTCGCCGATTTGCGTTAGCAGCTTCTCGGATTGTTCCCCGAATACAGTTGCAATTGCTCCGCCGATCAGAGTCAATGTCAACGCCGAATTCCGTTCAACGATGAGCCGAACCGTATGGGTCGATTCCATCTCATCCAGTGTTCCGGTCACCGTCTGCCCGACCGCTATTTCCGGAATGGCAGCGTTTTCTTCCATCCGCTCCGGTTCCGTTAAGTCGCTGTTGTCTGTTTCGTTTTCATCGGGATTCTCATCGGAAGAAACGTCTTCCGCGGGTTCTTCTTCGTTCGGTTCCGTTTGCAAAGCCGAATCGGACGCATTGTCCGAAACGCCTGTATTTTCGGGGTCCACGTCGCCGTTTAACACAGAATCCGTGGAAGAATCATCTTCCTCGATTGGGGAGGAAGCATCCGAAGCCGGCTCGTCGACCTCAGACGAACCAACAGGCGCATCATCCCCGTTTTCTGCAATCGGAGATTCAGGGTTTGTCCCCGAACCGCTCTGCACCGCGGAAAGGTCTCCTACCTCAGAAGGCGCTCCGCCTGCATCCCCCTCTGATATGCTCTCATCCGCTATCGCGTTTACCGGAATCAATGCGAATAGCATCAAAAAACTCAGCAGAATAGAAATAAATCTTTTCATTTTGGATCCTCTCAAATTCATTTTCAGGCCTATATAGAAATTAAATGTTTTGTCGTTTTCCCAACAAACAGCTTTTTGCTGATCCGTCTCAGTAATAAAACTATAATTCTCCTATTTTGAATTTTACTACTTTTTTTGAACAAAATCAATAGTATTGTTCAAAATATTATTTATTTGCGAAAACGAAAGCATTTTTCAAGCAAAATAAAACAAAAAATCCCAAAAACGGAAGTCCGTCGTCCCATTCGCTCCCCGCGCCTTCCCTGCTCTCCCTGTCTCAACTTCATTCTGCTTTCAGGGTAACAAAAACAGGGCTGTCCGGAAAAATCCCGGACAGCCCCGATGAATACGAAGAGATTCGATTATGCTTTGCCGTTGCAGCCGAGCACGTCGACCAGCTTATGCTGCACCATCTTCTTGATCGCTTCGCGGCCGGGCTTGAGGTACTGGCGCGGATCGAAGTGATCGGGATGCTCTGCAAAGTGCTGACGGATCGACGCCGTCATCGCAAGCCGCAGGTCGGAGTCGATGTTGATCTTGCAGACCGCCATGCGGGCAGCTTCTCTGAGCTGGGACTCGGGGATGCCGACGGCGTCGGGCATCTTGCCGCCATACTGGTTGATCATCTTGACAAATTCCTGCGGGACGGAGGACGAACCGTGCAGAACGATCGGGAACTCGGGCAAACGCTTTTCGACTTCCTTCAGAATGTCGAAACGGAGCGGCGGCGGAACGAGCAGACCGTTCTCATCGCGCGTGCACTGCTTTGCGGTGAACTTGTATGCGCCATGGCTGGTACCGATCGCAATCGCAAGGGAATCGCAGCCGGTGCGTTCAACGAATTCCTGCACGTCCTCGGGGCGGGTGTAGGACGAATCCTCTGCGGATACGTTGACTTCGTCCTCTACGCCGGCCAGCGTACCGAGCTCGGCTTCAACGACCACGCCGTGATCATGCGCGTACTCGACGACCTGCTTCGTGATCTTAATGTTCTCGTCAAACGGAAGTCCCGACTTGTCGATCATGACGGAGGTGAAGCCACCGTCGATGCAGCTCTTGCAGAGCTCGAACGAATCGCCGTGGTCGAGATGGACGCAGATCGGCAGATCAAAGCCGGCGTTCTGTTCCGCGTCTTCGATGGCCGCTTCGATCAGCTTCATCAGATAAATGTGATTCGCATACGAGCGGGCGCCCTTGGAAACCTGCAGGATCAACGGAGCATGCTCTTCGATCGCCGCCTCGGTGATGCCCTGGATGATTTCCATGTTGTTGACGTTAAACGCGCCGATCGCATAACCGCCGTGATACGCCTTTTTGAACATTTCGGTACTTGTTACAATAGCCATAGTTACACTCCTTTGCCATATAACTTTGACATTATTATAAACGTTTTTGGTAAGAATTGCAATATAAACTTTTCCGTGGTAGAATATAAACAACCGATTTTTTGAAAGGAACGATTTTATGCAGCCGAAACTGCTTTCTTTGATTGTCCCCGTTTATTATGAGGAAGAAGTGCTCCCCGCGTCCTATCGGCGCATGGACGAAGTGATGCGCTCCATCGGGCTTCCTTACGAGATCCTCTACGTAAACGACGGCAGCCGGGACGGAACGATGAAGATTCTGCGCGCTCTTGCCGCAGAGCATCCGGAAGTCAAGGTCTTCTCCTTTTCACGCAACTTCGGGCATCAGCTCGCGGTCACCTGCGGCATGGACCATGCAAAAGGCGACGCGCTGATCATCATCGACGCGGATCTGCAGGACCCGCCCGAGCTGATCCCCCAAATGGTGCGGATGTGGCAGGACGGTGCCGACGTCGTCTATGGTAAGCGTACGCAGCGCAAGGGAGAGACGCTGTTCAAGAAACTCACTGCAGCGATCTATTACCGTGTGCTTTCCTCCATGAGCGCCTATCCGATCCCGCTCGATACGGGCGACTTCCGTCTGCTCGACCGGAAGGTTGCAGACGTCTTTCTGAAGATGCGGGAAAAAGCGCGTTTCTTACGCGGGATGTCCGCATGGATGGGCTTTGAAGCCGTTCCGATCGAATATGTGCGCGAAGAACGCGCCGCGGGACATACGAAGTATACGCTCAAAAAGATGCTCTCCCTCGCCGCCGACGGAATCCTGAATTTCTCCGCAACACCGCTGGAGCTGCCGCTGTTCTTCGGCATAGCGCTCGGTGTGCTTGGCGTGCTCGGCGCGTTTGCTATGATCGTTTTGACAGCGATCTTCGGCGCCGGCTGTCCGCAATGGCTGTGGGCCGTGGTCGGTTTTTCGCTGCTGCTTGCGGTACTGTTCTGTTTTCAGGGAATTCAGGGGTTTTACCTCGGCCGCATGTACGACGAATTGAAGGACCGTCCGCTGTATATTCTTGCGGAAGAAATCAACACGGATCAATAAATGCTATGATATAATTGGGGCCGCAAAGTGAATGCTTTGCGGCCCCTTGTTTGTTACGGATTTCCGAAATTGCCGTCCTCGACCGGATCCCCGTCCTGCGAGGTGATGATCACGTCGAGTGAGTTCAGAAGAATCAGTTCGGCTTTCGCCGCTTCGTATTGCTTTTTCACGGGGTTCGCTCCTTTCTTACGCCACCGGCACCGCCATCTTGCTGCCGTCCGAGGCGTACTTCAGCCGGAACGTATGCACCGCTGCGTAGGAATACGTTCCGTCTTTTGTGATGATATACGGCTGCACCGAAAGGATTTTCTGCGCCGTGAAGTAACTGTTCGGCATGCCGATGATCGTCTGCAGGGCGACCTTTGCCGAGATGCCCGCATAGAACCGATCCGGCGTCAGCGATACCTGGCCGCCCGAGCCGTCCGACACCTTATAGTTGCCGGTGATCTCATCATAGCAGTATTCAATTCCGAACGCATGATCCGAAATCCGGAAGCCGTCCGTTACGTTCAGCAGCTTGAAGCCGACCAATATTCCACCGCTTCCGATCGTTTCCGGATCCGGAATGGACGTCAGAAATCTCAGATCCGTCTTGTTTTGCGGATCGACTTTGGCGCGGCTCGTATGGCGGAACTGCAGATACATATCGAGAACGCCGATCGGCAGGAACCGGGCATAGCCGCCGTTCCGATTCGTTTCGGCTTCGGCTCCGACGCCGCTGCAGTAGCCCGCGAACACATACTTGCCTGCATACCCTTCGCCGATCAGTGTCGGATAATCCGTCGCGGAGAACGGATAATTGTTCTGGGGAAGCTTTGCATAGACCAGGCTGTCCGAATACAGCGTCACCGAATCGACATGAAACTGCTTTTTCGTTCCGCTGGTTCCGAGGTTCAGAATCGGCTTGTCATTGATGTCCGTCAGATAGCCGGGATTTTCAACGGTATCGATGTGGGCATGGGTTTTGCCGACGTCGCTGCCGACGACCGTTCCCTTGCCCCCGACCAGCGAAGAACAGTTTTTAAACACCATCGAAGAAGACATATAGCGGTCGACATCCCATTTGCTGCCGTCCACATAGATCGTATGCAGGTTGGTGCTGTACGCAAACATGCGCTCGATGTTGTCAACCGCATGGGTATCGAAGCTGCTGAGATCGAGCATGGTCAATCCACTGCAGGCGGAAAACATGCCGTTCATATCGGATGCCGCGCGGGTATCAAAATTGCTGACGTCGAGCGAAGTCAGCCCGGAGCACATGGAGAACATCTCCCGTATCAGTACGACGGAGCTTGTGTCGAAGCTGCTGACGTCGATCGAAGTCAGCCCGGGGCAATCGCGGAACATCCCCCACATCGAAGTGACGGAGCTTGTGTTGAAGCTTCGGACGTTGATCGAGGTAATGCTTTCGCACGATTCAAACATGCTGGGCATGGAAATTGCGGAATGCGTATCCCACCGGCTGACGTCGATCGAAGGCAAGCTTTTACACCAACAAAAAGCCCGACTCATGTCCGTGACGGAGCCAACCTTCCAGTTGCTGACGTCCAGGGAAGTCAGGTTGGTGCATCCGTCAAACAGCGAATACATGGAAGTTACGGAGGAGGTATCCCAATTCCCGACATCCAGCGTCGTCAATGAGGAGCATTCCTTAAAAACGGCGTTCAGATTTGTCAGCGAAGCGGTGTTCCAGGAACCGACGTTCAGCGTTGTTAAAGACGAACAACTGCCAAACATGCTCTCGATATTTTCGGCATGACTCATGTCCCAGCTGTTCAGGTCCAGAGAACGCAGTTTTCTGCAGAAAAGAAACATGCCGATAAAGTTTGTAACTGTGCCAGTCTTTATATTGCTGAGGCCGGTGATCTCCGTTAAGGAGCCGAAATTCAAAAACAGATACTTGAGGCATGTCGGCCGCGCGTTTGCAAACGAAGCATCCACAACGACCTTTACCGCAGTTTTCCCGGCGGAAAGCGGCGTGAGATAACTCGTCGGTTCGGAATACCCGAAGCCCTCCGAAACCGCGTCCTCCGTCGGCACGCCGTAATACAGCGTCAGAATCCTGTCGTCCGCGTTCCAGATCGCGTACGTCGTTTCGCCTGAACCGGATTTCTCATTCCCGATCTCTTCCAGTCCGATCTCCCCCTTCGGGTCCGCGGGGTCGACAGGGTCTTCGGTCGGATCGGAAGGATCGTCCACCGGATCGGAAGGATCGTCTGCCGGATCGGAAGGATCCACAGGATCTTCCGAAGGATCTTCGGCAGGGTCCTCATAGGGGTCGGTTCCGTCCGCAGGGTCCTCATAGGGATCGGTCACGGGGGCCGGATCGGCGGCGGGCTGTTCGTTATCCTCCGCAAAGACGGGCGCAGCGAGGCCGAGAAGCATCACACTCGCAAGCAGGATCGAAAGGAGTTTTTTCATTTGATTGCCTCCAAAAAAGTATTGTGTGGTCGATAAAGCAGACTTTATCGACCACTTTGTGATATACTGACGGAGGCAGAACCGAATGTTGAAAAAAGCCCGGTATGCGGGCGATTGTTCGGCATACGTGTTTTTCGTGTAAACGGAGAAAACAGCCCGTTTTTGCCCGGCCCATAAAGTCTACCTTTTTGCCAAAAAATCGTATATTTTTTCGGTGGGAATCCACGAAAGCGGAACGAACCGCTCCCGGGAAGAACCGTATCTTTCCCCAGAAGCAGGTCGCGGCAAAAACTCATTTCAATCGCAGCAAATTCAGATCGGTTGCGATGCGCTCAAGCGAATAGCAGAACAGGATTTCATCCGCGCCGATGGTTTTACAAAGCTGTGAAACGCTCTCGCGGCAGTAGCGCGGATCGACCATCACGACCGAGCGGTACGAGGAAACGAGCAGCGGCGCGAGCGTATTTCCGAACGAGTCCTTGACCATCAGAAGCGTCCCCGCGTCCTCGGGCGCGGCATGGTTTTCGATCACAGTGATCGCATGGTTGCCGTCCAAAAACAGCGGATACCAATCGTATTCCCCGAGATGCTCATAGAAAAACAGTCGGTCCGACGTCGTATCCGAATCGGAAAACGAAACGGTGACGTCGGCGCCGATCGGTTCGTCGATCCGAAGCGTATCGGGCGCGGTCAGCCAAAGCGCGGATCGGGATCGCGTCGATCCGTAATACCCGTTCACGGAATGATGATAGAACGCATCCTTGGAAAGCGCGGTGCGTCCGGAGGCCGCAGAAAACGCTTCGTAGGCCGCGAACGCGCCGTCCGCCGTCCAATGGTGATCGGTGCGGTAATACCACCCCTGCCCCTCCCGTTCGAACCGGTCGAGAAGCGGAACGAACGTGACGGTTTCGCTCGCGGCAATTTCGCCGAGGATCGCGTCGTCCTTATACAGAGCGGCAAGCGCCCCGGGCAGATGGCTGCGGCGGATATACCCCGCGCTCGGCACGGCCAGCACATACGTCGGTACGCCGGTCGTTTCGGCGAGCGCGGCGATCCGCTTCATGCGCTTCTGTATCTCGGCGGAATCCTTTCGGACCGGCGCTTCCAAAAGGTATCCTTCGTCGTCCGCCCAGACGTCCGTGGAAACCTGCCGGCCGGACGCCAGCGTTGCATAGGCGTTTACGCCGACGAGCGCGTCGCGCAGCGGCAGATGATCGGCAAGATAGGTTTCCGTCGCGTCGTCAAACGTCCAGTCGGAAAGGGACTGTTTCGAAAGCTTCGGCAGTTCGGCAAGATACCTTCGCTCCGATTCGGAGAAGGTCTTGCCGGCATTGCACAGCCAGCCGACCGGCACAGCCAGCAGCGCCGCGCCAAACAGAGCGATCGACAGAATGTTCCAGATGCGTTTTTTCATTCCATCGCCCCCTCAGAATCGGAAATAGATAAACGGATTATAGCTTTGCGACGCAAGCGCGGCAAGGCACAGCAGAAACAGAACGGCGGCTCCGACCGTTTGCACGGCAGGCAGCCAGCGCCGGTCCCGAAAACGATCGAGAAAATACTTGCCGAGCGGAAGCGAAAAGATCGCGCAAAGCAGAAGCCACGGCAAATATCCGAGCGACCACGCCGCCGCGGTTTCGGAGATCGCGCCCGCTCCGCCGACGCCAAACAAGGAGCCGAGATAGGCGAGCATTTCGGAAAAATCCGGGAACGCAAAGATGCACCAGCCGAGCATGACGGCGAGCATGGCGTATAAATGTCGCAAAAACCGCGGCGCTTTTTGCAGAACCGATTGCCAGACGAATTTTTCAAGGATCAGCAGAACGCCGAAATACAGGCCCCACACGAGGAAATTCCAGCTTGCGCCGTGCCAGAGCCCGGTCAGCGTCCACACCGCCAGCAGGTTGAAAATCTGCCGCCCCGTTCCCTTGCGGTTTCCGCCGAGCGGAATATAGACATATTCGCGGAACCAGGTGGAAAGACTGATGTGCCACCGCCGCCAGAAGTCGGTGACGCTTTCGGCGATGTACGGATAATCGAAATTTTCAAGAAACCGGAAGCCGAGCATGCGCCCGAGGCCGATCGCCATGTCGGAATAACCGGAAAAATCGAAGTAGATCTGAAACGTGAACGCGAGCAGGCCGACCCATGCGCCGATCACGCCGTTTTCGGAAGGCGACGCGGAAAACTGCGCCCAGAGCGTCCCCATTGCGTTGGCAAGCAAGACTTTTTTGGAGAGTCCGACGACAAACCGCCGTATGCCGTCCGCAAAGTGCTCCGCCGAGCAATCCGGCCGCATCAGCTGCGCTTCGATATCGACATACCGCACAATCGGTCCCGCAATCAGCTGCGGAAACATCGTCACATAGGCGCCGAACAGGATCGGATTCTTCTGCACGTTCGCCTTGCCGCGATAGACGTCGATGCAGTAGGACATGATCTGAAACGTGAAAAACGAAATGCCGATCGGAAGCCGGATCGAAAGAGAATGCTCCGCGGCCGCGATCGGAAGCAGACGGCGCACGGTGTCCCAGACAAGGCCGGCATATTTGAACACGCCGAGAAGCAGCAGATTGATCCCGACGGAAAGGATCAAAAACAGTTTCTTTTGCCGTTCAAACCGCGCCATGCCGAGCCCGAACAGCCAGTTGACAAGGATCGAAGCGATCATCAGCAGAACGTAAATCGGCTCGCCCCACGCGTAAAAGACAAGACTTACGAGCAGCAGCCAGCCGATCCGGATTTTCTTCGGAAACAGATAATAACCGATCAATGCGACCGGTAAAAAAGCGAACAGAAATGTCAGCGATGAAAAGACCATCTTACGGCGTAACGGTGCGGAAAGCTTCCAGCATCTCCTCCGCGTCCGGCGAAACGATCATCAACACAACGCCGCCCTCGCGCAGCAGGATCGCGCTTTCGACAATTTTCAGCGCTTCCGGATCATAGGAACGGAACTGGTTTTCCATTGTTTTCAGGTGCTCGTCGAGCAGCGATTCCAGCTCCTTTGCCGTTTCCCCGTTCGCCTCGAGCACGAGTGCTTCATTCGTATAACCGACCGCGTCCGCGTATCCCGCGCCGCTGATGCAGCGGGAAAGATCGATCCCGTAAAGATCCAGCAGGTCCAGCTCGGAATAGCGCGCCATATCGGAAAGATACCCGGCCTCGGTCCAGGCGGCGATCACACGGTCGGAAAGGCGCTCCGAAGCCGGCGCATCGGTCGGCGCAGGCGTTTCGCTCACAGGCGCTTCCGTAAGCAGAACCGGCTCCTGCGTTGCAGATTCTACCGGAATACCGGTCGGTTCGGATAAAGGCGTTCCGGTCGCGGCAGCGCGCGGATCAATCTGCACCTCGGGTACGGCGGGCGCAGTGCAGCCGAGCAGAAAAGCGGCGGCAAGAAGAAGGCATGCTGTTCGTTTCATAAAAAACTCCTTATTCATCGGGAAACCGGTTCGTCAGGCGGTTGGTTCGTCGCACACAATTCGGCGGATTCGGCCGCGTCCGGTTCATCCCCGGACAGTTCGGTTGATTCCGCATCGGGCGCTTCCGTCTCGGCGTCCAAAACCGGCGGATATTCCACAATCGCGTCCGGACGCATCTGTTTTGCGGCAAATGCGCGGGCGGAACGGATCCAGATCGCCTCGCCGTCCTCGTTCAGGTGAATGCCGGCGTCGCTGGACAATTCCAGCCGCAGATAGCCGTTTTCATCCATCAAAAGATCGGCAAAGTTCAAAAAGTCAACGCCGTGCTCTGCACAGATTCCTTCGAGGATTGCATTGAAGCTGTTCCAATGGTTGATTTCGAGATTTTCATGGCGGCAATGCCAATAGGTAACCGGCAGAATGCCTTCGATAATGATCCTCGTATCGGGGCACTCGGCCTGGATCACCTCGATCATCGTGGCAAAGTATCCCTCCACATCCGACCACCTGCGGCTGTCGATATCGTTCAGGCCGAGCATGATGAATACCTTTTTCGCTTCCGTCTGCGTAATTGCCTGCGTGATCGAAACCGCCTTGCCGCGATACATAAAGGTGATCGCGCCCGGATGCGCTTTGTTGCCGCTCGCGTTTTTCACGCTCATCGAAACCGTTCCGATCACCTGCGCGCTGCCGAGAAACGATTCATCCTTCTGCCGGATGCTCCGCACATAGTTCGAAAGCGCGCGGGTCAGAGAATCGCCGATAAACAGCGCGTCGTCGAAGTAGGAATCATACATGCCGGAGTCCAGCATTTCGGCAGTGATGCGTTCGGGCGTCGGTTCGGGCGTCGGCGTCGGCGTAGGCGTAGGGGTCGGCGACGGCGTCGGTTCGGGCGTCGGCTCGGGCGTCGGAGTCGGCTCGGGCGTCGGGACTTCCGTCGGCGCGGCAGAGACCGTCTGAACGGGCGCCGCAATCGCTTCCGGTACGCTGCGGTCGGCGCAGCCGAAGCAAAGCAGCATCGCTGCCAAAAGAATTACCACCATTCCCGTTCTGACCCGTATGCGCTTCATCCGCACCTCCATACATTTTTTGTTATTATAGCAAAACGGATCGGATTTTTCAACCGGATTCCTTGATTTTTGCTTTTTTGGCAAAATGCGTTGCATCCGCAGGACGAATATGGTACGATACGTGCATGCAACCGTCGATTGAAACATCTGTCTTCACACTTTTGCGCTCCTGCACAACCGTCAAGCAGGAGGGTTTTCGCATTCTGCTTTTTGAATCCCCCGCCGGTTGGCGGGATGCGGTGCGGGAATACGGAAGCCGCGCGGTTTCGGACGCATGCGCCCGGGTTCTGAACGATCTCTACCGAAAATCCTTCGGTGTTTCGTTTCTCTTTTCCGACGCCTGCATGTCGTTTGAGTTCCGATACCATCTCAACGCGTACCTTTGGACCGTCGGGCTCGGAAAGCGGCGGCATATTACAACGCTTGCCATTCCGAAAAAGCTGCTCGAACGCGCCTGCCGTTCGATCGAAATCGATGCAAAGGACGTTTATAAACCCTCGCAGCGCTTTATGTTCCGCTATTTTTTCGGCATCCGAAGCGAATTTCGCCGTTCGGTCTGCGATCCGTATGCGGTGAAAATCGGCGCAAACTACGTGCGGATTCCGTTCTTTTTCCGTCAAACCGCGCGATAGTTTCAAAAATTCCGCATTTTACCCGTTCCCAAGCGGGATAAAATCTGCTATACTGGTGTTATGGAAAAAAGCCAACCGAAACAAGTGAAGATTCGGACCATCCGCCTCAAGCCCAGCTTTCTGCTTCTGCTTGTGGTTGTTTGCGTATTGGTTCTTGCGGCGCTGATCATCCCGCAGCGCATCCGTATCCGGGAAGCGCAGGATGAACTGGCCGAAAAGCAGCAGGAGCTCGCGCAGATCAAGTTTGAATACGAACAGGAACGCCGCAATCTCGACTATATGCGGACCGATGAATACAAAGTGCAGCAGGGGCTGATGAAATACGGCTGGCATTACAAGCAGGATAAGCTGATCGAGGACGACGCGCTTGCCAAGGGAGCGACGCCGTGAGCCGCATCGCCGTCATCGATATCGGAAGCAATTCCGTGCGGTATATGGAAGCGGAGCGCACCGAAACGAGTGTGCTTTCGTTGTTTAAGGAATTGAAAACAACGCGGCTGGCGGAAGGGCAGGACGCGCTCAAAGCCCTGCAGCCCGAGCCGATGCGACGCACGGCAAAGGCGGTTCAGGAATATGCAGAGCGCGCCCAAAAACACGGCTTGCCGATCTTTGCTTACGCCACCAGCGCCGTAAGAGAAGCAAGCAATCAGGCCGCTTTTTTGGATCTTCTAAACGGCGCCGTTCCCGTGACGGTTCTTTCCGGTCCCGAGGAGGGGCGCATGGCCTATCTCGGCGCAACCGGCGGCAGCGGAACGCTGATCGACATCGGCGGCGGCAGTTTTCAGATCGTCACGGAATCCGCGTCTTTCAGCGCGCCGATCGGCTGCGTTCGCTTTCGGGACCGATTTCCGGACGGAACGCCGGCTTCGCTGTACGCGGCGCTTCGCCCCTGGGCGGACGCCTTTTTATCGGACGTCTTCCCTGCCGCCCGGCCGGTCACAGGCGTCGGCGGCACGGTCACGACGCTCGGCGCGCTTCTGCTCGGACAAACGCGCTACGACGGCGCCGCGCTTTCCTCTGTCCGCATTACGCCCGAAAACCTCGATACGCTCCTGCAAACGCTGTTTGAGATGGGCGATCGCCGAAAAGAGCACCCTCTGCTCAAAGAGCGGCACAATGTGATCCTGCAGGGCGGAACGATTCTCCGTTACCTGATGGAGCGGCTCCGGATCGCTTCCCTCACCCCGTGCGACCGCGACGGAATGGAAGGATTCGCGCTGTACGGTGCTCCGATAAAATAAACGGTGCTATAACAGCATAAAACCGGGACGGCTTCCGCCATCCCGTTTTTTCTTTAATAATGCTTTATTCCGTCGGTGATCCGTCAGCCGTTTCCGGCTGCGGCGCCGTCGGTTTTTTATCGCGCCGCAAAAGGTCGTACAGCACGGGCACGATAAACACGGTCATCAGCGTAGCATACGTCAGGCCGCCGATGCACACGATCGCGACGGGCTGAATGATCTCCGCGCCTGTTCCCAGCCCGATCGCAAGCGGCAGCAGACCGAGGATCGTTGTGAGCGCCGTCATCAGCACCGGGCGGATCCGCATCGTCGTAGCGCGGACGATCGCCTCGCGCTTTGTCAGCCCTTCCTCCTCTCGCAGCCGGTTCGCGCAGTCCACGAGCACGATCCCGTTGTTGACGACGATACCGACGAGCATGATCATGCCGATCATGGCGACGATGCTGACCTCGTATCCGGCGATCAGCAGCCCGAGGAAGCCGCCGGCAAAGGACAGCGGAACGGTCAGAATCACGATAAAGGGACTCAGCAGCGACTGGAACTGCGCGACCATGATCAGGTAAATGATCAGGATTCCGAGCAGCAGCATTTCCAGCAGATCGCGCATCGCGCTCATAATCGTTTCATTTTCGCCCGCGTACTCGATCTTACAGCCCGCCGGAAGCTTCAGATCCGCAAGCGCCCGCCGCGCTTCGGCGGAAACGAGCGTCACATTGTAGCCGTCCGCAACCGTTGCGGAAACCGACAGATAGCGGCGCTGTTCGGAGCGGGTGATCGAAGCGAGCGTTTCCGTTTCCGTGACGGTCGCAATCTCCGACAGCGGAACGGTTTCCTTTGTGCCGTCGCGCAGCGTTGCGGTCAGCGTCATGTTCTCCATTCTTTCACGGTCCGCCGCGCCGTTTTCGGATAGAATCGTGGCCGAAAGAGACGTCGTATCGGTCGTAACCTGCGTCGCGGATACCGTGTCGGTCAGTTCGGAAACGATTGCGAGATAAACCTGCGCGGTCGTCAGATTATGCGCGATCGCCTTTTCCTTGTCGACGGTGATATGCAGCGCGGGCATCGTTTCTTCCGAACCGCCGCTGATCTCCGTCAAACCCTCCACGGTTTTCAGCCGCTGTGCAACGGCTTTCCCCGCCAGTCGAAGATCGTCCAGTTCATTCGAGTAGATATTCATGCTGAACCCGTCGCCCGAGAGCGAGGAGCTCATGCTCATGGTCGACATGCCGGCAACGGTATAATTCACGCGATCGGCAAACGGTTCAAGCGCCGCTTTGATGTCCCGCGTGGCTTCGATGCTCGACCGGCCGCTCGTTTCGTCGACAAGCGCATAAATCGTAATCCGCGAATTCGAAACCGATGACGAAAGCCCGATGATGCTCGAAAGTCCGCCGCCGATCATGCCGCCGATGTCGCATAGATCCGGAACGGTCGCAACGGCGGCAAGCAGCTCGTCCGCAAGGAGGCAGCTTTCCTCAAACGTATAGTCCTCCGGGATGTTTGCAGTCACGGAGATCTGGGTGCCGCCGCTCTCCGGAAAATACACAAACCCCTGCCGCAGCGAAAGGAACGCGCTCCCGCCGAGCAGCAAAACCGCGAGGATCAGCGCGGCGGCGCGATGTCCGACCGCAAATCGCACGGCTTTTTCGAGCCCGCCGACGAGCGCTTTTGCCGCCTTGCCCATCGGCTTCACATTGCGCCGCAAAAGCCCCTGCGCCATCGCCGGGATCACCGTGAGCGCAACGATCAGCGACGCGAGCAGCGAATACGCGATCGTCAGGATCATATCCATAAAGATCTGCCGCGTCAACCCCTCTACAAACAGGATCGGAACAAACACGCAGATCGTCGTCAGCGTAGACGCCGTGATCGCGCCCATGACCTCTCGCGCGCCGCGAATTGCCGCTTCCTTTGCCGGAACGCCCTCCGCGCGGAGACGGTAAATGTTTTCGATCACGACGATGGAATTGTCGACCAGCATACCGATGCCGATCGCGAGCCCCGCCATCGAAATAATGTTCATCGTGACGCCCGAAAAATACATCAGCACCAGCGCGAACAGTACGGAAACCGGAATCGAAATGCCGACGGCCAGCGTCGGTCTCAGGTCCCGCAGGAACAGGAACAGAATCAGAATCGCAAGAGCGCCGCCGATCAATAGGCTCTCCACGACCGAAGACATTGCCATGTGGATGTAATCGCCCTGATCCATCAGCGAAACAAAGCGCAATCCCGGATACTGCTCCTCGAGCGAACGGAATTTTTCCGTGATATTATCCGCCACGGTCGCCGTCGCGTAAGCCGACTGGCGCGTAAAGGAAAGCAGAACCCCGTTTTCTCCGTTGATACGCGCATAGGTCGTCCCGCTGTTGTCGATGACGCGCACGTTCGCTACGTCGCTCAGCCGCACAACGTCGAGCTCTTCGAGTCCGAGCGAGATCAGCGCGACGTTCTCCAGCGCTTCGACGCCGCGCACCTTATCGCCGACATTGACGATCCAGTTCGTTTCCCCGTCCGAAACAAAGCCCGCCGGCATCTCGAAATTCTGCGCCTGCACAAGCTGCGCGACAAGCTCTTTGGTCAGAATGCCGTGCAGGTCTGCGGCTTCCTTGGCGGCAGCCAACTGTTCCTTTGCCGCTGCAAGCGCATCGTCAAGCTGCTTTTCGCCGCTGTTCAATTCCTCGGTGCCGCTTTCGAGCTGTTCCTTGCCCTCGTCGAGCTTTTTCTGCGCGTTCCAGAGCTGTGCGTTCGCAGTGCTGCGCTGCTGATCGATCGTTCCGTATCCGCTTTCGACCTGCTGCATACCGCTTTGGGCTTCCCGGAGCTTTTCCTCAAGCGCCGCAACGGCTTCATCCAGTTGATCAAACTGTTCGAGCACACCCGGAATTTCGTCCCGCGTAATCCCATACCCGGCAAGCTGCCCGTCGATTGACGCGAGCCCCTGCTCGACAACCGCAAGCCGCTGTTTCGGCGTTTCCAGCGCCGCGGCGCGTTCCTCCTCCGAGAGCGTCGGATCGTTTTCAATCTCCTCGATCGATGCCTCGAGCACCGCTTTGCTGCGTTCCAGCATCTGCACGGATTGCTGCAGGGTTTGCAGCAGGGAGCGCGTTTCGGCGGATGCCTCGGCTTCGGCGCGCAGCGCTGCGAGCTGCTCGTTCAGGACCGTGATCGCTTCGGAAAGCTGCGACTTGGTGTCGTCCAGTTTCTTTTGGGCCTCGTCGAATGCGTGGTTCGCTTCCCAGCGGCCGACGTTCAGCTTGTCCTGCCCTTTCTCCAGCTCCTCCCGCGCGCTGTCCAGTTCCTCCCTGCCCTCCGTGATCTTCTGCCTCGCCTCGTCAAGCTCGTCGAACGCTTCTTTGGAGGCGTCGTCGATCGAGCCGTACAGGATTTCATTCAGCCGGTCGATTTTTTCGGTGTCCAGCTCAATCTCAATCTGTTCCGCCACAATGCCCGATGCGGATACGGACGCAACGCCGTTCGTTCCCTCCAGGGCGGGAAGCAGCGTATCGTTGACGAACGCGGACAGCCCGATCGGATCCATATTCTGATAGGAAACCGCCGCAACGACCGTCGGAATCAGGTCGGTCGAAAGCTCAATCACCGACGGCGTTCCGACCGCGTCCGGCCATGTGCTCTGCAGCCGCGAAATCACCTGCTGAATATCCAGCATCGCCCGATCCGGATTCACCGAATCCTCGAACGTCAGAAAAACCGTGGAGTAATTCTCCGCGCTCGTGGAGGTGATTTCCTTCAGATCGTCCAGCGATGCGAGCGCCTGCTCGAGCGGTCTGGAAACGGTCTGCTCGACCTCCTCCGGGACGGCGCCGATATAGGAGGTGAACAGCACAATATACGGAAAGCTCATTTTGGGCAAAAGATCGGGCGTCATCTTCGTCACGGAGACCGTTCCGAGAACAAGCACGAGAATGACCGCTACAAGGACGGTAAACGGTTTTTTTACGCTGAATTTCGATAGCATCTGCACTCCGACGCCGCCTTTGGGCGACATTGTATATTAAGATTAGTATAGCAGATTCCGATTCGCCGCAATGTGAAAATCGTGTGAACTATTGCCGTTCGGAAAGACGAGCCGTGCATCGGGGGACAAAAAGCCGGGCGCAAATGCCCGGAAAAATTTTTGCAGTTTGCAATTTGTTCAAAGTCTGCACGTATTTCTGTCAAATTGACCGGTTATACTATGCACTGTAGAAAGAACTTCTACAACCTCCATTATACTTCCTAAATAATACTCCCCCGGAAACGACGCGCCTCCCCCTCGGCGCGTTGTTTCCATTTTGGAAAAGAATCAGTCCAGATTTTTGATGACCTTGACCGCAACGCCCTGAATCGCAAGATGCTGTACGGACAGATCGATCGTCTGCGTGCGGAACGAATCGTTTTCCGGAACGAGATCGACCCGGCTGTTGCGGCGCGGATAATACCGTTTCAAGGTCGCGCTCTCATCGTCCACGAGCGCGACGACGATCTGCCCGGGCTCCGCATCCTCCTGCTGCCGGATCACGACCAGATCCCCGTCGTCGATCCCGGCTTTGATCATCGAACAGCCGTTTGCGCGCAGGATGAAAAAATCGCCCTTGCCGACCAGCGTTTCGGGCAAACGAACATATTCCTCGATGTTCTCCTCGGCCAGCAGCGGCAACCCGCAGGCAATCGAACCGACCAACGGGATTTCAAGCGTTTCCGCTTCCTCTCTCGATGCGGCCTGCGTGCGGATGCGGCGATGTCCTGCATACTCGATCATTCCGTGCGCGTTCATATAGCGCAGATAGCGGCTGACCGTCGCCTGCGGGATTCCCGTTCTCCCGACCAGTTCTAAAATTGTCGGCGCGACGCCCGTTTCCCGGCGGTGCCGGTCGATCGCCTCTTCCAGAATTTTGAAGTACTCGGTTTTCAGCGGCTTCATACTGTATCATCCCTTTTCGATAATTTTATTTCATTATGACGCATTTTTGTGAAAAAGTCAACCCGTTACAAGGCAAAACGATCAAAAATTCTCATTTTGTCCATATGTTTGTAAAATAATATATTTTCTATTGACAAGGACGGGCATTTCGGGTATAAAAGGAATACACTGTGGATCGGGAAAGGGCAAAGAAATGGACGAACGGTTGATTGCGGAAAATCTGGGCAGAAGCGGGTCGCATCTGTTGTTTGCGGGGCAGGACGTTCCCGCGCTTGCCGTGCAATACGGCACGCCGCTCTATCTGATGGACGAAGACTGCATCCGCGCCCGCTGCCGCACATATCGGAGCGCCGTGGAAGCGTTCGCCCGCCCGGGCCGCATTCTGTACGCCTCCAAGGCGGCTGCGTTTCTTCAGATGTTCCGGATCGCTGCCGAAGAGGGGCTTAGCGCGGACGTCGTTTCCGCAGGCGAGCTTTACACGGCATACAAAGCCGGCTTCCCGATGGAAAACGTCTGGTTTCATTCGAGCAACAAGACGGACGAGGATATCGCCTTTGCCATGGAACACGGCGTGGGACTGTTTATCGTTGACAATTTCGAGGAGCTTGAGGCGATTGAGCGCATCGCGTCAGAGCGCGGAACACGGCAGCGGATCCTGCTGCGGCTGACGCCCGGGATCGACCCGCATACGTTCGACGCGGTGGCGACGGGAAAAGTCGATTCCAAGTTCGGATTCGGCATGGAAACCGGTGCTGCCGATCAGGCGGTCCGCCGGGCGCTTGCAGCGCCGCATCTTCTGCTTGGCGGGTTCCACTGTCATGTCGGCTCGCAAGTGTTCGATTCCGACGTCTTCCTGCGCTCCGCTTCGATCCTGTTTGCCTTCATGGCAAAGGTTCGTTCGCAGTACGGATATACGGCGGATCAGCTCGATCTCGGCGGCGGATACGGCGTCCGATACCTTGCAGGCGATCCGATCCCGGACTATGCCGCGAGCATTCGGGAGATCGGCGCGCACATCGATGCGCTTTGCCAAGGGTTCGACTATCCCGCGCCGGAAATCTCGCTTGAGCCGGGCCGCAGCATCGTCGGGGACGCCGGCCTGACCGTTTATACGGTCGGCATGGTCAAACGGATCCCGAATGTGCGGAACTACGTTTCCGTGGACGGCGGCATGACCGATAACATCCGCTATGCGCTCTACGGCGCGCCCTACACCGTCCTGCCCGCGAACCGCATGGACGAGGCAAGCGAAATGCTCTGCACGGTCGTCGGACGCTGCTGCGAAAGCGGAGACGTCATTCAGCCGGACGTCATGCTGCCCGATTCGACCTGCCGCGGCGATCGGATCGCGGTCTGTACGACAGGCGCGTACCACTATTCGATGGCGTCGAATTACAACCGTCTCCCCCGCCCGCCGATCGTGATGCTGCGCGGCGGAACATCGTACGTCGCGGTACGGCGAGAATCGCTTGACGACCTGCTGCAATGCGATCAATGAGCATAAAATTCACCCGCTGATTTTGGGATCGGCGGGTCAGCAGGTCAAAAAACCTTTTGACACGCTGACAACAGACTGGCAGGAATGGGCTCAAGAAGCCGGTTTCTTCGCCCGAAGGTACAGGAGCTACGCCGGGAGCGAAAAACCGGCTGATTTTTCGGCAAAAAACAAGGAAAAGTGCATTTTAGCACTTTTCATCCTACAAGGATTCTTTTCAAACAGATGGCGCAAAACGGTCTGGGTTCATTATTGACTGTCTGACCCGCCGGTTCGATAACCGGCGGGTGATTTTTTCAGCGTTCCTGCGCGGCTTTCCGCTCGAGCGCAAGCGCGTAGGCCTGTTTTTTGGGAATATGCAGTTTTTCGGAAGCCACCGCCGCCGCATCCCTGACGGACATCGTTTCGAGCAGCGCGTCCAGAAGTTCCCCGGGATCCGGCTCGGCTTCCGATTTCGGGCCAGGCAGCACCGCGATCACGCATTCCCCTTTCGGCTCCTCGGCAAACCGATCGATCAGTTCCGTCAGCGAGCCGCGGTAAACCGACTCGAATTTCTTGGTCAGCTCCCGCAAAACGGCGCCCTGCACGTTGCCGAGCCGGTCAAAAAGCTCCTGCAGCGTATCCCGGACGCGGTGCGGACTTTCATACAAAATGCATAGATAATCCGTCGCCGCGATGCGGTCGAGCGCTTCGCGCCGCGGCTTTGCCTCACGGGGTAAGAATCCGAAAAACGCAAACGGCTGCGGCGGCAGACCGGACAGCACCGCTGCCGTCAGCACGGCCGAAGCGCCGGGGACGACCGTAAAGCTCAGGCCGTTCTCCACGCACATCCGTACAAGCACCGCGCCGGGATCGGATACGGCGGGCATCCCCGCGTCGGAAACGTAACAGATCTCTTTTCCCTCCCGCAGCAGGGCCGCAATTTCCTCGCTCCGCATCCGCTCGTTGTGCGTATGACAGCTGACAAGCGGCTTTTCTATCCCGAGACGATTCAAAAGCTGTGCGGTTCTTCGCGTATCCTCGCAATAGATCGCGTCGCACGCGCGCATCGTCTCTATGGCCCGCAGCGTTATATCGCCGAGATTGCCGATCGGCGTCGCAACCAGATACAGCATCAGCTTTGCCTCGTGCGGAGATTCTTCCCCGAAAACACGACAATCGCCGTGACCGATTTGTCCGTCAGCCGCGAAACGATCCGTTCGTCATACCGCTCGGAAAGCGCGTCGGTCATCTGATTCGAAATCACGATCGTCGGCAGCCGCATCGCAATCCGCTCGTTCAGCACCGAAAACAGCGTTTCTTTCGTGACGTTCGGCACCATCGGTTCCGTTCCGAGATCGTCAATGACCAAAAACGGAAGATTCGCGTAAATCCGTACCGCGTCCGTTCCGTTTGAGATTCCGTCCATTACATCCTGAATAAATCGGTATGCCGTCACTTTTCGGGTTTCGATGCCGCGTTCGATCGCGCCGTAAGCGATCGCGTTTGCAAAAAACGATTTCCCGAGCCCGGGCGCGCCCAAAAACAGCAGGTTCGGTTTTTCGGGATGCGGCAGCGCAGCGACGTATTTTTCGCAATACGCCTTGCACCGCACGCCGAAGCTGCGCTGCGCGTCGGTCGCGTACACGGCCGGATTGAAGGCGGCAAAGGTTTCGCGCGTATTGATCCGGGCGCCGTCGGTCAGCTCCTCCTGCATTTTTTTCAGCGCGCAGGAGCACGGCTTTTGCCGTCCTTTCCCGATTTCGCCGGTATCCCTGCACTTGGGGCACGTATAGATCGGGTCGAGATACGACGCGCCGAGGCCCATTGCGATCAGAAGGTTCTTCTGCTCCGCGGCGATCGCGCCGAGACGCGACTGCGCCTGTTCGTTTGTGATCTTCCCCGCGGCAAAGCGACGCACGATCTCGCCTTGCTCCTCCCGCAAAGACGCGATGCGCGGATTCTTTTTTTCACATTCCGTGCGCCGCTGCTCGGCAATCGCCGCGTTCCGCATGCGAATCCGGTTATAGTATTGCTGCAAGCTGCCGTTCATACGTCCTCATTCAAGTCCACAATGATGTCCTTCAGGTCCTCCATCCGCACGGGATTCTGTGCATAGTCGTCAAACCCGTAATCCTTCTTTTTCCGTCTGCCGCCCGTCTGCGCGGGAGCTGCCGCAAGCGCCGCTTTCGCGCCCTCCGCCGTCGTAACGCCGCGCGCCGACCAATCGATCAGAAGCTTTTTGAGCGCGCCGAACGGACGCTCGGCGCTTTGGCACGCGTCCGCCGCCAGCAGAATCGCTTCGGGTTCCATGCCTTTGTCGTTCCGGAACATCGCCATCTGCGCGACGTCGGTCCGGCTCGGAATCTCCACCTTGCCGAGCCGCAAAAAGACTTGCTTGCAAAACGCGCGGTCGTCCAGGTCCGTCTGCGCCTTGGTTTCGATCGCTTCGGCCGTCGAAATGCTCTGCTCGCGCATACGCTCGAGCCGATCGTTCAGGATCGCAAACGTCGGCGTTCCGACCTCGACCAGCTGCGGACACGCCGCAAGGATCGCTTCTTCGTCGAATCCCCACTCGTTCGTCCATTTATCATACAGATCCATCTCGTCCTGCGTCGGCTTGCGACGCTTGTTCCAGCGCAGCAGAACCTCCGTCGCGCCGTGCTTTTTCAGGCGGTACGCTTCCAGATACGCCTTCGCCTGTGCGAGCGTCACAATCCCCTGCTCGTTCCAGGTCTGCGCGACCGCGAGGATATAGTTGGCCGAAACACGCTTGCCCTTCTGCTCGATACAGTATGCGGCAAGCTCCAGCGCCGCCGGCTCTTCAATCTCATACAGTTCGATCACGTCATACATCGCCTTCATCTCGCGCAGGTTCAGCTGCCGCGGCGAGAAAAGCGCGTTCAGCGCGTCGACAAACGCGCGGTACTTGACCGCGGTCGCCGTCGTCAGCGCGGGCTGTTCGGTCAGAAGGTATTCCACGGCAAACGGTTCATCCGAAACGATCCGCACCAGTCCCTTTGCCTGCCAATACACAAACGCGCAGCGCACCTCGTCCTCGGAAACGCCGAGCATTTCGGCAATATCATCGTCGCAAAGCGCGTTGTGGTAGCACTGCATCAGACCGTAAAGGTACACTTTCACAAACGTGCCGTCGGCCTCGGGCATATAAACCGTAAAGAATAAATTATCGACGGGCGTCATTTCCCGTCTTGCCGCTTCGGGCGAAAATCGTACTTTCATAGCCCGATTATACCATGCTCCGGCTCGCTTTTCAACGGAGAATCCCATCTTCATGCAAAAAATCTCTGCTTCCGTACTGGTAATTTGTTTCGGGATGGCGTATAATGTGAATATGAAACGATCCCGTCACATCCGTACCAACTGGACAACCGTACTGCCGCTTGCCGCAGTGCTTTTGGTGCTGCTCGTTCTGCTCTTCTGGCTGGGGCGTTCGCTGCTCATTCAAAAGGCGGACAACTCCCCCACGCCCGTTCCGACGCCGGTTCCGACGCCCGCGCCGACGCGCGTCGATCTGTTCGCATACTATCACTTTGCCGAAACGCAGGAGATCCCCGTCTACGACCACCGCGAGGACAAACTGATCGTGATGGATCTCGAACAGTACCTGATCGGCGTCGTCGGAGCCGAGATGCCGACCGCCTACGCCCCCGAAGCGCTGAAAGCGCAGGCGGTCGCCGCGCGCACCTACGCGCTCCGCAAGATTCTGCGCGGCGGCTGTGCGACGCATCCCGAAGCCGCGATCTGCACAAACAGCAGCTGCTGTCAGGCCTATATCAGCGAAACGCGCATGAACGAGCGCTGGGGCGACGAGGCCGGCATGCGCTACAACATTCTGGCCGAGGCCGTCATGAGCACGCGCGGCGAAGTGCTTGTCTACGACGGACAGGTCATCGACGCGATGTTCCACGCCTGCTCCGGCGGGATGACCGAAAACTCCGAAAACGTCTATGCGAACGCGCTGCCCTACCTTCGCGGCGTGGAAAGTCCCTATGAAAACCCGATGCGAACGCAGACCGTGACCGTCGGATTTGCGGACGCCGTCGAGAAGATCAACGCCGTCTATCCCGACGCGCATGTGACGGCGGAAAACATCCGGGACGCGATCGAGCTGAAAGCCGTTTATCCGAGCGGGCGCGTCAAGACCGTACGTCTGGGCGATCTGGAGCTGCAGGGAAAAAAGCTTCGCAATGTTTTCGATCTCGAAAGCGCGATGTACCGGCTTGAAATCACCGACGAAGGGTTCGTATTCCAGGTCAAGGGGTACGGGCACGGCGTCGGCATGAGCCAGAACGGCGCAAACGGCATGGCGCAGCACGGATACACCTACGATCAGATCCTCAAGCATTATTATACGGGCGTCACGATCGAGCCCGATCTGAACCATATGACCGTTTCCAAAGACGCGAACCAATGAAGACCTGGGAACCGCTGACCGACGCGATCGGCCTTTACCGAACCGAAACGTATCCGCTGCAGGAAGACGCGCTGCGTCTTGCGGAGTTTGCGCGCATCCGAAAAACGGATCGCGTGCTGGACTGCGGAACCGGGAACGGCGTCCTTTCGATCTATGCCGAAGCGCTGCACGGCGGCAAATACGCCGGAATCGACGTAGACGAAGCCGCGCTTGCGCTCGCAAAGGAGAGCGCCGCGCGCAACGGGCAGTCCATCCCGTTCCTTCCGCTTGACGTTTCGGACGCGCCTCGCGCGCTCGGCCACGGTTCGTTCGACGTGATCCTGATGAATCCGCCCTACTTCACCGCGGGCGCTTTGGGTGTGCGCGCGCTTTCGCGTCATGCGGACGGGGATTTGCTCGATCGCTGGTTTCATGCTGCGTTTTTGCTGCTGAACAACGGCGGAACGCTGACGCTCTGTTACCCCGCAGGACAGCTTGCCGCGCTTTTCGGATCGCTTGAACGAAACCGGTTCGCGCCAAAGCGGGTGCATCTGCTCTTTTCGGGCGACGTCGCCCGCCTCGCGCTGACAGAAGCGAAAAAGGACGGCGGCACGGGACTGATTCTGACCAAATCGTAAAGGAAACGCTATGAAACGAACGCAAACCCGATCGCTTCGGCTTCTTGCACTGCTGCTGGGCCTGCTGCTTTGCTTTGCCGGATGCATCCAGATCAATACGCCGGATGTGCCGGACCCCAAGACCGCGCCGCCGACCGAACGGATCGATCTTTGGACCGCGCCGCCCAAGACGAATACGCCGCTGCCGAGCGATTCGCCTGCTGCGGAAGTCACGTCAGAGCCGACCGAAACGCCTGCGCCGACCGATTCTCCCGCGCCGACGCCGACCGAGGCGCCCGTAGCCGAAGACGGCGTTTATGACGGAAAGGAAGACGTCGCGCTGTACCTGCACCTTTACGGGCACCTGCCTTCGAACTACATCACGAAGAAAACAGCGCAGTCGCTCGGCTGGCCGGGCGGATACCTTGAACCGTATGCGCCGGGAAAATGCATCGGCGGCGACCGGTTCGGCAACTATGAAAAGCTGCTCCCGAGCGCGAAAGGCCGGATCTATTATGAATGTGACGTCGGGACGCTCGGCAAGCGTTCACGTGGCGAAAAGCGCATCATCTATTCGTCGGACGGCCTGATCTATTATACGGACGACCATTACAATTCGTTCACGCTGCTGTATGGAGGAAATTGATATGCAGATCATCACCCTGGACGGACGCCGCATGACGACGCGGCGCGAAACGCACCTCTACCTTGCACAAACGCTGCGCTTCCCCCTTTATTACGGGCGAAACCTTGACGCGCTCGCGGACTGCCTTTCCGAATTCTGCGGCGATACAATTCTGATTCTGCAGCACGACGGCGCGCTGCGGACCAATCTCGGCGAATACGGCGAACGGCTGATTACGCTACTGGAAACCGTAGCAAAAACAAGTTCGCTCCGCTTCTTCGTCGATCCGACGTAGCCCAAACAGCACATGCCCCCGCCGATACCAGCGGGGGCATTTTTCTGCAAAAATCCTGTGGCCGAGGAGGAAATCAGTCCTCCTGATGCACGACGACCTGCGGGAACGGAATCTCAACGCCCTTTTCGTCAAACAGGATCCGGATGTCCCGCGTCAGACGGCGCTTTGCCATAAAGATGTTGGCTTCCTTGGTGGACACGCAGAAGCGCAGCGTCACGCCGCTGTCGCCGAGATTTTCCACGCCCATGTACTGCGGCACGGCAAGATACAGGCCCTTGTTTTCCTCATACATTTTCTCAAGCTCCGGCCCGAGCATCTCCTCCAGCTTTTTGAGGTTCGTGCTGTAGGAAACGTCGACGTCGCAGAGCGCCAGAGAAGCGTTGCGGGAGCGGTTCTGCAGGTTGCGGATGTCGGAATTGTTGACGATCTTCAGGTTGCCGCCGGCGTCCTCCAGCACAGTCGTGCGGACGCCGATACTGCGGACAACGCCGCGGAAATCGTCGAGCACAATGATGTCTCCGATTCCGTACTGGCCTTCAAAGATGATGAAGAAGCCCGTAATGATATCCTCGATCAGGCTCTGCGCGCCGAAGCCGAGCGCGAGACCGATGATTCCGACGCTTGCCAGCACGCCGAGCGGATTCACGCCCAAAATGCTGAGACCCCAGACGATCGCGACGATCCAGGCAAGATACTTCAGCATGCTGCAGAGCAGCGTCGTGATCGTTGCAACGCGGTCGCTCTTTCTCCCGATAAGCCGCAAAATCAGCTCGAGGATCTGATAGCAAAGCCACGTTACGCAGATCGCAAGCAGAACGGTCAAAAGATGCACAAGCGTGATGTGCACGCTGCCGTCGATCAGGAAGAACTCCTTCTCAAGCTCTACCATCGAAGCACGGGCCTGCGCGTCCAGCGGCAGCCATGCCGGGTTTGCGAGCAGTACGATCAGTCCGATCACGATGATCATGCCGATGGCCGTTCCGATCAACCGCGTATTGCTCTTTTTCTGTTCATTCGAATTCTGGTTTTTCACTGCTGCATCCTCCCTGTTTGATTCCTGCAATGTTATTTATCCAACGAAGTATACGATTACCGAAACATCCGAAGCGGGCATTACAAATTGATAATGCGTATCGTCTATCTGTGTAGGTACAATGATATTCTCCTCACTGTCGAACACCATGACTTCCCCGACGATAAAGTCGGAAGAATTCGGCTCCGCCGTGATCGTAATGGTCTGTCCCGCATAAGCTTCGTCATAGTTTGACCAGGCAGTTCCGAGGTCAGAATCGGCTTCAACCAGGATGGAGTACGAAGGTCTTGAGAAGTTGAACTGCACGTAGAGATACTGCACGCCGCCTTCAACGACGAACCCGTTATCGGAAACGCTCGAAACATAATCCTCGCCGCCCGAAAGCATCTGCAATCCGTCGTAAACATATCCTTCGGAAGGCGACGCGGTCACGTAAACCATCGTGCCCGCATCCACGGTGACGGTGTTTTCTTCCCCGTTCAGGAACACCGAGCCGCCGCCCTCGGGGGAAATCTGAGAGATAACGGTCGTCGTCGTGCCGACATACGCAAATTCAAGGGAATAAACGATTTCCGCGTCCTCTTCGCCCATGACGAAGTAGTAGTCGCCGATGTCCTCGAGGTCGCCCTTTTCGATCGAATAACTGCCGAGATTAATTTCATAATTTTCCAGCGTGTCCAGGCAGGTCAGCATCAGCCGCTCGCCCTTTTTCGCCTGCAGCGAACTGGTGGACGAACGCGAAGAATCGCCGTCAATCATGATCGTCGCAACCTTGCCGGAGGACGGCGCAATGTTCCGGATCGTCACCGTATGCTTGTCGGGCTTGGGCGTCGGCGTGGGCGTCGGCGTCGGGGTGGGCGTGGGCGTCGGCGTCGGCGTGGGCGTCGGCGTTTCGGTCGGCGTTTCCGTCGGGGTCTCGGTCGGGGTTTCGGTCGGCGTCTCCGTCGGGGTTTCGGTCGGGGTCTCGGTCGGCGTTTCCGTCACGGCGTCCGCAGGGCTTTCCGTCGGTTTGACCGTTAAACCCGGCTTTGCGGTCGGTTTTTCCGTCTGCGTATCCGCAACGACGATTGCGGGCACCGTCGGCTCCGGCGCCGGCGCGGGCGAAGACACAAGGATCGCGGCAACCGCCGCAATCGCCGCAGCCGCCGTAAAGAAGGGCGTCGCCGCCGATAGAATCGTCAGTTTTTTATGGTGTTTTACGCCCCGGACGGGTTCGTATGCACGCGCAAACTCCGGCGCTCGATCATCGACTTCCCGCATACCGTTCCCCTCCTGCAAAAATGAAAGGACGGGCGCACTTCCGTCCTTGAAAATAATATATCACCCTGCAAAGTCGGTGTCAATCCCTTGTGTCGAAAAATGCCGTTTTCAAAGGGCGGAAACCGAATCGGCGTGCAAATATTGCAGAAAAAGGAAAAACCCGTCCGAACGAACGGGTTTTTCGGCGTCTGAATTCCGATGTCCGATTACATGTTCTGCATTACGCCGATGACGATGCCGAGGATGAATTCGACCACATAGAGGATCGTCACAACGATCGAAACCGGCAGACCGATCTTCGAAAGGATGTTTGCGACCTTCAGCTTGCCGACGACCGGCTCGCCGCCTTCAACCAGCTTTTTGCACTTGCCGCGCGCGATCGCCGAAACAATCCAGCCCGGAAGACCGAGGGACGCCAGTACAAGACCGACGATGCTCGTGGTCAACGCGCTCTTGGTTGCCTGTTCATCGATCGGGGCAACATTCAGATTCTGTTCCATGATTTTTACCTCCTTATTTAATGCCCATGCATCCATGGGAAACTGATGAACGTTTTTTCACTCCGCGGGCAGATAGGTGATTGCGGCGATCCGGCCGTCCTGCACGGTAACGGTGCGAATCGCGGTTCCCGCGGTCAAAGTATAGACGCCGCCGACGGAGGGTTCGCCGAGCAGCGCGGCGGCGTCGGCTTCTGGCATGCCGATCGAAAGGCCGTCCGGCGTTTTGACGGTATCGTCCGTCAGATTGATCATCGTAACGCGCTCCGCGCCGTCGATCACGTTCGCCATGACCTCAAACCCGCTGAAAAAGTAATACACGTCCTCGCCCTCGAACGCGCAGCTTTGTTCGGCAAACGTCGACCCCGGCGTGATGTGATCGAGCAGGGTCTCCGTCGGATCGTAGATGCCGAAATCAAACCCGTTCGCCGTAAAATACAGATCGCCGTACGCCCCGGCTTTCACGGCGTTCGGATCCACAAACACCGCCGTTTCCGATCTGCCCGGCGCAGCGCATCCGATCGCGGCGCAAAGCAGCGCCAGCAAAAGAATCCCGATTCGCTTCATTCCGCTATTCCGATACGGCCAAAGCCGCCTTTTCCCTTTCGTACCGTTCCGTTTTTTCGTCCCAGACCGCCGCGTACGCCGCTTCCGTCCTTCGGTCGGGCAAATCCGCGCGCTCCTTGAGCCGGGCGCCGAGCCAATGCGACAGCTTCTCCGCGCCATAGACGTTCAGATGCTGTCCCATATCGCAGGTATCGGTCGAATAATCGATCCCGATCGCGCCGTTCTCGGCGATGGTATTAGTATACCACAGTCCGTGCGATTGTGCAAATACTTTTATCTCCTCGTCCCATTCGTCGTACCAATGCGGCGAAATCGACGGCGATTTCATCAGAATGAGCGTAATTTCGTTCTCCTCGCACAGCTTCGTCAGCTTTTCGAGCCATTCCATGCTCGTCTTCGGCAGATGCGGATCCAGAAGCGGCGCAGGCCTGGGCGTCTGCGTCACGGGGCGCACCTCGGTCCGCATCAGGTATCCGGCATGCGCGACCGGCTTCTTTTCCAGGAGGCAGGCAAAATCCTCCGTCCCGAGTTCGCTCCAGCGCGAATGGAACCGCAGCAGCGGGAACAAATAGGAAACCGGGTCCTCCCCCTCCGTCATGCTCGCGCGGATCGCGCCGATCTTTGCCGCGCCCCAGCGCATCCCGTCGATCGTCATGCGGTTATACGCTTCGGACTGCGGTTCGCCGTACTTTAACGCCAGCACATTGAACACAACGACTTTCGGCGCGTCGGTCTTCAGCGCGTCCTCGAGCAGATAATAGGACTGCCAGACGAGCTGCTGCGCCGAGCCGCGGATGTACGAAGCGATCCCGTACTCCCTGTACAGCGTAATCGGCGAGATGTTGGAAAATACCTCGCAGTCGCCGATAAACAGCACGTCGTGCGGAAGCGTTTCCCGGTAATACTCCTCCGTGAGGGAGCCCTCGACCGACGCGGACTGATATTTCGGCATCACAAGCCGCTGCGCAAAACACAGCGCTGTCAACAGAAGCAGCGCGGCCAGCGCACAGATGCCGATGTTTTTCCAAACCTTCTTCATACTCAGAACCGATTGTAGATGAACTGTCCGGCGTCATACCCGAAGCCGTAATAGCCGAACACAAGGATTGCGGCAAGCAGCGCGCCGTAAACGGCAAGCCGCTGCCAAAGCGGACGGCGTAAAAAGCGCGGGATCAGCGCTCCGCCGCGCTGCCGAAGCGACACGAAAAACATTGCGAGAACCCCGACCGCCGCGGCCAGCCAGTCGGCCCAGGCGAGTCCGAGCGAGGCGATTCCGCCGTTCCACAGCATCGGCAGATTCCACACGGTGAACATCGAGCCGAATGCGCGGAATGTCTCCGGGACCGTGGCATAGCAGTCGAACATCCGTAGAGACGACAGCAGCAAAACGGTGCGGATCACCGCAAACGCACGGTATCCCCACGTCCTGCCGAGCCGGCCGAACCGCGCGTGAAAGCGCGCGTACAGCGGCGAAAGCTCTTCGCTGATCAGAAGGATCACGCCGTTCAGAAGCCCCCAGACGAGAAAATTCCAGGAATTACCGTGCCACATGCCCGTGACCGCCCAGACCGCGAACGTCGCAAGATAGACCGGCAGCCGCCGCGCAAACCCGCTGTTGAGCTTTCGCGCGGCCTTGGTCAGCCGGCGAAGCGGCTTCGAAACGGAAACCGGATAATAGAGATACTCCTTGAACCACGCGCCGAGCGTGATATGCCATCTGCGCCAGTACTCGCCGATGCTTTTGGAAAAGTACGGGCGGATAAAGTTTTCGTCGATCGATACGCCGAGCATACGGCCGATTCCGATCGTAATGTCGATGCCGCCGGTAAAATCGGCGTACAGCGTCGCCGCGTACAGCAGCATGCCGAGCAGCACGAACGCGCCGTTATACGTTTCGGGGACTTTCACAAGCTGTTTGACCGCAACCAGCAGGCGGTCGGCCACGATCAGCTTTTTCGCGTATCCCCACAGCACGCGCAAAAGACCCGCGCGCAGGTTGTCCGGATTGAACGAATGCGGCGCAAACAGCGTTTCTCCGAGCGTATCGAACCGGCTGATCGGCCCCTGCACGAGGATCGGGAAGAACGATGTGAACAGCAGCACCTTCAGCGGATCCTTCTCGGCCGGGTACTTGCCGCGCTGCACGTCGATCACATACCCCATCGTCGAGAACGTATAGAACGACGCGCCCATCGTAAGAACGATCCCTGTGCCGTCCAGCGACGTGCCGAACAGTCCGTTCCAGAGCCCGATCGCGCCCGCGCCGTATT
>CACXMS010000016.1:38142-48040 GCA_902768795.1 uncultured Eubacteriales bacterium
GCTTCCTCTCCATGCGCTCGCGGAAGGTCTTCTTTTGCGCCTTGTCCCATTCGGTTTTCCGCAGGACAAGCGTTTCGCGCTGCGCATCCCAGTTTTTCCCGATCCCGCGCGCGAACAGATAAGCCGACAGCGCGGTCAGCAAAAGCAGCAGCATCGCCTTAAGCCCCGCAAACGCATAGAACACAAGGTTTGCGAGCAGCAGAACGAAGCGCTGCAGCTTCTTCGGAACGAGATAGTAAACGGGCACGAGCACCGCGATCAGAAGCGCAAAGCCCCACGACGAAAACAGCATCAGTCCTCCTCGGAAAGCGACAGGATCGTTTCGTACAGGGTCTTGGCCGAACGGAACGTTTCGGGCGTGATCAGACGCGCGGGGATCACGACGTCGAACTCCTCCTCGATGCGCGTAACGAGCATCACGATGTCAAACGAGCCGAGCACGCCGCTTTCGACAAGCCGGTCCGCCGTCTGAAAGTCTGCGTCGGGGTGAAGCTCCGACAAAATCTCGAGTAATGCTTCCATAAATCCTCCCGGAGAATTATCGTTTCAAAAAGCAGAGCGCATAGACTGCCCTGCGGTCGGTCTTGCCGTTCGGGGTCAGCGGCATCGCGTCCAGCCGCAGCGTTTTGCTCGGCAGCAGATACTCCGGCACAAAGCCGCGCAGCGCCGCCGTCAGCGCCGCTTTTTCAATTTCGCCCGTGTAGGCCAGCGCGAGCCGCTTCCTCTCGGGATCGAAGGATGCACACGCCGTGCCGACGCCTTCGATCTTCTCCGCGGCCGCCTCCAGCTCGCCGAGCTCGATGCGATGCCCCATGTGCTTGATCTGATTGTCGATCCGACCCAGAAATTCCAGTTCCCCGCGCGCGTTCCGCCGTCCCAGGTCGCCCGTGCGATAGATGCGCTCGGGATATTCGGGCCGCAGCGGATTTTGCACGAACGCTTTCGCCGTGCGCTCGGGATCGTTCCAGTAGCCGTGGCAAAGCGATACGCCGCGGATGCAGATCTCCCCTTCGTCCGCCGGGCGGTTCGCCTCGTCGAGCAGCATGATTTCGGTGTTGTCGAACGGCCTGCCGATCGGGATGCGGTCGCCCTCCGAAAAGCCGCGGTCGATCTCGTACCAGCAGGACATGCCCGTGCACTCGGTCGGGCCGTACAGGTTGATATAGCGCGCCGGAACGTACTGCTGCCAAAGATGCAGCTGCCGGATCGGAAACACCTCGCTGCCGAACGCGACCGTTTTCAGCGTCTTCGGTACGGTCTCGCGGAACGTATGCAGCGCGGAAATCAGCGTCAGCGCCGGAACGACCCAGCAGACCGTCGTGATCGCGTGTTCGTTCAGGAACTGCACGAGCTGCATCGGAGCGGAAAACAGGCGCTTGGGAATGATCCAAAGCGAAGCGCCGCACCGGAGCACAGAAAGAATTTCCTTAAGGCACGCGTCCACATACAGCGGCGCCTGCATGCCGAAAACGTCCGCGTCGGTCACGCGCAGCACGCCCGTCAGCTGCTCCGCGTAGTCCAGCATCGCGCTGTGCTTGCCGATCACGCCCTTGGGCGCGCCGGTCGAGCCGCTTGTGAACACAATGTAGGCCGGATCGGTATCGAGAATCCGCCGGTACGCATCCGCCAGCGCGCAAAGATCCGTTTCGGTTCGCTCGGCATCCTCGATGCGAATCGTTTCCCCCGCAAAGCCGCAGCTGCGCGCAAGCGCTTCGGTCGATTCCTCCGCGATCAGAAACCGTGGCCGGACCTGTTCGAAAATCGCCGTAAGGCGAAGATTTCCGAGCTCCGCGTCCAGCGGAACGTACGGGCAGCCCGCGCGCATCGCGCCGAGCATTGCCGAAAGCATTCGCACCGAGCGCGGCAGCAGAACGACCACGGGTTCGCGGTCGGCGCCCGCGTGCAGCAGCGCCGAGCCGATGCGCTCCGCAGCGCACTTGAACTCCGAAAACGTGCGGGATCCGGTTTCATCGGAAAACGCCGTCTTTTCGGGGCGCAGCATACTCTGCAGATCGAGATATTCCAAAATGGTTTTCATTCGTTGTTCTCCGTTTCCGTCCGATGGGACGCGATCCAATCCGCTTCGACCTCGGCGGCGCGCTTAAGATCAAAGGGCTCCGTTGCGACCGGCGGGCAGGCGGATACCTCGTATCCCCAGAACCGGCCCATGACCGAGCACTGCTCGTCCGTCCACATCCGGCACTTATATCCGTGCTCGCGGGAATTGGTCGCGTCGAAATGATACCAGCCGGTCCCGACGTTGACGAGCAGCCAGTAATGGTTCGTGTTGAAGCTCTTGCGCTGCATGCTGAAAACCTCGGCTTCGGTCTGCTCCAGCAGCGCGCGGGCAAGCGAATTCGAGGTGAAGCAGTCGCCCTTGCCGTTCTGAATGCCGCGCAGCGCCTCCCGGCGCCAGTCGGTCTTGTCCGACTTTGCGCTGTACCGCACGTGCGTGTACACGTAATCGTAAACCGCATAGACCTTTTCGCCGAGCGTCATGTCGTCGCGGAAGATTTTTGCGGTGATCTGGCGCACATAGCGGTCGAGCTTCGTTTCGTTTGCGGCGGACCTTTTGATCGTGATCGTCGTCCGCTTGGACGATGCGTTTCCCGCGGCGTCCACCGCCGAATAGGTGATCGTATAATTGCCCCGGCGGCTCGGATCGACGCCGCTCGTATCGACCGTGACCCGCACTTCCCCGTCCGCGTTGTCGATCGCGGCGACGCCCTCGAGGTACGAGATCGGCTCGTCCAGATAGAAATACCGCGGTTTAACGCCGTACAGCACGGGCGGCTCGGTATCCGTATGCAGCACAAGCCGGACGGTCGCGTCCGTTTCGTTCCCGCCTTCGTCGGTAACGAGCAGCGAAACCGTCTGCTCCCCGACCGCCGTCCAGTCGACCTCGCCGGTATAAATCACCGTCGTTTCGGTCGCGTCCGTTACGCTGCAGAGCGCCGACGCCGCAAGCGGATGATCGACGTATCCGTTCACGGTTCCGGTTTCCACTTTCGGCGCAACCGTGTCGCGCACTTCGACCAGCGCAAGCTCCGGCGAATCGTCCACATACAGCGAGACCGCGTAAAAGCCCGTCGCGTTCGGGATGAACTCCCTGATCAGCACCGCCGCCGTGTATTCGGCGTCGCCGAGACATTCCTCCGCCGTCAGCGGCGTCGTCCGCGCTTCCACGACGACCGGCTTCGAATGGGTGAACAGCAGCCCTGCCGTTACGTCGGCAAAATTGCCGCCGGCGTCGGTCACGCGAACCGTGATCTGCTGAAAATCGCGCTCGTTCGGGTCCGGCGCGTTCACGAAGGAAACGCTCGTCGCGCTGCCGTCCTCGATGCTTGTGATAAAGTCCCCCGGCTTCACGTCCGTTCCCGGTTCACAGTACACCATGTGCGCCGTCACGACCGGAGCGACCGTGTCCCGAACCGTCAGCGCCGTCCGATACGGTTCGCCTTTGACCGTGATCTCGATCGGGTACGTTCCGGGCGTCGAAAGCATCTGGGGCGTGAGTTCGGTCATCGAGTCCGGCACGCAGTCGTCGGTCAGAAACGCCCGCGCATCGGGCGCGGGAGCGCCGGCTTCCACCGTTACGCCGTCCTCGCGCACGTCGCGGATCTTCAGAAGCGATTCCACCGCCGTCCTGTTGCCCGAAACGTCCTCGAGCAGGATGGTGACCGGGTATTCGCCCGGCGTTCCGAACGGCGGCGTTTCGGCGTAATCGACCCAGACCATGTCCGCGTCGGAAAGGTTCGAAAGGAGCCCGGTCGGTTCCAAAACGGCGCTCGTCGGGATCGTTCGGGCTATTCCGTCCGCTTTCGGCGGCTTGGTATCGCGCACCAGAAGCCACACCGTGCGTTCCCGGCCCCCGACGGCAATGCGAACCGCGTGCAGCCCGATCGCGGGCTTTTGCGGCAGCGTATCGACGTAGCTTGCCGCGCGGCCCGGCGCAAAGAAGGATATTTCCGGAATCCCTTCGCCGTACTCAAAAATGACCAGCGGACGAAGCCCGAAATACGCGATGCAAAGAAACAGCAGTACGCCGAACAGCCCCGCGCCGATCAGCAGAATGATTCCGCCGAGGGCGCGGGAGAAAGAGCGCTTCCGATTCGATTGTGCCGTCTTTTGTTCCATTACTGTCCGAAAAGCGTTCCGTCTTTTTCCATTGCAATGACCGCTTCGGCTGAGAACGGCTCGGTTGCAACCGCCGGATAGACGGACTGCTCAAAGTTCCAGAATCCCGGCGGATAAGCGCACTGTTCGTTCGTCCACATGAAGCAGCGCCAGTTCGCAAAGGCGTTGTTGTTGGCGTCCAGATGATACCATCCGGTCCCCACGTTGACCAGCAGCCAGAAGTGCCGCGAAGCGCCGCCCTTTCGCGTTACGCTCATATATTGGATGTCCGTTTCGTCGAGCAGCGCGCGCAGCGTTGCGTAAAACGTGAAGCAGTCGCCGAGACCGAGCCGGATCCCGTTTGCGGCTTCCTTTCTCCAGTCGTTCTTGTCCGACACCCCGTTGTAGCGGACATGGCTGTAAACATAATCGTACAGCGCGGCGAGCTTCTCGGTGCGCGTCATCTGCGGCGTCGTGACCGCATCGACCACCTCGGCCGCGAGCGCGTGCAGCTCCTCGGCGGAAACCGCCGTCCGCACAAACGTGAACCGGCAGGTCGCCGTCGCGGTATTGCCGTCGCTGTCCGTCGCGGTATACGTCACCGGATAGAACCCGGTATCGTTCGAATGCACCCGGGAGGCGTCAACGGTGACTTCCACCGGCCCGTCGAGCGCGTCGACGGCAAACACCTCCGCAAGATACGCGACCGGCTCGCCGACGTATTGGATCCGATCCCGCACGCCGTACAGCACCGGCGGCTCGCCGTCCGAAACCAGCGTCAGCGTAAACGTCGCCTCGGAGCGGTTTCCGTAAGCATCCCCCGCCGTGACCGTAACCTCCTGCGCGCCGGCCCGGTTCCAGTCGATCTCCGATACGGAAAGCGTCGTTTCGCTCACGTCCGTCACCGAATCGACCAGTTCCCCGACCGAAACCGGATGGTGCAGATACAGCGTCCTGTCTCGAACCGCAAGCGCGGGCGCGGTCGAATCGACGACGTGAACGATCGCAAGCTCCTGTTCCCCGTTCACGAGCACAAAGAGCGAGTACGTTCCGACGCGATCCGGCACAAACGTCTGCGTCAGCACAGCGTCGGCCTCCCGTCCCGGCAGGCAGTCCGCCACGGTCAGCGGCGTGTTTCGCGCCTCAACCGTGACCGGCTGTACCTCTGTGAACAAAAGCCCTGCCGTAACGTCGGTCGTGTTCCCGGCAAGATCGGTCAACCGGATCCCGATTTGCTGAAACGCTCTGTCGTCGGGGTCCGGCTCGTTCAGAAACGTCGCCGTGACCGCGCTGCCGTCCCGCACCGCCATGAAAAAGTCCTCCGGCGCAACCGGTGTTCCGGGGGCGACGAACAGCGTTTGCGTTTCTGCCTCGGGCGCACGGGTGTCCGTCACGTTCAGCGTGCCGGGATAGTCCTGTCCGTCGATCGTGAACCAGACCGTATGCGTTCCGGGCGTATGCAGCGCCGTTTCATCGAGCCCGTCGATCGCGGAAACCGTGTAATCATCCATCAGAAAATCCCGCGCCGCAGGCGCTTCGTCTCCCGCCTCGACCGTGACGCCGCCGTTCGTAACACGAATGTGAAGCCAGGCGTCGACTTTTGCGCGATTGCCCGAGACGTCCTCCAGCAGCACCGTGACCGGATAATCGCCGACCGTTCCGAACGGCGGCTCCTCAGCCCATTCGACCCAGACCTTGTCCGCGTCGGTCAGATTTTCGATCAGATCCGTCGGCGCAAGCACGGTTTTTGTGGAGATCGTTCGCTCCAGCCCCGTCGCCGTCGGCGCTGTCGTATCCTTCGCCGTCAGAAAGACCGTACGCTCCCCGCCGTCTTTCAGGCGGATGCGAATCCGGCTTGTCCCAAGCGGCGGCTTTGACGGCGCATCCGCATACGAAACCGCGCGTTCGCCGAAGACGGACGGATCCGGCAGGCCCATTCCGTATTCGACCGAAACAAACGGGCGCAGCCCGAAGTACGCGATCGCGGCCCAAAGCAGCCCTGCCGACGCTATGACGGCAAACAGCAGCATCCCCGCGGCCGCGATCAGGCGTGCCGGCCGCGAAAGCCGCTTCCCCTTCTTTTTGCTCATGCCCGCGTCTCTTCCGTCAGCTTCCGGTCATATTCGTCCTGCAGCAAATGCAGCAGCGCCGTCGCTTTGCCGCCGACCGGAGCGCCGTCGATCTCCGTTGCCGAGCGGACGCCCGCGCCGCTTGCGGAAATCAGCACCTCATCCGCCGTAAACAGCGCCTCCTTCGGGAACGGCTCCTCCCGCACGGGAACGCCGAGCGCATTGCAGATCCCGATCAGCCCCATCCGCGTGATGCCGGGCAGGATGTAACGGTCGGTCGGATGCGTCCACAGCGCGCCGTCCTTCAACAGATGGACGTTCGAATGCGTGCACTCGGTCACGATCCCGTCGCGCACAAAAATCGCTTCATCGTACCCCTGCTCCGTCGCCTGCTGATTGATCAGCACGTTGGGCAGCAGGTTCAGCGTTTTCACATTGCACATCGTGAAGCGGATGTCCTTCGCCGTCATCAGCCGCACCGTGCCGTGCGCCTCGGGCCGCGGCTTCGGCGTAATCATGATCGCCAGATTGGACGGAACGGACGCGTCCGGAAAATTGTGCTGTCTTTTGGCCGTTCCGCGCGAGCATTGCCAGTATAAAAGGCCCGTGTCCGGCCCGTACGCCGCCATACAGTCCGAAAGCGCCGTTTTGAGCGCTTCACGTGATTTAGGCGGCACAATCTTCAGCAGCGCCATGCTCCGCTCGAACCGGTCGAGATGCGCCTCGAGTTCAAACGCCTTTTTATTCTGCACAAAGCACGCCTCATAGCAGCCGTCGCCGAAATAAACCGCGCGGTCGAGCAGCGGGATTTTGATTTCGTCCAGCGCGCCGATCGTTCCGTTGTAATATCCGATTGCGTTCATACGCATACCTACCCCATTTTTTTGATCTGAAAAATCATTCCAATTATATACGCTTTGCGCCGTTTCGACAAGATGTCCGCGCGATTTTTTCACTGCCGCTTTCTGTAAATTTTTCATTCCGCATTTTACGATATTTTTACGCAAAAAAACCGTAAAGTATCTCAAAAAGAAAAAACAAGTATGCTATAATAACTCTGTATCAGTTCTCTTACGCGAAAAAATCAATTTGAAATTTGAACAAAAGGGAGTCTATTATGCAAGCCAAAGCTATCATGGACAAAATCTCGCTTGTTCTCAAACGGGATTTTCAGACCACGCTGGAAGAAGCTACCCCCCAGGAACTGCACAACGCGCTGGCAACGGTCGTGATGGGCGGCATTGCGGATTCGTGGTACACGAGCCGTCACGCCCATGAGCACGCCCGCAGCGCGTTTTATTTCAGTGCGGAATTTCTCACCGGTCGCAGCGTTTACAACAACCTGTTCGCGCTCGGCATTCTCGACGAAGTAAAAGCTGCGTTCGCCTCGAAGGGGCTCGACCTCAATATGTTCGAGGAAATTGAGGACGACGCGCTCGGCAACGGCGGTCTCGGCCGTCTTGCCGCCTGCTATCTCGATTCCGCAGCGACGATGAACCTTCCGCTCGACGGATACGGTCTGCGCTATAAGTACGGCCTGTTCAAGCAGAGCTTCAAGGACGGGTTCCAGGTGGAATCCGCGGACGACTGGCAGCGCTTCGGCGATCCGTGGAGCCGCCGCCGCGCTTCCCACGAGGTTCTCGTTTCGTTCTCCGATCAGACCGTGCGCGCCGTTCCGTACGACATGCCGATCATCGGCTACGGCACGAACAACATCGGCACGCTGCGCCTCTGGCAGAGCGAAGCCGTGCAGGACTTTGACTTCCAGTCGTTCAACAATCAGGAATACGCTTCCGCCGTGCTCGAAAAGAACGCCGTCGAGGACATCACGCGCGTGCTCTATCCGAACGACACGACGCCCGCCGGCAAGCGGCTGCGCTTAAAGCAGCAGTATTTCCTCTCCTCCGCGAGTCTGCAGGACATCCTGTTCCGCTACAAGCGTGAGAACCGCCCGATCCGCGACTTCTATAAGTACGTCACGATCCAGCTCAACGATACGCATCCGACGGTTTCGATCCCCGAGCTGGTCCGGCTTCTGAAGAACGAAGGTCTTTCGTTTGCCGAAGCGTTCGACGTCGCGCAGAAGACGTTCTGCTACACGAACCATACGGTCATGGTTGAAGCGCTCGAAAAATGGAGCGTCGAGCTGTTCCGCGATCTTTTGCCCGAGATTTTCGACATCATCTATCAGATCAACGCAAAGCTGTGCGGCGAGATCATGGCGAAGGGCATGGACTGCGAACCGTACGCGATCGTTTCGAACAACATCATCCGCATGGCGAACCTGGCCGTCTACGGCTCGAGCTATGTGAACGGCGTCGCCGAGATTCACACGCAGATCCTGAAGGACGACGTGCTGCATCCGTGGTACGTGCTCTATCCCGAGCGGTTCCAGAACAAGACGAACGGCATCACGCAGCGCCGCTGGCTCGGCGTCTGCAACCCCGAGCTGTCCAAATACATCACCGAGCGCGTCGGCGACGGCTGGCTCAGGAATCTGTCGCTGCTCGAAGGACTCAAGGAACACATGACGGACGAAGACGTCAACGAATTCCTTGCGATCAAGACCGAGAAGAAGCGTCAGCTCCGCGAGATCATCCGCGAGCGGGAAGGCGTGGATCTGCCCGAATCGTTTGCATTCGACGTGCAGGTCAAGCGCATGCATGAGTACAAGCGCCAGATCCTCAACGCGTTTGCGATCCTTGATATCTATTTCGGAATCAAGGACGGACGGCTCAAGGACTTCACGCCGACGGCGTTCATCTTCGGCGCCAAGGCCGCGCCAGGATACCTCCGCGCCAAGGCGGTCATCAAGTTCATCAACGAGATTGCCAAAAAGATCAACGCCGATCCCGAAACCCAGGATAAGCTGCGCGTCGTGTTCGTGCAGAACTACAACTGCTCGTACGCGGAGCACATCATCCCCGCGGCCGACATTTCCGAGCAGATCTCTCCGGCGGGCACCGAGGCGTCCGGCACGGGCAACATGAAGCTGATGCTCAACGGCGCGGTCACGCTCGGCACGTTCGACGGCGCGAACATCGAGATCGTCGAACAGGCGGGACTGGAGAACAACTATATCTTCGGCCACAGCGTACAGGATCTGAACGCTCTGCGTCCGCGGTACAACCCGAAGGTCATCTATGACTATGAGCCGCGCGTGCGCCGCGTTCTCGACACGCTGATCGACGGCACGTTTGACGACAACGGAACGGGCGTTCTTGCCGATCTGCACCGCTCGCTGCTGTTCGGAAGCGGCTGGCAGAAGCCGGATTACTACTTCGTGCTCCAGGAGCTGCTGCCGTATATCGACGCCAAGACCCGCGCGCTGTACGATTACCGCGACCGTCTTGCGTTCGGCAGAAAGTGCCTGATGAACACCGCCTCCGCGGGCAAGTTCAGCTCGGACCGCTCGATCGGCCAGTACGCCGATGAGATCTGGCACATCAAGCCGCTCAAGCATAAGGAATCCATCAAACTGTTCTGACATAGACTGCCGAATAAGGGGGCAGACCATTTTCGGCGGATTTTGGAAAAGAATACCTGTAAGAGGAAAAGACGGAGGAATCCGTCTTTTCTTTGATCATGCGCCGAAAATTATCCGCGTTTTCGCCCTCGATGTAGCATCCGTACTGTCTTCGGGTCGAAAACGCGAATTCTGCCTCCCTTCTCGGCAGTCTACAGCGTGTCGAATAAGGGGGCAGACCATTTTC
>CACXMS010000017.1 GCA_902768795.1 uncultured Eubacteriales bacterium
GAAATCAACCTTGATATGATATAATATCCGTGTGGAAGTATAATGAAGTATGAAAGGTGTGTTTTCAAAAAGTGGATATGGTAACCGAAAAAATAAAAGAGCACCGCAGTACAGAAACAGATGTTTCGGGTTTTGAATACAAACCCAAAATTGCTTTTGACATAGTAAAAAGGATTTTTGATTTTTTTGCATCACTGATATGTATCATCATCTTGGCAATACCGTTTGCCATTATATCACTGATGATAATCATTGATGACCGCCAGGCAGGACCTATATTCGTTCAGGAACGTGTCGGGAAAAACGGCAAAACATTTAAAATATATAAATTCAGGACAATGTGTGCCGATGCAGAAAAAAAACTTGCCGAACTTCAGTCAAAAAATGAAATGGACGGTCCCGTATTTAAAATAGAGAACGACCCCAGAATTACAAAAATAGGAATCCATACTTTGCGATTTTTCATGTTTCCTCCTACTGATTTACCGGGAAAGCGGATGGTGTTGACTTGAGCAAAAGATAGGTCATATGCCAAAAAACGTTCCTTTGACACAATGACCGTACTCGTCATATCCGTATTGTACCACGTCGCCAGCCGGGTTTTCAACAGAAATGAATAATAAAATCGTTTCTGAGCAGTATGGTTTAGTCGATTCATCAAATAGTCGGCTCTGAAGCCCCGCCGGGGCTTCATTCACCCCCGAACCGCAGCGCTGCGCGCTGCCCGGAACGAACCGGGCGCTGACGCGCCGGTTCGCTGTGGGAGTGATACAACCAAAGAAAACAGCACCCGTATGGGGTGCTGTTTTCTTTGGAGGCACCACCCGGAATCGAACCGGGGATAAGGGTTTTGCAGACCCGTGCCTTACCGCTTGGCCATGGTGCCGTCTTCCGGATGCCGGGCTCCGGATATAAAATGGAGCGGGAAACGGGGCTCGAACCCGCCACCTCAGCCTTGGCAAGGCTGCGCTCTACCAAATGAGCTATTCCCGCAGCTTGGTGCCTCAGAGTGGACTTGAACCACCGACACAGGGATTTTCAGTCCCTTGCTCTACCAACTGAGCTACCGAGGCATAATGGCGACCCGAAGGGGGCTCGAACCCCTGACCTCCAGCGTGACAGGCTGGCGTACTAACCAACTGTACTACCGGGCCGCGAATTTGGTGGGAACAACAGGGCTCGAACCTGTGACCCCCTGCTTGTAAGGCAGATGCTCTCCCAGCTGAGCTATGCTCCCAAGCACGCTAACGCGCATCAATTATTATAATAAAGGATGCGTGGTCTGTCAATATCCAAATTCCATTTTTTCGGGAGTTTTTTCGAAAAGAAAAACTCCGGCGCGGACGGGAATTGTGAACAAAGCACGGGAAGCGCGTCACACGCGGAAAAGGTAAACTGATCCTGTCGGGCGGACATCGGGCGGCGCGGCGGCATGCGGGCGGCATGGCTGCCGTTTCGTCCGGATTCCAGCAAACAGGAGGAACCACATGACAGCTAAAAATCACATTCTCGCAACCTTCCACGGAACGCGCATCGCGCGGACCGCGCCGTCGTATCAGTTCGATTACGGGCAGAAGCTGCTCTTTCCGGATCTGGAGCTGCCGGACGTTTATGAGGTGCATTTTGCCGACGCGGAGACCGGCGACTGCATCACGTCGCTCGGCGGCCCGGACGGCGTCGATATTCCCGATCAGTTCTTTCAGACCGGCGCGCCGATCCTTGCGTGGATCTTTCTGCACGAGGGAGAGGACGACGGCGAAACGGTCTATAAGATCACGATCCCCGTTACGCGGCGCACGCAGCCGGGCGACGAGCAGCCCTCTTCCGTCGAGCAGAGCGCAATCACGCAGGCGATCGCCGCGCTGCAGAACGCGGTTGAAGCCGCCGAGGCGAGCGTTTCCCGTTATCCGAAGATCGAAAACGGAACGTGGCGCGTCTGGAACGCGGCGGACGGCGCGTGGACGGATACGCACATTCGCGCCGAAGGAAACGCGACGAGCATTTCCGGCGTGACCGAGAACGCAAACGGATCGCTTACGATCGCGTTCTCGAACGGGACGAGCCAGACGACCGCATCCATGCGCGGGGCGGACGGCGTTTCGCCGACCGTAGCCGTCGCGTCCGTCGCAAACGGCACGCAGGTGACGATCACCGACAAAAACGGCGATCACGTCTTTACGGTACAGAACGGCTCGAACGCCGCGTTCAGTATCGACGCCGTCTATCCCGTCGGTTCGATCTATATGAGCGTGAACAGCCAAAGCCCTGCGACGCTGTTCGGCGGAACGTGGCAGCAGATTTCCGACACGTTCCTTCTCGCGGCGGGATCGACGTACACGGCGGGCTCGACCGGCGGCGAAGCGACGCATACGCTGACGGCAGACGAGATGCCCGCGCACAAGCACGTCGAGAACATCGTTGTAACCGCAGGCACAAGACCGTGGGCGGGCTCGTCCGGAACGGGCGGAACCGGAAAGTATGTCAACCTGCAGGAAAAGCTCTCCGTTGCAACGAACGACAACGAAAGCGCCTGGGTGAAAACCGAACAGGCCGGCGGCGGGACCGCGCACAACAACATGCCGCCGTACCTTGCCGTCTATGTGTGGAAACGCACGGCGTAAGGGGGCGGAAGGCATGACCGCAGCACAGGAGCTTATTGCCCGCGGCAAACAGGAGATCGGCCGCGGCATCTATGTCTGGGGCGGCAAGGGCGAGACCGTATCCGCTCTGACCGATGAAAAACGCCGGGCGTTTTTCGAAAAGCGGGAAACCGCGGATCAAGACCACACAAAGGAGCAGAACGTCGCGCGGTGCGAAGCGCTGTATCAAAAGCGCAGAAAAGCGGGCGTCGATCCGATCCGCGCATACGACTGCTCCGGATTTCTGTACGCGCTGCTGCACGAAATGGGCCTGCTGTCGGAGCGTTATTCGAGCCGGAGCTTCTACGGCGCATGCCGGCAAAGCACGGACCGCACGGGAATGGGACGGAACGACCTTGAACCGGCGGACCTTGTGTTTCACCATGACGGGACGAAGATCGTGCATGTCGCGCTGTACATCGGCGACGGCAAGGTTCTCGAATCCGGCGGGCGCGACGTCGGTATCCAGGTTCGGCGGCTCGGCGCAAAGGACAACCGCTTCGGGCGGCTGGCGTGCCTTTGCGAAACGGCGGACGAACCGCTTTCGCCCAAAACAGAGTCCGGCACGGTGCGCGTGCGGTACGGTACGGTGAACATCCGCAAGGGCGCCGGCAAGACGAGCGAACGGCTGAAGACGGCGCGGGGCGGTCAGACGTTCCCGCTGCTGTCGGTCGATTCCGAAACGGGCTGGTACCGGATCGACCTCGGCGGCGGCAAGAGCGGGTACATCTCCAACCGGGCGGATCTGACGGAGGTCGTATATGGAAAACAGTGAACTGATCCGGCTGATCCTGCTGTTCGGCTCGGTGGCGGGAGCGATTGCAGGCGTCGCCGCGCTGATCGCAAGCGCGGTTCGCGCCGTGAAGCGGGTGATCCGCTGGTTTACGGATCTGAGGGAATCGGTCGATATGCTCGTGAAGCACGATCGGGAGCAGTATCTTTCGATCCTGCGGCTCACGGTGATGTCCGAGCATATTCCGCTTTCCGAGCGCATCGCGGCCGGCAAAGCGTACGCCGAGGCGGGCGGCAACGGCGACGTGAAGCGCTACTATGAGAGCCGATTAAAACCGTATGACACGATTGAAAGGAAGGAGAACGGCCATGAGCAACCGTACGTTTGATACGCTGCGTTCGATCGAATCGATCGTTCTGCCGCTCGTTACGTTTCTGTCGGGGCTTGCCGAGATCTGGGGCTTTCCCTACGGCGTACAGATCGCGGCGACGCTTGCGCTTTGCAACGCGCTGATGGGAGGCCTTCTCGAGGCCGCGCGAAAGATCTACCGCGCCCGTAAAAGCGAGCAGGATGATTTCGGCATGACCGATTGAGGGAGCTGCCGCAAAAGGCGGGAGACCGAAAGCCGTCGGAAAAGGGGAAGCCCCTTTACGGCGGCCTTTTTATGCGGCCCCGGTACGGAGACGGCGCGATTTATGTCCGAAATGCAAAGAATCGGGCGAGCGTCTTGCAAGAATCGGCGCGCGGCGTTATAATCGGGAAAAGAGGTGAAGACGAATGGATCGTAAGCCGATCGTCAATTCCGACCTGATCGGATCGTTTCTGACAATTGAACTGCCGGGGTTTTCGGGCGCGAAGCATAAGCCCGAAAAATGCCGTATTCATTATCTGGAAATGGGGAGGGGCGAGCCGCTGCTGCTGGTCCATTCGATCGGGCAATCCATCTATACGTGGCGCGATCTGATGCCGCGGCTTGCGGAGTTTTATCGGGTGATCGCCGTCGACCTGCCGGGCTTCGGACATTCCGACCGGCCGTTTTCGTTGAGCTATTCGATGGACGAGATGGCGGACGTGATCCTCTTGATCGTCGATGCGCTGCACCTTGCGCGGACGCACATCCTCGGCTGCGCGGCGGGCGGCATGTACGCGCTGCACGCGGCGGCGAAGCTGCCGATCCGGTTCGATAAGGTCATTGCGTTTGCGCCGAGCGGCGTGGGGCGCAACTATCCGTTCCGCATCCGTGCGCTCGAAGGCCCGTTCGGGTTCTTCTTCCGCGAGTCTTACGGCAAAAAGCATTTCGAGAAGTATCTCCCGCTGTTCTATTACGACGGAACAATCGCGTCGCCGACGGTCGTCGATCAGTATTTTTCGACCTGCGACGATTTTGCTTCGCGGCAGGCGATCATGTACGCCGTCCGCAATTTCGACGAGGAGCCCGTTTTACGCGCGATGCAGAAAACGCCGCGCGAAGCGCTGATTCTCTGGGGCGAGGAGGACAAGCTCGTTCCGATCGAAAAGCTGTTCGAGCTGCGGGAGCAGCTGCCCGGCAACGTGTATTACAGCATCCGCAACGTCGGGCACTGGATGCACGAGGAAAAGGCCGAAACGCTCGCGGAGATTGTCGACCGCTACATCCAGTACCGGGAGGGCTGACGTGCTCGAAGCGTTTCAAAAGGGCGATACCGTTCAGATGAAAAAACCGCACGCCTGCGGCGCCAATGCCTGGCGCGTCACGCGGGTCGGCGCGGACGTGAAAATACAGTGCCTTGCCTGCGGTCGGGTCGTGATGCTCGACCGGCAGGATTTTATGCGCGCGGGGAAGAGGATTCTTTCGCGCGGGGAGGAGCAGCCACAGGAATGAGGAACGCAAACGGGGCGGAAATCAGGAAAATGCGCGCGCTTGCCGAGAAGCGGAACGAGCGGCTCGACGGGGGCGGCTTTTGGCGTACGCTGGATCTGGCGCTGACGCTTTTTGCCGTGGTCGTTTTTGCGCTTGCGGTTCGCGGCGCGATCATCGAGCCGGTCCGCGTCGAGGGAAGCTCCATGTTCGATACACTCGAAAACGGCGATTATATGTTCGTCGAGAAGCTGACGTATGCGTTTTCCGCTCCTCAAAAGGGCGATATTGTGATCTGCTACTATCCCGACGAATACTACGAAACGTTTCAGAAGGCGTACCGTACGCGCGTCAAGCGCGTTGTGGCGGTCGCGGGGGATACCGTGCAGACGGTCGATGGCGCGCTGTACGTGAACGGCGTCTGCGCCGAGGAGCCGTACCTTGATAAGGAGCGCGGTCTGACGACCGGGCTCGAAACGCCGGTCACGCTGCAGAGCGGCGAAGTGCTGGCGCTCGGCGACAACCGGATCAATTCCAACGACAGCCGCAATCCGCTCGTCGGGCCGATCCCGCTTGAGCGCATCATCGGAAAAGCGCATTTTGTGATTTTTCCGCTTTCGCATCTGCACGGGGTATAGCGATGGAACTCACGGAAGCGAGAAGCATCCGGCTTCGCAAAACGCATAAACGGCAATGGCTGTGGCGCACGGTCAGCGGCGTGCTGATCGGGCTTGCGCTTGTGTTTCTTCTTCTGCTCGGATGGTTTTCACCGGTTTACATTGCCGATCCATCGATGGAGCCGACGCTCAAAGCCGGCGAGACCGTGCTGTATGACCGGCTGTACAAGCATTTTTACAAGCTCCGCCGCGGCGACATGGTTGCGTTCCGGGATCCGGACAGCGGCGAGCTGCTGATCAAGCGCATCGCCGCGCTGCCGGGCGAAACCGTTTCCGCCGAGGGCGGCGTGATTCTGATCGACGGACAGTACGCGCTGTATGAAAACGAGTATTTTACGCCGGCGGCGTTCGATCTGCAGCCGGTGAAGGTTCCCGAGGGGAGTCTGTTCGTGCTGTCGGACGACCGAAATTACGGTGAGGACAGCCGCAATTCTGCGATCGGCTGCATCGCTGCGGCGGACGTGCTCGGCGTGGTGCGCGTGCGGCTCGACCGATTCACTTTTTTCAAAAACGGAGGCCGCTGATGCAGTACGACGCATATCTGTTCGATCTGTACGGAACGCTCATCGATATCCGGACCCATGAATCCGATCCGGCGCTCTGGGAAACGGTCGCCGCGCATTACAGCGCCCTCGGAGCGCAGTGGACGGGCGAAACGATCCGGGAAGCGTACAAGGCGGAATGCGCGCGGCAGCCGGCGAAGGAGACCCAAAATCCGGAAATCGACCTTGCGCCGGTCTTTGAAGCGTTGTTCACGCAGCGCGGCGTAACGCCGACGCGGGAGCAGATCGCCGAAGCCGCATGGCTGTTTCGCAGCACGTCGACCGAGCATCTGACGCTGTATGAAGGCGCGGAGGCGCTTCTGAAGGCGCTGCGAAAGCGGGGAAAGGTGATCCTGCTTTCCAACGCGCAGGTGCTGTTTACGCGGCCCGAGCTGAAGCTGCTCGGGATCGACGGCGCGTTCGACCGCATCTACATCTCCTCGGCATACGGCTGCAAAAAGCCGGATCCGGCGTTTTTCGGGCAGCCGGTGCGCGATTTCGGGCTCGACCCGGCGCGCTGCATCATGATCGGCAACGATCCGTACTGCGACGCCGCCGGCGCGCGCGCGGTCGGCATGGCGGCCTGGTGCATCCGCTCCGAAATCTCCCCGGAGGAAGCGCCGCTGACGCTGTACGACCAGCCGGAAATGGATCTGCGGCTGGTGCGGGATATGCTTTGCAAATAGCTTTGCCAATACTCAAAGGGGACTGCCGCATCCGATTCGGTGCGGCAGTCCCCTGTTCTGCTTGGAATTTGGAAGGAATCAGGACAGATCGATCCACATCGCGGGGCGAACGCCGCCGGGGTTGTTTGCGCCGCGGCCGTACCACTTGCCGGACGCTTCCTCGATGCGGCCGCCCGACAGAACGATGGCGACGTAATCCGTGTGCGAGCCGGGGTTGCGCGTCCACCACCAGTTGTAGCGCTTGCCGAGTGCGTATTTGTTTTTCGCGTAGTCGGTTTTTACGGCCTTGCGCTGCGAGTCGCGTTTCCAGTATTTGTTGATCTCGGAAATCGACAGCAGGAAGATCTTGTCCGTGGTCGTCTTGCTTCCGGCGATCCCGTATTCCGAGTTGCCCTCATTTTTCACCTTTGTATTGATAATCATCGCGGACTCGGCCTCGTTGAACGCATTTTTCAAAAAGTCGCGGTTCAGCCATTTCCGAAGCGAGCTCTTTTCCCAGGTCGCCGGAACGCGCGCGTCCTCGATGATGTTTTCGTCGTCGCCGTGTACGGTGTGATTCTTGTCGAACGGGAGCGTCGTTAAAATGTCGCGGCTGAGCAGGAGCCGCTTGTTCCCGGTACGGCCGAGCACGATCCAGACGATGTCCTCCGGCTCGGAGGTATCGTCGTCCTGCTCAAAACGCCCGAAGATGACCTTGTCGCCGGCCGCCGTCGGGAAAAGACGGCAGCGCAGCAGCTGCGAAGCGCTGTCCTTATAATCTCCGAGCGCGGCGTAATACGGGTACGCGTCCTGGAATTTCTTCTTTGCGTACAGCGCTTCCGCCGTCCGATAGTTGATCTCGTTTTCACAGTCCGTGATCAGCTCCCGGCTGTCCAGATAGCCGTTCAGCGTTTTCAGGATCGCGATCGCGCCCTCGTAATCGTCTTTGGCGATCAGCGCCTTTGCCTCCCGGTACGGCGTTTCATAGTCCGGCGTCGGTTCGGGCGAAGGCGAGGGCGTCGGGATCGGCGTCGGCGCCGCGGTCGGCTCCGCCGTCGGAGCCGGCGTGATGGGTTCGATGATGCTCGTTGCCGGCGCGGCGGGCGTTCCTTTCTCCACAACGCGGAGGATCGATTCGCCGGTTACGGCCTTGCTGCCCGGGGCGCAGAACAGCGTCAGATTAAGGCCGGTGTCGGAAAGCTCCAGCGAATAGACGTCCATGCCGAACGCTTCGGAGCGGGTCGGCGACAGGTATGCGATCAGGTCCGAAATCACCGCGGTCTCCCGGATGCCGAAGTCCTTCAGACGGCCGGAAACGCCGTTGCAGACCGTGTCGCCGGGGATGTCCCGCACGGCGACCGATCCGGAGAGCATCCCGCCGTTTTCCGCCGCGAGGGAGAACCATCCGATCGGCGCGGAAAGGCCGTCGAAACAGAACCCGACCGGCGTTTTTTCAAAGAGGAACAGCAGCTTGCCGTCCTCCTCGACGCGCACGGCCTCGAGCGTGCCGAAGCTCGCTTCGACGTCGGAAAAGGTTTTGCCGAGCATGCCGCTTTCAGGCGCGTTTTCAAACGCTTCAAACGGCTGTTTCGTCTGTTGACAGCCAATAAAGGCCGCGAGCAGAAGCAGCAGGGAAAGCAGGATTACAAGTTTTTTCATCACGGTACGCTCCTTTTGAACGGATTTTTTCCACACGCCGCTGCGGTCACAGCAGGTACGGCAGGAAGATCGGGATGCGCTTTTCCCAGTCGGCCTCGCAGTGCTGTCCGCCCGGCACGTTTCGCGCGTCGACTTCGGCGCCCGCGCGCGAAAACTCCTTGGCAAGGTCGAACATGAACATGACCGGCGCAGGATTGCCCATGGTTTCGCCGCTGCCGAGGTCCATATACAGGCGGGTCGGCCGGGCGAGCGGATGCGACTTGATCAGCGGCTTCAGATCCTTTCTGGCCGCCCAAAGACTCGGCGAAAGCGCGGCGGCCCCCGAGAACACGTCGTTGTATTCGACCAGCGCGTAGAGCGACATCAGACCGCCCATCGAGCTGCCCGCGATGAACGTGTGTTCGCGGTCCGGCAGCGTGCGGTAGGTGCGGTCGATCTCGGGCTTGAGCTCCTTTGTGAACCAGTCCATCGTGATCTTGCCGAGCCCTTCAATATCGAGGTTGAACGGCTTCGGCGCGTGGAAGCTCCATGGCGCGTATTCAAACAGGCGGCGATTTCCCTCCGGATTGCACGCGACCGCGACGAGGATCAGCTCGAGACCGCTCTTTTCGAGGTACTGCTTCATGCCCCAGCTCTTGCCGAAGGCGGCGTGGCTGTCGTAAAAAACATTGTGTCCGTCGAACATATAGAGCACGGGATAGCGCTTCCCGGACTGCCGATAGTTCTTCGGAAGATACACATACAGTCTGCGCGGCTTTTTCGTCGGCAGCGCGGGGATCTGAATTTTGGTGACAGAGATCATAACCGTTCATCCTTTCCGCTTGATTCTTCTGTATTGTACCACATCCGCGGGCGCGTTTCCAGTCCCCGGCGCAACCTTTTTGCGGGAAAAACCGGCTCGCCTTGACTTTTTTTCCGGGTAAATTTATAATAAAATCAGAAATTTTCGGGAGGCCTGAAATGGAACAGCATCTTTTATCCGGAGGCAGTCTTTTGGATGAACAGGGGCGGCTTCGGGAGGCCGGCTACGCGACCTCGCTCGTCAAAACGTACGATCGCGGCGCGATCCGCGCGGGCAAAAGCCGCATCAAGGAATGGGATTATTATCTGATCTACAACGACCGGTTCGGCGTCGCGCTGACGCTGGACGACAACAGCTATATGGGCATGGTTTCGGCGTCGTTCCTCGATTTCGATCTGCCCGCCGAGCGCACGGTTTCGCCGATGTTCTGGTTCCCGTTCGGCAAGACCGGCTTTCCCGCGTCGTCGGCGGCCGGAAACGTCGAAAAATCGATGAAGGGCGCGTTCGGCTCGTTCACGCATGAGGACGGCGGGCGCCGCCTTGTGTTCTGCATTGAAAACTTTGCGGACGGCAAGCCGTTTTGCTGCGACATCCGCCTGACGGACGAGCCGCGCGATTCGATGGTGATCGCAACGCCGTTTCCAAAGAAGCCGACCGCGTTTTATTACAATCAGAAGATCATCGCGATGCGCGCCGAAGGGTACGCCGAGGTTCACGGCGAGCGCTTCGTGTTCGATCCGAAGGACAGCTTCGGACTGCTCGACTGGGGCCGCGGCGTCTGGACGTACGACAACACATGGTACTGGAGCGCGGCGCAGGGCACGGTGGACGGGCATACGTTCGGGTTCAACCTCGGATACGGCTTCGGCGATACGAGCGCGGCAAGCGAGAACATGCTGTTTTTGGACGGCGTCGCCCATAAGCTCGACCGCGTCACGTTCGGCATCCCGCAGAGAAACGGCAGGGACGATTTCCTGTCGCCATGGCATTTTTCGGACAACGAGGGGCGGCTTGCGCTGACGTTCACGCCGATCCTCGACCGCTCGAGCAAGACGGACGCTTTGGTGATCTGCTCCGATCAGCACCAGGTGTTCGGCCGCTTTTCGGGCACGGTCACGCTGGACGACGGCACGGCGCTGCGCCTGGACAATCTGCTCGGCTTTGCCGAAAAGGTGCGGAACCGCTGGTAAGGAGGTTCTATGGAGAAGCGCTTTGACGTCGTCGCGCTCGGCGAGCTGCTGATCGACTTTACCGAACACGGCTTCAGCGGGCAGGGCAATCCGCTGTGGGAAGCGAACCCCGGCGGCGCGCCGTGCAACGTGCTGGCGATGCTGAATCGGCTCGGGCATCGGACCGCCTTTATCGGCAAGGTCGGAAACGACGTGTACGGCAGACAGCTTACGAAGGTCGTTTCGGACGCGGGGATCGACACAAGCGCGTTGTTCACCGATCCGAAGGTGCATACGACGCTTGCGGTCGTGCACACACTTTCGGACGGCGACCGGGACTTTTCGTTCTACCGCGATCCCGGCGCGGACATGATGCTGCGCGAGGACGAATTGCCGGTTCCGCTGCTGCAAAGCTGCCGTATCTTCCATTTCGGGACGCTCTCGATGACGCACGACGGTGTTCGGAGGGCGACACGGCGCGCGGTCGAAATCGCCAAAGCGTCCGGCGCGATCCTCTCGTTCGATCCGAACCTGCGCCCGCCGCTGTGGAACAGCTTAGAGGAAGCAAAGGAAAACATCGCCTGGGGGCTGTCCCGATGCGACGTTCTGAAGATTGCGGACAACGAGCAGCTGTTTATGACCGGCGAAACGGATTTTGACCGCGGCGCGGCGGCCCTAAGGGAACGCTATCCGAACATCCGGCTTCTGAACGTGACCGCGGGCGCAAGCGGAAGCGTTTGCTACTGCGGCGGCCTGCGCGTTTTTATGCCGGCATTTTTGCTCGGCGGTACCGTCGACACGACCGGCGCGGGCGACACGTTCTGCGCGTGCGTGCTGCACGACGTGCAAAAAAACGGGCTCGAAGATCGCACCGAAAAGGATCTTGGCGCCATGCTGCGCTTTGCGAACGCCGCGGCATACCTTGTCACGACGAAAAAAGGCGCGATCCGCTCGATGCCCTCGCTGCCGGAGATCGAAGGGATTCTTTCCAAAAACAGTTGATGATGATCGGGAAATCCAAAAGGGGCCGCTTTGCGTCATAACAAAGCGACCCCTTTCAAAATCAAACAGGGGATCAGCGGCGCTTTCGTAAAAGCAGCAGCACGCCTGCGGTCAGCAGCGCCGCGGCAGAAACGCCGATCGCAATCCACGCCGCGGGGGAAAGGCCCTGCTGCGGCTTTGGCGCGTCGGTCGGCGCGGCGGTTGCCGGTACGTCCGTGTTTTGAGGCGCAGAGGCGGCGGCCGGCGCTTCCGTCTGCTGCGGCAGCGTATCCGTCGGAGCGGGCTGCGTCGGCGCGGGCGACGCGGAGGAACCCGGCAAATCCGACGGCGCGGGCGTGATCGGCGCCGCCGTCGGCGCGGCGGTCTTGCGGGGGGTGCTCCCGCCCGCGGACGCCTTTGTCGGTTCGGCCGTCTTCTGATCGGGCGAATCCGTTTTTGAAACGGGCTTGGCCGTGGGCGTCGGCGTGATGGGCGGGTTTGTAATAAGGTCGTCCGGATCGGGCGGCAGCGACGGGAGCGCGACGTTGTCGTCACAAAGCGCGGCCGTGCCGATAAACAGGCACAGCAGCAGGCAGAGGAAGCTCAAAACGGTTTTTTTCATACGCACCATCCAAAAAACGGGGCAGGGATCGCCTGCCCCGCGGGAACGTTCGCTTATTCTCCCGGAAGCGAGGTCGGGGTTACTTCATCGCCGGACGTTACGATGACGTCGGATTCGGGCAGCAGAATGATTTTCATGTTCGGGGTTTCGTATTTCATGTATTTCTCCTCTCCTCACGCAACGGCGCGCATCGCGGCGGCCGTGCTGAACGCCGTCTTCATAAGGCCGTTCCACCAGTAGCGGGAATCGCCGTCATAATTCGGACGCAGATAGACGCGCATGCTGTCGCTTTTTCCGGGCATATAATTGTTGTCGACACCATCCGGATAATACGTCTTGATCGTGTTGCCCTGCACTTTGACGGCTTTCATTTCGCTGCTCGATTCGAGCGTCGTATCCACATAATAGATGCCGCTGCCGCCGTATTCCGTAAACCGGTACGCGGCGCTTGGCGTCCAGCCGTTCATATTGCCGACCAGATAGTAGCCGTCGGCCACATCGAAGCTGCGGCCGGTTTCGACCGTTTCGAGCGGCGCCTCGTCTTCGGGCGCTTCGGCGGGTTCTTCGGGCGCTTCGGCGGGGTCTTCCGGTCCGGCGGCAAGCGCAGATGCCGTTTCGGGAACGGCGGGAGTTTCCTCCGTGTCGTCCGCGACTGTGCCGATCGGAAGCAGACAGACCGTCAGGCACAGCGCAAGCAGCAGGCACAGGATGCGGCTGCGGGGTTTTTTGTTCATTCCTGTATCCTCCCTGTTCATAATTCAGCGAATCCGCCGTGGCATCCGCAACGGAAAAACGGCGATATTCCCTGATTATTTCTCCTTAATTTTCACGGTTTCTCGCCGGTTTTCAAGAGGGCAGAACGCACTTTTAACGCCTTTTTTCGCCGCGGAATTGACTTTTTTTGAAAATGGGATTACGATACGTTCATGGAACGGTTTTACACGGCGGTTTGCGAAGCGATCAACGGGTGGGCGGTCGAAACGGTCGGCGCGCGCCTGTCGCTTCGCGCGTCGCAAAAGGCGATGCTTGCCGCGCCGGACTTTGTGAAAGCAGACGCTTCAAAAGCGGCGCAGGCCCTCGATCGGGCGAAGGACGGATGCCGCCTGTACGGCGCGCGGCTGATCGAATGCGTTGGGGCCGAAAACGGATGGCTGCTGTTTACGCTGCATCGGGACGCGTTCGACGCGTATGCTCTGCGGCTGCCGGACGAATTTGAGCACGAAACCGCGTACCTCGACCGGCGCATGGAGCTTTTGCTGCGCCACGGCGACAGGCCGCTGCCCGACTGCCCGGACGTCCTTTCGGCGATCCTGACCGCGTCCCGCGCCTCGGTGCGCGGCCGCTGGACGGCGGAGGAGGAGCGTGCGGTTCTTTCGATGACGCACGGCCTGATGGGCATGGAGCGCGTACGGACGGAGCACAGCGCGGCGCGCGCCGCGAAAATCATTTTATACGAACGGAGGATCCCCCAATGAAACTGACCTATCTTGCCCATTCCACCTTTGTGCTGACCGACGACGCGGGCGCGCGCCTTTTGACCGACCCGGTCGACCGGGGCAGCGGCTACGATCTGAACGCGGTGTATGCCGACGTCGTGACCGTTTCGCACCACCATTTCGACCATGACGCGCTCGATCAGGTTTCCGGCACGCCGACCGTGATCGACACGACGGGTACGACGGACGCGGCGGGCTTTCATATCACCGGATTTGCCGCCTATCACGATAAGGTGCGCGGCGCCAAACGCGGCCCGAACACGCTCTACCGGATCGAAGCCGACGGCAAAGTCGTCGTCCATCTCGGCGATCTCGGACATGACCTCGACGGCGAAACGGTTTCGGCGCTTTCGGGCGCGGACGCGCTTCTGATCCCGGTCGGCGGCACGTTTACGATCGACGCGAAGGAGGCCGCAGCGCTCGCAAAGAAGCTCGCGCCGAAGGCCGTGATCCCGATGCACTACAAAACGCCGCAGCTCACGTTTGAGATCGCGCCGCTCGAGCCGTTTTTGGCGCTTGCCAAGGATCTGCCGGTCGTGCCGCTGCTGCCCGGCGAAACGCTGTTTCTCTGATCGCAGACCGTCAATAACGGGCCCGGACCGTTTGCGGCGATAGAAAGCAAAGAAAAACGGATAACAGGATCCCCGGCAGTTACTGCCGGGGATCCTGTTTGTAAAACGGTTAAATTGTTTATTCGTTTGCCAGCATCTTTGCGCCTGCGCCGAGATAGAACAGGAAGCGGATGTCGACGATCAGCTTGATCACGCCCGCAACGAGGGAGAGAACGGCGGCAATGATCTGCATGACGCCGCTGCGGAAGAAGATCGCGGTGAAGTTCGCAACGAGCGCGATGATGAGCATGACGGTCAGAAAGTTGAGGATGCTCTGGCCGCGCGCAGCGATCGTTTCGTTTTGGAGGGAAACGGCGAGGGTGCGGATGCCGGTGATAACATAGATGATCGTCATCAGCTGGGTGAACATCGAGACGGCCGAGGAGACCTTGTCGAGGTTCCGGTTCGGCAGGAACAGGGAGAGCACGCCGAGCGCGACGGCCGCAGCGAGCGAGAGGATGATGAACCAGAACGCGGTTTTGAAGCTCGATTCATCCTTGCCCGCCTGCCTGAGGCCGACGAGCTGCAGAATGAATGCAATCGAGAGGATCACCATGGACGCGAGCAAGAAGACGGCAAGCAGGATCACGCCGATCCCGCCCGCGACGGCGGCGCCCTCATCGCCGGTGCTGCCCGCAACGATGGCGAGGATCAAAGAAACGATTGCGCTGACGATCGTAACGGCCGTTGCGATCAGAACCATGATTTCGGCGTTGAAATACTTCTTGACGCCTTTTGCAGCATTCGGAAATGTCATGTTGTGTACCCCTTTCGAATTTCCTTTTCTATCAGTATACCATATATTTTACGGATTTGTCCATTCCTTTTTATCCGTTTGCGGCAAGCCGTCGAGCGGACGGATCTTCTTTTTGTAGAGGTTCCGCGTGAGCGCCGCGGAGAGCAGCAGCGTGACCAGCTCGGCGATCGGGAACGCCCACCAGACCGCCTCGATCGAGTGCGTCGTCACCGCCATCAGGATCGCCGTCGGCAGCAGAACCACAAGCTGCCGCATCAGCGAGGTGATCGTGCCGTAAATGCCGGTATCCGTCGCGCCGTAAACCGTGCCCATCGCAATGCAGATCGCCGCGCAGATGAACCCCCAGGCGATCGTGCGGATCGCGGTGATCGTCACGCCGTAGGTGAACGGCGATACGGCGAACAGCAGCATCAGCTCGGGCGCGAACAGCTCGAATACCGCTGTCCCCGCGACCATGAACAGCGCGCAGTACAGCGTTAAAAGCCCGTATGCGCGCAGGAACCGCTTTTTGTTCCGCGCGCCGTAGTTATAGCCGAGGATGCTCATCGCCGCGTTGTTCAGACCGAACACTGGCATGAAGATGACCGACTGAAGCCGAAAATACGTTCCGAACGCGCTCTTGTAGGCGTCGACATAGTTGATCGACGGATCCAGCGTTTTTGCGTGGTACTCGCCGAGCCCCTTCAAAACGCCGTTCATGCCGAGATACATGACCGTGCCGACGGCCTGCATCAGGATCGACGGCACGCCGACGCTGTAGATCTCCCGCACCGTCTGCCCGCTGACGCGAAAATCCGACCGCTTCAGCTGCACCTCGCTCTTCGAGGTCGCAAGCATGATGATCGCAAGCGTCATCGAAGCGAACTGCCCGACGACCGTAGCGATCGCGGCGCCGGTCACGCCCATTGCGGGGATCGGCCCGAGCCCGAGCACGAACACGCGGTCGAGCACGATGTTTGTGACCGCGCCGGTAAGCTGCATCATCATCGCGACGAGCGTGCGCCCCTGCGCGGTCATGATGCGTTCGATGCCGCACGACAGGAAGATGCCGACGGAGAGCGACAGACAGATCGACATGTATTCGGTGCCGAACAGCCGCACGATCGGGTCGGTGTCCTGCCAGTTCAGGAACGCGGACGAAAGCGTCAGCCCGACGACCGTGAAGAACGCGGCGGACAGCATCAGCAGCACGAGCCCGTTGGCCGCGGCGCGGTTCGCGTCCGCAAAGCGCTTCTCGCCGAGCCGCCGCGAGATCAGCGAATTCATGCCGACCGACGTGCCGACCGCGACGGAAATCATCAGCATCTGCAGCGGATTGACGGTCGAAAGCGCGTTCAGCGCCTTGTCGCCGATCGTCGTCTCGATGCCGGGCGTATACAGATCGCCGAGGATCCGCGTCAGAGAGGCCGCGTCCAGCGTGGACAGGCGAGAAACGAACACGCTGTCGACAATGTTGTAGAGGGCCTGCACGAGCATCGAAACGATGATCGGCCAGCCCATGGAGAGCAGGAGCTTGCCCTCCCGCTCGGTTCCCATTTTGTTTTCCCGAATTGTTTCCATAAGAGTTATTATGCAGGAATTGTTCGGGAAAAGCAAGCGTTTTTGCGGAACTTGACGCGCATTTTGCCGCCGCGCCGCGTCTTCTGCCGGTTTGCGTCCGGACGGCGCAAAAAAGGCCTGTCCTTCCAAACCGCGGCTGCGGGTTCGAAAGACAGGCGCAAAGGGATCGGGTCAGTTGATGATCGTCTGGAAATAGATGACCGTATCGCCGGTGATGCGGAACGAATACGAGAAGTAGTAGGTTTTGTATCCGTACGCCGTCGAGGCCGGCTTGCTGGAAGTCGGCGACATCGGGCTTGCGTAGGAACCGCGGCCGGCCGAAGCGGGATCGCCGACGAAGAAACACTCGGAGGAGGTTGAGGAGCCCGTGATCGTGACGAGCGTTCCGACCGGGATGTTGCCGGAGGTGCCGGAACCGTAGGCGCAGGAATAGCGGCAGCTGCTGCACTTGAGCGTGCAGTAGACGACCGGCGTGGGCGTCGGCGCGGGCGTGGGCGTCGGAGTCGGCGTCGGAGTAGGCGTGGGCGTCGGCGGCTCGCCGGGGTCGCCGTCTGTCCAGCCGGAATGCAGCACGACCGGCGTCGGGTGCGACCAGTCGCGGTCGTAGTCGGAACGGCCTTCGATCGGCGCGTAGAAATCAAAGTAGGACACGGCCTCGACACGCCGTTCATCGCTGTCGTACCAGCCCGTAAACACCTGATCGCTCCGCCACGGCGCGGGGTACGCCGACAGATAGCACAGCGATTCCGATTCGAGCGGCGCGTTCCAGTAATAGATCGCGTCGTCGAGCTGCAGCACCATGCGCGTCGGCTCGTTCGGAACCCATTTGACGTGTACGTCGACGCGGCGAACGCCGTCCTCGCCGGGTTGGATCAGCAGCACGTCCGCCGCCGTCACGTCCTGTCCGAGGTCGCGCGTCGCAAATCCTTCGTCGCTCGGCCATTCCCGGTTCTTCAGAACGTAGCCGGTCGCGGTAAAGCCGTCCGCGTACGGCAGCTCCGGCAGCCGGTAGGACGTAAAGGACGCTTCCTCGAACGATTGTTCGGCCAGCACGACCGTGCTCCAGTCGGTCAGATCGAACAGGTCGGCGTAGACCGTGATCGCAACCGTGCCCTCGCCGCGCAGCGCGTACAGCATCGGGAACGGCGTGGGCGTTTCGGTCGGCGCGGGGACCGTCGCCGCGGCCGGCTGTTCGGTCGGCAAAGGCGTATTCCCGGGCGCTGCCGTGACAAAAGGCGAAGGCGACGCCGTTACGGTTTCAACGACGGCGGGAACCGACGGGGTCGGCAAGGGGGAAGCGGCGGCTTCCCCGCCCGATGCGCCGCGCGAAAACAGCACGCCGGTAAGCGTAAGACCGCTGACGCCGAGCAGCATCATGGCCTTTAAGATCCGCTTTACGGCGGACTCCTCCTCTTCGGCCGGTTCGGGCGCGGCCGAAAACGTCCGGCTGTTGAATTCGTCCGGCAAAGGCGTATATTCGGGCGCGCCGTCCTCGTGGGAATACTCGGCCGGAATGCCCATGATTTCATGCAGTTTCTTTCTCATATCCGCTTACGGCCGTAAAAGCCGGCTAAGGCCGGCGCGAATTACTTCTGATGCACGTCGATCTGCGGGAACGGGACTTCGACGCCGAGCTTCCGCATGCCGACGAACAGGTCGTGGTTCAGCACGCGCGCGCCGGTATAGATGTCCGGCTCCGCGACCTCGACGACGAACTTCAGAACGACCGCGCTGTCGCCGAACTGGTCGATGCCGAGGTATTCGGGGGCGGACTTCATCAGATCGGGATGCGCGCTCCGGATCTGCAGCAGCAGCGCGGGCAGCTCGCGCTCGAGGGCTTCCAGGTCGGTTTCATAGGGGATCGGGAATTCCGTAACCGCCTTGGAGGCGTTGTCCGAACGGTTCAGGATGTTTTTCATATCGGAGTTGTTGACAATCTTCACGTTGCCGCCGAGATCGGTGATCACGGTCGTGCGGACGCTGATGTCCGTAACCGTGCCGCGGAAGCCGTTGATCTCGATGATGTCGCCGATGTTATACTGGTTGTCGATCAGAATGAACATGCCGGTGACGACGTCCGCGATCAGACTTTCGGCGCCGAAGCCGACGATTAGGGCGACGATTCCGAGACCGGACAGGATCGTGACGATATCGACGTTCAGCATCGTGAGCACGACGCAGATCGCAATCAGAATGACCGCGTAGCGCGTGATGTTCTTGAGCAGCGCGACCATCGTGCGGGTGCGGTGGCGCTTCGGGCGGATCGCGCCGAGAAGGAAGGAAACGAGTCCCTCGAAAACCAGCAGCGCGATCAGGATCAAGGCGCCGCGGACGATGTTTTCGAGGCTCCATTCAAATTTCGGCAGCCCGTCGATGATGCCGGCGGCGCGCGCGCCGATATAGATCAGAGCGCCGAGGATCAGCAGAATCACAACGCGGAGCAGCGACGATTTTTTCTTCATGGGAATACTCCTGTTTTTCGCCGGAGGACGGCGTATTTTTGCTTGCAGTATACCCGTTTTTCGCGGGCGTGTCAACGGATTTCATCTTTCCGCTTTCCGCGGGCGCACGGTGAAAAAAGTGTGAATGACGCGGCGCGGCGGCGCCTGCCCGATTGACAACGGAACGGAAAAATGGTATATTGTAGTCGGTTGAGATCGGCATTTTGCCCCGATCCAAAGTACCGAATCACCATATTTTAAGAAAGAGGTTTTTAAGGTATGAAGAAACTCGATCTGACCCGGTACGGCATCACCGATACCAAAGAAATCGTCTACAATCCTTCCTACGAACTTCTGTTCCGGGATGAGATGGATCCGTCGCTGACCGGCTTTGACAAGGGACAGCTCTCCGAGCTGGACGCCGTCAACGTCATGACCGGCATCTACACCGGCCGCAGCCCGAAGGACAAATTCATCGTGCTCGACAGGAACTCCGAGAACACCGTCTGGTGGACGACCGACGCGTATAAGAACGACAACCATCCCGCGTCCGAAGAGACCTGGGCGGCGGTCAAGGAGATCGCGCTAAAGGAGCTTTCCGGCAAGAAGCTGTACGTCGTAGACGCGTTCTGCGGCGCGAACAAAGACAGCCGCATGGCGGTGCGCTTCATCATGGAAGTCGCATGGCAGGCGCATTTTGTCCGCAACATGTTCATCAAGCCGACGCCCGAGGAAGAGGAAGCGTTTGAGCCGAACTTCGTCGTGTACACCGCGTCCAAGGCGAAGGTCGGGAACTATAAGGAGCTCGGGCTGAACTCCGAAACCGCGGTTGTGTTCAACATCACGAGCCGCGAGCAGGTCATTCTGAACACCTGGTACGGCGGCGAGATGAAGAAGGGCATGTTCTCGATGATGAACTACTATCTGCCGCTGCAGGGCATCGCCTCGATGCACTGCTCCGCGAACACGGACATGAACGGCGAGAACACCGCGATCTTCTTCGGTCTGTCCGGCACGGGCAAGACCACGCTGTCCACCGACCCAAAACGTCTTCTGATCGGCGACGACGAGCACGGCTGGGATGACAACGGCGTCTTCAATTTCGAAGGCGGCTGCTATGCGAAGGTCATCAACCTCGACAAGGATTCCGAACCGGATATCTACAACGCGATCCGCCGCGACGCGCTGCTCGAAAACGTCACGCTCGACGAAAACGGCAAGATCGACTTTGCCGACAAGTCCGTGACCGAGAACACCCGCGTTTCCTACCCGATCGAGCACATCGAAAAGATCGTCAAGAACGTCCGTCCGACGTCGTCCGGCCCCGCCGCGAAGAACGTCATCTTCCTGTCCGCGGACGCGTTCGGCGTTCTGCCGCCGGTCTCGATCCTCACGGCCGAGCAGACGAAGTACTACTTCCTGTCCGGCTTTACCGCCAAGCTTGCGGGAACCGAGCGCGGCATCACCGAGCCGACGCCGACGTTCTCGGCCTGCTTCGGCCAGGCGTTTTTGGAGCTGCATCCGACCAAGTACGCGGAAGAGCTCGTCAAGCGCATGGAGCAGAGCGGCGCGAAGGCGTACCTCGTGAACACCGGCTGGAACGGCAGCGGCAAGCGCATCTCGATCAAGGATACGCGCGGCATCATCGACGCGATCCTCGACGGCGCGATCCTCTCCGCTCCGACGAAGATGATCCCGTACTTCAACTTCGAAGTGCCGACCGCGCTGCCGGGCGTCGATCCGAAGATCCTCGACCCGCGCGACACCTATGCCGATCCGTCCGTCTGGGAGGAGAAGGCAAAGGATCTGTCCTCGCGCTTCATCAAGAACTTCAAAAAATACGAAGGCAACGAAGCCGGCAAGGCGCTTGTCCCCGCCGGTCCGCAGCTGTAAATCCTACCGTAAGACCGCTCTGCAGGGCCGGCAACGCGCCGCCCTGCAGAACTTTTTGAACGGGCTTTCCACGGGCGCCGCTCGCGCCGTTTTTACCGCCGCTTGGTCCGATTTGCTTGCAATATCCGACGCAGGATTTCTATAATGAAGAAACAGACCGGCGCGTCCGTCTTCCAACAATCATCCACCGGAGGCATCCATGAAGAAAAAGATTATCCGCATCGCCGTGCTCGCGGTCATCGCCGCAGTTCTCCTCGTTTTGAGGTTCAACATCGACAACGTGTTTGTCAAGCTGTTCTCGATGATCTTCCTCGTCCTGTTCTGCGAATCGCTGCTGACGTTCGTCCTCGGCCTGATCAAATTCAGCAATCACAGAGCGCAGACGCTGGTCACGATCATCGCAAGTCTCTGTAAATATGTGGCGGCGATCGTCATCCTCTGCTGGGGCCTTTCGATCCTCGGCGTCGATGTGACCGGCATCCTGGCCAGCGTCGGCGTATTGACGCTCGTCGTCGGCTTCAGCGCGGAGAGTCTGATCGCGGACGTAATCACCGGTACGTTCATGCTGTTTGAGAATCAGTACAACGTCGGCGACATCGTCGAGGTTGGAGGGTTCCGCGGAACGGTCTGCGAGATCGGCATCCGTACGACGTCGATCATGGACGTCGGCGGAAACGTCAAGATCGTCAACAATTCCGACATGAAGAATATCCTGAATCGTTCCGACCGCGTTTCCATCGCCGCGAGCACGATCGACGTTCCGTACGAGACGGATTTCGAGAAGCTCGAAGCGCAGATCCCGGCGCTGATGGAGGAAATCTATCAGAAGAACGGGGAGAAATTCCTGGCCGTGCCGCGTTATCTCGGCATACAGGAGCTCGGCGCTTCGGGTGTCACGCTGAAGTTTGTCGCGGACGTCAAGGAGCAGGATATTTACAACGGCGTGCGGACGCTGAATCACGATCTGCTGCTCGGCTTCAAGAAGCTCGGCGTGGAATGCCCGTTCCCGCAGGTCGACGTCCACAACAAGTAAGAGAACGGCGCTATGGACGAATACGACGCCATGCGCCCGCCGCAGGAGCATACGCCGCCTGCGTGGGAAAGTGAATTCAATCCGCCCGCATGGGACGGCGAGTTTTCCGTGCCGTCCCTGAAGGACGAGTACGCGCCGCCTGCGCCCGAGGAGCCGAAGCCGATTCCGCCCGAAGAAGAAAAGCGCCCCGGCGGGAGCAGCCGCATCCGGCGGCTGTTGCGGTACGGCGCCGCCGCCGTCGTGACCGGCATGGTGGTTCTGACCGCTGCGCCCGCCGAGCCCGCCGAGCCGGAGATCGTCGACGTCGAATCCTACATTGCAATCGAGTGCTGCGGCGTCACACAGGACGAACCGGACGTGCTCCGGTTCCGGTACATGGATTACCGCTCGGTCTATGAGGACGTTCCGACCTATCGGGACGAGGATTTTCATTTTCTCCTTGTCGATCCCGACGGGCAGGAAACGGAGCTGACGCGCGAAAAGGATCCCGATCTGTACCGCGCGGTCTACTGCGCCGAGGACGAGGACGTGCGCGAGGCGGCATACAGCGCCGTCGAGTTTGAGGGAAGCTATTTCAATCTGAATACCGGCTGCGAAATGTGGCGCGCCGACGTCGGGGAGGTTCGCCCCGGCTCGACGCTGAAGATCGTCTGCGCCTATGAGAGCGAGGGCGTGATCAAGCGCATGACGAGCGAGCGCGAGATCGTAAAGCTGCCTTTGGAGATGGAGCGCAGCGTCACGGCCGACGTTGCCGGGTCGGAGGAAACGACCGATCTTGTGGGCTTCTCCGCCGTGCTGCATCCGACGACGGATTACGGGTATGTTCTCGGGGATCTGGCGCTGTCGCGCATGAGCTTCTGCACGCGCTGGTATGACGCGCAGGGCAATTCCCTCGGCGAGGGCTGGTGCTTTGCCGCGCCGACCGACGCCGAGTGGCCGTTCCCCGAGGTTTATCTGTCGGGCGGCGATTACGTCTTCTCGTATTACGGAACCGTTCGCAAGGCGGCGGCCGATCCCGCCGCGGCGTATTACACGCTGGAGCTCATGGTGATCGAGGAAACCACGGGCTGGCCGTACCGGATCGAGTCCGAAAAGATCCCGATCGCGTTCAAGGCCGTCCCGACGCCGACGCCTTCGCCTGAGCCGAAAGGGATTGTTGTCGAAAGCGGAAAGGATGCGTTCGACTTTACCGTGCGGTTCCCCGAATCCGATTGGAGCGTATTTGAGAACGACAGCGGGATCGTGATTCTGGCGCCGGACGATTCGAAGGCGCTGACGCTGTTCTCGGTCGATTCCGGCCCGGACCTTATTGAGCAGGATCTTGTCGATCTTTTGAATTACAGGTATATGGTGGAGGTAAGGAACAATACGGCTGCCGGCTGCACCGTGCAGAACCCGTCCGAAATCTCGTACTATGAAGTGAACGGCTGTCCCGGCCGCAGCATGACGTTCGAATACATCGACCCGCTTGGAAATCTGTACCGCTGCGGGTACGTCGTCTGGCTGTCCGGAACGCGGCTGTACGGTCTGAACCTGATGGCCCCGGAACCCGAATACGAACAGCTCCTGTCGCTCGTCGATCAGATGCTGGCGACGTTCACGCCCTTCACGCCCGCGGAATAAAAAAACAACAAAAAACAGAGCCGCTTCGAAACTCGAAAGAGAATCGAAGCGGCTCTCAGATTGTCAAGAACGGGTTCAGATCATTTTCGGCATATGACCGAAGAAAAGGCGCCTTTTCCACCTGAAAGTATTCTTTTCCGAAATCTGCCGCAAATGGTCTGCCCCCTTTTACGACAGCCGTATGTTCACTGCTCGTTGAGATACCGGCAGGCCGCAAGCGCGGCGGTTGCGCCGTCCGCAACGGCGGTTGTGAGCTGGCGCACGGACTTGGAGCGGCAGTCGCCCGCGACATAGACGCCCGGCGTCGCGGTTTCGCAGCGTTCGTCGGAATCGAAGTAGCCCCAGGCGTTCAGCGCGGCAAGGTGCGCGTACGGCTCGTTCTCGGGGATCAGCCCGATCGCGACGAACAGCCCGTCGCAGGCGATCTCCCGCGTCTGTCCGGTCGAGCGGTTCTCGATCTCAACGCCGCGCAGGACGCCGTTGTCCTGCAGCAGCCGGTTGATTTTGCAGTTCGTCACGATCCGCACGTTCGGCCGCGAAGCGAGCACGTTTTGCAGCCGCTGTTCGCCGGTGAGCTGCATAAGGTCCTGCAGAATGACGACCTCCCTGCACTTTTCGGCGAGAAGGATCGCTTCCTGCAGCGCCGAGTTGCCGCCCCCCGCGACGCAGACGGTCTTTCCCGTATAGAAGTCCCCGTCGCAGACGGCGCAGAACGAAATGCCCTCGCCGACCAGCTCGTTTTCGCCCTCCAGCCCGAGCATGCGGTGCTTCACGCCGGTTGCAATCACAACCGTGCGCGCTTCGTACCGTCCGCCTTCCTCGGTCTCGACGATCTTCACGCGGCCTTCATCGGTCACCTTCGTGACGCGTTCCAGCTCGACCTCGGCGCCCTGCGCCATGATCTGCTCCAAAAAGCGGTCCGCGAACTCGTTGCCGGACATCTGCAGCGTGCCGGGATAGTTTTCCACCTTCGGGGAATGCGTGATCTGGCCGCCGAAGCCGGCCTTTTCGATCACGAGAACCGATTTTCCGTTCCGCAGCGCGTACAGCGCGGCGGTCATGCCGGCGGGACCTCCGCCGACGACGATCATATCCAGCATAAAAAATCTCCTGTGGAAGTTGTGTTTTCGGGTTATGACACGGGGCTGCCGCGCCGTGCGGCAGCCCCCGGGATCGTTTGCGCGGTCTTATGCGCCCCGGCGCATCAGCCAGCCCTTGATGTCGCTGACGCCGCGGAACTTCTCGAACGTTTCTCCGTTCGTGAGCACGAGCGTCGGCGCCTGCTTGATGCCGAATTTCTCGACGAGCTCTTTCTCCTCGTTCGCGTTGAGCGCGGTGTAGGCGACGCCCGCCTTATCGAGCAGCGCGGCGGCGAGCTTGCAGTTCGGGCAGGTCGGCGTTTTGAACAGCAGCACGGTGCCGAGCTCGGGCGCGCACGCTTCGGCCGCTTTTTCGGCGGCTTCGTCCACCGCCGCGTCCAGAGCGGAATCGTCGGGCGCGGGGATCGGGCCGACATGCGTCAGCGTGGAACGGCCGAGGTTGTAGACCTTGCGGTCCTTGAACTCCTGCGCCTTGCCGTCGTTCCAGTTCTGGACCGGACGGTAGTAGCCGGTGATGCGGCTGTAGACCTCGGTCTTGTTGCCGCAGATCGGGCAGGTGTAATGCTCGCCGGTGATGTAGCCGTGGTCCTTGCAGACCGAATACGTCGGGCTCATCGTGTAGTACGGGAGCTTATAGTTTTCGGCGATCTTGCGGACGAGGTTCGCCGCGGCCTTCCAGTCGGGCAGCTTCTCGCCGAGGAACGCGTGGAACACGGTGCCGGAGGTGTACAGCGTCTGCAGATCGTCCTGGATGTCGAGCGCGGAGAAGATGTCCTCCGTGTAGCCGACCGGCAGGTGCGACGAGTTCGTGTAGTACGGCGTGCCGTTCATGTTCGCCGTGATGATATCCGGATAGCGCGACTTGTCGTGCTTTGCGAAGCGGTACGTCGTCGATTCGGCGGGGGTCGCCTCGAGGTTATAGAGATCGCCGTACTTTTCCTGATAGTCGGAAAGGCGCTCGCGCATGTGGTTCAGCACGTCGCGCGTGAAGCGCTGCGTCTTCGGATGCGTGAGGTCGGCGCGGAGCCAGTTCGCGTTGAGACCGACTTCGTTCATGCCGATCAGACCGATCGTGGAGAAGTGGTTGGCGAACGTGCCGAGGTAGCGCTTCGTATACGGATACAGCCCCGCTTCGAGCAGCTTGGTGATGACCGTGCGCTTCGTCTTGAGCGAACGCGCTGCGATATCCATCATCTTGTCGAGCCGGTCATAGAATTCCTTTTCGTCCCTGGAAAGGTACGCGATGCGCGGCATATTGATCGTGACGACGCCGACGGAGCCCGTCGATTCGCCCGAGCCGAAGAAGCCGCCGGACTTTTTGCGAAGCTCGCGAAGGTCCAGACGCAGACGGCAGCACATCGAACGCACGTCGCTCGGCTCCATGTCCGAATTGATGTAGTTCGAGAAATACGGCGTGCCGTACTTGGCGGTCATTTCGAACAGCAGCTTGTTGTTTTCGGTCTCGCTCCAGTCGAAGTCCCGCGTGATCGAATACGTCGGGATCGGGTACTGGAAGCCGCGGCCGTTCGCGTCGCCCTCGATCATGACCTCGATGAACGCCTTGTTCACCATGTCCATTTCCTTCTTGCAGTCGCCGTAGGTGAAATCCATCTCCTTGCCGCCGACGATCGCGGGCAGGTTTTCGAGGTCCTTCGGGACCGTCCAGTCGAGCGTGATGTTCGAGAACGGCGCCTGCGTGCCCCATCTGCTCGGCGTGTTCACGCCGTAGATGAACGACTGCACGCACTGCTTGACTTCCTTCTGGGAAAGGTTATCGACCTTGACAAACGGCGCAAGATACGTGTCGAACGAGGAGAACGCCTGCGCGCCCGCCCATTCGTTCTGCATGATGCCGAGGAAGTTGACCATCTGGTTGCACAGCGTCGAAAGATGGCTCGCCGGGGAGGACGTGATCTTGCCGGGAACGCCGCCGAGACCCTCCTGGATCAGCTGCTTTAAGCTCCAGCCCGCGCAGTAGCCGGTCAGCATCGAAAGATCGTGCAGATGGATCGCCGCCGTGCGGTGCGCTTCGGCGACCTCGGGATCGTAGATCTCGCTCAGCCAGTAGTTTGCCGTGATCGCGCCGGAGTTGGAAAGAATCAGGCCGCCGACCGAATACGTCACGGTCGAGTTCTCCTTGACGCGCCAGTCGTTGATCTGCAGATAGTTGTCGACAAGGTCCTTGTAGTCCAGAACCGTCGAATTGATGTTGCGGACTTTCTCGCGCTGCTTGCGGTACAGAATGTACGCCTTGGCGACGTCCGCGTAGCCCGACTCGGACAGCACCTTTTCCACGCTGTCCTGAATATCCTCGACGGTGATGTTGCCGTCCTTGATCTTGCTTTCGAAATCCGAAGTGACGTGCAGCGACAAAAGCTCGATCACGCTCGGATGATACTGTTTATTCAGCGCTTCAAACGCCTTCGTGATCGCGGCGCTGATCTTGCCGATCGAAAACTCCGCAATTTCCCCGTCTCTTTTTACTACCCGGTACATAAAAAATCCCCCTCGGTGATGGTGAAATCCTGTTTCGGACCGGGCTTTCCCCGAATCCGAGCAAGCACACTCTACCACAAAGGAGAGTTGTTTGTCAATATGTTGTGTTGATTGTTAACAATTCGTACAAGATATTGTATTTTTTCTCTGTATATGCAAAATACTTTATGCAATCGCCGAAACGGTAAAAATGCAGACTACATGCCTCTTATCGCCGCATTGGGTACCGTTTTTCGGACAGCATCACAATACAATTTCATGCGTTTTGGATCGGGCGCATGGAAGTTTTCGTACACAACGGAATCGCGGTCGACGAACGGCTGGAGAAAGTACGCCTTTGCGCCGGCGATCCAGTTTGCGATCGCGTCGAAGTCCCCGGGCGCATGCAGTTCGTCAACGACGGTCGTGCGAAACTCGTAATCGACGCCGGAAGACATCAGAAGGCGGATGCTTTCGCTGATTTTTTCAAGGTCAACCGTATCGACACCCGCGGTGAGGGCGTACTTTTCGGGGCTGTTTTTGATGTCCATCGCAACGTAATCGACCAGGCCCTCGTCCAGCAGCGCTTTCAGCCGGTCGGGGTGCAGGCCGTTTGTGTCGAGCTTGATCGGGTAGCCGAGCGCCTTGATTTTTCGGAACAGATCGGGCAGATCCTTCCGCAGCGTCGGCTCGCCGCCCGTGAACGCCACGCCGTCAAGCAGCCCTTTGCGCTTTTCCAAAAACGCGAGCAGTTCGGTTTCGTCCATGACCGGTTCGGCCGTGCCGTCGATCAGCTCGGCGTTGTGGCAGAACGGACAGCTTAGGTCGCATCCGCCGAGAAACACCGTACAGGCGACGCGGCCCGGGAAATCGAGCAGCGTCATTTTCTGCAATCCGTGAATTTTCATGCCATTCTCCTTTCAGACCGCGGCGAGCACGTGCAGGTTGCGAAGATTAGCGTCCGCGATCCCGTCGTTGACCGAGTACGCGTGCTTTTCGAGATCGCCGCAGATCGCTTCGGTCAGCCCCTGCGCTTGCAGCTCGTCGATGACGCACGAAGCCGCGTCCTCGATCAGATCGTATTTCGTTTCGGCAAATTCCGGCCCGTTGTCGGTCGTGAGCAGATATTCCGCCGTTTCCGCGAGCAGCGAAAGCTTCGGCAGCGCGCGCATCGCGCGAAAGCTCCATTTGTAGTACGGGCAGTAGACGCGGTTCAGCAGGAAAACGGTGGCCATCGTCGCTTTGACGAACTCCGCGACGGCAAGCTGCGCCGCGCCGGTCTCGCCGTGGCCGAGGCAGCGGCGGTAGTTGTACTGCCCCGCCTGCGCCATCAGAAGCAGGTTCCCCGCGAGCTTCTTTTTGCGAACGTCCTCGGGGTAGGCCGACAGCCGGGCGCGGATGCGCGTCAGATCGCCGGATCCGTCGAAAAAGATCCTGCCGTTGACCGCTTCGGCAAGCGCGTATTCGGGCACGGTCAGCCATTGCCGCAGCGTCAGAACGCCGTCCGCGGCGCCGACCTTGTCCGTAAACCATTCCGCGGTCCGCAGCACGCCGTGCCGCGCGCCGCCGACGGGCGCGATGTTGCTGCGCTTTAAGCCCAGGAATTCTTTCGGCAGGCGGGCATAGGCGCGCTCGAGCCCAAAAGCGGTCCGCCGGTCCACCGCGTCCTCGCCCGGCAGGAAAATGCAGAAGCCCGGCTCGAAATCGTGATCGCGCGAGAGATCGTCGTCAAAGCCGAAGCATTCCGAGCCGCTGCCGGTAAGCCCGACCGCAAGCAGCGGCAAAAGGTCGGGAAACTGTTCCTGCAGCATCGGCGCGCCGTGCGTCCGGTAGAACGCCTCGCTCAGCTCAAGCCCGTTCATAGATCGCCCTCGCCATTTCCTTCAGTTTGTTCGCCGCAAAGAACAACCCGTAATAGTCGAACGTCGGCGCGCACTTTTCGCAGACAAACGCGTAGTAGCCGTCGTGCGGGACGGACGGCGTATCCAGCAGCGCTTCCGCGCGGTCCAGGCAGGCGTCGATCGTTTCCGCCGCGCCGAGCAGTCCGAGTTCGGCCTCGGCCGTGTTTGCCATGTTGAGGTACGTGATCGCCTGCTCAAGACAGCCGTTTTTAACCAGCGCCATCGCGTCGATCGCGCGGTCGTAGAGCGCGTACGCGTCCCGGTATCTTCCGAGCGCGCTGCAGGTCAGGGCCATGTTGTTGTAAAGACCGCCGAGAAGCTCCGGCCGAAGATTCGGAATCGCTTCGTAAACCGCGCGCGCCTTTTCAAACAGCGCGATCGCGCGCTCGTTGTCCCCGAACGCGTTGTAAACCGTCGCAATGTTCACGTACGACGTGCCTGCGCTGATCGAACCGTCGTAGCCGATCTCGCGCAGCAGCCGCAGCGCTTCGTCCGCGCTTGCGAACGCTTTTTCCCGGTCGCCGACCTTGCGGTAATGCCCGACGAGCTCGTTTCGGATCAGCAGCTCGCCGCGCGGATCGTGCCCGCGCCGCGCTTCCTCGAGCCAGTACAGAAGATGCCGCTCGGCGCCCGCATAGTCGCGGCGGCTCATGTATTCGTCGAGCTTTTCGACGATCCGCTGCTGCGGAACGGGTTGGATCTTCGGCTCGGCGCCGTACGGCTGCTCGCAGAGCAGGCAGCGCGGCTCGACGTAATCTTCCTTGTCGATCGTTCGGTTCATCGTTCCGTCCTCCGGATTTGAAGTGCCTTTATTATAACAGCCGCACGGGGACGATTGCAAGGGCATTGTGAACAAAAGTCGGGAGGAGCGGCTTTCGGAACGCGCTGCAGAGACAGGGCATACAATAGAGAAGAACCGTCCGGGAGGAAAGTGCCATGCGTTCGAACCGTTTCCTTTGTCCGATCCGGGCCGCCGCGCTCACGCTGATCGCGCTCGGCCTGCTGCTTCTGCTCTTTTGCGTTCCTTTTTGGGTGTTCTGCGCCGCGCTTGCGCTGGTGCTGATCGTGCTGGGGCTCTGGCTGCTGTGAAGGGCGGATGCACGCTTTTTCGCGCAGAGCGCCCGGGCAGGCATCCGATTTATCGGACAGCGGACAAGTATCCCCGTTTTCCACATCATCCACAAACTTATCCACATTTTGAGCGGAATTTATGGAGAATTTGTGAATTTTCGGGCCGGAATGCGGTGGAAAACTTTCCGGACGGTTTCCAAAAAACGGTGGACAACCGGCGCGGCGGGACCCGGTTGTCCCGGCGGTTTTTCGCGCGGTTTTTCGCACGCTTTTGCCGCCGCGCTGAGAAATGTCATAATGTTGTTGCATTTTTCACCTTGCGCGGCTTCCCGTTTTCCGCTATAATAAATAAAAATGCCATAGATCCGGCAATGAGAGCCGTCCCCCGGAGAACAATTTTTTGAGGGAACAATGGAAAGCGATCAGATTCGAAAAATCGTGGCGGAGCGCATGACCGCCTACCGCAAGCGCGCCAACCTGACGCAGGCGCAGCTTGCCGAAAAACTGAATTATTCCGATAAGTCGGTGTCCAAGTGGGAGCGCGGAGAGGGGCTCCCCGATCTTCTCGTGCTCTGCCGCCTCGCCGAGCTGTATGAGATTCCCGTCGACGAGTTTCTGCACGAGGGATCGCTGAAACGGCCCGCGTCCGTGCGGAAGCGGCGGCACTGGCTGATTTCGCTGCTGTCGATCGGGCTTGTGTACCTGATTGCCGTGCTGGTGTTTTATCTGCTGACGCTGTTCGGCGTGCCGAACGCCTGGATGTGCTTCATCTGCGCGATCCCGGTTTCGGCGATCGTCGCCGTCGTGTTCGCGCATGTCTGGGGCGGGACGCTGCTGCAGGCGATTGCGGTCAGCTCGCTCGTTTGGGCGCTCGCCGTGATGATTTATCTGTTTATTCTCCTGTTCGCACGGTCGGTCACCGGCAATCCGCTGCTGTTTGCCGTGGCGGGAGGGATGCAGATCCTCGTGCTGCTGTGGTATCTGCTGCAGTACAACCGAAAGAAAAGTTCCGAGAAAGGAAAGTGATCCGAATGTTTTGCAGTCAATGCGGAATTCGCCTCCCCGAAGGCAAATTGAATTTCTGCCCGAACTGCGGCGCGCGCGTTTTCCCGATCGCGCCCGTCGCGCCCGAGGCGATGGAAGAACCCGCCGTGCCGGAGGCGGCCGAAGAACCGATCGTGCCCGAGGCGACGGAAGAACCTGTTGAACCCGAGGCGATGGAAGAACCCGCCGTGCCCGAAGCGCCCGCCGCGCCGGAAGCGGCCCGGGAATCTGCGCCGGTTGTCAGGACCGCGCCCGCCGCCGCGCCGGCGGAGGAGAAACCGAGAGGACTGCTCGGCCCGGCGCTGACCGCGCTGATTCTGACCGCGCTGACGTTCCTCCTTGCGACCTTTGCGATCATCTGCATGGTTTTGCGGCTGGAGACCGCGCTGCTTGCGGTATTTTCGACGATGACGAGCGTGCTTGCGCCGCTGGCGATCGTGTTTGCGTTCGTATCGTTTATTCTGGGCCTTGTGAAACGCCGCCCGGGAACCTGGATCGTCGGGCTGCTGTGCCTTTTGGTTTCGTTTGGCAGCATCCTGTTTGGCATATTGCGCTTTGCGGCGTAAACCGCTGCGAATACAAAAACTCCCCGGTAATGGGGAGTTTTTCCAATGGGGTGGAACTTTATCTGCCGCGGCGCTTTGCAAAGCAATCGGAACAGTAAACCGGCTTGTCGGTTTTCGGCTCGAACGGGACCTTGGTGGGTCTTCCGCAAGCCGCGCAAACGGCGTCAAACAGCTCGCGCGGGCCGTTCTGCCGGTCGGACCGCTGCTGCTTCCTTGCCTTGCGGCAGGCGGGGCAGCGCGCCGGATCGTTTTTGAAATCGTTTTGTGCATAGAACTCCTGCTCTCCCGCGGAGAACACGAACTCTTTGCCGCAGTCTTTGCAGACCAATACTCTGTCTTCGAACATTTGCATCTTTCTTCCCTTCAAACTTTTTGTCTCCGTCATCGGCTGACCTGGTCTTTGCCCCCACACTCGCCAACCGGAGGGTTCGCTCCTAAGCGTTCGCGCTCCCCACTACTGCCCCTCTCGACGGCTGCGCCGCCGGTTGGACTTACCTCTAAGCCGCACCATGCTCACGGAATTTTTCCGCTTATGTGGATCGTTTCGCCTGCGACTGGCATCGACTTGCAACCACAGACCCGATTCCGGATACGAAACCTATTATACAAGCATTCCCGCCAAAACGCAAACGGTTTTTGCTCTTTTCTGACATTTTTTCAGATTTTGTTTGAAATATTGTTCGTTTTGCAGATTTGCTGCCCGGCGCCGGCTTTCATGGCCGCGCCCGGCCGGAACAAAGATCCGTTTTCTTCGGGCAGACCGGCTGCCGGGCAATTTCCGATCCGGCGCGCTGCGGCGGATACCGTTCATGCCTTTTTTACTACCGCTTGTCCGTCTTCCTCTTGAAACCGTTTCTACGGCAACATATAATGATTTTGACAGTACAGTCTGTCGAAAGGGGGAAATATTTCTATGAAAAAGTACAGCTTCTTATTCCCGGTCATCTCGATTATCGGCGTGGCGGTTATGATCGTCTGGGGCATGCTCGGCAGCGCCTGGAACATCAGCTGGATTGCGGTATTCATCGCCGGCTGCCTGATGGCGATCCTTGCGGTCGTGCTCGGCGCGAAGGATAAAGCGGACAAAGAAAAAGAGAACCAATAAGGCGGCGCGGACGCATGGACCAAGCAAAGAAAACCAAGCGGATCTTTCTGATCTTGAACTGCCTGGCGCTGGGCGTGATCGCGATGAACCTGACCGCGCCGGTGCATGAGGCGACGCATCTGCTGACCCAGATGGCGGCCGGTTTGAAGCCGCAGCTTCTGGCCTTTGGCGTCGCCGGCACGATCGGCACGCCGTCCGTCGACATGAATTCCTTCTTCTGGAAGGTGATGCTGGAGGGCAGCGCGGCGCTGATGAATATTCTCATCGGCACGGTTTTGCTGATCGTTCTGAAAAATGCAAAGCTCGGCCCCTTGAGCCGGCCGCTCGTTCTGATGACGACGATCATGCATTACAGCATGGGCTTCGGCTATTTTCTGCGGGATTTCTTCCTGTACGATCCCAATCCCGGCGATCGCCAGCAGGGCGACTGGGCCAAGGTGCTCGAGCGCTTCAACGGCAGCATCGCGCTGCGGATCGGCATGCTGATCGTCGGCTGCCTGGGGATCCTGTTCGTTTTCTACATCGCGTTCCGGCAGGCGTACCACTTTATCCGCGACAACAACGATAAAAAGGAGCGGAACACGGTTGCGTCGGCGATCTATCTGTTCCCGTATCTGTTCAACGCCGTCGTGTTTACGCTGGTCGAGATGAACGGGCCGGTCGCAAGGAAGAACATGGCGGATTTTCTGATCATCAGCCCGATCATCAACATTTTCGGCATGATCGGCTTCTTCTGGGGATATATGTTCGTCGCGCACATGGTCAAGCCGCCGAAGAAGAACGTCTATTATTTCTCGCCCTGCGCGGAGAAAAAACCGGTGCTGTGGATCGCGGCGCTGGCGGTCCTTGCGTTTGACGCGTTCCTTCTCTGCCCCGGCTTCTACTTCTGAAAAAAGCACAACACAATAACGCCCGAAGGTGCTCAGAACGATATCGTTTTCCGCGCTTCGGGCGCTTTTTTATTTTTCCGACGCGCGGGGGTTCTTTTTGGAAAAAAGTTTTTTTCTTTAAGCTCCGTTTAAGGAACCCTCGCTATACTGAAGCCGTAAACAGAAAAGCCCGCCGGCAGGCGGGCGGGGGAGGGGACCATGAAACGGCTGCTGTTTGTCGATCCGGACCGCGCGCTGCTGCGCTGCTACGGAGTGCTGCTGAAAATGCGCGGCTATCGGACGGAAACGACCGACAGCGCGGCCGAGGCGACCGCGCTTCTGGAGAAAGAAACGTTTGATCTTGCGGTGGTGAATGAAAGCCAGGCGGGGCGCGACGGATTGATCCGGGCGCTCGGCGCGCGGCGCGTGCCGGTTCTCCTGCTTGCGACCGGCAGCGGAACGCTTTGGGGCGCGGACGCGGCGCTCGCGTTTCCGTTCCGGCCCGAACAGCTCTTCGCCGCGGCAAAGCAGCTTCTCACAGGCAGCGAACAGAGAAAGGAAGGACAATGACCATGAACGCACCGATCGTTGTGATGAAACGGTATGAACTCAAATACATTCTCGACGCCGGGCAGACCGAATACCTGACGGAGCGGCTTTGCGGGCACATGCGCGAGGACGATTACGGTCTGACGCCGATCGCGTCGCTGTATTACGACACGCCGGACGCGCGGCTGATCCGGACTTCGGTCGAGAAGCCCGAATTCAAGGAAAAGATCCGCTTGCGCTCCTACGGGCTTGCGACGCAGGATTCGCCGGTTTTTCTCGAGCTCAAGCGCAAGGCGTACGGCGTCGTGTACAAGCGCCGCGTGCAGTCCGTGATCCTGACGGTCGAATCGTTCTTCCGCGGGGAGCGGGACGGGTTCGAGGGCGGGCAGATCGACCGCGAGCTGCTGTATTTCCGGGAATACTACCGGAATCTTGAGCCGACCTGCCTGATCCTTTACGACCGCACCGCGTATTATGAGCCGGACGGCGATCTGCGGCTGACGATCGACCGCAATCCGCGCTACCGCACCGAGGATCTTCGGCTCGACGCGTCCATGGACGGCGCGCCGCTGCTCGGCCCGGGCGAGGCGATCCTCGAGCTCAAGATCCAGCAGGCGATCCCGCTGTGGCTGACCGATATTTTAGCGTGCGGCAGCATCCGGCAGGGCAGCATTTCCAAATACGGCGAGGTGTACAAGCGCCGCCTGTTGCCCGGCGCATAACGCTTTTGAACCAGAAGGGGGAAACCAAAATGTTTGAATCGATTTATTCTTCTTCCGTCACCGCGGCGGAGTTCTTCTGGATGGCGGCGGCGGCCGTCGTCACCGGCGCGCTGTTCGCGTGGATCATGTCGCTGCGCGTCCGCTCGACGAAGCGGTTCTTCATCGTCGTCGCGCTGGTTCCGTTCGTCGTCGGCGCGGTCATCACGTTCGTCAACGGCAACATCGGCGCGGGCGTTGCGATCGGCGGCGCGTTCAGTCTGATCCGGTTCCGTTCGGCGCCGGGCTCCGCGGACGAGATCGCCGCGATCCTGATCGCCATGGGCGCGGGCATCGCGTTCGGCATGGGCTACCTTGCCTACGGCGTGATCATTCTCGTTGCGCTCGGCGCGCTGTACTTCGTCTTCTCCTCGCTGCGCCTGTTCGAAAGCAAGGCGATGAACGAGGAAAAGCTGCTCCGCGTGACGGTTCCCGAATCGCTCGAATACACGGATATGTTCGACGACGTCTTCTCCCGCTACCTGAAAAAAACCGAGCGCGTCGGCGTGAAGACGACCGGCATGGGCTCGATGTTCCGCCTCTCGTTTCTGATCCGCATGAAGGATCCCGCCGAGGAGAAAGCGTTCATCGACGCGCTTCGCACGAAAAACGGCAACCTCGAGATTTCGATCCTGCCGTACAGCGAGCAGCAGGTGCAGCTCTGACGCCTTTTGCAGCAGCCTACGGCGAGGCGGGCGGCATAAGAAAGTCGAGAATGCCGGCGGCGATCGCTTCGGCAAGCGTTTTCTGGTAGGTCTCGTCCTGAAGGTCCTGCTCGTCGGCGCGGTTGCTCAAGAATCCGCATTCGACCAGCGCGCTCGGCGCGGACGGGACGCGCGTGACAAAGTTGTTCGCGGGGTTCGCAAGGCGCGGCTTTTTCCCGACCGCTTCGGTAACGCGGTCGATTACGCACTGCGCGAGCCGCCGGCCCTCCTCGGCGCCGGGCTGGTAAAACGTCATCGGGCCGGAGACGCTGCGGTCGGAGAATTTGTTCATGTGGATCGAGACGGTACAGGAGGCGCCGGGCGTCTGGAGCAGTTCGCCGCGGGCGCGCATGTCTGCCTTTTTTGTGGATGCGAGCGCCGCTTCGTCGGCGCGCGTCACAAGCACGGTAAGGCCGCGCGATTCGAGAGCGTCTTTCACCTGCAGACCGATCGCAAGGTTCAGATCGGATTCCTTTACGCCGGTTTCCGCGCCGACGGCGCCGCCGTCGAATCCGCCGTGCCCGAAGTCGAGCACCACGAGAAACGGCGCGGCCGTGGGCGCCGGAGTTGAAACGGGCGCAGCCGTTTCGGCGGAGCCGCAGGCGAAAAGAAGCAGGGACAGAAACAGAGCAGAGATTCGGTTCATGGAAAAGTCTATGCAATTTTCACGGAAAAAACGCATGGAATCCGTTGACAAACCGAGGAAAAGCAAGTAAAATGGTTTCGTTATCATGGAGGCGTGCGGGTGTAGCTCAGTGGCAGAGCACCGGCTTCCCAAGCCGGCTATACGGGTTCGATTCCCGCCACCCGCTCCACTTCGCAAACATGATAACAAAACACAGCGCCCGCTGCCATGCAGTTTCTGCAGGCGGGTAAAAATCTAAAATAATCTTTCACAAGGAGAAACAACATGGCAAAGCAAAAATTCGAACGCACGAAGCCGCATGTAAACATCGGCACGATCGGACACGTTGACCACGGCAAGACGACGCTGACGGCGGCCATCACG
>CACXMS010000018.1 GCA_902768795.1 uncultured Eubacteriales bacterium
GCCTAAGTTGACGGTCGTGGTCGTTTTACCAACGCCGCCTTTTTGATTACATATAGCAATCGTATTACAGTTAGGCATTGTCTTTGCTCCTTTCATTTAGATTTAGCATCTTGTTATAAGGTGCTATGTAAAGACCGATATAAAATCGGTCTTTATGTTAAAATGCAGTATTTGTCCTCGACACCCCTGCATAGCAAAAAGCTGAACGGGAAACAATCAGGGAACGGTCTGCTAAACCATATCATAGGAATCTCACCTCAGCCGGGTACTCCGCCTGCTCCGTAGAGAAGTATCATTATCATTCTGACTGTCATCGCCATATCAGGGGCAACCTGATATTTATAACGGGGATTCTCGCTCGTCCCTTTCGGAAGTCTTGGCGTACCCGTTAAGGTAGCTAATCATCAGAAATAAAGTCCTGAATGTTTGGATATTTAGTTTTCAAGGAACGTGAAGAAGTGTTCCTAAACGGAGTCAGGAATTAACCCCTTCACTAATTCCCACTGAGAGAGGTCAAATGCACACCCTAATTCTGAAAAAAATTAAAAAAATTTTTGAAAACAAAAAAAGCCGCCTATTCCAAATTAAGAATAAGCGGCTATATGTACCGATTTACTTTATACAATTTTAACCTTAAATAACTTAGTACGTGCTTTCATCAACTTGCAAATAACTTCATCAATACCATCTGTGAACTTTCCCTGATGTGTCAGTTTATTCTTCTTAATCAAAAGGGAAGATAGGATTTCACTGCGTTCCTGATCTGTTAAATTGATATAAATACTTTTGCTTTTTCAAACTGAACACCTCGCTTTCATTCTTATTATATAATAGGTATGAAAAAGGGACAAAGGTGCAAAATGGGCATAAAAAAAGCAGGCATACTACTTTTTACAGTAATATGCCTGCTAATTGTTTTAGATAAAGACTTCAACAGTTAAATCTTCCCACTGTTTTGCACGAAGATATTGGTCTGTTGATTTTCTGTACGCTTCTGCTTGGTCGAAATTAACCTTAAAACTGAAGTACAGATTAGTCCTCCCCATATTTGATAGCGGCCTGCGCTGCGGCGAGACGGGCGATCGGGACACGGTACGGCGAGCAGGAAACGTAGGTCAGGCCGATGTTGTGGCAGAACTCTACGGACGACGGATCGCCGCCGTGTTCGCCGCAGATGCCGAGCGTGATGTCCGGACGGGTCGATCTGCCGAGCTTGCACGCCATCTCCATGAGCTTGCCGACGCCGGTCTGGTCAAGACGCGCGAACGGATCGGACTCATAGATCTTGGTGTCATAGTACGAGGTCAGGAACTTGCCCGCGTCGTCACGGCTGAAGCCGAACGTCATCTGGGTCAGGTCGTTCGTGCCGAAGCAGAAGAACTCGGCGGTCTTGGCGATCTCGTCTGCGGTCAGAGCGGCGCGCGGAATCTCGATCATCGTGCCGACCTCATACTTCAGGTCGCTGCCCGCGGCCTGAATCTCTTCGTCCGCGACCGCAACGACGATGTTGCGTACGAAATTGAATTCCTTCGCTTCGCCGACGAGCGGGATCATAATCTCGGGAACGAGCTTCCATTCCGGATGCGCCTTCTTGACGTTGATCGCCGCGCGGATGACCGCACGGGTCTGCATCTTCGCGATTTCCGGATAGGTGACGGTCAGACGGCAGCCGCGGTGGCCCATCATCGGGTTGAACTCATGCAGGCCGGAGATGATCGCCTTGATCTGCTCGACGGACTTGTTCTGCGCCTTTGCGAGCGCTTCGATGTCGGCCTCTTCGGTCGGAACGAACTCGTGAAGCGGCGGATCCAGGAAACGGATGACGACCGGGTCGCCTTCCATCGCTTCGTACAGCTTTTCAAAGTCGCCCTGCTGCATCGGGAGCAGCTTCGCAAGCGCCACTTCGCGCTCTTCGACGGTGTCGGAACAGATCATCTCGCGGATCGCTTCGATGCGCTCGCCTTCGAAGAACATGTGCTCGGTACGGCAGAGGCCGATGCCCTGCGCGCCAAGCTCGCGCGCTTTCTTCGCGTCGCGCGGGGTATCGGCGTTCGTGCGAACCTGCAGTCTTCTGTACTTGTCCGCCCAGGACATGATGCGGCCGAACTCGCCCGCGATTTCGGCGTCGACCGTCGGGATCACGCCGTCATACACGCAGCCGGTGGAACCGTCGATCGAAATCCAGTCGCCCTCGTGGTATTCCTTGCCGCCGAGCGTGAACTTCTTGTTCTCTTCATCCATGACCATGGCGGAGCAGCCGGAAACGCAGCAGGAGCCCATGCCGCGCGCGACAACCGCCGCGTGAGAGGTCATGCCGCCGCGACCGGTCAGAATGCCCTGCGCGGCCTTCATGCCCTCGATGTCCTCCGGAGAGGTCTCGAGACGGACGAGAACGACCTTCTGGCCGCGAGCCGCCCATGCTTTGGCGTCTTCCGCGGTGAATACGATCTGGCCGCAGGCGGCGCCCGGGGATGCGCCGAGCGCGCGGGCAACCGGCGTTGCCGCCTTCAGCGCCTTCGCGTCGAACTGCGGGTGCAGCAGCGTATCGAGGTTTCGCGGATCGATCATCGCGATCGCTTCCTGCTCGGTCCGCATGCCCTCGTCAACGAGATCGCAGGCGATCTTCAGAGCGGCCTTCGCGGTGCGCTTGCCGTTGCGGGTCTGCAGCATGTACAGCTTCTCGTGCTCGACGGTGAACTCCATATCCTGCATGTCGCGATAGTGGCTCTCGAGCTTGTTGCAAACGTCAACGAACTGCTCGAACGCCTTCGGGAACTTCTGCTCCATTTCGGCGATGTGCATCGGCGTGCGGACGCCGGCAACGACGTCTTCGCCCTGCGCGTTGGTCAAAAACTCGCCGAACAGACCCTTTTCGCCGGTCGCCGGATCGCGCGTGAACGCAACGCCGGTGCCGCAGTCGTCGCCCATGTTGCCGAACGCCATCATTTGCACGTTGACCGCGGTGCCCCAGGAATACGGGATATCGTTGTCGCGGCGATAGACGTTTGCACGCGGGTTGTCCCACGAACGGAAAACGGCCTTGATCGCTTCGAACAGCTGTACCTTCGGATCCGCCGGGAAGTCTTCGCCGATCTTCTCCTTGTATTCCGCCTTGAACTGGTTGGCAAGCTCACGAAGGTCGTCCGCATTGAGCTCGACGTCCTGCTTGACGCCCTTGGCTTCCTTCATGCGGTCGATCAGCACTTCGAAGTACTTCTTGCCGACCTCCATAACGACGTCGGAGAACATCTGAATAAATCTGCGATAGCAGTCCCATGCCCAGCGCGGATTGCCGGATTTCTGAGCGATGACTTCAACAACCTGCTCGTTCAGACCGAGGTTGAGGATCGTGTCCATCATGCCCGGCATGGATGCGCGAGCGCCCGAGCGGACGGAAACCAGCAGCGGATTCTCCGTATCGCCGAACTTCTTGCCCGTGATCTGCTCCAGCTTCTCGATATACGTCATGATCTCCGCCTGAATGTCGGGGTTGATCTGACGGCCGTCCTCATAATACTGGGTGCAGGCTTCCGTCGTGATCGTGAATCCCTGCGGAACCGGCAGGCCGAGATTGGTCATCTCGGCGAGGTTCGCGCCTTTGCCGCCCAGAAGGTTCCGCATGCCTGCGTTGCCTTCGCTGAACAAGTAAACATACTTCTTTGCCATATAATACCTCCTATAATATTTGGGAACAATTTATTTTATCAAATTTCCGTTCAATACGCAACCCTCATTTTACGAATTCTCGACAAAAAAAGTTCCCACTTAAAGCAGGAACTGTTCCAACATTTTCACAGCGCGATCCTGCGCGCCGAGCGCCTGCGAAGCCGTCTCGATCAGCAGCGCAAGGACATCCTTTCGCAGGGATTCCGACATGCGGATGCGGTTCAGATCGCGGTCCTCAAGCAGCAGCATCCGCCGCATTGCCTCCAGCGCCGTGCGGCTCACCGGCCGCCCGCCGTGCGGGCACGCGACGCAGACGGTTCCGCCCGCCTCGGCCGAATAGAACAGAACGGCGTCGCTTCGCACATCTCTCCGGCATACGGCGCAGTGCGTCAGCACCGGGCGGTAGCCGATCCGATCGAGAAAATGGATCAGAAACCCGCACAGCAGATCCAGCGGGTTCTGCTCGGAATAGGCAAGAAACGACAGCGTATGGTACAGCAGCATAAACAGCCGCTCGTTCGGCGTGTCCGGTTCGATTGCCGAAAGGCAGAAGCGCGCCGCCGCCGACGCGATCAGGAAGCGATCCGGATCCTCGCGCAGCGCATAAAAGCTCTCGCGGACGTCGCACGAATCGACCGTTCCGCGATCCTTTGCAAAAAACACCGTGTATTCGCCGTAGACAAACGGCTGCGCGCACGCCAAAAGCGGCGCGGTCGGTTTCCGACAGTTCCGCGCCTTGCAGTCCACCCTGCCCCGTTCCACCGTGAACAGCGTCAGCATCCGATCGTTGTCCCGATAGTCCGTGCAGCCGATGACGATTCCGTTCAGGGTTTCGGCGGCCATTCCTTCCGTTCTTTGGTATAGGCAAGATAGTCCTCGATCCTGCCCGTCTTCATAAACCGCAAAAATGCGGCCCGTTCTTTTTCGTTTTCCATACCTTCAGTATGCGCGGAAAACGGTTTTTTATACGTCGCGGTAACCGAGCTCGCTGAGCATCTGCTGCCGGTTTCTCCAATCCTCTTTCACCTTGATCCAAAGCTGCAGGTTCACGCGGACGCCGAGCAGCCACTCAACGTCCTTCCGCGCTTCCATGCCGATCCTTTTGAGCATCTTGCCGCCTCTGCCGATCAGAATTCCCTTGTGGCTCTCGCGCTCGCAATAGACCGTCGCCCAGACGTCCATCAGCTCGCCGCCCTCCCGCAGTTCCATTTTATCGACGCTGACGCCGATGCCGTGCGGAACCTCCTCCCGCAAAAGCAGCAGCGTCTTCTCCCGGATCATTTCGGCGACGATCACGCGCTCGGGCTGATCGGTCACCATATCGTCCGGAAAATACTGCGGGCCGTCCGAAAGATACCCCTTCAGCGTTTCGAGCAGCCTGTCCACTCCGTCTCCGTTCTTTGCCGAAACCGAAAGCACCGTTTCAAACAGGCCGGTCTCTTCGAGCGTTTCCCGGATCTCGCGCATGACAAGCGCGCTTGCGGCGTCGGACTTGTTGATCACGCCGATCTTTTTGGATCGGGCCGAAGAAAGCCGTTCGAGAATCTCCCGGTCGCGCTCGCGCACGCCCTGCGTCGCGTCGACCAGAAACAGCACCGCTTCCGTATCGTCGGACGCGCTTTCGGCAACCTTCTGCATGTATTCACCGAGCTTGTTCTTCGGGCGCGTCATGCCCGGCGTGTCCAAAAAGACCATCTGCCAGCCCTTGCCGGTCAGAACGCCGGTGATGCGGTTGCGCGTGGTCTGCGCACGATCGGTGACGATCGCGATCTTCTGTCCGATCAGCGTATTGAGCAGCGTGGATTTTCCGACATTCGGGCAGCCGATAATGCTGAAAAACCCGCTTTTATATCCTTCCCGAATCATAGCAGATCCTTCGGGCCGAACGAATGCGGCAGCAGCTCCGCCAGCGTATCCGTCGAAACGGCAGTACGATCGCAGTTGGCGGTGATGATCAGAAACTCTTTTTCGCAGAACTCGGCCATCACCTGCCGGCAGATGCCGCACGGAAACGCCGGCGATTCGCCGGAGCCGATGACCGCGATTGCGGTAAATTCGCGTTTCCCGTCGTAAACGGCTTTGAACATGGCGCAGCGCTCGGCACAGACCGTATCGCCGAACGAAGCGTTCTCAATGTTGCAGCCCTGATACACGGTTCCGTCCGCGCAAAGCAGCGCCGCGCCGACCGCGTAGTTCGAATACGGGCTGTACGACCGCGCGCGCGCTTCCTGTGCAAGATCCAGAAGCCATTCCTTCTTTTCCGCCGTCATTCCCTCGTTACCCCCATTCCGTTCAGAATCGCCGTCTGCCGTTCGCGCATGACGCGCTCCTCCGGCCCGGTCATGTGGTCGTATCCCAACAGATGCAGCACGCCGTGCACGGTCAAAAACGCAAGCTCACGCGAAAGCGAATGCCCGTACTCCTCCGCCTGCTCCTTCGCCCTGTCATAGCAGATCATGATATCCCCGAGGTATCCGTCTCCGCCGAGCGGGTCCTCGCCTTCCCACGCCGGAAACGTCAGCACATCGGTCACGCGGTCGACATGCCGAAAATCGCGGTTCAGCGTCCGGATGCGCTCCGGCGTATCGACCATCACGCATAAATCGCCTTTTTTGCGCTCATACGCGAGCGCGGCCTCCGCCGCGGCCGTGATCCCCGCGCGCTCCGCCTCCGTCAGCGCGACCGCCTCACTCACCAGCTCGATCATGCTTTTCCTCCCGCTGCTTTTCAGCGCGCTCATACGCCTGAATGATCCGCTGTACAAGCTCGTGCCGCACGACGTCCTTATGCGTCAGCCGCACGATGGAAATGCCCTCGACGCCGTCGAGAATCCGGATCGCGTGGACAAGTCCGCTGACGCGCTCCCTCGGCAGATCGATCTGCGTCATATCGCCGGTCACGATGATCCGGCTGCCCTCGCCGAAGCGCGTCAGGAACATCTTCATCTGCTCGATTGAGCAGTTCTGCGCTTCATCGAGAATGATATACGCATTGTTCAGCGTGCGGCCGCGCATGTACGCGAGCGGAGCGACCTCAATCGCGCCGCGCTCCATGAGCTGTTTGAACGTCTCCATTCCGAAAAACTCCTGCAGCGCGTCGTACAGCGGACGGAGATACGGATCGACCTTGTTCTGCAGATCCCCCGGCAGAAAGCCGAGCTTTTCGCCCGCTTCGACCGCCGGCCGGGTCAGGATGATGCGCTCGACCTCCTTGTTCTTAAACGCGAGCACCGCCATCGCAACGGCAAGATACGTTTTGCCGGTTCCCGCCGGACCGACGCCGAATACGAGATCGTGGTTTTTCAGCGCCTGCACGTACCGTTTCTGGCCGAGCGTTTTGCATTTGACCTGCTTGCCGCGATGCGTCAGCGCGATCACGTCGCCCATGATCGACGAGATCAGGTCGGCGTTGCCCTCCTTGGCAAGATCGATCGCATAGCGGATGCGCGTGCGGTTGATCGGATCGCCGCGACGCTGCATTTCGAGCAGCTTGTCCAGCACGGAACGGCACAAGGCGACCGCCTCCGGCTCCCCTTCGATCGCGATGCCGTCCGACCGGATCTTCAGTTTTGCGCCCGTCTCTTCCTCGAAGATCGGAACGTTCTCATCGAACACGCCGAACAGCCCGACGGAATCCTCCATGGACTCCAGTTCGAGCTGCTCCGTGACGACCGTTTTCGGTTCTTCACTCATGCCCATACTCCTTTATCAGTCCGATCCGCTCCTCCGTCACGACCGTGCAGCGGACACGAACGGTTGTTCCTTCGGTTTGCTCCACCGTATGAATGCTGCAGATGCGCGCATCGTGCGGCACCATGGCGACGGCGTCCGTTACGGCATACAGCTCCGCCTGCTCGCGCCGCTCGGATTCCGACAAAATGCGCTCCTGCATCGTCAGTTCGGAAAGGTCCTTTGACCGGATCGAAACCGGCAGTCCGAACAGAGATACCATAACGGTTTTGTCCGACGTTTCGAGATACCGTTCAAACGGTGGCTTCGGGTTCCAGAGCGGAATTCCGCAGATCAGAAGCTGTTTCCACCGCGCGGCGGAGCCGCTTTCGACATACTCGGTCACCGTTGCGGGAAGTTCCGATTCGGCGATATAAACGCATGCGCCCGTCACCGTCCCGTCGGCGCGCGTATCGTATGCCGTTCTGTCCTCGGAATACACGACATGCCCGCTGATCAGCACGTCGCCGCGCTTCACCGGCTGTCCCGGCTGCACCTGCGCCTTGCCGCGCTTTGTCTCAACCGAAACGACGACCGCGTCCTTTTTCGCGATCAGATCGGCGGGCGTCGACCAGTCCGGCGTTTCCGTCTGCGGATCGGATTCGTGCACGGTCACGCGGAGCAGAATTCCGGCCCGGTTCAGCGATACCCATGCGGCGTCCTTCAGCCGTGCGGAGAGATCGTCCGCGGCAAGGATCAGCACGTTCCCCTTCGGCCGCTTTCCGATCGAAAGACCGTGCTCCCCGAGCATGGCGTACACTTCCCCGGGATCGGTGCGGACCGCGCCCTCAATGCGGATCGTCCAGATCCGCGTGCCGAGAATCCACAGCGCCGCAACGCAAAGCGGAACCCCGTACAGCAGTACGGGACGGCGGCGCAGCCGTTTCCATACGAACGGAAACCCGTGCCGTTTGAGAATCCGGATGCGGCAGCGCTCCCGGCGGCGAATCGGCCGGAGGCGCTTAAAGTCACGCGCAAGAACGCCGAGCGTCGCCGTCGTTTCATCGACGCGCCGGATGCAGAACACCCGCACGCCCGAAAGCAGCAGTCTTTGCAGGAATCGCGCCAGACCGAGCCCCTCTATTTGCAGTATAACATACCCGCGCAGATTTTTCCACATGAACTTTACTCTCCGAAAAAAATCCCGTCAAAATCGCCCTCGAGATACGCGCGGGTTTCGGACAGCTCTGTCATCTGCATGGATTTGCCGCGGATCGTGATGGCGCCCTGTTCGGACTGCAGCCGGATCTCCTCCGGCTCAAACCCCAAAATGCCGCGGTGCTGTTCAATCCATACGGCGGTCCGGCCGACCCACGTGATCTGGACAAGGCGCGGATCGAGGTCCGGCGGAATTCCGAGCGCGTCGCAAACCGCTTTTCGTCTGTTGTGTTTTCGTTTCATAAAACAGCGTATGTGTTTCTATGCGAAAATATACGACGGCGGGACGCCCGGCCAGATACGCAGCGATCCCGCGCGCTCGCAGTGCGAGAGTTCGCGCGGGACCGTTGTTCGTTTGATTGGGAAGAATGCAGCTCCGTTATGCTTCGGGCGCAAAGATATAGCTGACCCCTTCGGTGTCGCCGTCGATCGTCATGGAAATATTGCCGTCCTCCTGCAGACGCAGGTGCGTTTCGGCCGGTTTTCCGTCGACGATCACCGAGAACGTGATCGCGCCGTCCGCAAAGGAATAAGCATGCTTTTCATTTGTGAATTCCGTGACCGGATCGCCGGAAAATGCAACCGCTTCCGCGTCAACGCTCATCGTCAGATTCAGTCCGAAGCTCTCCGCGGTGAACGCGCCGGTCACGCCGTCATAGACAAGGAACTTCATCCGCCAGTTGCCGTAGAACGACTTCGCTTCGTCCGCGTTCACGGTCTCGGAAGCGGTGTACTTCGGCTCCGGCTTTTCGCGCGTGAAGACCGCGCCGTCCTCACGGACAAGCCGATCCTCCGTCGGAACGAGTTTGCCGTCGAAGCTGAACGTGAGCGAAACGCTCCCGTCTTCCCCGACCGTCCAGCTGCCGACCGTGCCTTCCGGACTTAAATCGGGCGACACCAGGGTATACGATCCGTCTTCCTGCAGCGTAAGCACCTGAAGGATTCCGTAAAAGTTCGTGTACCACACGCCTTCATAGACGAACGCCGTTTGTTCGGGCTGTTCGGCCGGCTGCTCGACCGGTTGTTCGGGCTGTTCGGCCGGCTGCTCGGCGGGCTGTTCGACCGGCTGTTCGGCGGGCTGTTCGGCCGGCTGCTCAACCGGCTGTTCGGCCGGCTGCTCGGGCTCCGATTGGGTTACGGGCGCTGCCGTCGGATCACTGTTTTGCGGAATCTCCGTATTGGTGCAGGCGACCGTGCCGAGCGTCATCGCCAGTACGAGCAGAAACGTTCCGATGATTTTCAACGGTTTCATGTCTATCCTCCTTTTTGCTTTTTCATCCATTTGTCCCGCTTTGGGTTTCCTTTTTGACGTTCTCGCCGAAGCGCACGGTCAGCGCATTGGACGGTTCGGTTTCCTTCTGCTCTTTCGTGTCATACCCGGTCGCCGCAACCGTGATCGAATCGCTCTGCGTCGGCTTGTTTTTCGGCCAGTACATCGTACCCTTGAACGTAACGATCCGATCGCCGTTTTCGGTTTCCTCCGTCGTCGTGTCCAGATCCGACGGCGTCTGAATCGCGTCCCAGTCCGGCAGCGCCGGTTTGCCGTTGATCCAGGCATAGAAATCGCCGATCATGACGCCTCTTTTTACATTTTTCCCGGGAATCCGCGCCACAATTTTCAAAAGCGTTTCGTCGCCTTCGCCATCTGTCCATTCCGCTTCCAGAAGCTCGACGCCTTCCACCTCGGCTTCCGGCGCCGGGGACGCCATCGGCGTCGCTTCCGGTTCCGCCGCAGCCGCTTCGGTGGCCGAAGGCGCAGTTTGCTGCGGTTCCGCCGCGGCGGTTGTTCCGGGGATCTTCTGATCCGGATTGTTCTCCTTTGTTCGTTCATACTTGCAGCCAGGGAAAGTCAGCAGCAGGGAAACGGTCAGCACGCATACCGCCGCTCCGATCCGCTTCGACCGGATGCTTTCCGGAGCGGAATCCGCCGTTGTTTTATGCGAAAAGCTGCCGTTGTTTTCTTTTGTCACTTTTATTCTCCTTCCTTCCGATCGGGAGCGACAGATCGATCCTGCTCCCGTTCTTTCTCTTCCGAAGGCAGATCCTCCATCTGCGCCCGGTTCATCTCGTTCAGCTTTTGGACCTGCCTGCGGTAGATCGCCGCCATGATCAGCCAGATCAGGAAAAACGCGGCCGTCATGATCCCGATCGCAATGAGGATCTCCCAAACGTCGGAACTCCAGCCGAGCAGCAGCGCAAGCGGCGGATAACACAGGACGATTATCAGATAATGCGTCAGCGTGGCGCGCACGAGAGACCATTGCTCGACCTCATACGTGACGGTTCCCGCCATGGACACCGCGCCGTACACGCCGGAAAGCAGCGTCTGCAAAAGCGCCGCAACCGCTGCGCTCCCCGTACGTTCCAGGAGAAAGTCACTGTAGAATTGCACCGGACCGTCTGCAGAACACGTCGTCAGAACGGCAATGATGTTTCCGACCGCCATTCCCATCAAAAATCCGATTCCCGCACGGATCAAAATGCTTTTCTTCATCTGTCTCGCTCCTTTCCCATCAGTCTTTTCCGGATCAACGGTATGCAGCGGCGCGAAGCCCACGTTTCCATTCCGCCCGCAAGCTCGAGGCGCAGCGTTCCGCTCAGCGTGAAATCATACCGCCGAACCTTTCCGAGATTGACGATCTCGAAGTGGGAGATGCGAACAAACCGCTGCGAATCGAGTATGCTTTCCAGGTTCTTCATCGACTGGCGCATATAGTAGCTGCCGGTTTCCGTCACCACATTGATCAGTTTCCCGTCCGTGGCGACAAGAACGATCTGTTCCTCCCGCAGCATCAGGTTGTTGCCGTATCCGTCGAAAACGGTGATCGTATCCCGTGAAGACGATGCGATCGCTTCCAGCAGCTCCGTTACGGCCGCATCCTGCTTCGGAGCGCGAATAACGATCTCGATATGATCGAGGGAAGGATCGCTCTCGAAGCGTACCGTCTTATCTTTCATCGTCAATCTTCACCGCCTTTCCTCTGCATCGGATGCCTGCACACGCTTTTTTCCGTGTCCCAATAGCGACAGTCCCGGCAGGCCGGAACCCGAACCTGCTTTTTTTCACACCATTGCTGGTGCTTCCAGCCGGTCTTGGTTCGACAGATCCGGCATGCGAACAACGCGCAGCTTGCAGCAATTCGTTTTTCAGGTTCCCTCATGCCATTTTATCCTTCTCCGGTCCGTCTTTGTTTTGACTATACCGAGTTTTGCCCAAAAGCGCAAGCAATCCGGTTTAAGCGGTAGAAAAAAGAGGGCAAACGGTATAACTTTTGCCGCAAAAAAGCCGTTCGGAAACGATTTTTCGTTCCCGAACGACTCCGTTTTTTTCTATATTGAGATGCGTACAGCGGATCAGAATTTGTTCTCTGCGCGCGCCTCGATCGTGACGGATCCCGCCGCCATATCAAAATCGAATCTGTTTTCGCCGCTCCCGACGACGGTCTTGCCCTTGTTGGTCGACGCGTTCGCAAAGCCGGTGATCTTCACGCTCGCCGCGAAGGAATCCACGTCCGCCGTGAACGATGCGTCCGCAGGCAATTCAAAGCGGTACGTTCCCGCCGCCGCGTCAATATCGATCTTCGCGGGCGTCTTCACCAAATCGAACGTAAGCTCCGCCGCAGCCGCGTCGATATCGATCTTATCGATCGAGCAGTTTGTGAACGAACCCTTGGACGAAGCCAGATCGCCGTCCACAAGCGTGATGGTGCAGGATTCAATCCGCATCGATCCGGCAGCCAGATCGACGTCGAGCTTTTCAACGGACAGATCCGTTAAATCGATGTTCACCGAGGCGCCTTCAATCGAAAGCTTATTAAGCGACGACTTCGGCAACTCGATCAGCAGCGTCTTGCTCGCTTCGGAAAGCGTGGACAGCACGGAGAGTCCTCCGCGGAACTGCTTCACCGACAACTTCCCGTCCGAGAGCTTATGCCGCATCTGATACGTCCCCGAGATTTCCGCCGCAGCCGCCGTCTTGGGATCGACGTCTCCGATCCATTCGGTCAGCCGGATCTGATCCGCCGCATCCGAAGCGACGACCACAACGCGGCCGAGCGCCCAGGAAATATCGATCTGATCGGGAGCCGTCTCATAAACGCCGTTTCCCGCGGTATATCCCTGATCGGAAAACGTCTCGTTCCAGATCGAGCCCGGCAGGTTGGAAACCTTCACATGCGGAACCGGCAGATTGGAGAACGCATCCGTTACGGAGTCCACGGCGTTCCTGATCGGTTCGGCCGAAACATCGCAGTTCTGCACAACGCCGACGGCCGGCAGTACACAGATCGCCGAAGCCAGAAGACCTGTCAGAATCACACCGATTATGCTGCAGGCAATGATCTGCCCGATTGCTTTCTTCTTCATATTATTCAACCTCCTTTGTCGTTGAACGAATCAAACGGATAATTCCTTTTATCACGCCGCCGAAGCACCCGGCAATCGGGAACACCAGCCACGTCACATACCACATTCCCGTGCGGAGCGTCAGCACATAATACGCCACGCCCGCGAGCAGATCGATGATGCCGTCAAGCAGTCTTTCCAGAAAGGTTACGCCGCAGCAAAGCCGCACGATAGCGCTGATGATGCTGTAAACGCCGCCCGCGAACACGAAGACCAGCCAGGTGTAGTACCACGCTTTGGTGGAGACCGTGATCCAGACATAGAAGATCACTGCAAAGAGCCAGTAGAATCCGGTCAGAATGCCTCCGACAATGCGAACCCATTTCGGGATCGCGGGCTTCATCTCGGGCTGCGAAGGCGTCTCCTGCTTTTGGGGCGCTTCCGTTTTCGGCGCTTCCCTCGTGACCGGAACCTGCGGTACGGTGCGCGAGCGATCCCGCTGTCCCGCCGTAACAAGCATCGCAATGCCCGCCGCGATCAGGCCGATCATCCCGCAAAAGCCGAACACCGCTCCGTCCACCGGGATCAGCCGGGCGACGCGCAGCTCTTCATACGTAACGCCGATCATCAGCGCCGAAAGACTTGCGATAATCATGCCGACGCCGACCGCGCGCATCGTCCTCGCGTTTTCCGCATCCCGGTCCGGCTTTGCGCGGCCCGTCAGGATCATCAGCATCGTCGCCGCTGCGATCATCAGGAACATCATCGCCACGCCGGCTGTCGCCAGCTTGTCGCTGATCGCGCTCAGGAAAATGATCGGCAAAAACGACGTGCAGTACAGCGCAATCGCGACGCCGCGATAAGCGCCCGTGTTCCGGCTCTTCGGATAAAACGGCTTCAGAAGCTCCTCCGTATTGCCGATGGATAGTACCGCAATGCGGTACGCCTCCTCTTCGGTTCGTCCGCCGGACAGTTCCTCGTCAAACCGGTCGATCGTGTTCTGCAGCAATTCATCGTGAAAATCACGCGCCGCCTGCGAATCGACCGTTCCCTCAAACAGTTTATCAATGTATGCGATCAGTTGTTCACGCATTTTCGTCCCCTCCCGTGTCCAATAGATTTCGTATGATCGTTTCCGCCTCGTTCCACGCCGCAAGCTGTTCGGCGTGCGCTTTTTTTCCTTCCTCCGTGATGCGGTAATACCGCCTTCGCGCTCCGGTCGCTTCTCCGCCCCAGTAGGCGGTGATGAGCCCCGTTTCTTCCAGCCGCCGGAAGGCCGTATAAAGCGTCGCTTCCTTCAGCTCATACTTGCCGCCGGAGATCCGTCGGATCGCTTTGTTGATCTCGTAGCCGTAGCTGTCATGCTGGATCAGCTGCGACAGAATGATCGGTTCCGTGTGTCCTCTGATCAGGTCTGCTGCAATCGACATGCGCTCCCCTCCTTTCGTTTGATCACATTATAGCAGGAGATACATCGCCTGTCAAGGTATTTCTTCAAACAAAATATGTAAAATTTCAAAAGTGTCGGACGAATCCCGTCGAAAGGGGCGAAAATGCTGGCTTACGCTCCAAAAGCGCGAAAGGAGCTGCGAAAAAAGCCGGACGAAGCTGTCCGGCAAAAGGATGCGATATAGTAGATAGAAGAAAGGATGTCGGGCGTTCTTTGCGGCCGGTCAGGAATCGGAATCCGTTTCCTTTTCCGCCGTGTACGCGCGATACCATTCGACAAAACGCCGCAATCCCTCCCGGATGCCGATCGACGGGCGAAAGTCGAAGTCCTCCTCCAGCGCGCGGCTGTCCGCATAGGTGATCGGAACGTCGCCCGGCTGCATCGGCGCAAGCTCGCGGTGCGCCGCAAAGTCGTAATCTTCCGGAAGCACGCCGGCACGCACCAGCTCTTCCTGCAACGTCTGCACAAAGTCCAGCAGATTTTCGGGCGTTCCGCCGCCGATGTTGTAAATCGCATACGGCGGAATCGGCAGCCCGTCCGGGCCGACCGTCTTTTTCGGCGCCCCGCGCATCACGCGAAAAATGCCTTCTACGATATCGTCGATATACGTGAAGTCGCGCTTGCAGTTGCCGTAATTGAAAATCCGAATCGTCTTTCCGGCAGCCAGCTTCCGCGTCGCGGAATAGTAGAACATGTCCGGTCTGCCGGCCGGTCCGTAAACGGTGAAGAACCGCAGTCCTGTGCAGGGGATATTGTAAAGCTTGGCGTAGCTGTGCGCGAGCAATTCGCTCGATTTTTTCGTCGCGGCATACAGAGACACCGGCCGATCCGTCGGATCGTCGGTCGAAAACGGGATCTTCTGGTTTCCGCCGTAAACCGAAGACGACGACGCATACACAAGGTGCTCCGGCGGATACTTCCGGCACGCCTCAAGGATATTGAAAAACCCGACGATATTGGACGCGATATACACTTCCGGATGCTCGATCGAGTACCGCACGCCGGCCTGCGCCGCCAGATGGACGACGATTTCCGGCCGATACGTTTCAAAGATACGCTCCAAAAGTTCCCGATCCACAATCGAACCGCGCACAAAGATGTGCTCCGTCTTTGCGTCGGCAGCCGCCCGTTCGATCTGCCGCAAGCGGTACTGCTTCAGCGCCGGATCATAATAATCGTTCAGATCATCCATGCTGACGACGCGCGTCAAAGTGTTTTCCCGCAGCAGACGCAGCACCAGATATGCGCCGATAAAGCCGGGCGAACCGGTCACGAGCACCGTTTTTCCGTCCAAAGCGATCGGTGTTTTTTCAGAAATCGTTCGATCCACAGTATTGTTCTCCGTTTTTCGGATGGTATTAGGCCGTCAAGAAAGGGTCTGCCCCCTTTACAACAGTCCGAGGCCGCCGCGGATGCGGCGGCCCCAGCAGTATGCCGTAAGAATTATTCTTCGTCCTCGTCCTCGCGCTTGGCCTGCTCGATGATCTTCTTTGCCTGATCGCCGGGCACGTCCTCATAGCGGGTGAACTCGCTCCGGAAAGCGCCGCGGCCCTGCGTCATCGAACGCAGATCGGTCGCGTACTTGAACATCTCGGAAAGCGGCGCTTCCGCGGTGATCTCGGTGCCGCCGTTGTGCGGGTTCATGCCGAGCATTCTGCCGCGGCGACGGCTGAGGTCGCCCATAATGTCGCCGACGTTGTCGTTCGGGACCCAAATATGATAGGTATAGATCGGCTCGGTGAGAACCGGGCTTGCCTTGACGCATGCCGCCTTATAGCTGAGGCGCGCCGCGCTCTTGAACGCGACTTCCTTCGAATCGACCGGATGGTACTTGCCGTCATACAGCGTGGCCTTGATGCCGACCATCGGATAGCCGGCGAGCACGCCGTGCACCATCGCTTCGCGCAGACCCTTTTCCACCGCGGGAATGTATTCCTTCGGCACCACGCCGCCGACGATCGCGTTGACGAACTCGAAATCCACGCCTTCGTCCGCCGGTTCGAACCGCATCTGAACGACGCCGAACTGGCCGCTGCCGCCGGTCTGCTTCTTATGCTTACCTTCGGCTTCCGCCATCGCGCGGATCGTCTCACGGTACGGGATGCGCGGGTCGCCGAGCTGCGCTTCGACGTTGTTCTTGTTCTTCAGCTTTGCACAGGTGACGTCCAGATGCATTTCGCCAAGGCCCTTCAAGAGCACGTCGCCGGTTTCGCCGTTGCGCTCGAGCGCGATCGACGGATCTTCTTCCAGCAGCTTATTGAGTCCGCTGATGACCTTATCCTCATCGCCCTGCTTCTTTGCGGAAACCGCAAGACCGATGCACGGCTCGGGGAACTGAATCTTTTCGATTTCAACGATATCGCTCTGGTCGCAGAGGGTGTCGTTCGTGTTCGAAACCTGAAGCTTGGGGATCGCGCCGATGTCGCCCGCGTTGAGCTTGTCGACCGGGATCGACTTCTTGCCGCGCATCAGAACCGGAGCCGCGGGCTTTTCGGTCTTTTCGGCGGAAACGTTGTACGGAACGACGGACGCGTCGAGCGTGCCGCGATGCACCTTGACGATGCTGTACTTGCCGAACTGATCGTTTACCGTCTTGTAGATGGAGCAAACCATCTTGCCGTCGCGCGTCAATTCGATTTCCTTGCCGTTCTTATACGCCTTCGGCAGCGCGCTCTGCGCGGCGGAGGGCAGATAGTGCACGATATTGTTGAGAAGCTGAATAACGCCGAGGTTGGACGTTGCCGCCGTGCAGCAAACGGGCGTAATGTCGCCGTCGAGCGCGCCCTTGCCGAGACCCATCAGAATCTGCTCGTGCGAAAGCTCGAGCGTCTCGAGATATTCCATCATCAGATCGTCGTCCGCCGCGGCCGCCGCTTCGGTCAGCTGCTCGAGCAGGGATTCCGCTTCCGCCTGGAGATGGCCCGGGATCGGAGCGTCCTTCTCGTTTTTGCCGTCGAACAGCTTTGCCGTCATATTGAGGATATCGACATAGCCCTTGAATACGCCGCCCTCGACGATCGGAAGCTGGATCGGTACGACGGACGCGCCGAACTTTTCCTTCGCCTCGTTCATGACCTTATCGAAGTTCGCGTTTTCACGGTCCATCTGATTGATGACCATCATGCGCGGCTTTTTGCGATCCTTGCACATCGCCATTGCCTTTTCGGCGCCGACCACGGGGCCGGAAACCGCACCGACGACGATCAGCGCAGCGTCGCACAGCTCCATCGCCGCCGTCACTTCTCCGTAGAAATCGAAGAAGCCCGGCGCGTCGATCAGGTTGATCTTCGTGTTCTTCCACTCGAGGGGCGCAACCGCCATGTTGATGGAGATCGAGCGCTTCAGCTCCTCGGGATCGAAGTCGGTCGTCGGCGCATTGTTCGGGAACCGATCGACAAGGCCTGCGTTGTAAAGCATCGCCTCGGTCAGCGTCGTCTTGCCTTCGCCGCCGTGACCGAAGATACCGATGTTGCGAATTTCGTTCGCGGTATAGAGTTTCATGTTTTTCCCCCTTAATGGTTAGCTTTCCAATTTTTCACATCCGTTCACACGGACTGATCCATTTTAGTCTTAAAGATTATAGCAGAAAAAAAGCGCTCTGTAAACCTTAACTTTTTCTCTTTTTACGATTTTTTCGGACTTTTATTCCTTTGCGAGCGTCCGGACCGCCGCGCGAAGCTGTTCGTCCAGCTCCTGCGGGATGCGTCCGGCATAATACTGCGAAGCTTCCTCCGGGTTTTCGACGACCTCATCGGGCGTAATTCCGACGCCGTGGATGCAGACGCCGTTCGGCGTATAATACGCCTCGGTCGTGAGCTTGATGTAGCCGCCCGTCGCGCCGAGATAGCAATAGGTCTGCACGATCCCCTTGCCGTAGCTTTGCGTTCCGATCACTTTTGCGCGGCCGTGATCCTGCAGCGCGCCGGAAACGAGTTCGCTCGCCGAACCGGTCTCGCCGTTGATCAGCACCGCAAGCGGGAACGAATACCCCTCCTTTTCGGTCTTGAATTCCTGGCTGCTCCCGTTCCGCGTTCTGAGCGACGTAATGACGAGCCCCTTCGGCAGGAACAGATCGGCAACGTCGCAGGCGTCGTACAGCGAACCGCCCGGATTGCCGCGCAGATCCAGAACCAGCGATTCCATTCCCTGCTCGCGCAGCGATTCGATCGCCTCCTTGATTTCCGTCACGCACTCGCCGTGAAACTGCGACAGATGCAGATACCCGATCGAATCCGTCAGCATCCGATAGGTGACGGTCGGCGCATAGATCTGCCGGGAAGCGACCTGCACGGAAAGCTCCGTGCCGTCCCGTTCCAGAAAAAGCTCGTTCAGATCGCCTTCTTCGGTTTTCATGGCGTCCAGAAACGTTTCGATGTCGAGCCCCTGCGCGGACGTTCCGTTGATGGAGAGCAGATGATCGCCCGCCAGGATGCCGGCTTCCTCCGCGGGCGAGTTTTCGTAAACGCGCTCCACTACGAACGATCCGATCTCGAGCTGTTTGAGCAGAATGCCGATTCCCGTATAATGTCCCGACTGGCTTTTGGTGAGCTCTGCGTATTCCTCCGCGGTATAATAAGCGGAATAAACGTCGCCCAGCGAATTCACCATGCCGCGGATCGCGCCGGTGACCAGGCCGTCGTTTTCCTTATCATAAAAATAATAATTCTCGCGGATCGTGCGAAGCGCCTCAAACAGCGTTCCGTATTCGCTCCGGTCGCCGACGCGGGCAAACAGAAACGTCAGGCTCGCGGTCAGAGCAATCGAGATGACCCACAGCAGAATCCATGCCCATACGCGGCGACTTTTCCGTTTGACGGGCGGCACGGGCGTTTCCTTCGGTTCCATTGTGTTCTGTTCCATACAAGTCTCCTGATTGAAAAGAGCGCATCCGAAAATGCGCCCCGGGTTTACAACGGTTTCTTCCCTTCCGGAAGCCAGCTCAAAGCGCGTACTGTTTCAAAAAAGGCGGCAGCGTTTCGACCGCGCCGGATACGCACAGCGTCAGGCGGATGTTGTGTTTGTCCGCAAACGACCCGAGCTCGTCAAACAGCCCCTCGAGCGTTGCGAGATCGTGACGTACAATGTCCAGGAACCCGTCCACAAACACTTCTTCGAGGTCATGGTCGGAAGCGGCAACGCCGCAAAGAAATCCGAAAAATGCTTTGGGACCGCTGATCCCGTATTCCTTCGCATTGATGAACCGGACGGAAAGATTCAGATCAAACATGTACCGATCGTCATCGTCGATAAACACGATGCTTCCCTTTGCTTCCTTTGCCGCGGTGTTGGCAAGTTCCAGAATCTTCTTGGTCTTGCCCGTTCCCTTTTCCCCGAAAATGATTTGTATCACGACAGCACCTCCCTCTGTGATCTGGCTGTATTATACCCCACTTTTCCGCTTCTTTCAAGTCCTCTTTCGGATTTGCGCGCGGCTTTCACACTCTTTTCGCAATTCCGTCCCATAGATTCGACGGTCAATTCCGCGTTTCCCCTATTGAATCTGCCGGCAAAAGCGGCTATAATACAAAATGATAACAGGAAAGGAACCCGATTCCGATTATGCTGAATCAACTGTTTACGCCTTATATCGATCAAAGCCACCTTCTGATCGCTTACGCGCTGTTCTGTTTTGTGCTGACGACCGTGCTGCTGCGGGTCGATCTGCCGTTTCTGCCGAAGGACAAGGGGCGCCCCAACGCCGTCAACGGCCAACTCTCGAAGGGCAAGACGCGCGGCGTCGGGCTCGTGATGATGATCTGCTTTGTCGCCTGCGCGGCGCTGTTCATCCCGTTTTCCGTCGAATTCATGTTCTACGCGCTTTTGATCCTCGCCGAAATGTTCAGCGGGTATCTCGACGATGCCGCCAAGTTCCCGTGGTCCGATTACAAAAAGGGCCTGATCGATTTTGTGATCTCCGCGCTCGTCGGCGTCGTTTTCGTTCTGAACGATTCCTCGACGATTTATTTCGGATCGTTTGCCGTTGCGCTGCATCCGATCGTTTACGGGCTGCTTGCGACCGGGCTTGTCTGGCTCAGCATCAACGCGGTCAATTGCACGGACGGTGTGGACGGGCTTTCAACGACCGTCGGACTCGTTTCGATTTTGAGCTTCCTTCTGATCTACCCGAACGAGCTTACAATGGAGTATCACGGCTATATTCTGCTGTTTGCCGCCGTCATCGTTTCCTATCTGCTCTTCAACGCCGGACCGAGCAAGGTCCTGATGGGCGACGCCGGTTCGCGCCCGCTCGGGATTCTGCTCGCGCTGCTGGCGATGAAATCGCATCATCCGTTCTGCTGGCTGCTGCTTGCGTTCGTCTTCCTTGCGGACGGCGTCACCGGGCTGATCAAGATTTTCTTCCTGCGGTTCTTCAAGATTCATTTCTTCAAAAACATCCGTACGCCGCTGCACGATGAAATGCGGAAAAACCGCGGCTGGTCGGACACGCAGGTCGTCGTTCGCTTCGCCGTCGCGCAGGTCATCTGCTCCGTACTCTGGTACATCACTTCCCTGTAACGCCGCTCACAAAAGCGCCGTGCGCCGGCTGATGCCGGCGCTGTTTTGTTATCCGCTCGCAAGCATCTGCTCCTCCGCCCACCGGAGGAACGTCGAATGGCTGATGCCGAGCGTCCGCGCCGCCACGCGCGCGGACATCTCGCCGGATCGCCAGATGGCGACGCAGTCGGGATACTGTTCCGGCCGTTCCTTGAAATCCCTTCCGAAGCGTACGCCGCGTTCGCGCGCGGCGGCAATTCCCTCCGCCTGCCGCTGGCGGATGAATTCCCGCTCCACCTGTGCGACGTATGACAAAAGCTGCAGCACGATATCGGCAATCAGCGTTCCGGTCAGATCGCAGCCCTGCTGCGTGTTCAAAAGCGGCATTTCGAGTACCACGATCTCCACATGCTTGTCCTGCGTCAGCATCCGCCACTGTTCCTTAATCTCCTCGTAATTTCGTCCGAGCCGATCAATGCTTTTAATCACCAGAACGTCGCCCTCCTTCATCTTCCGTACCATGCGGCGATACATCGGACGGTTAAAGTCCTTGCCGGATATCTTGTCGATATACAGGCATTTGTCCGTTACCCCATACTCGCGCAGCGCGATCAACTGCCGTTCCTCGTTCTGATCCCGCGTGCTGACGCGCGCATACCCGTAGTTCTTCGTGTTCACAGAAACACCTCCTTTTTTCTCTCATTTTATAAAAAAGGGGGGTGCCTTTGAAAACGGTATTTGCAAAATGCACGGTTTCCCGATTATTTAAAGTGCTATATTGCATTATGCCGTTTGTTCTACTCCGGGTAGAGCTGTTTTTCGCCGCGTAGAGCGAACCGCCCGGGGTGATAGAGCGGGCAAACGGCGCTCCACCCGGGCGCTGTCGGAGCGGATAGCGGTCGGAACGCGCAGTAGGTTGACCGCACATATGCCGGCGCGTATGATAAGGGTGAGCCGTTTGAAGCGAATCGTTTTTGCACGGAAGGAACCCGGCCGAAACGATCGAAACAATGAAGGAGGAAAACAAACATGCGTTTTGCCGTAGTAACGGATACTTCCGGGAATCTGCTGAATCGGCAGGTAAAGGATCGCGGTCTTGCGGTCATCCCGTTTTTATATACCTATGACGGCGTTGAGCACACCTGTCTCGACACCGACCGGTTCGACGGGGACGCCTATTACAAAATGCTGCGAACGATGACCGTGACGACGTCGCAGATCAATCCGCAAACCTATGCGGATTACTTTACCGAGCATCTGAAGGAAGGTCGCGACGTGCTTTATGTGAGCATGTCCTCCGGCATCTCCGGTTCATGCCAGAGCGCGGCGCTCGGCGCGGAGCTTGCTTTGGAAGCGTATCCGGAGCGGAAGATCGAAATCGTGGATACGCGCGGGGCGTCGCTCGGCGAAGGACTTGTTGCGCTGCGGGCGGCTGATCTGCGGGACAGGGAAATGGACGTGACGGCTGCCGCAGAGGAACTGCGCGCCATGTCCGAGCGGCTGTTCAACGTTTTCACAGTGGACGATCTGCTCTTTTTGCGGCGCGGCGGACGCCTCAGCAATCTGCTCGCGGTCGTCGGGACGGTGCTGCATATCAAGCCGATCCTGAAGGGCGATCCGGACGGTCGGATCATCGCTTTCGGCAAGGTGCGCGGTCGCAAGCGCTCCGTCGAAACGCTCGCGGAGCAGTATGAAAAGCTCGTCGTCTCCCCCGAAACGCAGACGATCGGCATCGCGCACGCGGCCTGCCGCAAGGACGCCGAATACCTCGAGTCGCTGATCCGGGCGAAACGGCCGCCGAAATCGATCCTGCTCGTCGACTATGAGCCGGTCACCGGAGCGCACGTCGGCCCCGGCGCGCTTGCGCTGTTCTTTGAAAGCGCTCCCGGCGTTCGCGCCGCGGCCGCGCTGTAACGATTCAGGCTGTCGCACAAAGGATCAGACCGTTTTCTCGGCAGTCTGCCTCAGCGTTCCCGATGCGGAACGCTTTTTTCGTCAGATTCCGAACAATCTGCAGACGCAGGTGAACAGCAGACAGAGCAGCAGGCCGAACGCTGTCGGAAGCGCGGCGGCAAGCAGCGTCAAACCCGCTTTCCCCGTTTCCCTGCGGATCGTCCACAGCGTCGTCGCGCAGGGCCAGTGCAGCACCGCGAAGATCACAAAGCACACCGCCGTTTTCCAGGTCCAGCCGTTTGCAAACAGAACGTTCGCAAGCGTGCCGACGCCGGACGGTTCGAGCAGGATCGCGCTGTTCTCATAGATCATAAACAGGATCGGCAGCACAATTTCGTTTGCCGGAGATCCGAGCACAAACGCGAGCAGGGTCGCGCCGTCAAGCCCGAACAGCTCGGAAAACGGCTGCAGAATTCCGGTGCAGCGCGTCAGGACGGACAGCTCCCCGATCCGCAGGTTTGCAAGCAGCCAGATCAAAAGGCCGCACGGCGCGGCGACCATAACGGCGCGGCCGAGCACATACAGCGTTCGGTCGATCAGCGAACGCACCAGCACTTTTCCGATCTGCGGGCGGCGAAACGGCGGGATCTCGAGAACATACGCCGAGGGCATGCCTTTGAGCAGCGTATGACCGAGCGCATAGGACGCGGCAAACGTTGCGCCGAGCGCGAACAGCACGACCAGCGCCAGCAGCAGCGCCGGAAGCAGGCCTCCGGCCTGCGGCGCGCCGAGCGCAAGCAGCAGAATCGTCAGGACCGTGATCAGCGCCGGAAACCGTCCGTTGCAGGGAACCATTGCGTTCGTCAGAATTGCGATCAGCCGTTCCCGCTTCGACGCGATAATCCGGCAGCCGACGACGCCCGCCGCGTTGCAGCCGAATCCCATGCAGATCGTCAACGCCTGTTTGCCGCACGCGCGGCAGGCGGCAAACCTGCGATCCAGGCGGAACGCGATCCGCGGCAGCAGGCCCGCGTCCTCCAGCAGCGTAAACAGCGGAAAGAAAATCGCCATCGGCGGAAGCATGACCGAAACGATCCACGCCACCGTGCGGAGCACGCCGTCGAGAAGCGGTCCTGTGAGCCATTCGGGGAGAGACATCGCTTCTGCGGCGCGTTCCAGCCATCCGAGCGCAGCGAACAAAAGATCCGACAGCACGGACGAAACGGCGTTTGCGCCGAACAGCGTAATCCAGAACACCAGCAGAAGCAGCAAACCCATGATCGGGAGCGAGACCCATCGCTTCATCAGAAAGCGATCCAGCGCCTCCCGATCCAACACGCGCCGGGTCGGGTCCGTGTGGATGCAATCCTGACAGATTTCTTCGAGCAAGGCATAGTCCGCCGCCGTATCGACCGGCGCGTCCGGCGTCACCGGGCGCTCTTCTTCCCCGGCAAGCAGCGCTTCCACGCCGTCCATCAGCCGCAAAGCGTCGGCCTTTTTCCGCGCGCTCGTACCGATGACGGGAACGCCGAGCCGTGCGGAAAGGCGGTCGAGATCGATGACCAGCCCGCGCTTTTTCGCTTCGTCCATCAGGTTCACGCAAACGATCGCGCGGCTGAAGCGCCGGATCACCTGCAGTCCAAGCAGCAGCGTGCGCTCAAGCGCGGTCGCGTCGCAAACGATCACGACAGCGTCGGCACGGTCGGAGCCAAGGTACGCGCAGGCGATCCGTTCCTCCGGCGAATGCGCCGCAAGCGAATACGTTCCGGGAAGATCCACAAGCCGATAGCGACTGCCGCGATGGGTACAGAACCCTTCGGCGTTCTCGACCGTTTTTCCGGTCCAGTTGCCGGTATGCTGCCTTAGGCCGGTCAGCGCGTTGAACAGCGTCGATTTGCCGACATTCGGGTTGCCGACAAACGAGACGGTCGGCGCTTTTCCCTGCCGGTCGCTTCCGCTCTGCCGTCTTCTCAGTCCCATACCCGTACCTCAACGCTTTTCGCATCCGCATTCCGGAGCGCAAGGACCGTTCCCCGCACAAGGTACGCCCGCGGATCGCCGCCCGGCGCCGAATAAATACAGCGGACGGGACAGCCGGGCGTCATTCCGAGTTCGAAAAGGCGGATTTGCATTTCGGGCGTATGGTGCACGGAAACGACCTCGGCGGCCTTGCCGAGCGGAAGCGAAGCAAGCGACAGATTCATGGGCAACCTCCGGATACGTTCATGCTGTTATCGTATTCGGGATCCGTTCCAAAGGTGCATGCCGCCCGGCGCTTCGACGCATCCGCAAAAAACAGCCGCGCCCGGCTTTTGCCCGAACGCGGCTGTAATTCATACGTATTTCAAGCGGTTCTGTATCATTCTTCGATTCCGAAGAGCTCCTGACGGAGCAGGATGCGGTTCTTTTCAAACTCCGGCAGGATCGCGTAGGCGCCGTCGAACGTCATCTCGGTATAGCTGTCCTCAGACGGCATGACGACCAGTTTCAGCGTCAGTTCATCGCTTTCGACGACCTCGTAGCCGATGCTCGTCAGAATTTCAAAATCGAAATTCGTGCGGACGCCCTTCGAAACGAGCCCGAAAAACGGCCAGACGAAGGAACTGTCGAACTCTTCGACCATGTAGTCATACGTGTTCTGGATCACTCTGAGCTGCGTCCTGGAGCGGCCGATCGCGCCCTTGTTGTCCGAAGAACGATCCAGCAGCAGCGCTATGATCTGCTTTCCGTTCAGCTTCCGTACGCCTTCCTTCAGGTCGGTACCGGTCTGCTCGCTGATATAGCTCGCTTCCTCGCTGCTGATCCGAAGCGGAATTCCGCCCAGTCCCTCCACAAGCTCCGCCAGCTCATCGGTTCCGATGTAAACGTAATTCTGCAGATCCAGGCCGAAGCTCTCGTTGATCGTATTCATCAGAAGACCGATTCCGCCGAGCGAATAGGCGGCATTGATCCGCTTCCAGCCGTAGCCCTCGACCGAAACAAGCGTATCGCGCGGAATGGCAACGATCGTACACTTCTGCTCCAGCGGATTCCACGACAGAATAAAGAACATGTCCGACTTGTGATCCTCGTCGTCCGTCTTGCCGTTCTGCACGACAATGAGAAAACTGAAGATGAATTTATCGATCTTCTTCTGCTCATAGATCGGGATCTGGTGGATCTCGCCGGTCTCATAATAATCAACGTCGGTTGCCAGCGCTTTCACAAACGGGTCCGGCGTCGGCGGAGCGATCACTTCCGCAATATCGCGGATCGGGCCGGGAACGATCTCCACCAGGTTTTTGGTCGTGTTGCCGAGCAACGTACCGAAAGCAATCCCGAACACCGCTGCCGATACGACAAAGATGCCGAGAACGATCAGAAATACATTCCGAAGCGTATGCTTTTGTTTGGTTTGCGCTTCTCCCATAGAAAACTCCGTTTCAGCTCCAAAGCGCGGAGAGCAGGACGACGTCCGCCGCAATCAGCACCGCGCTCAATAAGCCGAACACAACGATGCCGACAATCAACAGTGTTTTTTTGACGGCATTACTCTTCATTTGCCTTTACCTGAATCTTGCTCGTATCGACGTCCGTGAGCGCAGGCGCGTTTCCGTCGGCGTCATATTCCGCAAACAGCAGCATATCGAACAGCTTTCTGTCGAGACTGCCGTCCTTGTTGTTGTCCACGCTCGACGGCGTATTGATGACCTCGCCCATGAAGACCATATAGGTGCTGTCTCCGCCGTCCAGGTTCACGGCTTCCTGCACGCCGAGCGACGCCATCAGTTCGCCCATATCGAGGTCGGTCATGCCGATCGCGGTCTTTCTTCTGCCGTCGCATACAACGATGACATAGTGACCCGGCTCATAGTAGCCGAGGATCGTGCGCGGATGACGGGCGCGGTGCTTGAGCTCGGAATTCATCTCGCCGTTATGAACGAGCATAGGTCCGACGTGCCAGACGTTCAGGATCTCTTTCTTCGCGTTCTCCTCTTTATAAACCCACTTTTCGTGGTTCAGGTTGACCGCTTTCATCGAACCGTCCGTGTACATGCACATCAGTCCGTCGCCCTCGGAAATGAGCGCGCTCGAATATTCCTTCTCCCGAACGCCGTTGTGCAGAACAAAGCCGGAGTTGGCGCTGCCGTTCGTCGCAAAAATCGCATGCTCGCGCGTCACGAACGGAACCGGATCTTCCCAGCCGCCGCGATACTTGCCGTGACCGAAGCCCGTGCGGAACGCCGCAATGTTGCGGATCCAGACGTCAGCTACATAATACTTCTGATAATTCTCCTCGTCCTCGACGACCTTGATCGCAACGCGAAGCTCGTCCGACTGATAGGAATAATCCGCGTCCACGCCGGTGTCGTAATCCGGGAACTGAAAATCCGGATAGTCCAGAACGATGTCGCCCTCCATCGGTTCGCGCGTCGGAACGGGTGTCGGCGTCGGGGTCGGCGTGGGCTCCGGCGTCGGAGTGGGCGTGGGCGTTTCCGTAGGTTCCGGCGTCGGAACCGCCGTCGCGGTTTCAGCTTCCTTCTCGTCCGGCACGTTCACGGAAACCGTTTCCGAGCCGGGCTTTGCCTCCGCGGTCGGCTGTGAACCCGTTTCCGCCGACTTGGCCGTTTCACCGCACGCAAAGGCGGCAACCAGCATCAGACCAATCAGTCCGATGCAGAGCAAATGCTTCCAATTCATTTTGGATCCTCCAAACGATTGCATCATAAACAGGCGGAATGACTCCCGCTTTGTTTTATTGTAACGAAACTGCGGACAAAAAGCAAGTATCTTCCCGAAGATTTACAATTAAGCGACATTCGGCCCGTTTTTTCCGTAAAAGCGCATTTTACCGAATTTGTCCTTGTAACTTTCGAGGAAATGTGGCATACTGTATACTATCGACACAGGAGTTTGATGTGCATGGAATGGTTAAATACGACCGCGGGACGCGTCGCCGCGGAGCTTGCCCGAATCAACAACGACAATTCCGATGACTTTTCGGTCAGCGGATTCGGCCTCAAGGTGAAGGTCGAACGGCTGATCCGTCTTGTGCGCTCGGCGATGTTTCCGACAATTTTCTGCGAACAGCCGATCCCGCCGTCGCAGCTGCAGGCAACGACCTGCCTGACGCTGGAAAAAGCCGGCCTGCTTCTGACCGAGATCTGCAACGATATTCTCGGCAATCCGCGCACCAATCACAAGGAATTGAAGGCCTGCGACGTCGATTGCGTTGCCGATTCGTTTCTGAAAGCGCTTCCCGAGATCGCCTCGGTTCTCAGGACCGACATCGTCGCCGCCTATGAGGGGGATCCCGCCGCGAAGTCAACCGAGGAAGTGCTCCTCGCGTACCCGTCGTTTGAGGCGATCTCCGTATTTCGTCTCGCGCATTGTCTCCAGACGCTCGGCGTTCCGATGCTGCCGCGCATGATGACCGAATCGGCGCACGGCAAGACCGGGATCGACATCCACCCCGGCGCTACGATCGGGAAGTATTTCTTCATCGACCACGGAACGGGCGTCGTCATCGGCGAAACGACGGTCATCGGCGAACACGTGAAGCTGTATCAGGGCGTTACGCTCGGCGCAAAGTCCTTCCCGGCGGACGAGAACGGAAATCCGATCAAGGGAATCCGGCGGCATCCGCATATCGGAAACAACGTGATCATTTATGCCGGCGCAACGATCCTCGGCGGCGACACCGTGATCGGCGACAACTGCGTCATCGGCGGCAACGTCTGGCTGACGCACAGCGTCGCGCCGGGCAGCGTTGTGTACAGCGAAAGAGCATAAAAAAGCAGTAAACAGGGAGGCCGCGTTTTTTGAACGCGATCTCAGGCTGCCGTAAAAAGGGTCAGACCATTTGCGGCAGGTTTTGAGGAAAGATACTTGCAAGCAGAAAAGGCGTTTTAGTACATAAAAACGCCTTTTCTTCAATTATTTGCCTATTTACCGCAAATGATCCGCTTGAAAGTCAGCTCATTTCACCAATGAGAAGGAAAGACTGTTTACGATCGCCTCGGTTTCGGTGCCCGCCGTAAAGTCGACGCCGGTCAGTTTCACGCTGACCCAGACGCCTTCGGAAAGCTCGCCGTAATATTCGATCCAGTCCATGCCGATGTTGGAGTAGCTCCGGCCTGCCATCGGGATGCCGCCGATCGTGCGGCCTTCCAGTTCGGTCAGATTTGTGAACGAATCCAGATAGAAATTGATCTTTTCGAGCGACTCGTAAAACTCGACCGAAAGATACGACGAAGCGTACGCGGCGTTGTCCGGGTTCGGCGTGCTTGCATACCGCACCGCGCGGGAGCGCTCGATCGCCGTCCAGTTCACGGTCGGCACCTTTGCCGTGACCGCGACCTCCGGACCGGAGAACCCGACCTTTCCCTTCAGCGTAACCGACGCAACGGGGCTCGAGCCGGCCGGCGCGCCGCTGCCGTAGACCGGGAAGCCGGAAAGATCCGCCGTGCTGTATTCGCTGCTCGGCACGCCGGAAACCGCGATCGAGCTGACCGACCAGCCGGTATCCCTGTTTCTGAACGTCACGGTCATAATCCCGCGATCGCCGTCGCTCCAGGTCGCCGAAGCGGTTTCGCCGTCGTTCTTCTTCGTATCACAGCCGAGCTTTCCTGCAGCATTGCTCACCTCGTTGAAGGAAATCACTTTCCAAAAATCGGAATCCATGGAATTCAGCCAGCGGTACAGCCCTGCGAGCTTTGCACGGGCGATCACGCCGTCGCTGCTGCCGTACGGCGCGCCGTTTCCGGCTGCTTCGGCGGCAGGCGCTTCCGTCGCCCTGGGCGCTTCGGTCGCGGCCGGCGCGCCCTGCTGTGCGGACGATTCGCCCGCTTTGCGCTTCAGCGTAAAGAGGATCGTTTCATACATGCTCAGCCGAATCGTATCCGCATCCAGATATTCGTACGAATACATCGGAACGCCCGCGATCGTGAGATTCTTTTCATCCCAGCCGATCTCGAACCCGTCGCCCATCATCATCAGATAGCCGGTATGATCGTCGTTCAGTCTGAGATAGGTCTGATCGAGCCCGGTCGTCTTGAGCGCGTCGCCCTCGTACTTCATACCGTTTGCCTCGTATTCCGTGATCCAGAACTCATTCGACTCCGACACGGTCTGCGCGCCCTGCTGCCCCGCTTCGGTCTGCTGGTTCGGCTCGATCGGATCGGTTTTTGCCGGTTCCGTCTGCTTTTCCGTCTGCGCTGTCGGAACCGCTGTCGGCGCCCGGTAGGAACCGTTGACCAGCGTGATCGTCACGTCGTCGTCATACTGCAGCAGGATGACGCCGTTTTCCAGCGTTCCCGTGCAGTCCAGGCCGCCGCCCTTGACTGTGAAATCCCTGCCGTCGAGCGTCCATTTGCCGTTCGCCGTTTTGCCGTCGGCATTCAGAACGCATTTTCCGTTCGCTTTCAGTTCGATTGAAAAGCCCTGTTCAAACAGATCCGATACTCCGACCGAAAAGCCCATGTATTCCATCGTCGTCGCCTCATACAATCCGAGATTGGGATCGGAGGACTTCGGATCGGACGATCCGGTGCACGCGATCAGGGACAGGGCCATGACCAGCGCAAGCAGAATTGCCGCCGTTCGTTTCATAGTTTTCTCCTTTCGTTTTGGGGGCGAAGCGGATTCCCTTACTTATTTATACTCCGCCCAGTAGATGTCTTTCCCGTTGTAATACCACGCTGACTCGCCGACCTTATCGAAGCCGTTCAGGATCTGATCGAGCTGCGTGCCGTATGCGGCGATCGTTTCCTCCGTGAAATAAATCTGCCCGACATACGCGCTGGCAAACGTCCCGGTATCCCATCCGGTCGGGAACTGATCGGGGGCTGTGACCCAAAGCATATAGACGTTCACGAACATGCCGCAGAAGGCGCCGTATCCCGTTTTCTGCAGCGTGGAAGGAACGGTGACCGTTACAAAGCGGTCAAAGGGCTCGGTTCCGTTCGGAACGAATTCCGGATGCGCGGCCGCTTCCTCCGGGCTGTACCAATCGTAGCTCCAGCTCTTGTAATATCTGCGGCCGCATTCGCTGAACGCCCATTCGTCCGCGGATTCAACGCCCTCCCCGATCGTGATCGAAATCACATCCGGACAGTTCGCAAAGCAGGAATCCGGCACGTTCTTCAGCGTGCCCGGAACGACGATGTTCACAAGGCCCATATGATAGAACGCGCTCCGGCCTGCCGTTTCGATCCTGCCGAGATTGATCTCCTTTACGCCGAGCCGTCCCGCAAAGGCATAGTTTCCGACCGAAAGGATCGTATCCGGCAGCGTGATCGACTGCATGACGGTATCCGTGTTGTACGGATCCTGCAGGAAGTATTCGCCGAGCGCGGTGCATCCTTCTCCGATCGTGACGGACTCCGCCTTCAGCGACTGCATGATCGCCTGCTCGGAAAGGACTGCATTTGGACCGATCTCAACCGACCGGAACGACGCCTGACAGAGCGCTGCGCTGCCGTAAACCGTGCCAGACGCCGGGCAGGAGAACCGGCCTTTGCCGCTGCCGGCTCTGTTGAACGCGGAATCCGCGATCTTCGCCACGGTTTCGGGCAGCAGAACGTCGCCGAGCGACGTGCAGCCCGCAAATGCGCTCTTATCAATCGTGACAAGTCCGTTTCCGAACGCAACGGACTCGAGCGCCGTACAGTTTTCAAACGCCCGGTAGTCGATGTAGGTCAGCGAATTCGGCAAAACGACGCTCTTCAGGTTCGGGCAGTCGCGGAACGCGCCGTACTCAATGTACTGGATCCCCTCCGAAATGACAACCGAGGTGAGCGTTGCGTTCCCTTTGAACAAATCCGTATTGATGCCGACGATATCCGTCGTTCCGACAACCGCCGGAATAACGATCTCGGATTCCGTCCCTCTGTAAGCGCTGAGTTCATGGATGTTGTTCGCTTCGAAGCCGGAAGCGTCCCGGCGATCATCCTCAGGATTATGGAACGAAGCCGGATCGGTCACGACGCTCTCCATCACCGCCGTGATCGCTTCCGTATTCAGGAAGTTCCAGAAATCATCGTCGCCCGTCCAGTCCACGAGGTTCAGCTTCATCGATAGCGCATGGAACTCCGTGAATTCCGTGAAAAGCTCAAGCCCCTTGATCGTCGATTCGGACAGCGTTGAAGTACGGACCGCGCCGTACCAGGTCCGTCCGTTGAACGTGACGGTTCGGTAATCGGAAGCGACGTACCCCGCCGCGACCTTCGGATCCGCATACACGCTCGAGCTGAAGAAGATCGAACCGCGCGTCGCGCCGCCGATCGATGCCCAGATCGTATGATCGCCGTCGGAAGAAGCGTTCCAGCGTGCCGGGAATGAAACGGCAATGCCCGGGACGGAAATTTCCTGCGCGGACGCGCCCGCAATAAAGTCGTTCTGATCGATCAGCATGAGCAGGTTTTCATCGGAAAGCACCGGTTCGAGGGGATCGGTCGATTTTTCGGGCAGCGCGACTTCGATCAGAAGGCCGCCCCACGGTCCGATGAACACATCGCCGAAATCAAAGAGCCAGTACGCGTGCGCTTCCTGCGCGCCGGTCGTATAACCCTGTTTGGAAGCAACCCAATCCGGGTTGCGCTCGAACGCAAAGTAGGTGACTTTGATCGCGTCGTCGGCATAGACGCCGGTACGGTCCTCTGTAATGACGTTCCGGTAATAGCCGAAGTCCTGCTTCATTTTGATCGAGCCGTGCAGATTGGTATCGTTGATCTCGGTCTCGTGCACCGTCAACGGCTTGAACGAAGCGGTCCACTTGCCGTTCGGATCGGTAAATGTGACGGATTTTCCGTCATCCGCCGGCGCGTCGGGCATTTCCTTGCTGACCGTGATTTTCATGTGGCCGTACGCATAATCGTACACCCAGTACGGCACCGGCTCTTCGGTCGGCGTTGCGGCCGGCGCTGCCGTCGCCGTCGGCCCGGCGTCTGTTCCCGGCTTCGGAGCGTCCGGCTTTCCCTGATTGTCTGTGCAGGCAAACGCGCTCATCAGCATCAAAATGCCGAGCAGCAATGCGAACCACTTTTTCATAGTATCCTCCTTTTGTCGAACTGCGGCTGCAAAAACGCAGCCGTTCCCGGATCGGATCGGGTTCCTTCGCTCCGGCCGCCATCCGCTTTGCAGCCCGAAAAGCATGTGTTTTCCCCGTTCTTTCGATCGTTCTTCTTCTTTTATTTATCACGTTGTCCCGTAATAGTCAAGTGTTTTTCGCCTCCGGCCGCCGCAATAACGCCGCGAAAAGAAAAAGAAACCGCCGAGAGGATTTCCCCCCTTCGACGATTCTCTTTTGCCGCAATTAAGAATTCTGACGGTATGTTGCGACCATCTCCTCGACCTTCCTGCGGATGTCGGAACGGTTGGCGTACGCCGCGTCCATCAGCGGGCGCAGGTTCCGGAAGAATTCGTCCGCATCGAACGGAATCGGACAGCCGATATGGATCAGATCGTTTTCGGTCTTTCTGAGCCCTTCCTCGGCCATCAGTTTTTCTTCATACAACTTCTCGCCGGGACGCAGACCGGTGTACTCGATCTTGATATCGACGTCCGGTCGTTTGCCCATAAGCCGGATCAGATTCCGCGCCAGCGTATCAATCTTGACCGGGCTGCCCATATCCAGAACGAAAATCTCGCCGCCCTTTGCGTACGTTCCCGCCAGCATGACGAGACTGACCGCCTCCGGAATCGTCATAAAAAACCGGATGATATCGGGATGCGTGACCTTGACCGGGCCGCCGCGCTCAATCATCTGCTTGAACAGGGGCACGACCGAACCGTTGCTGCCGAGCACATTGCCGAACCGAACCGCAACAAACTCCGTCTTCACCTTGCGGAACACCTCGCCCGTGCCGTCCTTGTCGGCGTTTTCAATCCCCTCGTGCGTGAAAAGCTGCGGAATATCCTCCACCTTCCCCGCCTTGATCTTCGCGTCGAACGCCTGGATGATCATTTCGCACAGACGCTTGCTCGCGCCCATGATGTTGGTCGGGTTGACGGCCTTATCGGTGGAGATCAGAACGAACCGTTCGCAGCCGTTCACCATCGCCGCATATGCCGTTTTGTAGGTTCCGAACACGTTGTTCTTGATCGATTCGTTCGGGCTTCCCTCCATCAGCGGCACATGCTTATGCGCCGCGGCATGGTAAACGATCTGAGGACGATAAGTCTGAAACACGTCGAACATCCGGCGGCTGTCCCGTACGGAACCGATCAGCGTGATGAAATCGAGATCCGGATGCGTCGCCCGCAGTTCGTTCTGGATGTCGTACGCATTGTTTTCATAGACATCGAAAATCAGAAGCTGTTTCGGATGGTGCGCCGCGATCTGACGGCAGAGCTCGCTGCCGATTGAACCGCCGCCGCCCGTTACGAGAACGACCTTTTCGTTGATGAATTCAAACACTTCCCGCATTTCGGCGCGAATCGGTTCTCTGCCGAGCAGATCCTCCACCGAAACGTTCGTCATGCTCTCGACCGTAACGTCGTCATTGACGAACTGATAGATGCCGGGCAGGTTTTTCAGTTCGCATTCCGTTTCCTGGCAGATGTTCAGAATGTCGCGCCGCGTTTCGGCCGACGCGCTCGGGATCGCAAGAAAGATCTTTTCGATCTGATACTTGACGGCATTTTCGAGGATTGTGTTCCGGTCGCCTACGATCGGAATCCCGTCAAGATACATGCCGCGCTTTTTCGGATCATCGTCAATGATGCAGACGACGCGTTCCTTCCGTTCGTCCGAATGGTGCATGTCCCTCAGAAGCATCTGCCCCGCCATCCCCGCTCCGATCAGCATGACGCGGCTGCAGTCGCGATCCCTCAGCAGGTATTCCTTTATAAACTGCACCAGACGATACGAATAACGCGCGGCGACGACCAGAATGGTCTGCAGAACGACGCCGATGCAGTAATAGGAGATCGGCATGCGGCAGAACAGCAGCGTGATGCCGGCCACATGCGCCGCACCCGTGATCAGACAGGCGATCAGTATCCGCGCCAGTTCGGGATAGCTTGCGTACTTCCAAAGCGTCCGATACAGGCGAAAGAGCGCGAACGTGACAAGGCAGACCACCGAATAGATCGGAATAAAACAAAGCCATGCGATAAAATACGGCTTGTTCGTCGGATCGTTCATCAGGATTTCAAAGCTGCCGTCAAATCGGAGCCAAAGCGCCGCAAAATAAGACAGATTGGCGGCAAGCACGTCGAAGATCGCCAACAGAACGGTCTTCCCGAAGCCCTGTCCGCCCTTGTTTTTGGTTTCTATTCCTTCCATTCCCCGTTTTCCCTCCGGCATAATCTGCCGTCGATCGGTTTATCGACTGATTTATTTTTTGATCCGCAGATCCGGCAAGAGATTGCATGGATCGCCCATGCGAGCCCGTATCCGATTGCAACGCCGCCGAGATCGATCCACAGATCGGAGATCATCGGTCCCCTGCCCGAAAAAATCTGGATCGTTTCATCAATGACCGCAATGAACATCCCGAGCCCGAACGTGCAGACCGGATTCCGCCGAAACGCCGCGCCGAGCAGCATTCCGACGACCGCGTATTCAAATACGTGCGCGAGCTTGCGTACGATCGCTTCCGAAATCGGCTTCCCGAACAGGAATCGCCAGACGGGGTTTACGATATGCTCCGTAAACCAGCCGCTCTCCTGTCCCGAGACCGCCCCGGGCAGCACCGAATGGATCCATACCGCAATCACCGCCGCAGCCAGAAACACCCAAATCAGTTTGCGTTTCATTTTTTCCGAACATCGTCCTTTCGCCCGGATGCGATCAGCTCGATCCCGCACCAGACGCGCTGCTTTTTTCCGTCGAAATCGAACTCAATCTCCGCGCGCTTTTTGGCGCGGTCCAGTCGGGTGATTACGCCTTCAAACCCTTCGAGCAGCGAACTGTCCAGCCGGACGCGGTCGCCCTCTTCGTACGCCGGGAAGAATCCGATCGTTCCGTCCGAAGCATAAAGCATCTCGGCAAAAGCGCGGTCCGCGCCGCAAAGCTCATAGCGATCGTCCTTGTTGCCCAGCAGACGGTGCACGTCGGTCATGGTTCGGATCAGAGAAAAATCCTCGGGCGGCGTCTCGGTATACAAAAAGACGTAACCCGGAAGATACTCGTGAATCTCCTCGTGGGCCTTACCGCCGATCCATTTTCTCTGAAGGATCTTCGGCGTGATCGCGCGTCCGATCCCCATTGCCGTCAGCGCTTCCGCGACATAATTGCACTTCTGTGTTGTGCAGTAGATACAGTAGCAGTGCATCGGTCCGCTCCTTGCCCGATCAGAAAGCGGGATAGTTGATTTCGGCGCCGACCTTTTGAACCGCTTTCCGGAAAAGCCCGTATTCCTGCGTGCTGTGTGCGTCGGTCGCGACAAAATCCAGCCGTCCCATTTCGCGGATGTAATCGACGGCCCGGCGTTTTTCGACCTTCGATGACAGGATCGACGACGCGTTGCATTGCAGAAGGCAGCCCCGATCGACCAGTTCGTTGAGCAGTTCGTGATCCCGCTGAATCGGAAGGTACCGTTCCGGATGCGCGACGATGATTTGCAGACCGAGCTTCTGAATGCCGGTCACGATGCGCCGCCATTCCGGCGGCCAATGCGAAAACGGCATTTCGAGCAGAAGCGTGTCCGCATCCCGCAGAACAAATTCGCGTACGCGGTCAAAGCGGGTCGTGTCGATTGCGCTGATATTGTACTCAAAGCCGAGGCGCAGCGCGATCCTGCGCTCCTCCGCATAGGGCTTCAGCGCAAGAAAGTTTCGATGGATCGGCGTTACGTCCGTATCCTTGGACTTCATGTGCGGCGTCGCATAGATGCAGTCGATACCGGCGGCTTTTGCAGCGTCAAGCATTGCGACCGACTCGGCGAGATCTTCCGAGCCGTCGTCAACCGCAAAAACGATATGGCTGTGAATATCCAGCATCCGCACACCCCGTTCCGTGTCAATGCACGGCTTTCTTCTTGGTCTTGTGTTCCTTGCCGCTGTAGTAATAATAGTAATCCGTATGCTTCTTTTTGTCGCCGTTCAGAACCGCGCCCAGCGTCCGCGCGTTCGCTTTCTCCAGCTGCGACAGCACGCTCTTCACCATCTGCGGCGTGTCCTTCCCCGCGCGCACC
>CACXMS010000019.1 GCA_902768795.1 uncultured Eubacteriales bacterium
GAATCCCTTTCTCTGCGCCAGGCAAAAACACCGTCCGCACGGGCGGTGTTTTTGCTATGGAAACGAAGGGATTCGACCGAGCGTCCGCAAAACCGTCCGCTTGGACGGCGTTTTCGCTGTGGGAAGAAGGGCTTTCTGCCCGGGAAAGGGAGCATTCGTTGCTTGCCGCGAAAAAAGTGACTTTTTGTTGTGATCCGTCGAGGAGCATGGTATAATACTCGCAACAAACCGGTAATCGCAGGGAGCGGGAACAATGCTTGAACTAAAAACATTGGAAAAAGAGGATGTTGCAAGGGTCATTGCATTCGAAAAAGAACTCAGAAGCCAGGAACCCGATACCTATTATTGGGAGCCGGATGAAACATATCAACGACAGTTGGAGAAAAGCTTTGCGGATGAACGGTTCAACACGGCGATCTCTTTTCTTGCGATTCGGAACGAAAAAGTGATTGGCAGGATCGACGCGTCGATACTCACAAGCCGAAGCGACGCATCCTGCTGCAGCGCTTATCTGGATTGGATTTGCGTGCTGAAAAGCGAGAGGCACAATCAGGTTGCACAGGCATTGCTGAATCGGTTAAAGGATGCCTGCAAAGAGCGGGGCGTCTCGGTTCTGATTGCGTTGACGGCAAACAACGAGGAAGCGCAGCGCTTTTATAAAAGCATTGAAAACGCTTCGATTCACGATACGGGCATTTGGATCGATCTGTAGATCGTATTCCGATCCGCGCAGATTGGCCGCAAAACGCGGTACGGGCCTATTTGCCGCTTCCTGTAAAAGCGGTTCCCTTCGAAGCAGACAGAATAAGAGAACGGGCGACAGCCGTGCAAAACTCCGTCGCCGTTCTTTTTCGTATAGAAACAAAACAGCTTTTCCGTGTCACACTTTTCGCTGAGGACGCCTCATAAAGGGTGAAACCGGTTTTGGAAAAGAGGAGAACCATGGAACAACAAAAATCATTCCGAACGATCTATGACGAAACACGAAACGCAATGCTGCGTTTTCTGATTCCGCGCATCCGAAGCAGCGAAGACGTGGAAGACGTCATGCAGGAGGTTTACCGGAATCTGTATCGCCGCATGGAAAAGAGCGGAGCGCCGGACGATCCGATGCGGTATCTGTACGGAATCGCACGGCACGAACTGGCGCGGTTTTATCGCAAACGCGCCCAAAAGCGGGAGCGGGAAACACCGCTCACGGAAACGCTCGAGGACGATGCGCCGCAGCCCGACGAACGGCTGTTCCTGCGGGAGCGGGCGAGCGCGGTCTGGGAGATCGTCAAAAGCGAACCGCTGCTTTCCTATCAGGCATTCACGCTGTACTACGGGTTTGATGAGACGACGTCCGCGATCGCGCAGAAGCTCGGCGTTACGGAGGAGACCGTGCGAAAGCGCATTTCCCGCACGCGAAAGCGGATCCGGGAAGCGCTTGCAGAGCGGGAAGACCTGTTTATGGATCCATCGGAGCCACAGGAAAGGAGAACAAAATGACAGAAAAAGAATTTTTTCGGGAAGTCGTTCTCGATCATATCGTTCACGACGGGTGCGTCCTCGCCTATGCGGAGACCGCACCGAAGAAAACCGCGTTTGCGTGGAAGCGGGTGCTTGTGCCGGCGCTGGCTGTGCTTGCCGCGATCCTGACGCTCACGTTTGCGATTCCGGCGGTGCGCGCGGAGGTGCTGTCGTGGTTCGGCGTCGAAAGCGCGCGGGATTATCTGGAGCAGCCGGCCGATCAGCGCGAGCCGATCGAAGCGCTTGATCAGATGATCGTCTCCGGGCAGCCGTCCGGAAACAGGACCGAGATTGCGCCGATCGAACAGGACCCGCAGGCGGTCAACAGCAAGGAGGCGCAGGCGGTTGCAAAAATGCTGCAGTCCGATTTTCACGCTTCGATCGAAGAAACGCTGTATGACGGCGACCGGATCTATCTCTCGCTGCATCTCGACGGCATGGGCGCGCTGCCGGTGCTGGAGATGTTCGGCGGCGGTACGGTCACGATGATCCCGGTCGACCCGATGCGCGTTTACGATCTCTATGAGGGCGGACCGGGGGCGGAATACCTCTCGGGCGAAAAGACGCTGTACCAGCGTCCCGAAGCATTCGTTACGCTCACGTTCGCGGACGGAACGAAATGTACGGGAATGCTCTCGCCGGGCGATGCGTTCGGGCAGGCGGTTGAGGAGCAGATCCAAAAGAACGGTTGGTACGCGTCCTCCGACGAGCTTTCGAAGGAAGAACAGCAGGCGCTGAACAGCTTTATCCTCGATTATCTGGCAAACAACGGCGTCGATGCGATCGCAACCGTATGGTCGGCAAAGGACGCCGTGGAGCGGAATGCGGACGCGGACGGCATTGCCGCAGCGTCGATCGCCTATTCCGTTTCGGTGATCGAGGACGACGATCTGCCCGATACCGAGCTGCTGTACGCCGAGCTCGGGACCGCTCTGATCAATGCGTCGGGATACCGGAACATGGAGAAGCAGGATGCTGCCGTCAGCGGAGCGGTTGCATGGAGCGGGGAAGCGCTGATCACGCAGATTGCGTTTGTGGAGCCGCATAGCAACAATTCGAAGGTGCGCTGTCTGACGGAGCGGGTTTCGCTGGATGGGATTACAATGCGCGCGATGGAAGGCGCCTATAAGGACGCGCTCGGCGTGCACGACCTGCGCGTAGAGATCACATTGCCCGAAAACGCTTCGGATGCGCTGAAACAAGCGTTCCGAACGGAGGTTCCGTTCAATCCGCTGGACTTTACGATCCTTGTGAACGGGCAGGAGGGCGATTTCTCCTACGGCAGCTATTACGGCATTTCGGAGGCCTTTGCGGGCGAACCGGAAGCGGCGGAAAACGGATCGCTCGTTTTTGCGATCGGAAGCATCGCCGGTCTGCCGCTTGAGCAGGTTAAGGAGGTAAAGACGGTTACGCTGATCCCGAAGCTGTCGCACGCGGCGCTGTTTGTCGGCTCGGACGGCAGCAGGATCCCGATCGCGGAAGGCGTTCTTTCGGAAACGCCGACGGACAGCAACGGCGCCCTGTGCGGCATTCAGCGGGAATCGGTCTCCTATCCCGCGTACGCGCTGACGTTTACCCTGCAATAACACGGAAATTGGCGAAAAACGGAATCTCGCATGATTTCTTCCGATGCGGCACACAATACCCCTGATTGCTCATACAATAATAGGGAACGGTCGCAAAGGAGAAACGTATGCCGTCGTGGGAGATCACAACGCTGGAATATGATGTGCCGCTCGGGCGGCTGCTGGAGCGAAGACTCAGAGAAGTCGGCGTATCCGCGGCGCCCGAGCCGGCAGGGGACGGCGTGCGCGTGCGGCTTGCCGGAAAGGACGCGTTGCAAAAGCTCTCACAGGCCGTCAAAAAAGTGCTGCTGCGCGACCTGCAGTATCTTGTCCTTGCCCGAATGGCCGACGCCATGCCGCTGTCGCTCGCCGAAAAGCGGACGGTTCTGACCGATGCGCTGTACAACGCGCGAATGCGGGAGGACGGCGCCGGACTGGAATACGCGCTGGAGCGGTTTCTGCGGGAGGAGCGGCGGCTGTGTCTCGACGGGTTTCTGCATTTTCGGATGCAGGATACGCTGATGCTCTGGCAGCTTTGCACGGAACAGGCCGCGGGCAAGGTGCTCGTGCAGAAGGAGTACGGCGAGCTGATGCGGACGCTGCGCGAGTATGTCCGGTCACAGCGGATCCGCATGGGCGAGCTTCGGCTCCGCATCCGCGCGGACGGAAGCTGCACGCTGATGGATGACGACCGGCTGATGATCGAGTATGCGGATTCTTCCCCCGACGGGATTGTGACGCTGCTGGTCAACATGGCGCCGCAGCGGATTGTGATTTACGACGAGAGCGGCGGCATGCAGAAGCGCCTGTGCGAAATGCTCCAACAGGTTTTCTCCGGCCGCATTGAAGTGCGAAAAGAAAGACTGTGACAGGAAAAGAGGATGCCGGGAACGGAACATCCTCTTTTCTGCTGCTTGATTCAATGTTATCGCCTTATCCGGTGAATTCGCCGTTCTGATGCGGCATGACCGTCGGCTCGGGCGTCGAGGTCGCGGGGGCGGTGGCGTTCGGATCGGGCGTCGTGACGGGCTGCGGCGTCGTATTGGGATCGTCCGACGGGAGCGTGTAATCCGGGATGACCTGCATAGCCGAGTTGTACCCGGGCGCGTATGGCGAGATCGAGATTCCACCCTTGCTGTAGAGATAGATCGTTGCGGTCGAATACCCGTTTGCAATGTACTGCGCTGCGCTGTCCATAATCTCGTTCCAATGCCGCTGGAGCAGCATCAGCTTCGTATCGAGATTCGAGGTGTCGCCGACTTCGATGCTGTAGTTTGCGCCTTCGGTCGAAATCGAAATGCTCATCAGCTCATTCATATCGATGCGGGAAAGCCGGGGCGACCGATTCATCAGATCCAGCTCGACGAGCTTGGAGAGAATACGAATCAATCCGTTCACCTGCAGGTCGGTTGATTCGCCGAGCATACGGCCCTCCTGCGCGGTTGTGATCGAAAGACCTTCGGCTACGATCAGCCCTTGCGTCGATTCGGCGTCGGATTCCAGGACCACGCCGGTCGGGTCGATGATGGCGAGATACTCGCTCTGCGGACCCCAGCGGACGCAGGCTGCGGCGACGCGCCGCACGACGCTGATCGTGACCGTCGAGGGAAACGAGTATTTCACGTTCGCCTGCAGGTAGGCGTCCTGTTCAATGTTTTCCTTCGCTTCGGCAAGGCTCGAAAAAACGATGCTGCGGCCGGTTTTCAGACCGGATTTCGTGATCAGCTCCGCGGCGGTGTAGCCCTCGACGGCGTTGACCTGAATGTCCGAAATGCGCGTTGTGAACCACGCGGCAAACAGCAGGATCGCCAGCGCCGCGGCGCCGAACCCGAGCGTCTTGAGCAGACGGATCCGCTGTGCGCGGCGTTCTTTGGCGCGCCGTTCGCGTTCACGCTGCTCTTTGGCTTCGCGCCGGGCGGCGCGCTGCCGGGAACGTTCCTTCGCCGCTTCGTATTCGCGGGAAGCAATCGTTTCGTTCATGACCGAGCGCGGCGCGACCGGCGAAATATTCTTTCGCTTGCCGTAGCGGTTTTTCTTTTTTCTCTTCTTGGAGATATTGCGTCCGTAGCGGTCGAACATCCGCGCCATCTCCTCGGCGGGGTCATCGGACTTGTCCGAAAAGCTGTCGACCTCAACGGGCTTTCGGGCTTTTTCGTCGTCCGATTCTCCTTCAAACAGGTCGATAGCCGGTTCGTCCTCCGGGACGGATCCGCCCGCTTTCGGATCAAAGCGGAATTCAATATGTTCGTTGTCGTCTCGCTTTTTTGCCAAAGCTCAAAGTTCCTTTCGTTGAATCTGTCCGCCCAATGCGCGGATGGCTTCGTCCATGCGATCGTAGCCGCGATCGATGCGTTCGGCGTACAGGATTTCCGTTTCGCCTTCGGCCGCCAGCCCCGCGAGCGCAAGCGCGGCGCCGCATCGAAGATCAAACGCGGTCACCCTGGCGCCGTGCAGCGCTTTGACGCCGCGGATAATCGCCGTCTGACCGATGATCTCGTTTTGCGCGCCCATGCGCTTCAGTTCCGCCGCGTGCCGGAACCGGTTTTCAAAAATACGTTCGGTAATCACGCTCGTACCCGTCGCGATCGAAAGCAGCGCAAACAGCTGCGCCTGCAGATCCGTCGCAAACGCGGGATACGGCCGCGTTTCGACCGAAACAAGCTCTTTCGGACGGTCGGTCGCCGTGAGACGGACCGCATCCGGGAAGGTTTCCACGCGGCATCCGCACGCCTCAAGCTTGGAAAGCAGCGCCCCGATCAGCGCGGGATCGGTTTCGGTCACGGCGACGCTGCCGCGCGTGATTGCCGCGGCGATCAGATACGTGCCGGTCACGATGCGATCGGGCAGAATGCGGTAGGAAACGCCGTGTCCGCCCGACTGGCCCGAAATGACAATGGTCGGCGTGCCCGCGCCGTGTACGCAAAAGCCGCAGGCGTTCAGAAAGTTCGCAAGATCCGTGATCTCCGGCTCACACGCCGCGCCGCGCAGAACCGTTTCGCCTTCGGCGCGCACGGCGGCAAGAATTGCGTTTTCCGTTGCGCCGACGGACGGATAGTCCAGATCGATGACCGCGCCGGTGAGCCGGTCCACGCTCGCGCAGATCCGCCCGTCGCCCTCTGAAAACGAAACGCCGAGCCGCGAGAGCGCATACAGATGCAGATCGATCGGACGGTTGCCGATTTCGCATCCGCCGGGATACGGCGCGCAGGCCTTTGAAAACCGAGCGACGAGCGACCCGAGCAGGAAGATCGAACTGCGTACCCGATGCGAAAGCGCGTCGGGCAGCGTGCCGTGCGTCGCAGATGCGGTATCGACCGTAACGGTATCGCCGCTGCGCCGAACGGAGGCGCCGAGCGTCCGCAGGATCTCGCACATGTCTTCTACGTCCGAGAGCGGGGGACAGTTTTTCAGTTCCACCGGCTCGGGAATCAGGACCGTTGCCGCAAGGATCGGCAGAGCCGCGTTTTTCGCGCCGTGAACGGCGATTTCGCCCGACAACCGCTTTCCGCCCGTAACCAACCAATTCGTCATGTCATGCACCATCCTCGAAAAAGATATTGCATTTTATGCGCGAATGTGGCGGAACGTGACAGAGTTTGCCGCGTCAGGAATCGTAAGGATTCACTTCACGCGAGATGTTCAACAGCACGCCCATCGCCGCGAGGAACACCAGAAGCTGTGTGCCGCCCGCAGAAATAAAGGGAAGCGCCTGCCCGGTCGTCGGCATCAGACCGGTGACGACGGCGACGTTGACGAAAACCTGGAATCCGAAAACGATGGAGATACCTGCCGCAAGCAGACTGCCGAACCGGTCGCGGCAGCGCATCGACACCATCATTCCGCGGAATACGATCCAGGCATACAGAAGAATAATGATCGTTCCGCCGACAAACCCGAACTCCTCGCACAGGATCGCGAAGATGAAGTCCGATTCGCCGTAGGTCATGTACAGCAGCTTCTGATAGCTGTTGTTCAATCCTTTTCCGAACAGTCCGCCCGAGCCGATCGCGTAGAATGACTGCAGAAGCTGGTAGCCCGTACCCTGCGGGTCGTTTTCCGGGTTGCGGAACGACGTCATGCGGGCGACGCGGTACGGCTGCGCGAATGCAAGAACGACGACGACAATAACGCCGAGCACGCCGACGACGAGCAGCGGCTTGATGTCGCATCCGCCGAGAAACAGCAGAACGACGCCGATGAACGCAACGATAACGGCCATCGACATGTTCGGCTGCAGAATGATCAGGCCGGAAATGAGTCCGATGACGATCAGCATCGGAAGCATGCCGTTGCGGAACGATTTCATCTCCTTGCGGTGCTTGGCCATGTAAGCGCACATGAAGATCATCATACCGAATTTGGCAACCTCGGACGGCTGAATCGAAATACCCAGAAAATTCAGCCAGCGTTTGCCGCCGTTCAGGTTCTGCCCCCAGAGCAGCACCGCGACGAGCAGCGCGACGGAAATGCCGAGTGCAATGTAGTTTGCACGGCGGATGACGCGGAAATTCAGCATCGAAAGCAGAAGCATCGTCGGATATCCGATCACGAGATAGATTGCCTGCCGCTTGAGATAGTAGAATCCGTCGTGATTCGCGCCCGAATAGTGTTGAGCGTAATAATAGCTGGCCGAGAAGATCATCACGAGACCGAACGCGCACAGCACGGTCACAACGAGCAGAATCGAAAAATCCATTCTGCCCTGTGACCGACCGAAGATCGAAAACGGTTTGCGCTTTGCGGGTTTTTGCTCCATGCTTCCTCCGAAACGTTCAATGGATCGCTGCTTTGAACGCAGCCTTATACATCAGCATATTCACGCGCGATTTCCTTAAACACACGGCCGCGCTGTTCATAATTGTCGAACATATCCCAGCTCGCGCAGGCAGGGGAGAGCAGAACCGCGTCGCCGCTTTCCGCGAGATCTCTTGCAAGGTCCATGGCGGCGCCGAACGAATCCGCGGTGCGGCACAGATCCGCATAGCCGAACTTTTTCGCGGTGTCGAGAATCTGCTGCTGCGTATCGCCGATGACGACGCACGCCTTCACGATCGGCGTGAACGCTTCGAACAGCTCGTCAAACGAAATGTGCTTGTCATAGCCGCCGAGGATCAGAACGGTCGGCTTTTTCATCGATTCGATCGCGCGGACCGTCGAAGCCGGGTTCGTTCCCTTGGAATCGTTGATGTAGTCGACGCCGCGGCGCGTGCAGACGTACTCGATGCGGTGCTCCACGCCCGCAAAGGTCTTGAGAACGCGCACGATCGTTTCCGGCGCAATCCCCTGGGAAAGCCCGAGCAGCGCGCAGAGCATGGCGTTTTCGAGATTGTGCGCGCCCGGGATCCGGATCTCGTTCGCGTCCATCAGCGTATGCTCTTCGCCGTTGATGCGATAGACGAGCGTCGTTCCGCGAAGAAACATGCCCTCCTGGACTTCGGTCTTGCGCGAGAAATACAGCACCTTGGCCGGCGTGAGATCCGCAAAGCCGCGGACGATCGGATCGTCATAATTGAGGACGGCATAATCGTCGGCGGTTTGGTTGTCGAGAATCTTCGCCTTTGCCGCAATGTAGTTCTCCATCGTGCCGAAATGATCGAGATGATCGGGCGTGATATTGCAGACGCCCGCGGCGATCGCGTGGAAGCGGCTGTTGCCTTCGAGCTGCAGCGCCGCAGTCTCCGCGACGACGACGTCGCCCGGCTTCGTTTCGAGCGCATGCGCCGAGATGGCGACGCCGATATTGCCGAGCACATAGGTCGTGCGGCCGGCCGCTTTGAACAGTTCGCCGGTCAGCGCCGTGCAGGTCGTTTTTCCGTTCGTTCCCGTGATGCAGACGAAGTCGGCTTTCGAATAGCGGTAGCCGAGCTCGATCTCGGAAATGACCTCAATCCCGCGCCGCTTTGCTTCCACGATGAACGCGCGCGTCATCGGAATGATCGGACTCGGGACGAGCAGATCGACGCCGTCGAGCAGATCCATCGGATTGGCGCCGAGCTTCACCTCATACGCAATGCCGGAAAGCTGATCGAAAAGCCCCTTGATTTCGGGCTTCATATCGTTGATGATGATGCGGTAATTGTCCTGATACAGCAGGCGTGCCGCGGCGATGCCGCTCTTTGCCATACCGACGATCAGTGCCGTTTTTTGCCGTTCCATAATGCCTCCTTATTTGAAAAACCAATAGAGTAACAGCGCAGCAGCGCTGAAAACGCACGTAATGATCCCGTACATCGAAACGATGCGCGGGGCAGCGACGCCGCTCCGGAGAAAATGCTGATGCAGCGGGGCCTCCTTCAGAAGCGTGTTGTCGGCCCGCAGCGAGATCGCCTGCAGAATAACCGAAATCGCGCTTGCCCAGAAACAGATGCCCATCAGCGGAAGCAACGGCGCCGTTCCGGAAAGCAGCGACGTTGCGGCGATCGCACCGCCGAGCGCAAAGGTTCCCGTTCTGCCGGGTTTCAGCCGCGCGGGAAACGCGCCCTGCACAAGAAACCCGATGCATCCTCCGGCAACGGCCGTTGAAAAGACCGAAAGCGCGGAAAGACTCAGCAGCCGGTCCGGCGAAGCGGAGGGCGCCGCGCAGACGACCGCTATGCACAGGAGCGCGCCCATGAACAGACTGTAGACGCCGGTCACGGTCGGCGCAAGCCCGTCCAGCCCGTCCGTGAGATGCACGGCGTTCACCGTTGCGAGGATTACCGCCGCCGCAAACGGGATGTAGAACGGACCGATATCAAGCCGGTCGAGCCAGAGCGTTCCGCCGACGCCGGGAGCACGGTAGAGCAAAATCGAAATGCCGAGCGCAAGAATGCCTTCCGCGATGAGCCGTTGCCACGGAAGGAGCCCGGCGGACGTCCGGCGAAGAACCCCGATAAAATCATCCGCGAAACCGAGCAGTCCGAACAGCCCCGCCGCCAGCAGCGCGATCAGGATCAGCGCATAGCTGTCCCGGCCCCAGAAGAGCGACGCGGCGATCACAGCGGCTAAAATGACGATTCCGCCCATCGACGGGACGCTTTTTTCGGCACGGGCGGCTTTTCCGCTGCCTGCGCCGAAGTACACGGACCGGAGCACCGGCACGGCGGCGACGCCGAGCAGCGCGGCTGCGGCAAACGCCGTCAGAAACGACAGGAGCGAGCGGGAAAGAACGGCATACATCATGGACGCTTTCGCAGAAGTTCTTCTACGACCTCTTTGTCGTCAAAGTGATGTTTCACGCCGTTGATCTCCTGGTAATTCTCGTGCCCTTTGCCTGCGATGACAAGGATGTCGTGCGGTTGGAGCATATCGAGCGCGTAGGCGATCGCTTCGCGCCGGTTCTCGATCGAAACGTAGGGCGTTCCGCTTTTTTTTACGCCTTCCTCGATCGAGCGGATGATCGCTTCCGGACGTTCAGAGCGCGGGTTGTCGCTTGTCACGATGACGAAGTCCGAATGCCGGCCGCCGATTTCTCCCATCAACGGCCTCTTGGCACGGTCGCGGTCGCCGCCGCAGCCGAACAGCGCGATCACGCGCGCCGTTGAGAACGCATGCACCGTCGTCAGAACGTTTTCCAGCGCGTCCGGCGTATGCGCGTAGTCGACGTAAACCGAAAAACCGCGGTCGCCGGTATTCACGGACTGCAGCCGCCCCGCCACGCCAGAGAGCGCTTCGAGACCGGCCGTGATCTCCTTCAGTTCGAATCCCGCCTGCTGCATCATCGCCGCCGCGCCCATCGCGTTGTAGATCGAGAACAGACCGGAAATGTGGAGCTGGATCTGGGTCGTTTCACCTTTCGGCGTGCGGAGCGTAAACCGGACGCCCGAGGTGCGGATATCGATATTCGAGGCGTTGTAGCTCGCGGGCGTATGGATGCCGGTCGTGTAGATCGGGCAGTCGAGATCCTCCATGATGCGCTCGGCATGCGGGTCGTCATGGTTGATGATCGCAATGTCGCACTGCGAGAACAAGCGCTTTTTCGCGTTCAGGTAGTTTTCAAACGTTTTGTGGTAATCGAGATGGTCCTGCGTGAGGTTTGTGAACAGCGCGACGCGGTAGGGGATGCCGTAAACGCGATCCTGCGAAAGCGCATGGCTGGAAACCTCCATCACGCAAAGATCCACATTTTCATCCGCCATACGGCGCAGAAGCGCGAAAAGATCCGCCGATTCGGGCGTCGTGCGTCCGGTTTCGATGACCTCGTCGCCGATCATGTTCTGGATCGTGCCGATGAGGCCGACCTTCTTGCCGGCGTGTTCCGCGATCGACTTGACCATATAGGTCGTGCTCGTCTTGCCGTTCGTGCCGGTCACGCCGAGCATCAGCATCTGCCGCTCCGGATGTCCGTACACGCAGGCCGCCGCCAGGGCCATGGCCTTGCGCCCGTCCCGAACGATCAGCTGCGGCAGGTCGATCGGAAGAGCGCGTTCCACAATCAGCGCGGCTGCGCCCTTGTCCGCGGCTTGTGCCGCAAAGGTGTGTCCGTCGGAAATAAGCCCGACAAGACAGCAAAACAAACAGCCCTCCGTTACCTTTCGCGAATCGTACGTAACGGAAGAGATTTCAACGTCCCCACCGGTGTATGCAACGCCAAGTTCCTGAGCAATCACCGATAATTTCATGCCCCGATCTGCCATCCTTTCCCTGCTGACCGCATTATTCTTTGACTGCAAACGTGATGAATACGACCGTGCCGCGCGGAACCTTCTGTCCGGCGGGATACGATTGCGAAACGGCGTAGCCGACGCATGCTTCCGGGTCGTAATCAATCACGAGACCTGCCGCCTCGAGCCGATCGCGCGCCATAATGCGATCCTCAAGGCCCTTGTTCACAACGTCCGGCACGACAACGTACTCGGTTTCCTCGACCGTTTCGCTGTTGAAGAACGAATAGCCGTTGGAGTACAGGACGACATTGCTGCCGCGCACGACCGTCACATTGCTGCGCGGCGCCTGCGCGGTCACGAGCGAGTTTTCTTCCGATTCCAGATATGTTGCGGTGAGGCCGGCGTCCTTCAGCGCGCGCACGGCTTCTCCGACGGTCATATTGACGACATTCGGAACGGTTGCGGACCGGTTGCTCTTATCGGGCGTAACGCCCATCATCGAAAGCGACGAGGCCAGGACCTGCTGTACAAAAGGCGCCGCGACCGTGCTGCCGTAGACCGACGGAACCTTCGGTTCGTCGACAACGATGAGACAGACAAACTGCGGATCGTTGACCGGCGCAAACCCGATGAACGAGGCGATCAGCCGGGACGAAGAAACGGAGCCGTCCTCTTCGTATTTCTGCGAGGTGCCGGTTTTGCCGCCGACCGAATAGCCGTAGACCTGCGCGTTTTTGCCGCTGCCGTTTTCCACGACGTTCTGCAGCATGGTCCGCACAAGCCCCGACGTTGTCGGGGAAATGACGCGCCGCACCACCGTGCGCCCGTTTTGCAGCACCACGTTCCCGTTCGAGTCCGTGATTTCGGAAACGATGTACGGCTTCAGAAGCTCGCCGCCGTTGATCGCCGCGGTAAACGCCATCGCGAGCTGCATGCCCGTGCAGGAGATGCTCTGCCCGAATCCGATGCGGGCAAGATCGGCGTCGCGGATGTATTTTTTGTGCGTGACCGTGCCGCTGGTTTCGCCCATGATGCCGCTTCCGGTCGTATCGTTGAATCCGAACGCGTAAATGTAGTCATAGAACGTATCGAGTCCCATGCGGAGCGCCATCGACATGAACGCCGGGTTGCAGCTGTTCGCGACGGCTTCGGTCAGCGTTTCGGTGCCGTGCCCGCCGGATTTCCAGCACTTGATCTTTTCCCCTTTCACGAGCAGACTGCCGGTGCATTTGAACATCGTGTTGGGATTGACCGCGCCGGTTTCAAGCGCCGCCGAGAGCGTGACGACCTTGAAGGTTGATCCCGGCTCGTATGTATCGGTCACGATCCGGTTTTTCGAAAGCTCGAGCAGCACCTTTGCGTCGGAACGCGGCGGGTTCGAGGAATCGAACGTGGGATAGGAGCCGACGGCATAAATCTCGCCGGTCTGCGGGCTCAGAAGAATGCCGTACGCGTTGTTTGCGTTGTTGACCGTGCAGGCCTCCTGCAGCGCGTTTTCGAGGATCGCCTGCAGTCCGGTGTTCGTCGTCAGCGTCACATCGCCGCCGGCGATCGGCAGGATGTATTCCTCCTCGCCGCCGGGGACGGGGTTGTTGTCGCGGTCGGTATCGGTTTTCATGTAGCCGTCCGTACCGGAAAGATAGCTGTTATAGGTCAGTTCAACGCCGGTCTGCCCGTCGCCGTCGACGTTCGTAAAGCCGAGCAGCTGTCCGTAGTATCCGCTTTCGGGGTAGTCGCGCTTCACGTCGGCATAATAGCTCACGCCGGTGCCGAGCTGCATGGCGTTGAGCTGGGAAATGACTTCCTTATCGACCTGGTCCTTGATCTTGACCTGCGACAGCAGCTCATAGGTCGGCGTTTCATTGTTCTGCGTGCCGCGCTTGATGCGCGTTTTGCTCATCTTGGCCAGCACGGTATCGTAGTCCATTTCAAGATAGGTCGAGAGAACGTTTGCGATACGCTCGCGGTCGTCCACCTGGATGTTCTGCGGGTTCACGCAGACCTGATACGTTGTATAGGACGAGGCAAGCACCGTTCCGTCCCGGTCGGTGATCTTGCCGCGGTCGGCCTTCAGATACGTTGTGCGCGACCATTGCCGCATCGCCTTTTCCGTCCACGTCTTGCCGTTGATGATCGAAACGGAGAACAGCTGAACGATCAGCGCAAAAAAAGCGAGCATCGCCGCGGCGAGCGCAAACAGCAGCTTGGCTCGGGACGCGGGGATACGCGGTTTGATTCGGTTTTTGCGAAGGAAGCGCGAGCGGCTTCGCAGCGCTGAACTTTTTTGTGCCATTCGGTTACCTGCCGTCACGGGGTGTCGGAAACGTCCGGCTCCCAGATCTGCTGCATGCCGAGGTCCAGGCATGCGTCGTTGATCGAAGAATAATCGTTCATCGAACTCTGTGTCTTTTTAACCTGCGAGATCTGCTGCTCGTAGGTTTCGATATCCGATTGGACGGAAGCGATGTCCGTCGTGATCTGCGCGTATTCCGCTGCGCCGAACAGGGAGATCAGAGCGGTCAAGGCGATCAGAAACACCGCGATCAGAATCATGATCTTGGAAAAATCGGAAAACCGGATCCCGCCGCGCGGGATCGGCAGCGCGACGTCGTCGGTCTCGTTGTGCAGCCGCACGGGGACCGGGGTGTTGTCGCCGTTCTGTCCGCGTTCCGTCGGATCGTACATCCGCATCTCGGGCGCGCGCGTTTTTTTGCGTCCGCCGTCTTCAAAGCGAATCTCCATTGCAGCCGCTCCTTTCTCTCAAAATCCGGTTCTGAAAAACCGTATGCCCGTTGTGTTCGTTATATGCGTTCGATCGCCCGCAGTTTTGCCGGCGTCGAGCGCGGGTTTGCCGCCTGCTCCGCCTCGTCCGCAACGATCGGATGACGGGTCAGGATCCGTGCCGTGGGACGTTTGCCGCAGATGCAGACCGGCGCGCTCTTCGGACAGGTGCAGGGGTTCTCAAACGTGCGGAACACGTTCTTCACGATGCGGTCCTCGAGCGAATGAAACGTCAGGATTGCAAGCCGCCCGCCGGGGTTCAACAGGTCGTGCGCGCTTTGGATCGCGTCGGAAAGCCCGTCAAGCTCGCCGTTGACCGCAATGCGGATCGCCTGAAAAACGCGCCGTGCCGGGTGCTGCGGTTCGTTGCGGAATTTTGCGGGGATCGCGCTTTTTACAAGCTCCGCAAGCTCCGTCGTCGTTTCGATCGGACGCTTTTCCCGCTCCGAAACGATTCGTTCCGCGATGCGGTCCGAAAACCGTTCCTCGCCGTATTCGAAAAAGATCCGGCGAAGCTCCGCTTTCGGCCATTCATTCACGACGCTGCGGGCGGAAAGCGATGCGGTCCGGTCCATTCGCATGTCGAGCGGGGCTTCCCGTTTATAGGAAAAACCGCGTCCGGCGGCGTCGAGCTGGTGCGAGGAAACGCCGAGATCCAGCAGGATCCCGTCCGCGTGCGTCACGCCGCGTTCGGCCAGCAGCCGCTTCATGTCGAAAAAGTTGCCTTTGATCGGCGTGAAACGGTCCGAAAAACGCACAAGGCGGGCGGAGGATTCCAAAAGGGCTTCGTCGTCCCGGTCGATTCCGTAAAGCCGGCCGTTTTCGGGAAGCCGTGAAAGCACCGCCTCGGCGTGACCGCCGCCGCCGAGCGTTCCGTCGACAAAAATGCCGCCGCGCTCCGGCTCCAGAAGCCGAAGCACTTCGTCCACAAGAATCGGGACATGGTAAACGGCGCCGGTTTCCGCCATGAGAACGCTTCCTTCCTTTCCGTACGCATAACTTTAATACACATGGGCGCATTTACCCACATTCTTACGTATCGCATTATACACCCAATTCACCGCGTTGTCATCATGGAATTGCGAACGGAATGAAACTTTTCCATGAATTTGACTTTTGCGGCGCATCAAATGGCATCTTTTCGGAAAATCAAACGAAAAAAAGGGCTTACCGCTTGCATGACCTATCAAAATCCGTTATAATACAATGCATCGGTTGAGGGCGTCCATGAACATACAGTATTATCGCAGCTTTATCGGGATCGTCGAGGCGGGGAGCTTTTCGGAAGCTTCGCGCCGGTGCGGCGTCGCGCAGCCCGCGCTCAGCAATCAGGTAAAATCGCTGGAGGATCGGTTCAAGGCGCGCCTTTTGAAGCGCGGCAGCGGCACACACGGCCTGGAACTGACCGAAGCGGGGCGCGTTTTGTATGAAACCGCAAAGCGTATCTGCGCCGCCGAGGACGAAGCCCTGCGGGAGATCGCCGGCATGCGGGAAGACGGAGCGGAAGGGCTGCGGATCGGCTTTTTTGAAACGGCGGGCGCGGATGTCCGGCTGGCGCTGGAAAAGCGGTTCGCGCTGCAGTATCCCGAAACGAAGCTCGCCCGGACCGTTGCCGACAGAGAAACGCTGTTTGAACTGCTGCGGACGGGATCGGTCGACGGCGTTGTCTGCGAGCCGTGCGAGGCGGATCCGACGCTGTTCACATGCGTATTGAACCGGGCGAACGCCGTGGTTGCCTGCTATCGGAGCGGCGCGTTTTTTGCGGGCAATCGCATGGAGGAAATCCCGCTCGGCGAGCTTGCAAAGTTTCCGCTGTGCGTGCCGCGGGAAAAGCTTGCCGAATATCGCGCCGCATTCCGGGCGGAAGGCGCAATGCTCACGCCGCGATATCTTTTGCCGGATCAGAACGCCTGCCTTGCAGCGGCCGGTGCGGGACAGGCCGTTGCGCTCGTTCCCGAGCTGCTGATCGGAAAGGATATGTCGGCCAAGCGGATCGCGGGGAATGCGCTCGGCGGATCGGCGCTTGCGCTGTATACGCAGAACAAAGAGATCGGTTCGTATGCGCTGCGGCGCATAACGGCCGTTCTGGAGAACGGAAAGCAGCAGGACGCAGTCCGGGAGGAAAGAGAAGGAGACCAGCAGAAATGAAACGGATCGGATGGATTGCACTTGCCGCTTTGCTGATGTTTGCCGGCTGTGCAAAAACGAACGATACAGCAACGGAGGAAACAGAAATGCCGAAACAAAACGGAATTGACGGAACGTATGTCTATGCGCCGGCCGGTACGGGCGGCGTTTACGGGGAGTATGTGATCGACACGGAGGCGGGCAAGCTGACCGTCAACGAGGTCAACATTTTCGATGAACCGTACCGGAAGGACGGCGTCATCGTGGAAACGCTGGAAGCGGACGGCGCGTACTGGAAATCGGAAGACGGCGTACTGTACAGCAAAGGCGCAAACGGATCGCTGGCCGTCAACGGCGGCAGGGTCACGCTGCAACGCGTGATTGAACCGAAAGCGGCCCAAAAGGATCTGAAGAACCCGATTGCAACGGTCACGATGGCGGACGGCAAGACGATGACGCTCGAGCTGTATCCGTCGATCGCGCCGACGTCGGTCGCCAACTTCGTTACGCTTGCGAACAGCGGGTTTTATGACGGGCTGAAGTTCCATCGCATCTATGCCGGATTCATGATTCAGGGCGGATGCCCCAAAGGGAACGGCACCGGCGATCCCGGTTATTCGATCCGCGGTGAGTTTGCGGCGAACGGATTTGTGCAGAACAATCTGTCCCACAAGCGCGGCGTGATTTCGATGGCGCGCAGCTCGGCGTACGATTCGGCGGGCAGCCAGTTCTTCATCATGCACAAGGATACCGCTTCGCTGAACGCGCAGTACGCGGCGTTCGGCATGATGATCGACGGGTTCGATACGCTCGACGCGATCGCCGCGACGCCGGTTACCGCGGGTGCGAACGGTGAAAAATCGCAGCCGCTCGAGGACGTCGTGATCGCTTCGATCCGCGTGGAAACGTTCGGCGCCGATTACAGCAATTTCGAAAAGATAAATTAAACACATTTTGAAAAACGGAGTTGTAAGGGAGTGCGGTTCCTTTACAACTCCATTTTTATAAACTGCCGCTTTGCACTGAAGTATCGAAACAGGTTCTTTCGAATTGTGACAACATTGGAAAACCGCAGGCGGGGGACTTGCTTTTTTGAAACGGAAGCGGTACACTACGGTTGGCACTCGGAAGAGGAGAGTGCCAAATGATTTGTATAAGAGGTACCGTCATGGCAAAGAAACAATTCAAAACCGAATCCAAACGTCTTTTGGATCTGATGATCAATTCCATTTATACACACCGCGAGATTTTCCTGCGCGAGCTGATTTCCAATGCGTCCGACGCGATCGACAAGCGGTATTACGCGGCAATGCAGGCGGGGAACACGGGAATCAACCGGGATGAATACGAGATCCGTCTGGAGCCGAACGAGGCGCAGCGCACGCTGACCGTAACCGACGACGGCTGCGGCATGACGGCGGCGGAGCTGGAATCGAACCTCGGCACGATCGCCAAGAGCGGCACGCGCGCGTTTGCGGAGCAGATGGAAAAGACGGACGATGTGAACGTAATCGGTCAGTTCGGCGTCGGATTCTATTCGGCGTTCATGGTTGCCGACAAGGTGACCGTCTATTCCCATAAGGAAGGGGAGGAAGCCGCGGTCTGGGAATCGTCCGGCGAGGACGGCTATACGGTCGGGCCGTGCGATTATGCGCCGGTCGGCACAAAGATCGTGCTGCATCTGAAGCCCAACGGCGAGGAAGCGAACTACGATGAATTTCTGCAGGATTACCGTCTGACCTCGCTGGTCAGGAAATACAGCGACTACATCCGCTATCCGATCCGCATGCAGGTCGGCCGGCAGCAGAAGAAGGAAGGGACGGAGGACGAGTACGAAACCGTTTATGAGGATCAGACGCTGAACAGCCGCGTTCCGCTGTGGAGCAAAAACAAGAACGAGATCACCAAGGACGAGTACAATGCGTTCTACCGCGATACGTTCTATGATTTTGAGGAGCCCGCGAGCGTTTTGCACATCCGGACGGAGGGCATGCTGTCCTATACGGCGCTGCTGTATCTGCCGAAAAAGCCGCCGTTCGATTTTCAGACGAAGGGCTTCAAGCGCGGTCTGAAGCTGTATGCGAACGGCGTCATGATCATGGAATCGTGCGAGGAGCTTTTGCCCGAATACTTCGGCTTTGTGAAGGGACTTGTCGATTCGCCGGATCTTTCGCTGAATATTTCGAGAGAAATGCTCCAGCATGACCGGCAGCTTTCCGCAATTGCGAACAATCTGAAGAAGAAGATCCAGCAGGAGCTGCTTCGGATGCAGAAGGACGAGCGGGATGCGTATGTCGAATTCTTCCGCGCGTTCGGGCGCACGCTGAAGTTCGGCGTTTACGATAATTACGGCGTAAACGCAGACTTCTTGAAGGATACGCTGCTGTTCCACTCGCGCGCTTTGGACAAGGAGATCACGCTGAAGGAATATGTCGCGGCGATGCCGGAGGAGCAGAAGAGTATCTTCTACGCCGCCGGGGACAGTCTTTCACAGGTTTTGAAGCTTCCGCAGACCGAAAAGGTCGCCGAAAAGGGATACGATATCCTGTGCCTGACCGAGGACATCGACGAATTTGCGCTTCGGATCCTGCGGGAGTACGAGGGCAAGCCGTTCGCGTCGGTATCCGATCCGTCGCTGGATCTTGCAACCGACGACGAAAAGAAGGCGATGGAGGAAAAGAAGGCCGAAAGCAAGGAGCTGCTGGAACGCGTCAAAGCAGCGCTCGGCGACAAGGTTGCCGAGGTCGGGCTCACGGATCGGCTCAAATCCGCGATCGCCTGCCTGACCGGGGAAGAGGGAATGTCGGTTGAAATGTATAAGGTTCTGCGGCAGATGCCGAACGGCGAAACCGTCCCGATGACGTTTCGCCTCGAACTGAATCCGGACCACCCGCTGTTTGCAAAGCTTTCGGAGCTTGACGAGGAAACGCTCAAGTCCTATGCCGAACTGATTTTCGCACAGGCCAAGCTGATGGCGGGGCTCCCGCTCGACGATCCCGCCGCGTTCTCCGAAGCCGTTTGCAAATTGATGGAATAACTCTATAAATAAAGAAGAAAAGCCCGCTCAAACCTCAAAACGGTTTGAACGGGTCTTGTTTATTTTTCATAGACTCTTTCCACGCGTCCCGTGAGCGCGGTCGTCAGCGCGCAGCCCTCGTTTGCGCCGGCAAGCAGCGCCTGCGCCTGCCCCGAAAGGAACGCGCCCGTTTCATCAAAGCCCAGCAGCGTCGCCGTATCGCCGGGGGAAACGCCGAGGCCGGTCACGTCCGCAAGCGTCTGATCCATAAAGCAAACGAGCATCGGGCAGCGTTTTCCGTGCAGCAGCACGGGCAGATTTCGCTCCGCCATGCGCGGATCCAGACCGTCGCCGTATCCGATTCCCAGAACGGCGATCTCGGCGTCGCGCGCCAGCGTGATTCCGTCGCCGTATCCGAGCCGTTCTCCCGCTTTGCGGCTGCGAACGTCAAGCACGACCGCCTGCAGTGTCGCAGCTTCGCGGATACTTCCGTCCGTACTGCCCGGCGCGTCCCAGGCGAGCCGCCGCCCGAGCCGCGCCGCGTCAAGCGCGTATTGCGGATACCGCTCGCTGGCCGCCGAATCGCAGATGTGCCGGAACGGGATCCGAATGCCCGACGCTTCGAAGTCGGCGCATGCTTCCAGGAAGGATGCGTACTGCTTTTTGCACAGCGCTGCGTCATCCGTGTTCGCAAAGTGCGAATACGCGCCCGTCACGCGGACCCGCTCTGCCCGGGACAGAGCTTCGGTCATTGCATAAAAATCCGTTTTTTCCAGACCGATCCGATGCAGCCCCGTATCGAATTTCAAATGGATGCACGCTGTTTTTCCGAGCAGCTTTGCCGCCCGGTCGATCGCTTCCGCGTCCGAAACGCGTCCGGCGGTCAGGGTCAGGTTTGCGGATACGGCGGCCTCGATCTGCGCGGGCAGCGCTTCGCCGAGGATGAGGATATCTTTTTGAATGCCGCTTTCCCGCAAAAGCAATCCTTCCTTTACCTGTGCGACCGCGAAACAGGCAACTTCGGGCAGCGTTTCCATCGCTTTTGCCAAAGGAACGAGTCCGAGCCCGTAGGCGTCCGCCTTCAGAACCGGGATGATCGCCGCGGCGCCGAGCCGGTCGGAACATGTCCGGATATTCTGCCGGACTGCGGAGAGATTGATTTTGAGCACAGCATTTGAAATCGGCTGCATCCTGTTCGCCCCTTTGCGTTCTGATATGCATAGTGTAGCGCATAATCTGCATAAAAGCAACAGAAAATCGTGTCCAAACGTAAATAATAAATAAAAATACAGAAAATTTGAATATCTATGATTGACAAATGAGGTGGGAGGCGCTATACTCGGGACAATTCCAAGGAAAGAAGGATATTGCTGCAATGAAAAAACTGATTATTTTATGGATGGCGGTGCTGCTGTGCGTATCGGCGGTGGCCTGCACGGCGGGTGCTTCCGCGAAGGAGAAAATCACGTTTGCGACGAGCGCGGACTATCCGCCGTTTGAATTCATCGTGCTCGATGAAAACAATGAACAAAAGTATGTCGGCATCGACGTATCGGTTGCAAGCGTAATTGCGGATGATCTCGGCAAAGAGCTGAGCGTTATGAACATGGATTTCGACAGTCTGATGGCGGCGCTCCAGAAGGGCGATGCGGATTTCGTTCTCGCGGCGATTGAAAAGACGCCGGAACGTCTCGAAGCCGCCGACTTCTCCGATCCGTACTATACGGACCTCCCGCCGATGGTACTTGTCAAAGCGGATAAGGCAGCGGAGTTCAACGATGCCGCAACGTCGTTCGAGGGCAAATCTGTCGGCGCGCAGACCGGCACGACCAAGGCGGAGATTGTTACGAACGATCTTACCGGCGCGAATCTTGTGGCGCTGACTTCGGTAAACGATCTTGTGAACCAGCTGGTGTATGACAAAATCGACGCAGTCGTTCTCGACGGCGCGGTAGCGCTCCAGTACGCGCAGAGCAATGATTCGCTTGCTGTTGCGGAAGTTTCGCTCGGCGAAGCGTATCCGTACTGTGTCGCGGTGCAGAAGGGCGATCCGAGGAACCTGCTCCCGTCGATCAACGCGACGATTGCAAAGCTGCTCTCGGAGGATAAGATTACGGCGTTTGCGGCCGAGGCCGACGCGATCTCCGACCAGGCGATCGAATGATCGGATGAGACCGTATGGAGTGGAATCCGTTTGAGGGGATGTCCCCTTCGAGTTTCTTCAACTTCTCGTTTCTGCCGAAGTATTTGTCGTTTTTTGTGCAGGGTGTGGAATACACCCTGCTCCTTTCGGTCGTATCGGTCGCATTTGCGGTGCTGCCCGCACTTTTGCTGGCATTGATGCGACTGAGCAAATGGAAGCCCGTCAAGTGGTTTGGCGGCGCGTATATCGCCGCGTTCCGTTCGACGCCGCTGATGGTCCAGCTCTACATTATTTATTACGGACTGTTTTCGGTAATCAAGGTACCGTCTTACACGATCTTCGGTTTTATTGATATTTCGCGGTTCATCCCCGGCGTCGTTGCGCTCGCGCTGAACAGCTCGGCCTATGTTGCGGAAATCATCCGTGCCGGGATTCTTGCGGTCGACGCGGGACAGATGGAGGCAGCGCGGTCGCTCGGCTTGTCGAAAGTCAAAAGCATGCGCCTTGTTGTTCTGCCGCAGGCGATCAAAAACATTCTGCCCGCTCTTGCGAACGAGCTTGTCACGATGGTCAAGGAGTCGTCGATCTGCTCGATCCTCGGCATGGCGGAGCTGATCTGGGGCGCCAAGACCGTTGCGAATACGACGTATAAAACGCTGTCGCCGTATGTGCTCGCCGCGTTCGTCTATTTCCTGATCAATTTCCCGGCTTCCAAGGGAATCGAAGCCATCGAAAGGAGGATGCGCCGTGGAGATCGCAGGTAATGAAATTCTTCGCGCCGAGGGCGTTTATAAATCGTTCGACGGAAAGGTCAACGCGTTGAACGGCTGCGATCTTACCGTGAAAAAGGGAGAGGTCGTTGCGATCATCGGCCCGAGCGGGAGCGGAAAATCCACAATGCTGCGCTGTCTGAACCTTCTGGAGGTACCGACGGCGGGCAGGATCCTGTTTGAAGGCGCGGAACTGACCGGCAAGCATGTGAAGATCGACGCATACCGGCAGCGGATGGGAATGGTATTTCAGCATTTCAACCTGTTCCCACATAAAACGGTTTTGCAGAACATCATGCTTGCGCCGGTGCAGCTGAAGCGCAAAACCAAGGAGGAAGCAAAGCGGACCGCGCTGCAGCTGCTCGAGCGCATCGGGCTGGCCGACAAGGCGGATACCTATCCCAACATGCTGTCCGGCGGGCAAAAGCAGAGAATTGCGATCGTCCGGGCGCTTGCGATGGAACCGGAGGTCATGCTGTTCGACGAACCGACGAGCGCGCTCGATCCCGAAATGGTCGGAGAAGTGCTTGATCTGATGCGGCAGCTTGCCACGGAAGGAATGACAATGGTCGTTGTGACGCACGAAATGGGGTTTGCGCGGGAGGTCGCCGATCGCGTCATCTTCATGGACGAGGGAAAGATTCTCGAGGAAAACGATCCGGATGATCTGTTCGATCATCCGAAGCATCCGAGAACGCAGCTGTTCCTTTCCAAGGTGCTCTGATTCTCCCAAAATACGATTCCAAAAACAACGGGACTGTCGCGTTTTGCGACAGTCCCGTTTGGCTTAACAACTTACAGCTTGATGAACGGGCCCCATTCGTCCGCGGGCGTCGGCGTGGGCTCCGCCGTTGCGTCCGGATCGTCCGGCACAGTCGTGGGAGCGGGGGTGGACTTCGGCGTGGACGGCTCCTTGCCCCAGTTGCCTTCCGCGACGTTTCCTTCCGGTGTCTTGGGTTTGGGCTTCGGCGTCGGGGTCGGTTCCTCGGTCGGCTCGGGCGTCGGCTCCTCGGTCGGCTCTTCGGTCGGTTCGGACGTCGGTTCTTCAGTCGGCGCCTCGATCGGCTTTTCAGTCGGCTCGGCCGGCTTTTCCGTCGGTTCGGCGGTTGAATCGGTGATCAGTTCCGTTTCCGGTTCACCCGTTATCTCGACTTTCGCCGCGCAGCAGGAGCGGAGCGCGAAAATCAACAGGAGAACAAGGGCCAGAAGAACTGCAACGCCGATACAGACGCCCAAAATGATTTTTCCTTTTTTATTCATGAATTGCATTCTCCTCTGTTTCGGTTCGGCCGGACCGCCGATTCTATTCTTACAATAATACCATTTTCCGCGAAAAACGTCAATAGTGTTCGTTCAAAAAACAAACTGTCGCTGCGGGCAGCCCGGGTTCAATCCGCTTTGCTGTAGATCCATCCGACGTGAAATCCGTCCTCGGAACAGTACAGCAGCTCGGATACGGTCACGAACTGGTAGCCGCGCTCCTGCAGCGTCGGCACGATACGACGGAACGCTTCGACCGTTTTCTCGGTTTTATCGTGGCAGAGAATGATCGAATTGTGCAGCCCGTGCCCGAGCTCATCCGTTTCGGCGACGCAGCGTTCATAGATCCGGTCCGCACTGTAGGTGCTGTACGTATCGTGCGAGCTGCGCGTATGATTGACAATGGCCATTTCATTGTCCCGCAGAATCCCGATCAGCGTGTTTCGCGTTTCCGAACCCTTGTCCCCGTAACGGATGTACGGCGGACGGAAGAGATGACAACGATATCCGAGCACGCTAAAAAGCGTCCGGTTGACGTCCTCAATCTGCTGCCGCATCTGCTCGGCGGTCAGCGTTTCGACGTCCGCATGGTCCCATGTGTGGTTGCCGATCTCACAGCCAAGCGCAAGCATTCGCTTGAGCTGCGGCTCGTGTCCGACGATGTGTCTGCCCATGATGAAGAACGTGACGCGCGCGTTGTACTGCTCACAGATATCCAGAACGGCGTCGGTCAGATCGTCCTGCGGCCCGTCGTCAAACGTAAACGCCACGCGCTTCTGCGCGGGATCGATCGCCATGCCCGCCACACGCGCCCGGATTTCGGATTCATCGGAAAGCCCGCCGAATGCGCGAACGTACTGCTCGAGCAAATCGGTGCGAGCCGCGTACCAGTCGTCTGTGATCGGCGGCTTGGCGGTCGCGGTCGGAACGGGCGTCGGCGTTTCCGTCGGCAAAGCGGTCTCATAAGGCGACGGCGCGGCGGTTGCAACTGCGTTTGTCGGTTCCGGCTTGTGACAGGAAAGCCGAACGATCAGCACGATGAAAAGAGCGAGCAGCGCAGCAAAAGCTGCGGCGCCTCCGAACAGGAGCAGCATTCGCTTCAGCCGTTTTCTTTTCCTTGCTCGTTTTTTCATAATTCCCTCAACGGGAAACAGTATATCGGAAAAATTGTCGGATTGCAATCGAATCCGGCATTTTTTGTCGGTCGGAGTCGTAGAATGTGACATGAAACGAATCCGAAGAAAACTGATTGCGGCGGCGCTTGCGCTGCTGCTTGCGGCGGGCGGTACATTTCTGTATATAAACCGCTCCCTGCGGCCTGTGCTGGAGGGGCTTTCAAAAGCGCGCGTCGAATCGATCGCCGCAGCCGCAATGAACGATGCGGTTCTGCAGATCCTGAGCCGCGAAGACAATACGACCGATCTCGTCCGGATCCGGGAAGCAAACGGCGCGGTCTATTTTCTGCAGGCGAACAGCAGCAAGCTGAATACGCTTGCGGCGGACTGCGCGATCTGCGCGCAGGAGAAGATCGCGTCGCTCGGAGAGCAGGGCGTTTCGATCCCGATCGGAACGGTTTCGGGCGTTCCGCTGCTTTCGGGGCTCGGTCCGGACCTTGTGTTGAAGTTCACGCCGGCCGGCGCGGTTCAGTCTGCATTTTCAAGCCGGTTCACAAGCGCAGGCATCAACCAGACGCTGCATCGGATCACGCTGACGTTGCGGGCGACGGTGCGGATTATCCTTCCGGGCGACGCTTATATCGTAACGGTCGAGACGCAGGCGCCGATCTCCGAAAGTATTCTTGTCGGAAGCGTGCCGTCCACCTATACCGATGTGGATCGGGACGATATGCTCGACCTGATTCCCGACGATTAACAAAATCTTTTCATCGAAACGGTTGTACTTTCCGATCCGCTGTGCTATACTCACGGTGTAAGGCGAAAAGCCGAAAAACAAAACAGGTGAGGTTGTTATGTACGAGGGTTCGGGTAGTATCAAGATCTTTGCCGGCAGAACGGGGCGTCCCTTTGCACAGCGGATGTGCGACTTTCTGGGGACGGAACTCGGAGACTCGGAGACCATCATGTTCTCCGAAGGCAATATTTTTGTTCGGATCAACGAATGTATTCGCGAAAACGACGTATATCTCGTTCAACCGATCGCTCGCGATCCGAATGCGGAATTTACCGAGCTGCTTTTCTGGATTGATGCATTCAAGCGTTCCAGTGCAAATTCCGTAACTGCAATCATTCCTTACTTTTCTTACGCAAAGGGCGACAAGAAGGATGAGCCGCGCGTATCCATCCGCGCGCGCGTTTGCGCCGACTGTATCGAAACGGCCGGTGTGGACCGCGTCCTGTTCATGGATCTGCATGCGGCGCAGATTCAGGGCTTTTTCAAAAAGCCGGTCGATCACTTGTACGCAACGCCGCTTCTGACCGAATATGTGCGGCGGCAGGGACTTGTGAGCGATAAACTTGTCGTCGTCGGACCGGATGCCGGCAGCGCCAAGCGTGCGCACGTATTTGCCAAGCAGCTTCATGCCGATGTTGCAATCGGGGACAAGACCCGGTTTGATCACAGCGAGCAGGCGAAGATCCTGAACATTATCGGCGACGTGGAAGGCAAGGACTGCCTCGTTGTAGACGATTTTTCGATCTCCGGCGGCACGATGGTGGACATCGCCAAGGCGCTCAAGGTACATGGCGCACGGCGGATTTTCGGTGCGCTTTCGCACAACGCGATGAACGAAAAAGCGCTGAAGCGGATTGAGGAAAGCCCGTTCGAATGGGTCGTCACGACGGATACGGTCGAGTGCCCCGAAGCGGAAAACTTCAGCAAGATCCGCATTATTTCGGCGGCGCCGCTGTTTGCGATGGCGGTCAAGACGATTCACGACCGCACTTCGATGGGGCACATGCTCGACACGACGGCGTCCATGCTGTTCCGCGATCTCCACTTCGAGAAGCAGACCGGAATCAAGCAATAACGACAAACAGCAATCATCGAAGACCCCGCAAGGGGTCTTTTTTGAACGATTTTTCGTGCTTGACAATGCAGAATCAATATGGTATATTTATAAATTTTTATTTGACAAGACGCCTCTTATTCCGTTATAATAACAACAAAGGGAAGGAGGTGTTTTCGCATGTTTACAGTCGGCGATCTCGTGTGTTATCCGATGCATGGCGTCGGCAGCGTGGAAGCGATCGAGGAACAGACTGTTCTCGGGGAAACGGCTCAGTATTACCGACTGCGGTTTCTGAACGGCCGGATGACGGCGATGATCCCCATAACCTCCGCCGATCGCGTGGGACTTCGTGATCTTGCGGACAAAAAAACATGCGAAGACGTGATCCGCTTCCTTTCGGAGGACGGTTGCCTTGCGGAAAGCGACAACTGGAATCAGCGGTACCGTGACAATCTCGAACGGCTGCACGTCGGAAAGGTACAGGACGTGGCGAACGTCGTCAAGTGCCTGGTGAAGCGCGACCGGGAGAAGGGTCTTTCCGCAGGGGAGCGAAAGATGTATCTGACAGCGCGGCAGGTTCTGCTCGGAGAACTGTCCGTTGCAACCGGCCGCACCGAAGAAGAACTGCTGCCGCTCGTCGGCGGCGCATAGAAACGGCTCATTTCCGAAAATTTTTCTTGACAAATACATGCGGTTGTCACTATAATATGGAATGTTATTGTGTCGGACTGCGGCATAAAGTTCATTTGTTAAGGAGAGTGTTCGGAAATGGTACGGACTTATCAACCGAAGAAAAGACAGCGCAGCAAGGTTCACGGCTTTCGCAAGCGTATGGCAACGGCAAACGGCCGTAACGTCCTGAAGCGCAGACGTGCAAAGGGTCGTAAGAAACTGAGCGCGTAAATGTCGTTTTTGACATCGCAGAAACAGGAATAAAAAGCGTCGCGGCAAGTCATCGCTTGCCGTAATTGCTGTATATACGGAAACACATCTGTGAATCGTTCCTATTCCCTGAAACGGCATAAAGAATTCCGTTACACCTACCGTGTCGGAAGATCGGTCGGTTCGCACCTGTTTTCGCTGGTTTGGGCGCGAAATCGGACCGATTCCGTCAAGGTCGGTTTTTCGGTTTCCAAAAAAGTCGGAAACAGCGTACAGCGAAACCGCGCGAAAAGACGGCTTCGCGCCTGCATCACGCCGATGCTGGATTCCATTCGGACAGGGATGAATCTCATTTTTATCGCACGCAGGGAAGTGCTTGACGTGCCGTTTCCCGAAATGCAGCGTCAGATGGCCGACGTGCTGAAGCGCGCGGGACTGCTGGAGAATACGACATGAAACGGATCCTGATCGCCTTGATCCGCTTTTACAAGCGGGCGATTTCGCCGCTTTTGCCGAACGCCTGCAAGTATACGCCGACCTGTTCGGAGTACGCGATGGAAGCGATCGAAGTCCACGGCGCGCTCAAAGGCAGTCTGCTGGCCGCATGGCGGCTTTTGCGCTGCAATCCGTTTTCCCGCGGCGGGTATGATCCCGTCCCGAAGCCGCATCATAAGTAAGGAGTCGCAAGTATGACAACATCCTTCTTTCTGACCCGTTGGCTGTATCTGGCCATGTCCTGGGTATACGAGCAGATCTCGGGTCTGTTCGGTTCTTCTGCCGCTGCCTCCGGACACGGCGGAGTGGTCGTCGTTCTGACGATCTTCATTTTCACGCTCGCCATTCGTCTGGCGACGTCCGTGGGCGATATCTCGTCCCGCAAGTCTTCGATCAAAATGCAGTCGATCCAGCCGGAACTTGACCGCATCCAGAAGAAGTACAAGGACGATCCGCAGAAGCTCAACATCGAGCAGCGCAAGATCATGAAGGAGAACGGCGTCAGCACGCTGGGCGGCTGTCTGCCGATGCTTCTGATGTTCCCGCTTTTGATCATGTTCTTCAACGCGTTCCGCGCATGGGCAAACGAGCAGATGCTTTCGCTGATGATCGCGCTGGAAAAGGGCGAGGGCCTCGAGATGTTCCAGAGCTTTCGTTTTCTGTGGATCACGAACATCTGGAGACCGGACAATCTGCGGGCAGGCGGCGCGCTGATGAGCGCGCAGGAGTTCTGGAACAATTTCTCCGCGACGAATCAGATCAAGAACTTCATTTTTTATAACAGCAACAGCGAAACGCTGAACCAGCTCCTGTATAAGCTGCATTTCTTCACCGTCCAGTTCGACGATGTCGGCGGCATGGAGTATGTTTATGCAGCGGACGGCGGCGCGGCGTTCAAAGCGGCGTATGAAGCATTTGTAAAGCCGATCACCGATTCGATCCCGAATTTCTATTCGGTGACGAACGGCTTTGCGATCCTTCCGCTGCTGGCGGGCGCGACGGGCTTCTTGCAGTCTTTCCTGCAGCAGAAGATGCAGCCCGCTCCGCAGAGCAATTCACAGACGAATTCCTCGATGAAGATTATGATGTATGTCATGCCCCTCATTTCGGTGTTCTTCTGCTATCAGTATGACGCAACGTTCGCATTCTACTGGACGTTTTCCAACATCTTTGCGCTGCTTGTCAACGTGATTCTGAATGCGACCATGTTTAAGAAACCGAAGGACGACAAAGTGGAGGCAAAAGCAAAAGCATGAGAAGCATGGAGTTTTCCGGCCGGAACGTTGATGAAGCGATCTTTCACGGCCTGGAGGAAATGAAACTGACGATCGATCAGGTCACGATCGAAACTGTTCAGAAAGAAAGCAAGGGAATCTTCGGCATCGGCGCCAAAAACGCAATCGTGCGCCTGACCGAGCGCGAAGTCCCGGTCACGCCGGTATTCGAGACCGTTCCGAAGCCCGAGCCGCGGCAGAAGAAGAACGATCGGCCGCGCTCCGACGAGCGGAAGGGCGGCTCAAAGAAAAACGAATCCCGCAAATCGAAGGAACCGCGTGAGAAGGCCGAAGCGCCCGCGATCGAGTATGACGAAGACCTTGCCGCCACGAACGATGCCGCTCTGTTCCTCGCGGATCTGATGAAAGCGATGAAGATCAACGCGACCGTGCAGGCCGCCGAAACCGAAGACGGACTCCGGCTGAACATCCTGTCCGACACGGACGGCCTTCTGATCGGCCGCCGCGGGGAGACGCTGGACGCGATCCAGTATCTCGTTTCCCTGTATTGGAACCGCGATCGCAAGGAGAATGCGTATCGCCGCGTTTCGGTCGATACGGAAGGATACCGTGCGCGCCGCGAGGAAACGCTTCGCAAGCTGGCCCGCCGGACCGCTGTCCGCGTTGTAAAGACCGGGCGCGCCGTCACGATGGAGCCGATGAACCCGTATGAGCGCCGGATTTTGCATTCCGCGCTGCAGTCGTTCCGCGGCGTTACGACATACAGCGAGGGCGAGGAACCGAACCGCGCCGTCATCATCGCGCCCGAGAAAAAATAAACAAACTCAGGGGACATCAAAGCGCTTCGCTTGATTCTCGCATTGCGAGCGCGAAGCGCTTTGTTCTTTTTCAGTATGCAGAACGGATTCGATACAACCGATACGATCTTCGCGCCGTCGACAGCCATCGGCGGAGCGATTGCCGTGCTTCGCGTTTCCGGCAGGGAGACGCGGGAACTGATGCGCGCACTGACAGGGCACAAGCTTACGCCGCGCGTGCTGACGTATGCGCCGCTGCGGTATGCGGGCGAGCTGCTCGACAACAGCATGGCGGTCTGGTTTCCCGCGCCGAACAGCTATACGGGAGAGGACATGCTGGAACTGCACTGCCACGGCGGGATCCGGACCGTGCAGCGCGTGTCCGAAGCGCTGCTTGCGCTCGGCGCGCGACCCGCGGAAGGCGGAGAGTTTACCAAACGCGCCTTTTTGAACGGAAAAATGGATCTTACGCAGGCCGAGGCGGTCATGGACCTGATCAACGCACAGGCGGATTCGTCGCTGCGGGCGGCGCTGCACCAGCTGAACGGCGGAATCGGAAAACTGCTGCAGACGGTTGAAAGCGATCTGACGGATGCTCGTTCCGCGGTCGAAGCCGCGATCGACTATCCGGAGGAAATCGAAAAGGACGTTTTCGCGGCGCTGCCGGGACGGATCGCCTCCGCCGTTTCGGAGATCGACGCGCTGCTGGAGCGCTCGCAAAACGGCCGCTTTTTGCGCGAGGGCGTGCGCGCCGTGATTCTCGGACGTCCGAATGTCGGCAAAAGCTCGCTTTTTAACGCGCTGCTCGGCGAGGAACGCGCGATTGTCACATCGGTGGCGGGAACGACGCGCGACGTGCTGGACGAGCGGGTTGCCTGGAACGGCGTTTCCGTGCGGCTGATGGATACCGCGGGGCTGCGGGAAGCCGCGGATGAGGCCGAGCGCATCGGCGTCGACCGCGCAAGGCAGGCGCTGCAGTATGCGGATCTGGCGATCGTTGTGCTGGACGGTTCGACGCCGCAGACGGAGGAGGACGCTGCGCTGCTGCGGGAAACGCAGGGGATGCGCCGCATCGTGCTTTCGAACAAGTCCGATCTCGGTACGACGGACGCGGATCTTGCGATCAGCTGCAAAACGGGCGACGGCATCGAAGCGCTCAAATCGCGGATCACGTCGATCGTCGGAAGCGGCGAACTCGATACGACCTGCATCACAAACCTTCGGCATATCCGCGCGCTGGAACGGACGAAGGAAGCGCTGCTGCATGCGGCAAAGCAGACGGAGCCGGACTGCATCGCGACCGACCTTAGGGAGGCCGCGCATCATCTCGGCACGATCACCGGCACGGACGTCGATGAAAAGCTGCTCGATCGCATCTTTGAAAACTTCTGCGTCGGAAAATAAGAACGCAAACCCGGACAAATCGCGAGGAGAGAGGAAAAGCGCTCTCCTTTTTATGTTTACAGTTTTACCGACTTTCTGACGAAACTATTTTACATCCGTCTGTTAAACTGATATTGGAATAATCAGTGAGGTGTAACCGCCATGAAGAGATGGATCGTTTTCTTCCTGTTGACGTTTCTCTTGTTGGCCGGATGTCAGCCGACGCCGAAGGAGGACATCATCGTCCAAAAGGACTTTGACAGTATGCTGAAAAAAGCGAACGAAACGCTGCCGAACGAACCGAACGACTTGCCGAAAAACGGCGATCACGTCTCGGACACGTTCACCGGCCGATCGGATGCGTTCCGCGTGACGATCGACGCAGAGGTATCTGTTCCGGAAGGACCGCTCCCGATCGTGCGCGTCAAGCCCGGCGAGTTCAACCCGGAAAACCTGCAGCCGTACTTTGAAACGCTTACAAACGGGGAGGATTTCTATTTGAAAAATGTCGGATCCAAAGAATATCTGGAGAAGATGATTTTCGAAATGCAGGCCGAGCTTGACGCCGGACTTCCTTCCATGGACAGGGACGGAGTCAGCGAACAGGAGATTCAAAACGAGTTTGCGGTTTGGAAATCGGAGATCGAAAAATTGAAAATGCTTTGGGAGCAGGCGTCGGACGGCCCCGGAACGCCTGTGAAACGGCTTTCCGATGTGGATTGGGAGAGCATTCCGAACTATTTGGGATGGGATCTTATAACGGTCGACGGGCAGGCGACCTTTTCCTTCCACCCAAACGCGATGGTTCGGGAGGACGATCGCGTGATCCCGTATCTCCAGAGTTCGGTATATTACGGCAACAAGAGCCGCGAACCGCAGACGAAATCCGGAACGTTTCAGCGATATGCCGACGTAACCGGTCAGACGGAAATTTCCCACGGAACGAATCTGAAGCTGTCGCCGACGGAGGCGCAGGCGGAAGCGGAACGGCTGATTGAAACGATCGGAATCAGGGATATGGCTGTAGACCGGGTCTATCTCATGCAGGAAACGGTATTGAGCAACGGCGCGGACGGATACCGCATCAACGAGAAGCTTCCCGCGGATTATGCGTATCAATACCTCTATGAGGTTCGCTTCTGCCGCATTGTGAACGGTATATCCGTTGCGATGCCGTCCTATTTCGGGGCCTCCTCCGAACAAAGCGAACAGCAATATGCGCCGGAATGGTCATATGAAGAACTGTACGTTCGCCTCGGCAATGACGGCGTCTGCGCGTTCCGGTATCAGGCGCCGCTCGAAACAGTGAAAACGGTTGTGAACAGCGCGACGCTCAAGCCGTTTTCCGAGATCATGGCAAGCGCAAAGAAAATGCTGCCCATTCTCCATGAAGACCGGCTTTCTTTCCCATACGCTTATCGGGAAATGGATTTTTGCGTAGATCGGATTACATTATCCTTGCAGCGCGTTATGGAGAAGGATCATCTGAACTTTGGACTTTTGGTTCCGGTCTGGTGCTTCTGGGGAAGCGATCGCCATGTGGAAAGCGACGGAACGGTTTATACAAACGAGTTTACCTCTGAATACGGCGATCCGTGCGGTTACATTCCGCTGCTCTGCGTGAATGCGATCGACGGCAGCATCATCGACCCGTACAAGGGATATTGAATCAAAAAAGAATACTTGCGAGCCCGCTTCAAACGTTTCCTTCTTTGCAAACGAAAGGCGCGCTTCAAAGCAAGCGTGATTCAACCCTTATATCCGACGCCATATTCGGTCGTATAATAGTCGATGCGCTTGGAATTGTCGTAGATCGGCGGGTACAGGTTTTCCGCGGGGTCGATCCCGGCAAGGCGGCAGACCGCTTCATGGGAGCGGCGCGTCAGATCGTTCCGCTGATCCTTCTTCGGCAGGGTCTTGTCGGGGAAAAGCGGCTCTCCGATCCGCAGTGTGAAGCAGGCGATCTGACGGAAAATGTGCTTGCGGATCCAGCCCGGTTCGCGGTAGGAAAAGCCTATCGGGAGAATCGGCTTATCGTTTTCGCAGGCGATCCGCGCCGCACCGCGCTTGAACGGACGGATCGGCGCGTAGAATTCCCACATGCTGCCTTCCGCGTAGACCTGGAGCCAGCCGCCCTCCGCGAGCAGGTTGTTGATGGCGTGCAGATAGGCGCGCGTCGCGTCGAGCCCGGTGTCGGGGATCGGAATCCCGCCGACCATCCGGATCAGCGTTCCGTTTTCTCCGTTGATGTTGGGTGCCCAGGACAGCACGTTCGGCCGAAACGGACGTACCGCCTTCAGAATCGACAGATAATCCCAAAGATGCACATGGTTGCTGCAGGAAACGACGCCCTTTTTCAGCACCTCCCGATGCTTTTTCAGGTTCTCGCGCCCTTCGATCTTCAGGCCGAGCCGGACAGTCGTTACGGGGAACACGAGAACGTTCAGCAGAAACCGTACAACGCCCTGCCGGAACCGGAAAGAAAAGCTTTTGTCCACATACGGATAGGACGTGTCGAAGCGAATGCCGCGGTTCTTGTAAACGCGAAGATAATGCCGATCGGTATCCTCAGGGTACGGGTAATGATTGGTTTTCGGATCAAACATGGAATGCCTCATTTCTGTGAAGGGTTTTTCGCGCAGACCGCCTGCAGACGGGTCCGCAGCAGCTCATACCGCGCGTGCTTTTCCGCGGAGGAAAAATGCTCGGCGCGGCACTGTTCGGGATTATTCTCATAGGAAAGGACGGTGTTTCCGAACTGTTCGCTCGTCGTGTCGAACACGCAGGTGCCGACGACGTTGTAGCAATGCACGCCGCCGCCGGGCAGCGGTACGCCGTAAACGCGCCCGCCGAAAATATCCTGGATCAGGAACGCGGTGATGGAGCATTGTCCGAGCGTCGGGTTGCTTTCGGACCATTCTTCCCGATAGCGCGGCGCGCAGGTTTCTTTGCTCCAGCAGCTTTGCAGCGCGCTGTATGCGTCGCGCGGCGAAGCAATGCCGGGGTACGCGGCGGTCAGGGCAGGGACGTCGGCCCATTCGGCTCCGTAAAACATGATAAACCTCCTTAAAAGTTTTTGTAGATGGCAGTAAAAAGAGCGTTGCGCTCATCGCAGGCGCCCTCCTTGACGAGCGCATTGATCTCTGCAAACGACGCGACGGCATTTTTCAGAGTATCGGACGACTGCTTTTGCGCGCTTTTGATCGCGGCGTCGGCCGCGTAGGGGCTTCCGCCGATCCGGGACACGATCTCGGCACGGGGACGCTTGCGATCAAGCATTTCCCGCGCAATCAGCATCAGGCGCAGCCGCCCTTCCAAAAAGCCGGCGATGCCCATCGGGGACTCCTTACCGACGGAAAGCACTGACTCCAGCATTCGCGCAGCCGCTTTTTTGTTGCCGGCAAGAAGCGCGTCAAGCATTTTGAACGCATTGTATTCGGCGGAGGGCGTTACGACGCTGCCTAAGACGGCCTGCGTGATCGCTTTCCCGGAGCCGACGAAGCCGGCCGCCTTGCTGAGCTCGTTGCGAAGCCGGTATGCGTCGGTTCCGACCATATCGATCAGCGCGCGCGCGGTACGATCGTCAATCACAGCGCCTTTTTGCGCGGCTTCCCGAAGACAAAACTTGGCGGCGCGGTCGGGCGTCAGCGCATCGAACCGCACGACGCGGTCACGCCCGGAAAACATCCTGGTAAAATTCGTTTCCTTTGCGTCGCCGCGGCGCACGAAAAGCACGATCGTATCCGGCAGGGAAAAGAACCGGTCGATCGTTCCCTTGCGCTTCTTTTCCTCGGCCGTGATTCCCTCAAAAAGATCGGCGTCGCTCCAGTCCGAAACGACGACGATGTGAAACGCGTCAAAAAACGGAAGCTGATCGGCGGCGCCGAGCAATTCCTTCGCTTCCGGCTCCTTGAGCCGATGCAGGTTCATATCGGCAAAGCCGGGATCGAGCAGAGCAAGCACGCGATCCAGCGCCTCCTGCTTGGTAAGCTCCTCGCTCCCGAGCAGCAGGTACGGTCCGCGCAGCGTTCTGGCGTTCGTTTCCCGGTAAAAAGCCGTTTCGTTCATGCGGCGATTATACCATAGAATCCGGACGGTGAAAAGAGGTGCAAAGGATTTTCTTTTCCGAAAACGCACGATCGCTTTTGCTTCCTTGACATACGTGTCGTTTTGCGGTATAAAATTCTATAGACTTTTCAATTTCTTTTCATTCCACTTCGGAAAGAGGCTTTGCAGCATGGAATCCGTTCGAAAAATAACAAGAGGTTTTATCACAATGGCAACCGGAGCGACCCGGTATAAGGAGCTTGCGCTGAATCTTCTGAAGTCCTACCGGTATTTTACGAAAGATCCCATGCCGTTTGCGATTCTCACCGACTGCTCCGATGAAATTACACGGCAGTTCGATATGGAAGTTATCATGGA
>CACXMS010000020.1 GCA_902768795.1 uncultured Eubacteriales bacterium
ATAGAACTGCTTCTGCGTTTCACTTGTACCGAGATTCAGCCGCGGCTTATCCGCAATATCTGTCAGATACCCGGGATTGCCGACTTCGTCGATGCGGGCGTAGGTCTTGTCGATCGTTCCGCCAACTACCGTTCCTTTGCCGCCGACGAGAGCAGGACAGTTGTTGAACATCTCGCCGCTACGTGTCACATTGCTCATGTCCCATTTGTTTTCATCCACATAAATGGTATGCAGGTTTGAGCAATTTCCAAACATCCAACTCATGTTTGTAACCTTATTTGTGTCGAATTTCGATATATCCAGCGAGGTTAAGTCGGAGCAGCTTTCAAACATGTGCGCCATATTTGTAACCTTACTTGTGTCGAATTTCGTGACATCCAACGAGGTTAAGCCGGAGCAGCCGGAAAACATACCATACATGGTAGTAACATTGCTTGTGTTAAATTTCGATACATCCACCGCAGTTAAGCTGTGGCAGCCGCCAAACATCCTATTCATGTTTGTAACGTTACTTGTATCGAATTTCGATAAATCCAGAGAAGCTATTTTATTGCAGTAACTGAACATATAACTCATGTCTATTACACTGCTTGTATTGAAGTTCGAAAAATCCAGAGAAGCTATTTTATTGCAGTAACCGAACATATAACTCATGTCTATTACACTGCTTGTATTCAGATATTGCAGTCCTTCAATGGAAAGCATGTCCGAAAATTCATAAAAACAAAAAGCTAAAGTCGTTGGCCTGGCATTTGCAAAAGACGGATCAAAGGCAACCGATGTTGCTGTTCTATATGAAGAAAACGGACCGCTGGAATATGGAGAATAACCAAAGCCCGTTATAACAGCATCGGGGGGAGCGATTCCATAATACAGCGTCAGGGTCTTTGTATCTGCATCCCAAAGCGCATAGGTTGTTTCGCCGGCGTCGTTACGATCGTCGTCGATGTCCTCGAGTTCAATCTCCGCATTCGGCTCTTCGGGGTCTACCGCCGGGTCTTCCGGGTCGGTCGGATCTTCCGGATCTGCGGGATCGTCAACCGGATCCGTCGGGTCTTCGGGATCTTCCGGATCGATTGGATCATCCACCGGATCAGCCGGATCGGTCGCCGGATCCTCGGTCGGGTGCCGGATCGGCCGCGGGGTCTGCGTCGTTCTCCGCAAAAACGGGCGCGACGAGGCCGAGCAGCATTACGCACGCAAGCAGGATCGAAAGGAGCTTTTTCATTTGGGTACCTCCAAAATAGTATAGTGGTCGATAAAGCAGACTTTGCGGGCCACCTTGTGTTATACTGTCAGTGGTAGAGCCGAATGTTGAAAAAAGCCCGTAATACGGCGATTATTCGGCATGCGCGTTTTCGTGTAAACAGAGAAAACAGGCCGTTTTTGCCCGGCCCATAAAGTCTACCTTTTACCCGGTTTTCAGAAAAAATTTCAGCCGGGGAAGGGCGTTTCCCGCGCCAACACAAAAGCGCGGCAGCCGCATTGCGGCCGCCGTGCAAGGAGGTTTAATTTACCAGTCCGAATCCCAGTCCGAGCCGCCGGAATCCCAGCTGTCCCAGCTTCCGGAGTCGGAACCGGAATCCCAACTGCTCCAACCGGAATCGGAGCCGGAATCCCAACTGCTGCTCCAACCGCTGTCCGAGCTGCTGCCGGAGCTATAGGAGCTGCTGCCCGAACTATAGGAGCTGCTGCCCGAATAAAACGAGTCGCTTGCAAAGTAGTTTACACAGGCCAGACAGCCGCCCCAAAGCCGCGTCAGCAGAAACAGAACGCCGATGATGATCAGGACCGTCCAAAGCCATTTCCGGCCGGAGGTATTCTTCTGCCGCCCGGACGCGGAGCGGTTTTTCGCCGCGTACGGCGTGTATCCGCCGTTTGATCCTGCCGCATTCCTTGCCGCCTGCCCGTTCAGGCTGTGATCGGGGTCGATCCCGCGGCTGCGGCATTCCTCCTTCAGCTTTGTCAGAATCTGATCAACCGCGTACGCCTCGTCCGGGCCGTTGTACCGAACGGCGCGGGAACCGTCCGCCTTGTTCTTATAGACGATCGTATTGCCGGTTCCATCCTTATAAATGCCGAACGCTTTCGGTTCCGGCGTATTCTCGCCGATGAAAAAGCGCATCCGAAGCAGCGGCATGTCGCGCTCGGCGCAGTATTCCTTCAGTTCCTCGACCGTTTTCGGGTGCAGGATCACGCGCACCGTATCTTCGACGTAATGCGGATTCTCCGAGCCGCATTCCGGGCAGTTCTTTTCATTGGACCGCACCGTCGCGCCGCAGTACGGGCATTTGCCCGTGGACGCGTTCGTCGTGCCGTGAAAGCGCGTTCCGCCCGCGGACGAGGTCTCCTCCGTTCCGTGAACGACAAAGTTCGGATTCGCCGCGCCGCAGTACGGGCAGATTTTCTCGTCCGAATACAGGGTTGAATCGCAGTATTCGCATTTGCCTGCCGTCGCTTTTGCATGGTGCAGGTACGTATTCCCCGCCTCCGACGGCGAAGCGGCGGAATGATCGGGATCGTAATACGGATTCGGTTTGCCGCAGTTCGGGCAGACCTTTTGGTTTTCGCTCAACGAAACGAAGCAGGAAGGACAGGGCCGTCGATTCTCCATGAAATTCCTCCGGTATCAGTTCGCATCGGTCGAAGGCGATTCGGCCGGAACGCAGACCAGCGCCGCGTCGTGCGCCGGCATCAAAAACACAATCGCGATCCCGCGCTGTTCGTCGACCCGGCAGGAAACCGGCTCGCCGTCCAGCAGGAAAGCGTACGCCGCATCGGGCAGCTCCTGCGTCCGGTACAGTTCCACAAGCTCGCCCGCATGATACGTTTCCCGCGCGTTCTCATATTCATAGCGATCGCCCCCGAGCTCCAGGCGGTATTCCGGCTCGTCAAGCGCCTGCTCGAGCAGCGCGACGACGGTATTCCAACCGGTCTGCTCCCGTTCGGAAAGTTCCATCAACGACGTAACGACGGTCTTTTGGTATGGCTGCACGATCGTAAGGCGCGCCGTAACATCCGGCATGCGATACGGATCCCGCTCCGGATGATTGCCCGCGGCAATCAGGCCGCCGTCCCGGACGGCCTCGCCGATCTTTTGGAGCAGCGCTTCGTCCGCTTCCGCCGTCAGGCGAACCGGCTCCGCTGTTTCGTTCGCCCTGCGCTCCATCTCGATCTGTACGGTCGCGCCGCGCGTCGCCTTCAACCGATAGATCCCGCCGTTAACATGATCGTTCCGGACGTATTCGATCTCATCGACGACAACCTCATAGACCATACCCGGGCCGTCGAGCGGCTCAAGGACGTGTCCGTTCCCAAAGAGCGCGAAAATGGCGATAAACGCCGCGGCGATCAAGCCGGCGACCGTCAGCACGGCGCCGAGAACGATCAGTAAAACGATCCACCATTTTTTCATTGGGTTCCCCCTATCTTATTCGCTCCATTCCAGCCAGACGGAAACCGTTGCGTCGCCCTCGCCGAACGCATCCAGAAGTTCCTCGCGCGTTGCGTCGATCGTGCCGAGCCGCGTAAGCTCCCACGTGTTCTCGTCATAGGAAACCGATAACTGATTTCCCTGATACAAGGTCACGTCCCCGGGCGACGTCGTGATCCGTTCCTCCTCGGTCGGCAGCGTCCAGGGCAGTTCGCCGACTTTTTCAAAGCTGCCGTAATCCTGCAGCTTTAAAGTCAGCATTTCGCTGCTCAAGCGCTCTTTCAGCGCCTCTGCAGCGGAATTGTCCGCAAGCGACGCGTAAAACAGGCGGGTCTCCGTTCCGATGACCAGCACCGCCGTCTGCTCCGTCGCCGCGTTCAGATCGGTCACGGAAAATTCCTCGATTGAGACGCGAAGGTCCTCGTCTACGAACGCATAATACAACCGGTCGTAATCCCCGCCGATCGGCGAGCGCTCCTCGACCGTAACAGCCGTTTCGCCGGGCTTTTCTCCCCGGAACGTGAACGTCACCGTATAGCCGGCGCCGTCCAGTTCCGCATGGTTCGCTTTCGCATACGCTCTTTCGCTTTGGCAGGAAACGATCGCAGGATCCGCAATCCGGACCGAATACGACGGCCCGCCGCCCTCAAACGAATGAAACGACAGCTTCGCCACGCGATCATCCTCCTTTTGCTTTGCAACGCATCCCGAAAGCAGCAGGGCTGCCGCGATCAGTACGATCGCGATCCGGATTGGTTTTCGACGCATTTCGACCCTCCGATGCTTTTCTTACGATTTATTATAATCTGTATGCCGCGCGCTGTCCACTAAAATTTCTCGCCGCGCGCTGCATACAAAAAGCGGGCTGCGAGGAACCCCCCTCACAGCCCGAATCGATTCGGTCAAACCATTACTTGTTGAAATCTGCAGCGTTCACGGTCGTGAAGCTCGTGAACGAAGCGTTTCCCTCCAGATCCTCATAAACGATCACAACTTCGATCGACGGGATGGGATCGAGCACAACCGGCTCGACGCGGCACAGGAATGCGTAGTTCGTTCCTGCGACAACCTGCGTCCCGAGCAGCGCGAGCGGGAAGATGCCGCTGCCGACAAAGCCATCGCTTGCCTTGTCAAACGCCTTCTGCGCCTCTGCAGGCAGATTGGGCACCTGGAATTCCTTCGGCGCATACCAGCCGCCGGCAAGCATTTCGGCCGGTTCGGTCGTGCCGTTGGTGTAATCCGCAATCACGAAATCCGCAATATTCGTTATCGAAGCGTTGCCTTCAAGATCGGCATAGATGATCAGGACCTTCAGCGTCGTTTCGGGTTCCGCCGTTATGGTCTCCGCCTTGCAGAGGATCGCGTAATTCATCCCCGCGACGACCTGCTGGCCGATCAGCGCAACCGGCGTGTATCCGACGCCCACAAGCTGTTCGGTCGCCTTGTCAAACGCCTTCTGCGCGTCTTCGGGCAGTGGCGCAACCGTTTCGTCTGCAAACACCGTCCAGCCGCCTGCGATCATACCGGAGCCGATTTCGGGCTCTTCGGGTTTTGTCGTTTCGGTCTTTGCCGTACATGCACACAGGCAGAGCATCGCTGCCAGAATCCATACAACATACTTTTTCATTGGTCTCCTCCTGAATACTCCGTGCGAGTGATTTCCCCGGGCAGGCACCGTATCCGCTTTGCCGTCCGGATGAAAATACTGTAGCATGTCCGTTTCCAAAAAGCCAGTATTTTCGGCCTTATTTTCAAAGAGTTCCTTATTCCGCAACAATTGCGTCATAATGGAACTCTTTTTCCGGCAAAAACCGATTTACTTGACCGGCGGCTGCGTTGCGGCGATGTAGGGATACTCGTTCGGAACCTCGTCGATCGTCCAGTTATCGGTGTACGGCGTCGTCCCGACGGACAGGAACGCATTGTCTTTCCAGGGTGCAAGACGCATCTGTTCACGGATTGCTTTGGTTTCCTCGTCGTCCTTGCTTCCCTTGCGGATCTCAACCTCCGTGTCATAACAGATATTGTAATAGATCCATCGGGCATCCGGCACGGTCAATCGAATGCAGCCGTGCGACGCTTTGCTTCCGAGCGCTTCATAAGACTCTTTCTGAACGGAAGACAGATCGCGTCGTTTATTGTATAGGGTTGAGTGAAAATACGTTTTGCTGAATATCAGCGACCAGTACTGTGCAGATTCCGGAGAAGATGCAAACTTGCCGAACCGAACTTTGGTTTTCTCCATCTTGAATACGCCGGTGCGTGTTTCCCCTTTGACGCGGCTGCTTCCGGTCGAACAAAGCATATACCGTACGGGAACCGTATATTCGCCGGTTTCCGGATCTTTGGAATATACCATGACCAACTGCCAGGTCAGGTCGACGATGATCCGATAGGTCTCCGGCGACGGATAACCGGTCGGCAACCGAAACGTGCTCTCGTTGTTCGGATCCGCTTCATTGAAATCGTCCAGGCTGCCGACCAGTTCCTCAAACGACATGTTGACGGTCGGCGCATAGTACGAGAACGGGATTTCCGTCGGCAGAGGCGTCGGCGTCGGAATCGGCGTGGCCGTCGGCGTCGGCGTCGGAATCGGCGTGGCGTCCGGCTCCTTTGTTTCAAAAGTGATCTCCGACTGAACGACTTCGGGCGTCGCGGTTTCGGGCGTCGCCGGCAAAGCGGTGATCGCGACCTCCGTCGCATCCTGTACGGACGCGACGCTTGCAGCCGGCTGCGTGCAGCCGAGCGGGAACATGGCCAGCCCCATCAGCAGACCGAATGCTCCCTTCATGATTTTTCTTCCGTTCCTATTCATAACAATACTATTTTATCACAGCGTTTTTTTCGCGTAAAGAACATTTTTCGTACAATTTGTAAAGCTTCTGTGAATTTCCGACCTCAAAAAACGGGCTTATGTAAGCCCACCCATGCTGTCAAAAAAGATTCATCGCGTGGCTCCGTCCACGCGTAACGCTGCTTGGGAGGAAGGACAGTATCCATGCAATTCTATACTTTGCGGTGCTGCCGCCCGAAAATGCAAGGCATTTTAGGCATGCACCGGTCCACGCCGCAGCGTGATTCCCGTCGAAAAACAAGTTTTTCGACGGAAATAACGGGCTTTTGTAAGCCCGCATCTTCCTTATGATTGAATAATAAACTTTTCGCCGCATTTGGCGCAGGTCACGCGGATCTTCCCCTTGTTGCGCGGAACGCGAAGCTGCTGGTGGCATTTGGGGCAGCGGATGTACCGATGTGTTTTGCGGTTCCTCCAGCGTTCCTTCAGGCCCTCCCACTTTCTCCGGATCTGATTTTTCCGATACAGGAAACGGGTGTTTTCGGCCTGTCTTTTGTACACGCTGCGCGAGAAAGAGCGGAACAAACTGTAAACGAACAGACCGATCCCGCAGGCGTACGTGACCCAGTACAGGATCCGGAAGACGAGTGCCGCCGTGTCGCTGCGGCCGGCAAAGCCGGAGCTGATGATTGTAAACACAAGCGCAAGCAGAATCAGCGCCAATCCGGCGCCGTTGCAGAAGCGGCTCAGTTCATCGACGCCGTTTCTTCCCTGCATGAATCGCAGCAGTCGTTCCCTCAGATGCATGGTTATTCCTCCGTTTGAAAAAATCAGAACATATTGAGCAGCGGCGCGCAGATACAGCGGCCGAAGGAAAGCAGGATAAACCCGATAAACAGCCAGCGCAGCACATTGAACAATCCGGACTGAATGCGGAACTCACGGCGGTACGGCTCCTGTCCGCTGCCGGTCGTCGCGCTCCAGCCGAACGGCGAATCCTCTTCCTCCTGCTCCCGGCCCGTATAGGAGCCGCCGTAATACCCGTTTCCGGATTGCGTATAGGAGCGGTTTCCGGCGTTGTACCGATAATATGCGGAGAACGGATCGCCGGACTGATAGTAGGTGTTCTGTGTTTCGGCGGCACGGTATGCCGCGCGCTTTTCGGCCGTCTTGATCTGATCGTACGCAACATTGACCTCGTTCATACGCTGGGTAGCCGTCGGGTCGTTCGGGTTCAGATCAGGGTGGTATTTCTTTGCAAGTTTACGGTACGCGTTTCGGATTTCATCGTCCGTAGCGGTCTCGGAGACGCCGAGTACGGTGTAGGGATTCCTTGCCATAGGCGCTCCTTTCCGGTTTCGTGCTAAAGAATATGTTACGCATTTTTTGGCGATTCGTCAATGCTTTTCACAGGAATGTTTCATTTTGAACCGCATCTTTTCACAACGCAAATGGAAGCGGCATCGCGCCGCTTCCTTCAGGCTGTCAATAACGGACTCAGACCATTTTGCGGCATCTATTTGGAAAAAGAATATTTGCAGGACGAAAAGCGTAAAAATGCGCTTTTCTCCGATTTTAGCCGCAAAATTAGCCGGTTTTTCGCCTTTGACATAGCATCAGTATCGTCTTCAGGCGAAGAAACCGGCTTCTGAATCCCTTCTTGCCAGCCTGTTATCAGGCTGTCTTTCTCAATACATGCCGCCCATGCCGCCGTCGCCCATCGCGGGCGCTGCCGGTTCGGGCTTCGGAATGTCCGCCACGATGCTCTCGGTCGTCAGCACCATTGCCGCGACGGAAGCTGCGTTCTGCAGCGCCGAACGCGTGACCTTGGTCGGATCGACAATGCCTTTCTCCGCCATGTCGCCGTAGGTGTCGGTCGCCGCGTCATAGCCGTAACCCGGCGTCTTCTCCCGCTTGATGTTCTCCACAACGACGGAGCCCTCGACGCCCGCGTTCTTGGCAATCTGGCGCACCGGCTCCTCGAGCGCACGAAGAACGATCTCCACGCCGGTCTTCTTATCGCCGGAGCAGGTCTCGGCATACGCCTTGACGCGATCCATTACGGAGAGCAGCGCAACGCCGCCGCCCGGAACGATACCTTCTTCGACCGCCGCGCGCGTCGCCGCCAGCGCGTCCTCCATCCGCATCTTGAGCTCTTTCATTTCCACTTCGGTCGCCGCGCCGACGGAGATCACCGCTACGCCGCCCGCGAGCTTTGCAAGACGCTCCTGCAGCTTTTCACGGTCATAATCGGAGGTCGTCTCCTCCATCTGCGCGCGGATCGACTTGATGCGCGCTGCGATCTCGGCGGGATGGCCCGCGCCGCCCGCGATGACGGTGTTTTCCTTATCGACCTTGACCTGCTTGGCGGTACCGAGCTGATCGAGACCGGTCTCCTTGAGGTCCATGCCGAGCTCGTCGGAAATCACCTGGCCGCCGGTCAGGATCGCGATATCCTGCAGCATGGCCTTGCGACGATCGCCGAATCCCGGCGCCTTGACCGCAACGCAGGTGAATACGCCGCGCAGTTTGTTGATAACGAGCGTCGCAAGCGCTTCGCCCTCGACGTCCTCCGCGATGATGAGCAGCTTCTTGCCGCGCTGCGCGACCTGCTCCAGCAGCGGCAGAATCTCCTGAATGTTGCTGATCTTCTTCTCGGTGATCAGGATGTACGGATCGTCGAGCACCGCTTCCATCTTATCGGTATCGGTCGCCATATACGCGGAGCAGTAGCCGCGATCGAACTGCATGCCTTCCACAATGTTCAGCTCGGTCTTCATCGTCTTGCTCTCTTCGATCGTGATGACGCCGTCCTTGCCGACCTTATCCATCGCGTTCGCAATCATCTGACCGACTTCCTCGTTGCCCGCGGAAATCGCCGCGACCTGCTCGATCGCCTGCGAGGACGCCACGGGTACGCTGAGCGCGCGCAGCCCTTCGACCGCTTCGCCGACCGCGGCTTCGATACCCCTGCGGACAACCATCGGGTTCGCGCCCGCCGCGACGTTGCGAAGGCCCTCGTGCACCATCGCCTGTGCGAGAAGCGTCGCCGTCGTTGTTCCGTCGCCCGCCACGTCGTTCGTCTTGGTCGCGACTTCCTTCACAAGCTGCGCGCCCATGTTCTCAAACGGATCCTCAAGTTCGATCTCCTTGGCGATCGTTACGCCGTCGTTCGTAATCAGCGGCGCGCCGAACTTCTTCTCGAGCACGACGTTGCGGCCCTTCGGTCCCAGCGTGATCTTAACGGTATCGGCGAGCTGATTCAATCCGCTCTCCAGCGCCTTTCTTGCATCTTCACCGTATTTCAGTTGCTTCGCCATAATTCTTTTCCTCCGATCTTATTCCACGATGGCGAGAATGTCGCCCTGCTTTACGATAATGTATTCCACGCCGTCCAGCTTGACTTCGCTTCCCGCATATTTCGTATAAACGACCTTATCGCCGACTTTCACAACCATTTTTACTTCCTTGCCGTCCACAACGCCGCCCGGCCCGACCGCTACGACTTCCGCCGTCTGCGGCTTTTCCTTGGCGTTTCCGGCAAGCAGAATGCCGCCCCTGGAAACTTCTTCGGCCTCGATATTCCGAATCACGACACGGTCAAACAATGGATTGAGTTTCATGCAATATTCCTCCTATTTCGTTTAGCACTCTTTTCTTTTGAGTGCTAATCATTGTTCACATTATAGTCCGAAAGGTTCCGGAAGTCAATCCGGTAATTGAAACGAAGTTGTGAACTATCCGCGGGCGTTCGGGCAGTGCCGCATAACATGCCCCGGCCGTCCGGTTTTCCTTGATTTTTCAAAATAATTCGGCGTTTTCGGAAAAAAATGCTTGCAATGCGGAAATCGTTATGGTATACTTTTCTCCGTTCGTAAAGTTTTTTCGAATGAATCTGACAGGGGGTGAAATGCTTTGGCAAACATCAAATCCGCAATCAAGCGCGCAAGGATCACGAAGGACGAAAATCTTCGCAACCGCATGGATAAATCCGCTCTGAAGACTTCGATCCGTCGGTTCGACGAATCCGTTGCCGCGGGCGATAAGGAAGCGGTCGAGAAGGCGTATCTGAACGCTGTCAAGACGGTCGATCAGAGTGCTTCCAAGGGTGTGATCCACAAGAACGCCGCGAATCACAAAAAAGCGCAGCTTGCAAAGAAGCTTGCCGGTCTGAACGACTGATCTCCCGGATCGGAACGGAATCTGAAAAGTGAAGACCCCACGAGGGGTCTTTTTGTTGTTGTTTTTTGTCGTTTTCCTCTTTGCTTTGCGGGCGTCTTTTGGTATAATAACAGAAACGGAGGTGAACGGCATGATCCATGCATCGGAATTTGGCTTCGCTCAAAACGGCGCGCCCGTAACCCGATATACCCTGACCAACCGCCGCGGCGTGCACGCGGACATACTGACGCTCGGCGCGGCGCTGCACTCGCTTGTGCTCCCGACCGCAGCCGGTCCGGTCGACGTCTGTCTCGGATATGATACGCCCGGCGAATACGAAACAAAACGCTCCTGCTTCGGCGCTACCTGCGGACGGTTTGCAAACCGAATTCGAAACGGACGGTTTACGCTCGGAAGAAAAACGTATTCGCTCGCGTGCAACGACAGCCCGAACCATCTGCACGGCGGCCCGGGCGGGTTTGCGTACCGCGTCTGGGACGTTTCCGACGCACTGGAAAACGCCGTCGTCTTTTCGCGCGTTTCCCCCGACGGCGAAGAGGGCTACCCCGGAACGCTGAAGGTCTCCGTGACCTATACGCTCAGCGACGACGACGCGCTCACGATCCGCTATGAAGCGGTTTCGGACGCCGATACCGTGCTGAATCTGACGAATCACACCTATTGGAATCTGAACGGTCACGCAAGCGGAACCGCGCTCCGTCATACGCTGCGTCTGCCGGCCTCCTTCTTCTGTCCCTGCGACCGGAACCGGCTCGTTACCGGAGAACTGCTCCCCGTTGCGGGAACGCCGTTTGATTTCACGACGGAGCACACGATCGGAGAGCGGATCCAATGGCCCGACGAGCAGTTGAAAAACGGGATCGGATACGACCATTCCTTTTTGCTTGACGGCCGGGAGCCAACCGTTCTGTCGGGCGACCGAAGCGGAATCGTGCTCAAAATCACGACCGATATGCCCGCGATCCAGCTCTACACCGCCAACTTTCTGCATCCGCAATCCGGAAAAGGCGGCGTTTCCTATGCCGAGCGCGACGCGGTCTGTCTCGAGACGCAGCAGCTCCCCGACGCGCCGAACAACCCGCAGTTCCCCTCCGCGCTTCTGAAGGCCGGCGAGCGGTTCGTTTCCGAAACGCGGCATCAATTTTTCTTTTAAGGAGTCCGGTATGATTACTGCATATCCGCGCCCGCAGCTTCGCAGAAGCAGCTACCTCTGTCTGAACGGCGAATGGGATTTTGCCGTTTCCCAAAAAGGAACGCTTCCCGCACGTTTTTCGGAAACCATCTGCGTCCCCTATCCGCCCGAATCCGCGCTTTCGGGAATCAACCGCCGCATCGGACCGACCGAAACAATGTTCTACCGGCGCTCGTTTTCGCTGCCGGACGGATTTCAAAAGAGCCGCGTGCTGCTGCATTTCGGCGCCGTCGATCAGACGTGTGAAGTGTTCCTGAACGGGAAATCGCTCGGCGCGCACGTCGGCGGGTATCTGCCGTTCACGTTCGACATCACCGATCGGCTGCAGGCGGAAAACGAACTGCTTGTGAAGGCAAGCGATCCGCTCGACCATGCGCTCCCCTGGGGCAAGCAGCGTGTGAAAAACGGCGGCATGTGGTATCTGCCGTTTTCCGGCATCTGGCAGACGGTCTGGCTCGAGAGCGTCCCCGCGCGCTACCTGACCGGGCTTCGCATGACGCCTTCGCCGGACCGTCTGAAGCTCGAGCTGTTCTGGAACGAGCCGGGCGCACAGGAAACGGAACTGACCGTTGAAACGCCGGACGGGCCGCAAAAATGGTGCTTTTCGGATACGGCCGTCACGGTTCCGATCCAAAACCCCGTCCATTGGACGCCCGAAAACCCGTATCTGTACCGGATGACGATTCGCAGCGGGGAGGACGCCGTGCAAAGCTATTTCGCGCTGCGGACGGTCTCCACCGGTGTCATAGACGGAATCCCGCGCATTCTTCTGAACGGCAAGCCGTATTTCTTTCACGGGCTGCTCGATCAGGGATATTGGCAGGACGGTCTGTGTCTTCCGCCGGACGACGACGGATACGCGCGGGACATCCTGTTTGCCAAATCGCTCGGATTCAATATGCTCCGCAAGCACATCCGCGTCGAGCCGCTGCCATTCTACGAAGCGTGCGACCGTCTCGGCATGATCGTTTTTCAGGATTTTGTCAACAACGGTCCGTACCGGTATATTCGCGACACCGTGCTTCCGACCATCGGGTTCGTAAAGGAAAACGATCTGAAGCGCCGGCTGACCGAGCGCACCAAATCCGTCTTCAAAAAAACGATGACCGAAACCGCGCGGCATCTGTATAATTCCCCCTGCATTGCGTATTGGACGATCTTCAACGAGGGCTGGGGGCAATACAATGCAGACGGCATGTATGCGCTGCTGCAATCGCTTGACGAAACGCGCGTGATCGACGCGACCTCCGGCTGGTTCTGGCAGTCGCAGTCCGACGTCGACAGCTACCACCTCTACTTCAAGCCGCTGACGCAGTTCGGCGGCAAACGGCCGCTCGTGCTTTCCGAATTCGGCGGATATTCGCACAGCAGCGTCGGTAAGCAATACGGGTATAAGTTTTTCAAAACCAAGGCGGAATACCGCAACGCGCTCATTGCGCTCTACGAAACGAACATCATCCCGGCCGTACAAAAGGGGCTTTGCGCCGCCGTATATACGCAGCTTTCGGATATCGAGGAGGAACAGAACGGATTGATTACCTTCGATCGCGTCGAAAAAAAGGTCTCCCCCGAGGAAATGCTGCCGATCGCAAAACAGCTGCGGTTATAACGGATTTTGATTGAAAGCGCAGGGGCCGCGAAGCATTCGCTTCGCGGCCCCTGTGTTTGTTACGGATTTCCGAAGTTGCCGTCCTCGACCGGATCGCCGTCCTGCGAGGTCACGATCACATCGGCGGGATTCAGAAGGATCCATTTGATTTCGGGAATTTCATATTGCTTTTTCATGGGCTTCGCTCCTTTCTTACGCGACCGGCACCGCCGTCTTGCTGCCGTCGGAGGCGTACTTCAGCCGGAAGGTATGCACCTTGGCGTAGGAGTACGTTCCATCCAATGTAATGATGTACGGCTGCACCGAGAGAACCTTTTGGTTGTCAAAGTACGTATTCGGCATGCCGATGATCGTCTGCAAAGCGACCTTGGCGGAGATGCCTTGGTAGAACCGATCCGGCGTCAGGGAGAAGACGTTGCCCTGATCGTCCTGTACCTTATAGTTTCCGGTGATTTCATCGTAGCAATACTGCGTGCCGAACGCATGGTTGGAAATCTGGAAGCCGTCCGTTACGTTCAAAAGCTTGAAGCCGACCAGCGCGCCGTTATAGCCGAGCGTATCGGGATCCGGCACGGAGGTAAGGAACCGCAGGTCGGTCTTGTTTTCCGGATCTGTCGCAGCGCGGCTTGTGTGCCGGAATTGGAGATACACGTCCAGCACCTTACCGGGCAGGAACAGGGCGTACGTCGCGTTTGTTCTGCCGCTTTCATTCGTGTCCGGCGTTTCGCCCGAGGAATAGCCCCAGAAGATATAATTCGCATATTCCGGATCCTTCAGTGCGGGAGCATTATCCGCCGCCCAGCGCGGATAGTGATTCACCGGCAGCGTAACCTGCACGACGCCATTTTCCAGTTTTTCGATTGCGGTTTTAAATTCTTTCGGATCAGACTCACTCGAAGTAACGATCGTCTCGTTGCCCTTATCCGCAATTGCGGTCAGGTAACCCGGCGTTTCTTCGGAATCGATGACCGCCATATTTCTCCCGACTGTTGAACCCGTACGGGCGCCGTCGCATACAGTGCCTGCACCGCCGACCAAGGATTTGCAGTAGGAGAAAGTATTCGCCGCGTTGCTCGAATTCAGATGTGCAATGCTCCAATTGGGGCTCACATAGATCGTATGCAGCTTCCCGCAGTCGGCAAACATAGATAACGTTGAAGTAACGCTTGCCATATTGAAGGTGCTCAGATCCAGCGTTTTCAAATTTGTACAGCCCCGGAACATCTCTGTCATGGACGTAACCATGCTTGTATCAAATCTGCTCAGGTCGATCGTTTCGAAGCCGGCGCAGTCGATAAACATACCGCGCATATCCGTAACTTTGCTTGTCTTGAAATTTGCACCGAACGTCAGCGTCGTTAAGCCGCTGCAGCTGCCGAACATGCGATACATATTCGTAACGCTTTGCGTATTGAAGTTGCTCAGATCCAACGTCGTCAGACCCTTGCAGTTATAGAACATGCTGCTCATATCCGTTACAGCGGCGGTATTGAAGCTGCTGACATCGAGCGAAGTCAAGCTCTCGCAGCCGGAAAACATTCCGTTCATCTTTTTCACCTTGGCCGTGTTAAAGCTTCTGACGTCAATCGAGGCCAACGCTTTGCAATCGCAGAACAGTTCGTGCATGTCCGTAACTTTGCTTGTGTTGAAACGGGTGACATCCAACGTTGTCAGCAGCCAACAATTTTTGAACATCGTATTGATGTCCGTCGCGCTGGAGGTATTGAAGTTGGTGACGTCAAGCGACTGTAATTCCGTACAGGTATTGAACATTCTGCCGAAGTTCGTAACCTTGCTCGTGTTAAAGCTGCTGAGGTCTACCGATTGCAGACTTCTGCAGATATAAAACATGCAGTACATTGTCGTAACGTTGCTTGTATCAAAGTTCCTTAAATCAAGTGAAACGAGACCGCTTTGTTCAAACATCTCACTCATATTCGTTACTTTGCCGGTATTGAACATGCTGATATCGACCGATTGCAATTTTTCACACTCGAAGAACATGCCGCTCATTCTCGTAACATTGCTCGTATCAAAGTTCTCGCCAAAGGTCAGCCACGTCAGGAAGTAGCAGTCTGCAAACATGCTGCCCATATCGGTTACCTTGCCCGTATGAAAACTGCTGAGATCAAGTGTTGTTGCTCTGCAGCCGTAAAACATCTGATACATGTTCGTAACATTGCCTGTATCGAAGCTGCCGCCGAAGGTCAATTCTGCATAGCAGCCGTAAAACATGCTTTTCATGTTTGTAACGTTGCGCGTATCGAGCCCGCTTAAATCCAACGCGGCCAAGCCGTGGCAGGAAGTGAACATGCTTTCCATGTTTGTAACGCTGCCTGTATCAAAGTTGTCTCCAAAGATCAGCGATGTCATAGCTCTGCAGCCATAGAACAATCCTTCCATGCTCCTCACATTGCTTGCGTTGAGGTTGGTCAGATCGATCGATGTCGTACTATTAAGACCGAAGAACCAATACGCCATATTCGTCGGTGCAACAGCGCTGTCGATTTGAACGCTTGTAATGGAACTTTTGAGGGAATAATACGGCGTATAGGTGGCAGACGAAGTACCGTAACCGCTCGTCATGGATAATTTGCCGCTGCCCAAAGCGTCGGAAGGCACCGTAAGCCCGACACCGATATGCAGCACGTTATCGCTGCCTACGTACCACTGAGCAAAATGAGTCCCGTCCACCATCGGAAGAAATGATGCGTATACAGTGACGTTCTCCTCCGGCATGGAAAACTTATTGTCCGTTACAGAAACCGGCTCGCCGGAAAAATCTCCGATCACAGAAAGCATATCCAGCGCATATCCCCCGTCCGGCGTGATCGTCAGCGTAACGGTTGTTTCTTTGCAGGCCGATTCGGGATTGACGGTCACCGTGCCGTTCATAATGCCGTCCGCGATCGAGACCTGATAGTTCTGCAGAACGGTAAATGTGCTGTCATACTGATTGTTCGGACGAAAATAAACCGTAACGTTGTCTTGCGGAACGCCGCTCGTTACCACGTAATCATTATCCGTTCCGCCGGGATACCAGTTTTCATCGCCAAACTGACCGTTCGAAACATAGACGGCTTTGAAATGATCCCCCTCCGTCAGGTTGGTGATCAGCAGATACTCACCGTCCGCATTCGGATTCGCTTCCAGTTTATCGGCCGCCTGCGGGATCCAGTTTTTGCTCTGACGATTCAGATAAAAACCGTCCGCAAGGTCAACGGCAGTCTGTTCCGCCATTCTGTTGCTGCCAAGCGATTCTTCATCGCCTGCCGCAAGCGGTTCTTTCTCCGGCTCTTTCGCCGGCTCTTCCGGGGCGACCGGATCATCTGCCGGATCCGCCGAAGGATCTTCGGAGGGATCGTCCGCGGGGTCGGTCGTTTCCACCGGGTCTTCAATCGGGTCGTCGGCCGGATCGGTCACGGGAGCCGGGTCGGTCGCGGGTTGTTCGTTGTCCTCTGCAAAAGCGGGCGCGACGAGGCCAAGCAATATCACGCACGCAAGCAGGATCGAAAGGAGCTTTTTCATCTGGGGTACCTCCAAAATGGTATTGCGGCCGATAAAGCGAACTCTACGGGCCGGGCAAAAACGGTCTGTTTTCTCTGTTTATACGCAAAAAACGTATGTCGAACAATCGCCCGCATTCCGGGCTTTTTCAACATTCGATTCTACGTTAATAATTTTACACAAAGCGTCCCGCAAAATCTACCCTTTTAATTCAATTTATACTATGAATTTACTATGAATTTTGGATTTTTACGGAAAAGGATGGTTGCGTCCGAAGATTCCTCGCCTTGCCGCAAGCGGAGGAACGGCAAGGCGTATGACTGCTATAAGGTCACTCTCGTGCTGACCGCATTCTCCCGAGCATGGACCGGCATCTTCTGGTATGAAAAGAGCACCGGACGCCTCGTGCAGTCCGGTGAAAAGGGCAAGGCAAATCCGATTTTCCGCATTGCCGAATAATAAAGAGACTGAAACTCCCCTGCATTTCCGCAGGGGAGTTTTGGACTATTCGTCGATATACTCGAATACCTTTCGCATGGCGTATTCGCCTTCCTCAAACAGCGAGGGCGACAGTTCCGAAAGAGAGAAGTGCATCGCGTCCGAGGTGTGCGGATAATAGACGCCCCAGGAGAAGCCCGCGCGGTAAAACGCCAGCTCATACAGCAGGTAGTTCATCAGCGGCTCGGGGACTTTCGTCCTTTGTTCGGACCAGGGTTTCGCCGTTCCGGCATAGGTGAAGTCGTAACACAAATGCCCGCCGACCTCGGCGACGCCGTTGTACGTCAGGTTTTCGGTCACTTCCCGGTAGATGATCTCCCGGTTCGACAGCTTATCCTTGTTGCTCGGAGAATGCGCGTTGACGTCGATCGCCGTGCCGAGCGAATGATGGCTTAAAAACAGTTTCGAGTTTGTGAAGCGGCGCACAAGCGTTCCGCTGTTCTTGAAAAGATCGGTCAGACGTACCGCGCCGGTGTCGAACGACGTGCCGGAAATATGCACATACGTTTCCTCTATATAGCGGCTTGCTTTTTCGAAATACGGAATCGCGTCGACATGGCAGCTCCAGCTCTTGCCGTTGACGCCGTTCGCCGTCCCGAAATACTTCGCGCTCCACTCGCTTTCCACGCTGATCTGCGGTCCGCCGTTCTTCAGCGAGAAGCGGAACAGAAACCGCTCGGGCGACCCGAAGAATGCCAGCGCCGTCGTGTAGTTGGCGCGCAGATTGTTCGGCTGAAGCCGGATCCACTTTGCATTCGTGATCCGAAAGTCGCAGCTTGCCAGCGTTTCGGCGCGGCCTGCAGCGTCTTCGGCGGAAAGCGTGAGCGTATATGCGCCGAGGCCGAGCTTGTCAAACCGAATCTGCTCGGACAAATCGGTGATCTCTTTCGAAAACGTCTTGTCCAGCAATTCATATTCGGTGATGTTCTCCGCCGCGTCGAAAACAACCTCCGCGCTTTGCTTTTCCCGTCCCTTTTCGTCCACAATCACGGCCGAGACGCGCACCAGCGGATCCACCGTTTTCACGGTCCCGTCGATCCAAAACGGCAGGTCCTTCTGAATCTGCGTGTCCCGATCCGGCAGCGGCAGATCCAGCGACGCCGTAAACGCAATCGGATCCGGCTCGGGCGTCGGTTCCTCCGTCGGCTCCGGCGTTTCGGTAGGCGTCGGCGTTGCGGTCGGCTCCGGCGTCTCGGGAACCGGAATCGCAGTCGGCTCCGGCGTCAGTTCCGGCGTCAGCGACAGTTCCATCTGAACCGCTTCGGTCGGGGCGGCGGTAACCTGTGCGGTCGGCGCAGCAACGCTCTGCCCCTCCGCCCCCGTACAGGCGCAAAGCAGCGCAAGACAAATTATAGTTCCAAGCAGTAACACGCGTTTCATAGGCGTATTATACCATATCCGTTTCCGTTTGACAAACGGTTTTTGCAATCGGGAAAAGAGCAGCCCGCACGGCGCAAAACCGGTCCGTGCGGGCTGTGATGACGCTGCGATGCGTTACAGCAGATGGATCAGGGCAATCAGACCGGAGAAAACGATCGAAACGGTCGCGCAGAGCTTGATCAGAATGTTCAGCGACGGGCCGGAGGTATCCTTGAACGGATCGCCGATCGTATCGCCGACAACCGAGGCCTTATGCGGCTTGGAACCCTTGCCGCCGAAATGACCTTCCTCAATATACTTTTTGGCGTTGTCCCAGGCGCCGCCTGCGTTCGACATGAAGACCGAAACAGCGAAGCCGGCAACCGAAACGCCCGCCAGCAGACCGACAACGCCGGTCGGCCCGAGGATCAACCCTGCTGCGATCGGAACGACAACCGCCATGACCGCCGGAACGACCATCTCCCGAAGCGCTCCCTTCGTGCAGATCGAAACGCACCTGGCATATTCGGGCGTCGCCGTGCCTTCCAGAATCCCCGGTATCTCGCGGAACTGACGGCGCACCTCAATCACGACCGACTGGGCCGCGCGCTCAACGCCGTTCATTGTGACCGCGGCGAACACAAACACAAGCATCGCGCCGATGAACATTCCGATCAGCACCGGCGGATTGATGATCGAAAAATCGAGTACCTGTGAGGTCTTTTCCTGAATGATGTTGACGTATGAAACGAGCAAAGCAAGCGAAGTCAGCGAAGCGGAGCCGATGGCGAAGCCCTTGCCGGTTGCGGCGGTCGTATTGCCGAGCGAATCGAGCGCATCGGTGCGTTCCCGCACCTTGGGATCCATGCCGGCCATCTGCGCAATGCCGCCCGCGTTATCCGCGACCGGTCCGTAAGCGTCCGTCGCCAGCGTGATGCCGAGCGTGGACAGCATGCCGACGCCCGCGATGCCGATGCCGTACAGGCCGCGGTTGAAGCTCATTGCAAAGTGACCGCTCGCATCGAGAATCTCATGCGTGCCGCCTGCCGCATAGTAACTGACGAGCACCGCCGCGCAGACGATCAGAATCGAGGTCAACGCGGACTCCATGCCAAGCGAGATACCGCCGATGACGATTGTGGCATAACCGGTCTGCGAAGTCGCGGCAAGGTCGCGCGTCGGTTTATAGCTTTCGGAGGTGAAAAACTCCGTGAAGAACCCGATCAGACACCCCGCAACAAGGCCGCACAGGATCGCGATGTAGATGCCGAGCCACGACGCGCCTTCGACGCTGCGGAAGATGAAATACGTGAGCGGGCCGGCCGCAACCGCGGAAAGCACAGCGGCGGTGTAGGTGCCTTTGCGAAGCGTGTTGAGGAGCTTCATCTGCGACGCGCCCTCCTTAACGCGCACAAGCTGCGAGCCGATGACGGAGCACACGATACCGGACGCCGCGAGCATCAGCGGAAGGAACATTCCTTCGAACCCGTAGCCGCCCATCGCGGACAGCGCGAATGTTGCCAAAATGCTTCCGACATACGATTCATACAGGTCCGCGCCCATTCCCGCGACGTCTCCGACGTTATCGCCGACATTGTCCGCAATCGTGGCAGGATTGCGCGGATCGTCCTCTGGAATCTTCTTTTCGACCTTGCCGACCAGATCCGCGCCGACGTCCGCCGCTTTCGTATAAATTCCGCCGCCGACGCGCGCGAACAGCGCCATAAAGGACGCGCCCATGCCGTTCATCACCATGATGTTGCCGATGTAGCGCGGGATATCCGTCCCTTCCGGGATCGGGAAAACATACCGCAGCAGTACATACCAGAGCGTAACGTCGAAGATGCCGAGCGCTACCACCGTGAATCCCATGACCGAGCCAGCCGAAAACGCCACGCGAAGCCCCTTGTTCAACCCCTCCGACGATGCCTGCGCCGTGCGGGAGTTCGCGTGCGTAGCGATCTTCATGCCGATAAAGCCCGCAAGCAGCGACCAAAGCCCGCCCGAAAGAAACGCAAACGGCGTAAACTGCGAAAGCATTTTCCCGCCCGATGCAAACGCCATAACGCAAAGCACGACGAAAATCACAGCGAACACCGGCAGAACCGTCTTATACTGGCGCTTCAGGTAAGCGCCCGCGCCGGAGCGGATCGCTCCGGCGATCTCCTTCATGCGCTCCGTTCCTTCCGAGAAGGACATGACCTTTTTCGTTTGCAGCAATGCGTAAAGTCCCGCAAGCGCCGCAGCGACAAATCCGATCCAGAATAAATGCTCCATACTGACCTCTTTTCTGTTGTATTTGATTCCACCGGATTCCCGAAAGGAATCCGTTTTATGTGCGTTGTTCCGTTCGTAAACGTTTACGAAAAAGTGTACGGTTTCCCGCAGACCGACGCTGAAAGCGGAGAAATCGGTTGATCGTTTCGTAAACGTTTACGAAACGAGGTTGAAAGAAAAAGCGGCGTCTGCCGTCTGTCCGATCGACAGACGCCGGCTTTCCGGTAAAAATCAGCTCCGGGAACGTCTCCGGTACAGGATCGAAATCAGCACGACGCCTAAAACGGCGGCTGCGCCGACACCGATCCAGATCCACATATTCTCAACCTTTTTGGGTTTCTCCGCGGGCGGCTCATTCTGCGGCGCTTCGGTCGGCGCCGCCGTGGGCTGTTCTTCCGGTTTCAAATCCGATTCCAGCCGAACGGAGTCGATGACCTCATACTCGGAGCAGTTCTTTTTCGTGACCTCCGCTGCGGATACGCGGCGATAGACGGTCACGGTGATTCCCTGCGCGTCAACCTGAACCTGTGCCAGATAATGTCTTGTATCGTCTGCGCCGCCGGTCTGGAAGTCAAGGATGTCGTCGATCTCCCCGCCGTAATCGTCAAACTTCGGACCCATTGTCGAAACGGTGAGGAACGTCGTCGCGTCGCCGACTGCCGCATGCTCTCCCGCGCCGTTCACCGTCGCGCGGAAGTAGTCGTGAATATGTCCGTTGAAGAACAGATCCACCTGCAGCTCTTCGCACATCTGCTCCAGAAATGCCGTCGCGTCCGGATCCTTTTGCACCAGTCCGGCATGTGCGAAGATGACGCGCCATTCGCAGCCGGAGGTTTCAAAGACCTCTTTTGCCCACGCCTTCTGCTTCTCATAATACATCATCTTGTCTTTTGAAGCATCGGCGCCGTCGATCCCGGTGTATGGTTCGGTGTTCAGCGTAACGAAGCAGACGTTTCCGACGACAAACGCGCCCGTCGTTTCGGCAAGCATTTCATCGTCGATCCCCTGCGGCAGATTCGTTCTGCCCTTGAAATGCGAATAGACGACGTCGCCCTTTGCCTCATGGTTGCCGGGCGTATAGGACGTCAGCGTCCCGGCCTGCAGCTCCCCGAGCACATCAAAAAAGTATCGCCATTCGGCCATCGTATCGTCTTCGGTGAAATCACCGAGATTCACAAGGAAATCAGGCTGCAGCGTATCCCGGATAAACCCGTTGTAGGTATAAAGATACGGATAATATCCCTCTTCGTTTGTCGCCTGCAGATCGGATATCACGACGAACGAGAAAGCGCCGTCCGAAGGAAGCGTTGTAAACGTATATACCGGGCTGTGGTAATCCGCTTTGCCGTCGTTTGTGACGGCGATGTATTCATAAGCAGTTTGTGGCTTCAACCCGTCCAGATCGACGGAAAAGCTCGTGAAACTGCCGTGATCGCCGCGTACGTTGACGCGTTCCTTTTCGGTTACGGGAACCGTCCGCGACCATTCGCTTGTTCCCGCTTCGCGCAGAAGCACCGAACCGGTCAGCTCGTCGGATTCGGTGATCCAGTTGATTCCGACGGTATCGGCCGATGCGCCGGGCGAAACCGTGATCTGCTCCGGCAGGTACTTCGTTTCCGCAGAAACCACGGAAAGCCGAGCCGTCCCCTCCGTCGGGAACGCGACCGTTTCACCGTCCACCGTCGCCGTCAGATAGTAATACACGGATCCGATCGTATCCGCCGAATACTCCACAGACAGCCGCTCGTCCGAAACGGCCATCGGAAGCGTGCCCGTGCAGGATCCCCGCGCTTTCTTGTTCCCGAAGTGCAGCGCTGCGTCTGAAACGGTCTTGCCCTCCGGCAGCAGTACGCGCGCCGAGAACAACACCCCATCGCCCTGATACGCGGAAGCGGCCGTCGGTTCGGCCATGTGCAGAACCGGTTTCGATACGGTCAGATCCTCCGCAATCCGGGCGGAAAAGTCGATCAGTTCGGCAAACGGCGCCGGGATCGGATACCCTTCGGTTTCCTCGCCGACCCATGCCCAGGCCGTCTCGAAATCCCAGCCGAGCGTTTCCGAATAAAACTCTTTGGAACGGATCTGCGCCGCCGTCGCTTCCGCATACGCGGCGTCCACCGGATGATCCGTCGCGGCGCCGCCAAGCAGACGCGTCCCTTCCCAAACATAATTGTTGTGCAGATGCGAGCCGCTCTCTCCGCTGTAATTGCCGCACAGCAGGCCGACGTTCTGACTGTCGTCTCCGCCGTCGATCGCGGTCAGCAGCATCACGTTGTTGTCGATCGCAATACCGCCCTTCAGATTTCCGACGACGCCGGCAACGCTGTCCGCATCCTCGCCGAGCACACGGATCGACCCTCCGATAAAGCAGTTGACAATCTGCCCGCCCTTGGAGTTTGAGGCGGATACGCCGCCGACTGCGCCGTTTTCAACGCCCCGTCCGCGAACGAGGATGTCGGCATACACAAAGCAGTTGCGCGCGATCGCATAATACCCGTTTTCGTTGCGTTTGATCTTACCGGCAAGACCGCCCGCATTCTTTTCGACGCAGTCGATCCTTCCGGTGCAAACGACGTTTTCCGCATCGCCCTGCAGCGTCCCCGCCAAAATGCCGCACGTCGCAAGGCCGACGATCTCGGCGTCGAGCACCGCAAGATCCCGAACGAAGCCCTGACCGAAATCATGCCCGATGTTTCCGAATAGTCCGCAGTATTTGGCGCCCATCCGGACCACGCGCAGATTGCGGATCGCATGGCCCTGCCCGTTGAACATGCCGAAGAACGCGCAATGAACGCCTTCCTCTTCCTTTTCGTCGGCAAGCGCGGCGATCGGGGGCATATACCCCGCAGTTTCTTCTCCGCGCTTTTCCGTCAGAACCTTCCCGATCGATTCCATGAGCGGCGCCATATCGAGATCCGCCGTCAGAACGTAGGTTCCGTTGCAGGGCGCGTCGGGTGCGCCGTCGAGGTCAGCGTCTTCCGGCTTCCAGAGTCCTGAAAGGAACAGGAGCTGCTCGGGCAGCGAAATCTCGTAGCGCTGCTCCTCTGCGTTATAGGCGGGCGCAACCGCGCCGAGTTCCGTAAGCGTCTCCCTGTCCCAGATGTCCTGCTCCCACCAGGGCGTATCCTCTGCGAGAGTGCCAAAGGGCAGCAGTCCCGTCAACAGCAGCACGATGAGCAGTCCTGCAATCGACCGTTTCATGAAAAGCGCCTCCTTCCATCAAAACGGAGATGCGGAGGCGGCCGTCGCTCTGGCCGCACTCCGCGTGTTTCTTGTTTCCTTATGCTGCCGGATACCAGTTGTCGCTGGTCACGCCTCCCGCAACGAGTTCATCCATCGCGGCGATATCCGCCGGATCATCGTTCGCCTCGATCTTCCAGTCTTCTGCTGCAACGCCTTTGAAGGAGATCTTATCGTACATCTTCAGCTCGACTTCCCTGGTGGAAACGGTACCGTCTTCCGCAACCAGTTCGACCGTCAGCACGCCTTCCGGACGAATGACGTAGATGTTCTTTTCGTAATTGTCGCCGTCCGCGTCCTTATCCTTCCAACCCTCTGCAACCACGCTCTGGCCCTTGTCTTCCGCGCCCGGCACGTAGAGATAGACTGCTTTGACGGTAACGCCGGTCTTGTTCTTGATGTTCAGCGCGAGCGCCGTATATCCCGCGGCCGCTTCCGGCACAGGGGCTTCCGCCACTTCCGCAGTTTCTTCTGCGACCGGCTCGACGCCGTCGGTGGACTTGCCCGCCGCAGCGACCGCATCCATTGCCGCCATATCTTCGGCGTCGTCGGAAACCTTTTGCTTGAACTCATCCGCCTTGACCGTGAACACGGTATAATCCTCGAGCGGCTTCAGTTCAAAATCCTGCTCGGTTTCATCCGCATAGCGAACGCGCAGCGTCATCGCTTCGAGCTTCGCGGTTTCGCGCAGAACGTACGCAAACACCTCATGCGGCTTGCCTTCCGCGCCGTCATCCTCGGTCGGGATGTTGCCTTTCACGACTTCCTTGAAGATGTTCTTGCCCTTATCTTCTCCGTTCGGGAACAGATAGACCTTGTAGATCTCTTTTCCGGACTTGTTCTTGAGCATCAGATGCAGGCCTGTGTAGCCCTCGGGAACTTCCGCTGCCGGCTCAACGGGCTGCTCGGGCACCGCGGGCTCAGCGGTTTCTTCGGGCGCGGGCACAGCGAGCTTCGCAAGCTCGGTTCTGGCCGCTTCCACTTCCGCCGCGTCGGCTTCAACCGTTGCATAAACCGGATACCACTGGTCAACGATATGGCCCTTCTGAACCGATTCTGCAAGATAGTCGATCGGTTCCGGCACGCCGTCGTCATACTGAACCTTGATGTCGTCCGGATCCTCCGCATTCTTCAGCGAGATTTCGTTCGGCAGGTTTCCGGAACCGTCCGCCTTGAACCAATCCTCGATCGGATAAGTGATCGTGGCTCCGTCGTCAAAGGCGACGTCGATCATGTAGTTGTCGGCAAGCGGACGGATGAAGCACTTGAACAGATACTTGCCGCCTTCCTTCGCCTTGCCGCTCATCAGCGAATCCATCTTCACGCCGTCGTCGGTGTAGAGATAATCGATCAGGTTGTTGTAGGTCTTCGGATTGCCGCCTTCTTCATAGAAGTACAGTTCCTTGATCGCCTTGCCGGTCTTGTTCTTCAGCTCGACCGGAATCAGGACGTAACCCGGATAGTAGTTGTCCGACGTTTTTCCGACGGCAGCGAGGAGATTCATCGCCGCGATATCCGCCGCGTCATCGTTCGGCTCATGCTTGAGATCCTCCGCCGTCGCGCCCTTCATCGAAAGCTTGTCGTACATGGCCAGCGCGCCGAGATCGAAGGTGAGGTTGGTCGCATCGTCAAAGACGACGAACATCTCAAACTCCGCACCCGCTTCGCGGACGATGTAGATATTCTTTTCGTAATTGTCGCCGTCGGCATCCTTGTCTTTCCAACCGGCTTCGACCACGCTGTTGCCCTTTTCCGCGCCCTTTGCGTAGATGTAGACCTCGTTGATCGTCTTACCGGTCTTGTTCTTAATGTTCAGAGCAAGCGCCTGATACCCGGCTTCTGCAACCGGTTCCGGTTCGACCGCAGGAGCGGGCTCCTCAGCCTTGGGCGCCTCGGTCGGATTCTGCGTGACCTCGGGCAGAGGCCCCGGCGTCGCGGTGCAGGCGACCGCCGCAAAGACCATCAGCAGCACGAGAACAATGGAAAGTAGCTTTTTCATAATGATCCTCCTCATTTGGTTTTCTGTTCATTCACTCCGCTCTGTGCGGAGAAAGATCCGTCACTCAAAGCGCCAGAAAAGGCGTCCGTCCTCCCCGATCCGGCAGCAAACGCCGTTGTGTGTCGCGGCGGGCATGCCCGGCATTTCGCGGTTTTCCGTGCAGACGACCGCGGGAACGACCTCCGAAACCATCTGCAGCGTCTCCGCGCTCGGCCGATCCTTGCCTTTCTTCGGATCGGTCTGACAGGAAATCACCGCGAGGGACGGGGAAAGCTTTCCGATCAGCTCCCGCGTCACGGACTTGCTGTCCCCATGGTGCGGAAGCTTCAGCACGTCGCACGGGGCAACGTCCTCCGCTTCCCAATCGAAGCCGTAGCGATCCCCGGTCAGGAGTACGCTGCGCCCCGCATACGTGAAACGATGCATCAGACTCGTCTGATTGCGCTCCCTGGATACGGCGTGCACAAGCGCATCGCTTACCGGCACGCCGCGATACAGGCGCTCATATACCAGCTTTGCGCGGTCGAAAAGTTCCGTTCCCGGCAGATACGTCGTCATCAGCAGACGCTCGCTGAGCTGCTCGCCGCCGTCCTTTGCCGCGTCGACCTCCGTGCCGCAGTGACGCGCCGTCTGCACGATCCCCGCCATGACGTTCAAAAGATGGCGCAGACCGTTTTGCGCCTTATCCGTCGATTCGAACGACGGCGAAAGCCAGACGGCGTCCTCCGGCGGAAGGATCGGTACGGTCAGCCGCGCAACCGGAATCTGTTCGAGAATCCGGACGGCGCCTCCAACATGGTCGATGTGCGGGTGCGTGAGAATCATGCGGTCGATTCGCGTCACGCCGCGCGCTTTCAGATAGTAGATCGCTTCCTTGCGGAGCGAACCGTTCTTCGGATCGACATACGGCCGGCCCGCATCGATAAGAACGGTGTAATCGGGCCGCCCCTCCCGCCGTTCGGTCAGCAGGATCGCGTCGCCGTCGCCAACGTTGCAGAAAAATATCTCGAGCATTTCCGTCATGTGTTGTAGTACGACGGACGCTGCACAGCGTTTTCTTCCTCCGCTTTCTGCTGCCGCAGCTGCTCCCTGCGCCACAGCGCGCGGGCCGCAAATCCGCCTGCAAGGATCGACAGGAGCGACGGGAAGAAAACCACGATGCAGAACATCCAGAAGTCGAACCAGCCCGCGCCGCCTGCCCAGTCGCACATGAACAGCGAGGTGATCACCATCATGCCGAGCAGAACCAGCAGCCAGAAATAGGCATAGTAAACGAAGCAGCGCCGCGGTCCTCTCAAAAGCAGACAGGACAGCAGACACAGTCCGGAGCCGATCGCCGCAGTGACGGCGTACTGAATCAGAATCGCAACAGCGGCGCCGTCCGGCCATACCTTGCCGAGCAAAAAGCCGGATACGAGATAGATTGCAAGATAAACAAGCGCAAAGAGGATGGACAGCAGAAATGCGTACAGCCAGACTGCGCTCTTCGGTTTTCCGTCCTCGGTCAGAAATGTGACGCGGGCGTACTCGTTGACCCTTTTTTCAAAATTCGACTGTTTTCCTGCCATACTTCAAGCGGTTCGCCCCTGCGCCAAGCCGTCCGCGCAGGGGCGTTTCGGATTGTGTTACTTTCTCCAGCTCGACCAGAGATCCCAATAGCTGCCGACGCTGGAATAATACTCAAAGATTTTTTCGAAGTCCGGCGCCTTGAGCCCGACGTCTTTGTATTCGAAGCCGGATTTCTCGTAGGTCACATCGTCGCGCACCGACCAGTGCCCGAGTTTATCGAACGTGGCGTAGCAGCCGCTCTGCCCGTCGTCGCCGCCGAGAAGATAGCTGATATACAGACGCGCGCCTGCCGGATTGTCGCATCCGGACGCAACGTACACGTATGCCGCCGCATCCTGCGCGGTATAGGGCGAAAGACCGGTGACCCACGCAATATCCATGCCCATCTCACGGTTGTCAAGCTTCGACGCCGAGCAAAGGCCGAGCGTCGGACCGTTGACCGACTCGTTGACCGCCGTCACGACCGCGTCGCCGTCGTTTAACTCGTAGCTCTTCATCTGCGAGAAACGCCAGAACAATTCGACGCCCGCATTGTCCTCCGGGAAGCTCTTGAAGCTGTTGTTCTGCAGCTTATCGGTATAGGTGATGACGAGGTCTTCGCCGTATTGTTCCTTATACTGTGCTTTCAGCGCGTCGCTGTCCACGATCAGCTGCGCCCACAGCGCTGCGTAGGAAGGCGCTTTGATGCCCTTCGTGTAGATGTGCCAGTACTGCGTATCGTTTCCGTTCGCGTCGCGATAAGACATGGTATCTGTGTTGTAGCCCTTGACGATATCCCACCAGCTTTGAATCGGTACGCCGTCCGGGAAATCGCGCGTGTTGTAGAACCACGGGTTGAACGTCGAATACAGCGGCATTCCGTACTGCAGCAGATCCGCGGAAATATGCTCGCAGATCGCTGCCGGATAATAGACCTTTACGATATCGTACAGCACGAGATCGTTGTAGATCTCGCCGGAGGAATCCTTGACGAGCAGCACGTCCGCATACACCTTGCCCGAATCGTAATCGCGCTCGATCATGCCCTTGACTTCATCGGTGTCGCACTGTACGAATTCCCATTGCACATCCGGATAATCGCGCGCAATCTTCTTTTTGGCGGTGTTCGCATCGGTCGTCGTCGCATAGATCTTGACGACGCCGCCTTCCTGCTTGGCCATTTCATACAGTTCCTCCATCGACATGTGGTTCCAGTCGATGCCGTCCTCTCCGATCACGTTGATCGCTGCAACGCCGGTCTTCGGCGTGTCATCGGTTACGCTGCCGGTGCTGCCGCCGGCGCCGCCGCCGCAGGCAGCCGCCGATAGAACGAGCAACAGGATCAGCAGCAAAGCAATGGTCTTTTTCATAATGCACCGTTTCCTTTCCTTTGAAGTGGGGCAGAAAAGCATCAATCGTCGACGCCCGCCTTATGCTTGGTCTTTGCAAACTTAATCAGTCTTCCCGTCTTCTTATTATACACGTTCATGCGGCCCGGATGCAAGACAACGAACACATCCTGGTTCATGTCATATTCTACCAGGCCGACCTGGATTGCCAGGAATTCCGTCTGCCCGACCGTCAGCGTGACCAGCGTTTCGCTGCCGGCCGGCTGATTGGCATAGATCTTCGCGGCGACCGTGTTCTTATGTCCCGGATCCTTCGTGTAGATATCGACCATCTCCGGACGCAGGCCCAGTACGCAGTCGAACGACTCGTTTTCGGGAATATCCTCATCCAGCTTAAGCGTTTCATGGTCGTAGGTGTATACGCCGAATTCGCTCGTCACAAACAGCTTATCGCCGTTATAGAGGCCCTTGGCTTCCACGAAGTTGATGCGCGGGTTGCCGATGAAGTCCGCCGCCTGCAAGTCGATCGGGTTCGTATACAGGCCGAGCGGCGTATCGATCTGCGAAATCTCGCCTTCCTTGAAAAGTGCGATCTTGGTGGACATCGTCAGCGCTTCAACCTGGTCGTGCGTGACATAGATGATCGTCGTTCCGGTCTCTTTGTGCAAGCGTTTCAGTTCGGCGCGCATGTCGATACGAAGCCGCGCGTCCAGATTGGAAAGCGGTTCGTCCAGCAGCAGAAGCTTCGGGCTCGAAGCGATGGCGCGGGCGATCGCCACACGCTGCTGCTGTCCTCCGGAAAGCTCGTTCGGATACCGGTTGCGGTACTCCTCGATCCGCATCGTTTTCAGCGCGCGCATGACGGTCTCCTCGATCTCCGCTTTCTTCATTTTCTTGATCTTCAACCCGAACGCGACGTTCTGGAACACCGTCATGTGCGGCCAAAGCGCGTAGCTCTGAAATACAAGATTCAAGCCGCGCTTCGAGGGCGCTTCATAGAACGCTTCGGCGGCGTTGATGATCGTGCGGCCGTCAATCGTCATCGTGCCGTTCTGGGGCTTTTCCAGGCCCGACACCACGCGCAGCGTGGTCGTTTTGCCGCAGCCGGACGGGCCGAGCAGCGTCATGAAATCGCCATCCTCGATCGTCAGGTTGATGTCGCGCAGAACGTGATTCTCACCGTAGAATTTATCAATGTGACTTAAAACGATCTTGCTCATAGTCAAATCCTTTCTGTTTCGTTCGTTGAAGATTACATGCTCTTGCTGACGTTGCCGCCGAACTTATCCGCAATCTTATTGGTGATCAGAATGAACGCGATAATGATGATACAGATCGCGTCGCCCGCCTGCGGCATCGTTTCCGCATAGGTGAAGGAGAGGAACGACAGCGTGTAGTTTTCCTCGCTCGTGATCAGGATCGCAATCAGGTCCAGTTCCTTCGCAATGCTGATGAAGGAAAGCAGGAAGCCCGACAGGAAGCCATGCCGTGCAAGCGGGATGATTACGCTGCGGATCCTGCGCCAGAAGCCCGCGCCGTTGATGGTCGCCGCTTCCTCCAGCTCGACCGAGATCTGCATCATGTTGGATGAACCGGACCGGCTTGCAAACGGGAAATGCTTGACGATGGAAACGAGCAGAATCAGCATAAACGTTCCGGTCAGGGACGGGATCAGCCCGCCCAGATGCGGCTGACTGAACATCGCGTAATAAATGGCAGAGAACGCGACGCCGCTCATCAGGTACGGAATGAAGATCAGCTGCTCAACCGCGTTGCCGTACCACTTTCCTCTGCCGCGCGTGGTGATGTAGCCGAAGAACTGGCCGAAAACCGCCGTGATGATCGACGCGATCAAAGAGAGCTTGACGGTGTTCCACAGGGAATGGAAGAACAGCGGATTGGCGAACAGGCCCTCCCGGTCAAACGCGGTGTTCGGCGCATTTTCGAGTTCGCCCGCCCACGCATATAAAGTCAGATTGCTCGGACTGTACCCGCCGCCCGGAATGATCTGGAACGATTCCATAACAAGGAAGAACAGCGGCATGAACATCGCAACGATGATGAAGACCGCCAGGAAAATCAGCATCGGCCACTTTGCGCCGCCGAGCGGGATCAGGTTCGAGCGGGTGCCCTTGCCGCCGATCGTCGCATACGATTTGCGCGTGCCGATCAATCGCTGATTGATGAAGATTGTGCTTGCCGCAAGCAGAATCATTACGATCGAAAGAATATAACCGACCGCCTCGGTACTGGACTGACCGAGGAAGTATTTCATCTTGGTTGCGAGGACATGATAGCCGGCCGGCTCGCCGAGACGCGCCGCCACGCCGTAGGTACCGATCGACTTGGAAACCGTCATGATCGTTGCGGAAAGGATCGACGGAAGCACTAGCGGAAGCGTGATGCTTTTTAGAATCTGCACCTTGTTTGCGCCCTGAATCTCACCCATCTCCTCCAGCTCGGAGTTGATGGAGCGCAGCGCGCCCGAAACCATGATATAGGAGAACGCATAGTAGTGCATCGTCATCACGATGATGATCGCAATCGGGCCGTACGCAAGCCAGTCCGGCACATTGATTCCGAGACCGGTCAACAACCCGTAAAACCCGCCGTATTCCGGCGTCCGGAACACGGTCAGCCACGAAAGCGCTTTACACCACGACGGAATCATGTACGGAATCAAAATCAGCGAGGAGAGCAGTCCCTTTGCGGGAATATCCGTACGAACCATCAGCCATGCCATCAGCGCGCCGAGCGGGACGGAGATGACGGTAACAAACAGACCGACGATCAGCGAGTTGAACAGCGGCTCCAGCAGGTTGACATAGATCAAAGTACCCTTAAGCCCCATTCCGCCGGACGAAACGAAGTTCTCCGCACCGAACAGATACCGCCACGAATACAGCGTATAACTGCCGACCTGCGCGTCCGGATAGAGCTTGCGAACTTCCTTAAGCGCACCGCGGGTTGTGACGAACGTGTTCTGAATCATCGTCAACAGCGGAATGATGATGAATATGAACAGTACGATCAGCGTGATGGCGACGATCACGTTGAAGGGGTTTCCGATCACACTCAGCAATTGGTTCTTGAACCGCTTCCATGTCATCGGAGGACGTTTCCATCCTTTCTTTGCCATGTTTCGACCTCCTTTTCGGAATCCTGCCGCGTCCGGCCGTTATTGCTCTGCTTCGCGCTCGCGCTTCAAAATCGTATAAACGTCGTAAATGTCCGTGATCTCGTAATCGGGCGCAACTTCGTATTTGCCGATATCCTTTTGCTTCGTCAGGAAGGAATTGATTTTGAATACGCGGCCGAACCCCATTTTTCGCGGTCCTACGACGTCGCGGGAAAGTGTGTCGCCGACGAACGCGCATTCGGACGGATCGAGATTCGCCTGGCTGAGCGCGACGCGGAAGATGTTCGGATGCGGTTTGCGGTATCCGGTGATCGAGGAAAGCGTGATGTCGTCAAAATACTGCCGGACGCCGTACTTCTCGAGCGTATCGAACACCTGGAACAAGCTGCCCGTATTGCTGACGACGGAAACGTGCATGTGCAGATCTTCTTTCAGCCCTTTCAGCATCTCGGCCCCGTGCTCACGCAGCTTGCGGTCATAGAAGGTCGTTTCCCACATGTGCGCGATCTCTTCGCTGATTGCGGCAAGCTTCGCTTTGTCGACCGGAATGTCCCGAAATCCCCAGTCCGGCCAGATCTCCTCCGGTTTCAGCTCGCGGAGCGTGCGCTCGGAATCCTTCTTGTATTCCGTAATTCCCGCGCCTACGATCTTCCAGAGCGCTTCGGCTCCGTAGGGAACCTCGATTCCGTGCTTTTGCAGGATCTCATACAGTGCGTAAGCCGTCGCTTTGTCGTTCTTCTCGTCCGAATACAAATCCTCGAGCGTTCCGCCCATATCAAACATGACTGCTTTGATCATACGCATCCTTCCTTTCGCGTTGTCAATCGGCCCTGCCGGATGAAAATAAAAAGCCCGACTACGAAGCGCAAACGTTTTCGTAATCTATGAGTAAATTTTACAACGAATTGCCCCGTTTGTCAATCGCTTTTGTAAATTTTTTGTGAGGCAACCGTATCCTTTCCGAAGCGAAGGCCTTCGCCGCTCCGAAGGATCCGAATTTCTTCCATATAATAATATATCCGCACGGCGCGGACGGCTGCGCGGGATCATCCTGCACAAAGAAAAAAGTCCGCAAATCCATGAAAATTTCACTTGCATTTTGGAAAGCGGTTTGCTATAATAGCCGACGGTAGTGCATTACACGTCGAAGGAGTGATAATACATGAAGAAAGATATTCATCCGTCTTACGGCGAAGCGGTTGTCCGCTGTGCGTGCGGCGAGACCTTCCTCACGGGTTCCACGAAGGGCGAGCTCAAGGTCGAAATCTGCAGCAAGTGCCATCCGTTCTTTACCGGCCGTCAGAAGCTGGTAGACAGCGGCGGAAGAGTCGATCGCTTCAAGAAGCGTTACGGTCTGTAAGAACGGCTCTTATAACGTCCCCAAAGAACAAAATCGCGCCGGATCACTACCGATCCGGCGATTCCTTTTTTGCCGCCGCAGTGCCTTAAAACAACCCGAACAAAAAAGACCTTGCGAGTCCGGCTCCTTTCGGGGAGCGGTTTCCCAAGGTCTTTCGGTTTGCTAAAGGTCCGTGAGGATCATTCCGCTTTGGCGGCTGATTTGCCTTGCATCATGCCGTTCAAAAGCGGATCTGGTTCAATTATTCCGCGCAATAGGGCAACAGGGCCATGACGCGCGCGCGCTTGATGGCGACGGCCAGGTCACGCTGATGCTCGGCACACACACCGGACATCCGGCGGGGCATGATCTTACCGGCTTCGGTAATGAATCCCTGCAATTTCCGAGTGTCCTTATAATCAATGGATGTGGCCTTTTCAACGCAGAAACGGCAAACTTTACGTCTGCTTCTCGGGCGACGCGGACGCAGCTGTTTACGATCTTCCATGGTGCAAGCCTCCTGTAAATTTAATGGTTAAAAGGGGAGTTCATCGCTGTTGATGTCGGTAAAGCCGCCGGAAAGATCCTGCGCGGCCGGCTGCGGCCGCGGCGCGGAGTATCCGCTGCCTGCGCCGTCTTCAGAGTTGCGCGGCGACAGGAATTCGACTTCATCGGCAGAAACATCGAGAGACATCCGGGTCGTCCCGTCCTTCGCTTCAAACTGACGCGCCTGCAGTTCGCCGATGACCGCAACCTTCCGCCCCTTCGCAAGATACCGCGAGCAGGTTTCGCCGAGCTGACGCCAGGCGTTGATGCGGAAGAAATCGGTCTGCCGATCTCCGCCCTGCGAGGCGAAGCGGCGATTCACGGCGATCGTGAAGGTGCATACCGTCACGCCGTTCGGCGTGCTGCGGGTTTCGGGATCGTGAGTCAGGTTTCCGATCAACGTAATCTTATTCATTCTTTCGTTCCTCCATTCTTTCGTGCAGATTTCGTTGTTTACGCTTCCTTACGGGTAACCATGTAACGCATGATGCGCTCATCGTTTCTCAGATTACGCTCGAGTTCACGCGGGAGCTCCGGGTTCGCGGAAAAGTTCACGAGCACGTAGAAACCCTCGGTCTTGTAGTCGATTGCGTAAGCCAAGCGACGCTTGCCCCATACATCCGTCTTTTCGATCTCACCGCCGTTGTCGGTGATGATTTTGGCAAACTTATCCTGAACGGACTGATTCGCTTCATCATCCAATTCGGGCGTGATCACGTACAAAACTTCGTACTGATTCATGTTTTTCACCTCCTTATGGTCTGTTGGCCTTCCTCTTCCGGAAAGCAAGAAGGACCGTTAGCCGGTACAATATATCACAACAAAGCCCGAATTGCAAGCATTTTTCGCTGTTTTTGCGAAAGTTTTTTGCCGCGAAAAAGATTGCGCCCGACCGGGCGGCGCCGCTCTATCCTTCGTTCATCTCTCTGTTTTTTGAATCGCCGATAAAAAATAAAAAAATTTACGTTTATCGTAAAAAAGTAGTTGACAAGTGGTGAAGTGTGTGGTATGCTACGTTCGAAAGTTAACGATAAACGTTAATTATTTAATTCGAAACGGAGGAAAACAAATGAACACTTCTATCAAGACAAAAGTCAACCGGATCGGTCTGATCGGACAGATCGTATCCATCGTTCTGATCATCCTGATGTCGGTTTCGATCGTCGCGCTGGCCGCCGGAAACGTCATCCTTGCCCTGCTCCCGAAGGACGCTGTAACGGTTGGCGTCAAGACGGATATGGACGTCACGGTGAGCGACGCGCTGATCGGCCCGTTCAAGGATCAGATCACCGATCAGATGCTGGAAGAAGCAAACATCTCGATGCGTGTGAACGGAACGGAATTTTCGGACATCGCGCTGGAAAAAGCGGACGGCGGCCTGATGATGCGGGCGGCGACCGACCGGATCGCGCTGAATCTGTCGCAATTCGGCAAAACGATGCTCGCGGGGCTGATCTACTGCGTATGCGTCCTCGTAGTATTCATCTTCCTGAAACGTCTTTCGGACGGCTTCCGCCGCTGCGACACGCCGTTTGCGGCCGACGTCGTGAAGCGCATGAATGTGTTTGCCTGGGTGCTGCTCGGCTGCGCGGTCGTTTCGAGCTTTGCGGAATCGATTGCGAACACGCTCATGATGCGGAACATGGATCTGGAATTCTCGCTCAACCCGGCAAATCTGAACTCCGGTTTCCACTTCTCGCTGAACCTTGCGCCGATCTTTGTCGCGCTGGTTGTGCTGTTTTTGACGATGATCTTCCGCTACGGCGCGCAGCTCCAGCAGGAATCGGACGAAACGCTGTGAGGTGCGCTATGGGCAGAATCATTCTGCGGTTGGACCGCGTTATGGCAGACCGGAAGATGAGTCTGAACGAGCTGAGCGAAAAAGTCGGCGTCGCCAACGTCAACCTGTCCAAGCTGAAGAACGGACATATCAGCGCGATCCGTTTTTCGACGCTGATCGCGATCTGTGAAGCGCTGCACTGTCAGCCTGGCGATCTTTTGGAATACGCTTCAGACGAGTAAAAGCATACGCGGGAAAGGCAGATGCCTTTCCCGCCTTTTTATTTTTTCGCGGCTTTTCTCATTTTCCGTCTGTGATACAGATAATACAGATGAGAACCCATTACAAACTCCGCAAATACGATCTTTCCGCAGATCCAGTCGATACCAAAAGATCCTGCAGCCGGAAACAAAGTCGTGAAGCATAAGTCCCTTTTTCTTTTCGATCAGGAGATTCAGCTGTTCAACCTGCTTCCGATAATACGGCGTTTCCGTGAATTTATTGCCCCAATGGATCGCCGGAATATCCTTATTCGGATGCTTCATGCTAGTATGATAGCGTTTGATCCATTTATCATACCACCAACAAATCAAATTGTATCGGTTGTATGAAACCGGTTTGCATCCGTTCATCGCCATTGCAAGCGCAAGCGGCGGTTCATCCACCGGCTCGGCAAGCGCGATCGGAACCAAAAACCGACAATCATAAAAACGAGGGACGATTTCCTGCGCCTCGGAAAAAACGCGCTCGCTGATCCCGTACCTTCGAATGAAGTAGATCCCGCCGTGCAGATCCACGCCATATTGCGCCCGCTTCCGGTATTCCTCCGGGATCAGGTCAAAGCTGAACCAGCCCTTATTCTCTTCTTTCGGATAAATCTCTCCCAGGCAGGATACGTCCGTTGCGTCCGAAAAC
>CACXMS010000021.1 GCA_902768795.1 uncultured Eubacteriales bacterium
CGGGATCTATGACGGAGAGACCCCGGTCGGTTTTCTGATGATCGGTTATGACTACCCGGATTTCTGCGACGGAGAAGCCCCGGAGTATCAGAAAAACAGCTACCTGATCTGGCGCTTCATGATCGATAAAAACTATCAGAGAAAAGGCTACGGCAGAGCAGCCATGCAGCAGGCGCTGGAACTCGTGCGGTCTTTCCCCTGCGGGGAATCGGAATACTGTTGGATCTCCTATGAGCCGGAAAATGAAGCCGCGCGGAATCTGTATCTTTCCTTCGGATTTGAGGAAGACCCGGAACATTATGTAGAGGGCGAAGAAATGCCGGCGGTAATGAAGCTGTAAAACGAACATCAAAAGGAGAATATGATTATGGATAAAAAGATAATGCTGGAAAACCTTGCACGCTCGGCGCATGAAAAAGGTGGATTCAACGGTACCTGGCTCTACGCGGAGGGAGGCAGGATCGTGTCAAAAGGCGCGGTGGGCTTTAGTGATCTGGAGGACAAAGTTCCGCTGCGCGAGGATAGTCTGTTCGATCTGGCGTCGATCAGCAAGCAATTCACCGCGGCTGCAGTCATGCTGCTGCGACGCAGAGGATCGCTGGCGTTGGAGGACGAAGTTACAAAGTTCTTCCCGGAAATCCCCTATAAGGGCGTCACGATCCGCCACCTGTTGAACCACACCGGCGGGCTTCCGGATTACATGGACTGGGTGGATAAGACCGCCAAGGAGGAAAAAACGATCCCAGGAAACGAGGTGATCGTCCGTTTCCTCTGTGAGTGCGGCGAGAAGCCATCCTTTGCTCCGGGCGAGCAGTTTGAGTACTCCAACACCGGCTACTGCCTGCTGGCACAGATCGTGGAGACCGTTGCAGGCGTTCCCTTTGAGGACTTTCTGCGGGACAACATTTTCGAACCTGCCGGGATGCACGCGACGCGTGTCTACCACCGCCGGATGGAGAAGATCACGGTTCCGAATCTGGCCTGGGGGCTGTCGCTGCCGTTGGGCTCCGACCGCTACACGCTCCCGGATGACCTGCCAGGGGAGAGCGCGGTCGTTACCTGCGACGGAGCGAACGGGGACGGGCTGGTTCACTCCAACATCTTCGATTTGTTCCAATGGGATCGTGCGCTGAGAGCGGAGACCGTGCTGACGCAGGAAGAGCAGGCGCTGATGGCCACCCCCGGACGGCTCAACAACGGGGAGATCGGCATTGACAAGTTAGAGGAAGACGATCCCGATTACGGCTATGGTTTCGGCTGGGACGTGCTGGACGATCCTGCGTTCGGTCTGATCGTCTGCCACAGCGGCGGCTGGCCCGGTTATTATAACTGGTACGAACGCTTTGTGGACGCGGACCGCGTTTTGATCTGGCTGCGCTGCCGCGACGCGCGGGACGAGCGGGCCTGGCAATCCTTTTCCAGGGGCTTGACGGCAATCACGAGGGACAGAGAACCGGAGAGAGTCCGCAGCATCGAAGAACTCGCCGTTCAGAACCCGGACAGGAGCGGCTGGGATGAGTTCTGCGGGAAATATGACTATGCCATCGGGGACTTCCGTATCGAAGAGATCTTCCGGAAAGACGGCGAGATGTACGCGCGGGCAAACGACGACGACAGGGCAATTGAGCTGCGGCTCTACCCGTTGGGAGAGAAGACCTTTGGAATAAAAGACCTTGATGCAGACCTGACCCTGAGCGACGGCACGCTGACGCTGTATGGCGTGACTGGTAAGAAAACAGAATAGGATTCTTGTAGGGGAGGGTGAGCTACTCCCCTGCGGCATTATCGCAAGGAAGCTCCTGTATACCAGCCCCGTTGATGTATTCGAACGTATGCCACAGGCTCCCGATTGCCACACCTTGTTATATCCTGTTGTGAGTTAATCTTGCCCTTGCTTTTGCCCTTATGAGCGGCGCGGGCGTTATAGAAACGGTGTAACATTTTATAAAGGGATTCGGTGAGCAGATTACATAAAATCCTTTGTTTTCAGCGGTTTCAGAAGATTTCATTCAAGTCCTGTAATCACCGGCGAATGTCTATGATTTCGGGGATTTCAAATTCGGATTGACGGACGATCTGTTCGTCAAGATGAACGCCCGCGGCAAATGGCTTTCGCGGTACGACACGTTTAAGTCCGATCTGGAAAGCGCGCTCGAAAAAAAGCAAAAGAACGACGCGGAAACAGAGACGGTCGACAAATGGAAACAGGAGATCGACAACAGCATTCTGGACGGGTATTTCGAGAGGTTCGGCGCAAAGTACGCGGAGCGCAACCTGTTCCGGAAGATCCTGTTTTACTGCAAAGCCCTGACGGCAATGCAAAAGAAAGCGTATAACGATTCGTGAGAAAAGGACGAGAAGGACGCGAATTATCAGGATGAAATCGCGCTTCTCCAAGGCGACAGCTCCGCTTTGCGGGATCTGACAACGGCGCTTTCGGCGTTCCCGAACTGGTATTCCGTCTTAAAGGGGAACATCTCCCGGGACGCGTTTTATCTGAAGAATTTCCTTTCGACCGAGGCGTTCTTTTTCGAGCACGAAGACGGGCTTCGAGGGGAGCGCACCCTGAACGCAAAGGTCAGACTGTTCGGCGTGCTGTACTGGTTCTCAAAGGGTCTTGCCGGCGGCGAGCATTTTGAACAGTACGCGAGGATCGTCAAAAACTATCTCGACTCGCTGCGTACGCCGAACAACAGACCGACGCGGCATTATGAATTCAAAGTCCGCGGCGACAGCGTTTGGGATACGTTCCGGTTCCTGAAGAACCTGGTCGACCGGTATCTTGAGAAGAAAGACGGATGCACGGATTTTTACGATTACGTCAAAAAGACCGGCGAGGAGGCGCTTGCGTTCGAACGGGACAAGCTGAATTCTCCCGACTTTAGCAAGATCCTCGGGCTGGAACGGCTTCCGTATCTTGGCGCGAACATCGGCAACCTCTTTTTCGACGGGCGCGTGCATCTCGACCGGGAGGAGATCCAAAAGCTTTTCGAGGAGGAACTTTGCGATACCGACGCAAAGCTGTTTCCGCCGCAGCTGCCGCCTTCCGCGATCCCGCAGGATTTTTCGGAGCTGATCCGTCTGTACGGGCTTGTGTACGGGACGGGAACGTGGGAAGCAAACGGGCGGCAGCTTGCCGATCCAGAGGATCCGTACCGGGACGTGCTCGCGCTGCGGGAGGACGTGCAAAGAGCGCTTTATCGGCACGGCGTGAGTTATCCGGTCGTTCCGCTGATCGCAAACGAGGTCGGCAAAGGCAACTGGGCGAAGAACGGCTACCCGACCGAAGCGCGAAAGCGCGAACACGGCTTTTCGGACGAGGACTTTGCACGGTTCGGAAAGATCCGGTTTCTGTTTCCGAAAGCGCACGCGGTGGGTGCGATCCTGCTTCGGCTTTATCTGCAGCGCTGCCGCGACGCGTATCCGGTCGAATACTTTGCCGCCGCTTTGACGGGGAAGGCAAAGAGGGAAACGGATGCAAGCTGCTTTTCCTCCAATCGGGAACAGATCGCCGGCGCGTTGGACGGATGTGCGGACGAACGGAAAAAAGCCGTTTTGAAAACGGCGCTTGCCTGTACGGATCGGGAGATCGAGTTTTTACCCGCCGATCCGAACGTGTCCGATCCCGAAGCGTTTCTGCCCGGCAAGGGCACGATCCGTCTTCCGCTGCGGCTTGCGGAGAAGGGGATCGCGGTGCCGCCGTTTTTCCGCTCCCCTTGCCGACGTGATCCGTACGGAGGACGCCTGCGCGCAGGACGGCGAAACCGGGGACGCGCCGATTTGCGTACCGGAAGAGCTGTTTCCGGCGCTGTCCGAGGGATTGTATCTGATCGGCGGCGGACCCAAAGCGGGCAAAACCGCGCTGCTTCTTACCCTTGCCGCGGAGCTTGCCGCTTTGGGGACGCCGGTGTATTACTATTCTTCGGAGCACGCTATGGAACGCGGCGCCGGGCTTTGGAAGTCCTTGCACGGCACGGACGCCGGCCGTTTGCCGATCCGCGTTGCGACCGGACAGATCGACCTGGAAACCCTGCTTCGCATGGCAAGACGCGAGATCCAGGACGGCGTGCTGCTGCTGGACGGACTTGAGCCGATGATCGAAAAACGCAGCCCGTATCCCGCGGCGAACCTGTACAGCGCATCGCATCTATGGGAAGCGTCGGCGGCTGTCGTGCTGAAGGAATTCGCAAAGCAATGCCGTCTGCCGGTCGTGATGACCGTGCCGCTCTCCCGCGATATTGCGCTTCGCGCCGATCATCGCCCGACGCTTTCTGACCTTCGCTATCACCGCCGCTTTGCCGAAGAAGCGGACGCGGTCGTTTTGCTGTACTGCGAGGGCTGTTACATAGACGGCGGCGATCCCGCCGTGCAGTACCGGATGGCAAAGGAAGGGGGAGAAAGCGCCCGGGGCGGGGAATGGAAGGTTCTCGGAAAGCTGCGGTTGCAAACCGCCGCGTCCCGGCCGCCTGTTCGTCCATAATTTTTTGAAAAAAGGGATTCCTACACGGACGAGTAAGTGGTATACTGTAGCTGTCCGATATTTTGAAAGGTATCCGACGGTTTTGATCAATCGTGATAGGGAGGATGTTTACGATGCCGGAATGGAAGAATTTTGATCAACTGCCTGTATATCCGAAACTGCAGGCGCACAAAGGACAGTTCGATCTTGCAAAAGCGATGGCCGGGGAAGAGGGCGCTTCCCGCGTCGCCGCTTATCAGGTTCCGATGACGAACGGATTGGTTTACAGCTATGCCGCAAAAGCGGTGGACGACGCGGTGCTGAGCGATCTATGTGAGCTTGCGTCGGAAGCGGGGCTGATTGAGAAGTATCGGGAGCTGTATAACGGAGCCGTCGTGAACACGGGGGAGAAACGGCTCGTGCTGCATCAGCTGACGCGCGGACAGCTTGGGGATCCGGTCGTCGTGAACGGCGTCGACAAGCGGGAATTCTATGTCAGGGAGCAGAAGAAAGCCGCGCTGTTTGCATCGAAGGTGCACAGCGGGCAGATTGTGAATGAAAAAGGGGAAACCTTCACGACGGTGGTGCAGATCGGAATCGGCGGAAGCGATCTCGGCCCGCGGGCGATGTATCTTGCGCTCGAGAACTGGGCAAAAGCCAACGGATGCTTCCGCATGGGCGCGCGCTTCATCAGCAATGTGGATCCGGATGACGCCGCTTCCGTCCTGAAGGACATCGACCTTGCCAGTTCCCTGTTTGTTCTGGTTTCCAAATCCGGAACAACGCTCGAGACGCTGACCAATGAGACGTTCGTGAAAGAGACGCTTGCCGAAGCGGGTTTGGACGCGTCGCGGCACATGGTTGCGGTGACAAGCGAGACGTCGCCGCTCGCGCACAGCAGCGATTATCTGGAAGCGTTCTTTATGGACGACTTCATCGGCGGACGGTATTCTTCCACCTCCTGCGTCGGCGGCGTCGTTCTGTCGCTGGCGTTCGGCGCGGAAATCTTCCAGCGCTTCCTGGACGGCGCGGCGCAGCAGGACCGTCTTGCCTGCGAACCGGATCTTATGAAGAATCCGGACATGCTGGACGCGCTGATCGGCGTATACGAGCGGAACGTGCAGGGGTATCCATACACGGCCGTCCTGCCTTACTCCCAGGCGCTTTCCCGGTTCCCGGCGCATCTTCAGCAGCTGGATATGGAATCCAACGGCAAATCCGTGAACCGGTTCGGGGAGAAGGTCGATTATCCGACCGGGCCGATCATTTTCGGCGAACCGGGAACCAACGGACAGCATTCCTTCTATCAGCTGCTGCACCAGGGAACCGATATCGTTCCGCTGCAGTTCATCGGATTCCGTCAGAACCAGGCGGGCATGGATCTTTCTATTCAGGGAAGCACCAGCCAGCAGAAGCTGTGCGCCAACGTTGCGGCGCAGATCATGGCGTTTGCCTGCGGGAAAAAGGACGCCAACTCCAACAAATCGTTCGCCGGCGGAAGACCGTCCAGCATTATCGTCGGGGATCAGCTCACGCCGGAATCGCTCGGCGCGCTGCTCGCGCACTTTGAGAACAAGGTGATGTTCCAGGGCTTTGTCTGGAATCTGAACAGCTTCGATCAGGAAGGCGTGCAGCTGGGCAAGGTGCTCGCCAAGAAGGTCCTCGCGCATGAAACGGACGGCGCGCTTCGGGCTTACAGCGAATTACTGAACATCTGAGCAGGCTGCCGATAAGGGGCCGGGCCGTTTTCGGCGGATTATGGAAAAGAATACTTGCAGGAGGAAAAGACGGGAAAGCCGTCTTTTCTTTTCGTTTTTTATGTCGCAATGAACCGGTTTTCTGCCGCAACGCACTCGGAAAAAAGGGGCTTGACGGAACCCGGGAAAAAGCTCTATTATTACTTCAGAAAAACCATTCCGAGCGAAATCACATGACCGCTGCCGAAAGCCGTATCGCATCACATCCAAGGAGGAGCACTATGGAATTTACAGAAACAATCAGCGTCGTCATGCCGACCTACAATACCCCCGTTCCCATTTTGAAGGAGGCGGTCGACAGCATTCTTTCTCAGACGTTTCGGGATTTTGAATTCATCATCGTAGACGACGGTTCGACGAATGAAAGCGCTGAATATCTGAAGAGCCTAACCGATCCCCGGATCCGGCTGTATCGGAACGAACCAAATCTCGGCTTTACCAAGTCGCTGAATATCGGCTTCGAAAAGGCGAAGGGCAAGTATATCGCGCGGATGGACAGCGACGACGTTTCGCTCCCGGAGCGGCTGGAAAAGCAATTCGAATGGATGGAGCAGCATCCGGACATGACCGTTTGCGGCACGAGGTTCCGGAATTTCGGCGCCGACGACCATGTCTTAAACGCTGAAGAACAAATTCCGGACATGGAGCGATATCGTATTAAAACGCTGTTCCGGTATCCGGGCCCCTGCAGCCCGACGGCCTTTTTCAATCATGCGCTGCTCCTGCAGAACGGATTGCGGTTTGATGAGAAACTGATTTATGCACAGGACTACGGCCTTTGGGCCGATATCGGCTGGTGCGGGCGCGTCGGCAACCTGAACGAAGTGCTTTTCAACCGGAGAGTCCATTCCGCTCAGATTACCGGGAAACACCGGGAGCGTCAGATTCGATGCGATCAGATGACGCAGGAAAAGCTGCTGCGGCCGCTGCTGGGAGATGTGACACAGGAGGAACTGGACCGTCACTATCGTTTTTCGTCCGCGGATTGCAGCGAGCCGATCTGTCCCCAAATGGAGGAATGGTACCGGCGGCTGAAGGACGCCAACAAGCGGACCAAAACGTATGACCGGAGGAAATTCAACGGTTTTATCGATTGGGAGATCCTGCGGCCTGCGATCCGCCGGTCCTTCCTGCCGGACACGTCGCTGAAGCGGAAGGTCGGCCTGTTTTCCCGCTATCTGCCCTTTTTTACGGCGCTGCGGGCGACATTTATGGAGCTGCAGCACTACATGCCGCGCACCGCGGCGCTGCTGCGCCGTCTGAAACGGCGCTGATTACCCCTGCGAAACGAATCGGACCGTCGAAATCGGGAGAACCCTTTTTCGACGGTCCCTGCGTTTGTCAACCGTTTTGCTGCGCCTGCTTTTTGCGATAGTCTTCCACCGCGGCCTTGACCGCTTCCTCGGCGAGCACCGAGCAATGGATCTTGACCGGCGGCAGACCTTCGAGCGCTTCGACGACCGCTTCGTTCGTCAGCGCAAGCGCTTCTTCGATGCGTTTGCCTTTGATCAGCTCGGTCGCCATCGAGCTGGTTGCGATCGCCGCGCCGCAGCCGAACGTCTTGAACTTCACGTCCTCAATGACTTCTCCGTCGCCGACCTTGATGAACATCTGCATGATGTCGCCGCATTTCGCGTTGCCGACCGTGCCGACGCCGTCCGCGTCCGGAATCTCCCCGACGTTGCGCGGGTTCTGAAAATGATCGAGTACTTTTTCCGAATAGATCATGGGATTACGCTCCTTTCGGGTAAATCGGGGACATATCGCGCAGCCGCTGTACGATCGGCGGCAGCGTTTCCAGGACATAGTCGATCTCGGCTTCGGTCGTCAGCTCGGACAGCGTGAGCCGGAGCGAGCCGTTTGCGGCTTCGTGCGAAATGCCCATCGCCAGCAGCACGTGCGACGGATCCAGCGAGCCCGACGTGCAGGCCGATCCGCTCGACGCGGCAATGCCGTTCAGGTCAAGCCAGAGCAGCACGCTCTCGCTTTCGATGTACCGCAAACAGAAGTTCACATTGTTCGGCAGACGCTCGGTGCGGTGACCGTTCAGCGTGACGTCGGGGATCCGCTCGAAGATTCCGCGAATCAGTTTTTCCCGAAGCGCGGTCATCTTTTCGGCGTTCTTTGCAAGGCGTTCGGTCTGGATCTCGAGCGCCCGGGCAAGGCCGACGATGCCGGGGATGTTCTCGGTTCCGGCGCGGCGCTTGTTCTCCTGCGCGCCGCCCTGAATCAGCGCGGGCAGCCGCACGCCCTTGCGGACATAGATCGCGCCCGCGCCCTTGGGACCGTGAAATTTATGCGCGGTCAGCGTAAGGAGGTCGATGTGCATCGCCTGCACGTCGACCGGGACATGCCCGACCGCCTGCACCGCGTCGGTGTGAAACAGCACGCCCGCTTCGCGGCAGACCGCGCCGATTTCGGCGATCGGCTCGATCGTGCCGACCTCGTTGTTGGCAAACATGACCGAAACCAGCACCGTGTCCGGGCGGATCGCGGCTTTCACCTGCTCCGGCGTCACACGTCCGTATGCGTCGACCGGAAGATAGGTGACCTCGGCGACCCCCTCCGCTTCCATAGCGGCGAGCGTATGCAGGATCGCGTGGTGCTCGATCGCGGTCGTGATGATGTGCTTTCCCTTTTTGCGATTCGCTTTTGCCGCGCCGCGCAGGATCATGTTGTCGCCCTCGCTGCCGCCGCCGGTAAACGTGATTTCCGACGGATCGGCGGCGTTCAGACACGATGCGACCGTGCGCCGCGCCGCGTCGAGCCCCTTGTGCGCCTCGCGCGAAAAGCTGTGAAACCCGCTCGGGTTGCCGTAACATGTCGTATAATACGGCAGCATCGCTTCGACGACCTCGGGTAACACCTGCGTCGTCGCCGCATTGTCAAGATAAACTCGTTGCATTTTCGCTCCTTCTCTTTTGTTCTTTGTAATCTTTGCAAAGATCCGACAGCGTCGTCTCCTTCAGAACCGCGTCGATCCGGCTCTGCAGGGTTAAAAACAGAGGCCGCGACGCGCAGAAGCACGCCCGCTCACAAACGCTCGCGTCCGTTCCGACGCAGTCCGTCAGCGCCGTCGAGCCCTCCAGCGCGGTCAGGATCTGCGCGACGGAAATCTGCGCCGCGTCCCGCGCCAGAAGATAGCCGCCCGCTTTGCCGCGCGCGGTCGCAACAAGCCCCGCCTGCCGGAGCAGCCGCATCAGCTGCTCGAGGTACGCCTCGCTTACGCCCTGCTCCGCCGCGATCACCGGCAGCGAAACCGGCCCGTCGCCCTGCCTTGCCGCCAGCTCCACGATCGCCCGCAGTCCGTATCTTCCTTTTGTCGACAGCTTCATTTCTAAACCCTACCAATTTACTCGAGATTAGTATAACATTCCGGAAAGCGGCTGTCAATCGGGAATCGAACAAAAAATAATATATAAAAACGGTTGACAAGCCGGGAAAGCTGTGGTATGATGCAGGAAACCGTTGAGGAAGCGTAAGTACATCGGAACTGTTTTTTCCAAGAGAGCCGCGGGCGGTGGGATCGCGGCAAAAAGCACCCGTTGGAATGGGCTTCGGAGGGCGACCGGAAACGCTGCGGCGGAGTATGGAAGACGGAGGCGACGCTCCGTGATCAAACGTCGGTATGTGACGGCATACAGGAGAGGGCGCGTATGCGCCAAGCAGGGTGGCACCGCAGGAACAATGGATCCTGTCCCGGCAAAAGGGATAGGATCGTTTTATTTTGGAGGGAACATGATTCGTTTGAGCAGGCGATGGTGAACGGGGCGATCACTTCTGTTGCAGCAATTCCCCACACCGACCATTGAAATCAGAAAGGAAGCAAACCGATGGAACAGCAGATTCCGTACAAAATTTATCTGAAAGAAAATGAAATGCCGACCGCATGGTACAACGTCCGCGCGGATATGAAGAACAAGCCCGCGCCGCTTCTGAACCCCGGCACCGGCAAACCGATGACCGCCGACGAGCTTGGCGTCGTCTTCTGCAAGGAGCTTGTCGGGCAGGAGCTGAACGATACCGACCGCTATATCCCGATCCCCGAGGAGATCCGTTCGTTCTATAAGATGTACCGGCCCTCGCCGCTTGTCAGGGCATACTGCCTTGAGGAAAAGCTGCAGACGCCCGCGAAGATCTACTATAAGTTCGAGGGCAACAATACGTCCGGCAGCCACAAGCTGAATTCCGCGATCGCCCAGGCGTACTACGCTAAGAAGCAGGGCTTAAAGGGCGTCACGACCGAAACGGGCGCGGGACAGTGGGGCACGGCGCTTTCGATGGCGTGCTCGTACTTCGGTCTTGACTGCAAGGTTTATATGGTCAAGGTTTCCTATGAGCAGAAGCCGTTCCGCAGAGAAGTCATGCGGACCTACGGCGCGTGCGTCACGCCGTCGCCGTCGGACACGACCGAAGTCGGCCGGAAGATTCTTGCCGAATTCCCGGGCACGACCGGCTCGCTCGGCTGCGCGATCTCCGAAGCGGTTGAGGACGCGGTTTCGCACGAGGGCTACCGCTATGTGCTCGGCTCGGTGCTGAATCAGGTGCTGCTGCATCAGTCGGTGATCGGTCTGGAAACCAAGGCCGCGCTCGATCAGTACGGCATCACGCCCGACATCATCATCGGCTGCGCGGGCGGCGGCTCGAACCTCGGCGGCCTGATCGCGCCGTTCATGGGCGAAAAGCTGCGCGGCGAAAAGGATTACCGCATCATCGCGGTCGAACCGGCGTCCTGTCCGAGCTTTACGCGCGGCAGGTTCGCGTACGATTTCTGCGATACCGGCAAGGTCTGCCCGCTGGCGAAGATGTACACGCTCGGCAGCGGCTTCATTCCGGCGCCGAACCACGCCGGCGGACTCCGGTATCACGGCATGAGCGCCACGCTTTCGCAGCTGTACGACGACGGCTATATGGAGGCGACGACCGCGGTACAGACCGACGTGTTCAAGGCGGCGGAAGCGTTTGCCCGCGTCGAAGGCATCCTGCCCGCGCCGGAGAGCGCGCACGCGATCAAGGTTGCGATCGACGAAGCGATGAAGTGCAAGGAAACCGGCGAAGCCAAGACGATCGTGTTCGGACTGACCGGCACCGGTTACTTTGATATGGTCGCCTACGAGCGCTTCCACAACGGCGAGATGACCGATTATATCCCGACCGACGCGGAGCTCGAACAGAGCTTTGCCAAGCTCCCCAAAGTGAACTGATCCGAACAAACGTTCTTTCTTCTTCAAACAGGAACCGCTTCGACCCTCTTTCGGGGGCGGGACGGTTCCTGTTGTGTTGTTCACCGAAAATTCACCGAAAGGCGGGGAAAGATGTGGTATACTGTATGCGGAGCGGTATGCCAAATCGCCGCTACCCATGCGAAAGGACGGAGCGCGATGCGAAAACTGTGGAAAAACCGACCGATGTGGATCGCCGCGGTGCTGTTTGCGCTGTGCATTCTGCTTGCGGCCGCAACGGTCGGCGACCGGCGCATCTCGTACACGGACGGGCTGTTCCGTTCGGCGGCGCTGCCCGTGCAGGAAAAGCTGTACGCGGCGCAGGAAGCGGTGCGCGACTTTTTTGTGCGCGTATTCCATCCGTCCGCGCTCGAGGAGGAGAACGCGCGGCTGAAGGAGCAGCTTCTCGAGCAGGCAAAGCAGCTCGCGTTTTATGAGGATACCGCGCGGGAGAACGCGCGGCTGACCGAACTGTTGAACTTTACCGACGCGAACCCGAATCTGCGGTTTCTGACCGCTTCGGTCATCGGCAAAAGCTCGAATCCGTATATTGACACGCTGACGCTGAACGTCGGCACCCGCCACGGCGTTTCCGAAAAGATGGCGGTCATCACCGGGGACGGCGTGATCGGCCGCGTATCGGAGATCGGGCCGACCTGGTGCCGCGTCCGCACCCTGGCGAACGACGATATGCGGATCTCCGTCACCGTGCAGCGCACGCGGGACGAGGGCATGTACGGCGGACTGACCGACCTGCCCGACGGATCCCTCGGCAGCAAGCTGTACTATCTGCCCGAGGGCGCGGACGTGCGGATCGGGGACGTCGTCGTGACCTCCGGTCTCGACGAGATTTTCCCGAAGGGACTTCTGATCGGCAAGGTCGTCGCGCTCGACGAAGGCACCGGCGCCTATGACGCGATCGTGGAATGGGATGCGGACTTTTCGCATCTCGAGGAGGTGCTCGTGCTGGCGCCGACGGGGGCAAATCCATGAAGCGGTACGGCACGCTGACACTCGCCGCCGTCCTGGCGATTGCGCTCGATACGGCGGTGCTTTCCGCGCATACGCTTTGGGGCGTGCGGCCCTGGGTTCTGCTGGCGGTCGCGCTGGCGGCTTCGGTCGCGTTCAATGTGCAAAGCGGGATCGTGACGGCGCTGCTCGGCGGGCTGATCATCGACGCGATCTGCAATTCCTATCTCGGACTCACCGCGGCGTGCTATCTGGTTTCGGTCTCGGCGCTGTATCTGTTTACAAAACGCAACCATCCGAAGGCGCTGTTTCTGTGGGCGCTTGCCGCGGCCGCGGCGCTGCTGCCCGCGCCGATCGAATGGCTGTATTCTTATTTGCGGGGCGCGCAGTACGGCGGGTTGAAAACGCTGCTGACCGTCGTTTTGCCGTGCGCGGTTGCGACGGGGCTGTGCGTTCTGCCGTTCCGTAAGCTGTTGGACTGGTCCAAAAAGGGACATCGGGATCGGATATGAGAACCGGCGCAAAGGGAAAACTGAATCTTCGCATATGGATCCTCATCGCCGCATTTTTGGCGATGCTGCTTGTGCTGCTCTTCTTTATCCGCAAGCTCACGATCACCGAGGTCGAGGCGTACACCGCCGCCGTTTCGCAGTCGACGCGCGCCGTGACCTATCAGTCCGGTACGCGCGGAAAGATTCTCGACCGCAACGGCGTCGTGCTCGCCTATGACGAGGTGACGTACAACGTGCGCTTCTACCGCGACCCGAACAACACGACGCCGGTGGACAGCATGCGCTATACGCATTCGCTGATCGAGGCGATCCGGATCATCGAGGCGGGCGGCGGCAAAATCATTGACACGTTCTATATCCGCATGGAGCCGGACGGATCGTTCGTTTACGATTTCGGCACGAGCAGCGAAGCGGCAGCGGCCGTCCGCAAAAAGAATTTCGTCGAGGCATGCAATTTCTCCAACCCCGATCTTTCCGCCGAGGAAGCGTACCGGATCCTGCGCGAATCCTGGCGCATTCCGGACGATATGCCGTTCGATGAGGCGCGCAAGATCATGTCGATCCGGCAGGAGGCCGTTCTGAACAGCTATCGCGCGTTCGAAGGCGTCACGATCGCGTACGGCGTTTCCCTGGCGGTGGTCACCGAGCTCGATATGCAGGCGAGCGAGCTGATCGGCATCCGCACCGAGCAGGCGAGCGTGCGCGTTTATCCGTACGGCAACCATGCCGCGCACGTCCTCGGCTACCTTTCCAAACAGGTTACGACGGATATGAGCGCGATCAACTATTCGTTCGACGATTATCGCGGGCTTGTGGACGTCGAGGAAACGCAGAACATGCTGAAGCTCGGGTATTCCTACAGCGACCTGATCGGCGTCGCGGGCGTGGAAAAGTCGATGGAGGCGTACCTGACCCCGCACCTGTACGGACGGCTCGGCACGACGACGATCCTGAAAAACCGCCGCGGCGCGATCCTCGAGGTGCTTTCCTCGACGCAGGCGCAGAACGGCCTGGATGTGCAGACCACGATCGACATGGAGCTGCAGCAGGTCGTCGAACAGGCGCTGATCCACAACATCGAGGCGACGCGGGAGAAGGAAGAGAAAAAGATCGCCGAAAACGCGGCGACCTATTACCGCCGCGTGGACGATCTCGATTCGATCAAAAAGGCCGACAGCGGCGCGATCGTCGTGATGGACGTCCATTCCGGGAAGATCCTTGCGATGGCTTCGTATCCCGATTATGATCCGAACCTGTTCACCGACGGCGTCGATTCGGACGAATACGAACTGCTGTTCGGCGCGCAGAGCAATCAGCCGACGCTGAACCGCGCGATCGCGATCCGAACGATGACCGGCTCCGTGTTCAAGATGGCGACGGGGTTCGCCGGGCTGATGGAGGGCAAGATCACCGTCGACGAGCGCATCTCCGACCGGTCTCCGTACTACTATTTCGTCGACGATCCGACGACGAAGGTTGAGCAGAACGCGCCGAGCTGCTGGGTCAAGAACACCGCGTCCCACGCGAACCTGAACCTTTCCCGCGCGCTGACCGTTTCCTGCAACTATTATTTCTACACCGTCGCGGACCGCGTCGGCATCGAGCGGCTGACGTATTGGGCGGGCCGTCTCGGGCTGAAGGATACGACGGGCGTTGAGCTGCCCGGCGAACTGTCGGTGCAGATCGGCGGACAGAAGGCGCGGTATGACTGTGAAAAGCCGCTTTCGCAGCAGACGTCCGCTTTGCCGCGGCTGATCTACAATCAGATCTATGCGCTGCTTCGCAACATTGCCGAGCAGAACGAACTCAACGTCACGACCGCTCAGCTTACAAAATGCGCGAACCGGCTGCTTCAGCTCCAGGACGGCGAACAGCGCGAGCGCGGCAGCGAGATCCGGCAGATCTTTAAGGAAGAACTGAACATTCCGATCGGCGTTTCCTATCTGCATACGAGCTGGGTCGTCTCGATCTCGACGTGGCTCGAGGAGCTGCGCTGGAAGCCGACGTACACGATTCAGACCGGCATCGGACAGGGCGTTATGCTGGTTACGCCGATCTCGCTTGCGCGCTACGGCGCTGCGATCGCAAACCGCGGCACGGTCTACCGGGCAACGGTGATCGATAAGGTCCTGAATCCCGATGGTACGGTTTTCTTCGAAAACGAGCCGCAGATCGTCGATTCGATCTTTGCGCCCGAAACGTTCTGGGACGCGATCATCGAGGGCATGGAGGGCGTGGTGTCGCCGGAGGACGGCGGTACCGCCGCGTCCGCGTTTTCGACGGCTTTCCGCGACAAGGGCTATCTGGACCGCATCATCGGCAAGACCGGTACGGCGCAGACGTCCACGACCTCGTCGAGCAACATCGATATCGAGAACACCGCGTGGTTTATCGCCGTTACCCCGCGCGAGAACCCGGAAATCGTCATCGTCGTCTATATCCCGAACGGGCTGTCGGGCAGCTCGAACGCGCCCGCCGTCGAGGAGATCGTCTCGTTCTGGCTCGAAAACCGCACGGCCCCCGTGCCGGAGGAAACGCCCGTGCCGGAAGACACGCCCGCGCCGGAAGACATGCCCGCGCCGGAGGAAACGCCCGCGCCGGAAGACATGCCCGCGCCGGCGGCCCGGACCGCGTAGCGACGGAGCGATCTGCCCGGACCGAATAAAAGAAGAAGAAGCCGTTCAGAACCTTTTTCGAAGTTCTGAACGGCTTCCCTGTGCTTTGGCTTAAAAGTGTCCGTCCTCGACCGGATCGCCGTCCTGCGAGGAGGTCACGATCACGTCGGCGGTGTTCAGAAGAATCAGTTCGGCTTTTGCCGCTTCGTATGTCTTTTTCATGGGCTTCGCTCCTTTCTTACGCAACCGGTACGGCCGTCTTGCTGCCGTCTTCCGCATACTTTAACTGGAAGGGATGCACCGTTGCGTAAGAGTACGTTCCGTCCAATGTAATGATGTACGGCTGCACCGAGAGAGTTTTCTGATTGTCGAAGTACGTGTTCGGCATGCCGATGACCGTCTGCAAAGCGACCTTTGCCGAGATGCTCGCATAGAACCGCTCCGGCGTCAGGGATACCTGGCCTCCTGCGCCGTCCGAAACCTTATAGTTGCCGGTGATTTCATCGTAGCAGTACTCGGTTCCGAAGGCGTGGTTGGAAATCGTAAAGCCATCCGTCACGTTTAGCAGTTTGAAGCCGACCAATGCGCCGTTATATCCGAGCGTATCGGTATCCGGCACGGAAGTGATGAACCGCAGGTCGGTCTTGCTTTCGGGATTCGTCGCCGCGCGGCTTACATGGCGGAACTGCACGTAGACGTCCAATACCTCGATTGGGATAAAGCGCGCATAGCCGGTGGTTTCGGCGGCGGTGCGCTGTGCCGTTGCTCTTTCCCCGATGCTGTCGAAGTATCCCGCGAAAATGTACCCTGCATACTGCTCATCCAGCAGTTTCGGATAACTCGTTGGCGAGAACCGCGGATAGCTGTTTTTCGGGAGTTTGGCGTAAACGACCTTATCCGCAGTCGTTTCGATGGTGTCAACATAGAACTGTTTCAGCACGATGTCGTCGTTCGACAGCCCCATGTTCATGCGATCCTTGTCCGCAATGTCCGTGAAGTAGCCGGGATTGCCGACCTCGTCGATGCGGGTATATGTCATATAATCACTTCCGCTAACTACTGTTCCCGCGCCGCCGACAAGGGCGGGGCAATTATTGAACATGCCATCTGATCTTGTGACTGCCGCGTTACTCCATTTTGCACTATCTGCATAAATGGTGTGCAGTTTACTGCTTTTTGCAAACATGTAATACATGTCTGTAACCTTGCTGGTATCGAAATGCGAAAGATCCAACTCGGTCAATTGGGAACAGCCGAAAAACATGGAGCTCATGTTTGTAACGTTTCTGGTGTCGAAATGTGTAACATCCAGCTCGGTTAATTTGGAACAGCCGGAAAACACGCCGCTCATTGATTTTACCATGCCGGTATCAAAATGCGTTACATCCAACTCAGTCAATTGGGAACAGCCTTCAAACATAGCATTCATGTTTGTTACCTTGCTTGTATCGAAATGCGTAACATCCAGCGTGGTTAAACTGCGGCATGCTTCAAACATACCATACAGCTCTTTAACGCGGCTGGTATCGAAATGTGTTACGTCCAGCTCAGTCAAATTGTAGCAGCCGTAGAACATGAATGACATGTTTGTAACCAAACTTGTATTCAAATAAGACAAGTGTTCTATTGAAGTTAATTCGTTAAAATACGCAAACCAATAATACAAGGTCGTTGGACGAGCGTCTGCAAAAGAAGAATCAAATATTACCGTTGTTGCGGTTCTGTACGCATCAAGAGGACCTTGTTGATTCACCTCGGAATATCCAAACCCCGTTACCACCGCATCTTCCGGCGCAACACCGTAGTAGAGCGAGAGCGTTTTGCTGTCTTCATCCCAGATCGCATAGGTCGTAGCGTTGCTTGCTACAAACGTTGCGGAAACAGCCACGTCCTTTGCGGGCATCACAAACGTGTTCCCGGTGACCGTGACAGCGGCTTCGTCCGCGTCGGTCACATCCAGATACGCGAGTTTATAGCCATCCGCCGGGGTCGCCGTAACCGTAACCGTCGAACCGACCTGCGCCGCGGCGGGGCCGGACACTTCGCCGTTTTCCGCTGCTGTATATGTGATATTTCGCATCACAGGCGCGAGCAGCAGGCAGTTGTAGTACCATGCGCCGTCGCCGCCGCCGTTCGGACGAAGGTAGACGTCATAATACCCGGTCGTGGGAACCGTGTAGTTCGGTTCGTTTTTCAGGCCCGGATAATACGTCGTGATCGTGCCGCCTTCCGCTTTCACGCCCTTGACCTCGACGCCCGCTTCAAGATATACGTTCTGACGCATGTATTCGTTTTCATCCGCGGGATTTTGCGTAAGCTGGTACGCATCCTGTACCGCCCACGCATTGAAGCTGCCCGCAAGGTAGTATCCCTCGACCGGTTCCGGTTCCTGCGGTACTTCCGGAGTCGTCGGCTCTGCAGCGATTACGGTGATGAGACATTCGCCGTAAGGACCGCTGTTCGACAAAGCCGTAATCGACGCGCCCCCTTCGGCAATCGCTGTTACAAAACCGTTCTGATCGACCGTGGCAATGCTCTCATCCTCGCTGCTCCAGGTGATGCTCTGATCGGTTGCGGTATCCGGCGCGATCGTTACGGTCAACTGAACAGATTGGCCGACCGTCAGTTCCTGATCGGGCTGATCGATCGTAACGCTCGTAACATCGATGGGTTCTTCGACCGGTTCGTTACCCGGTTCGTCGCCTTCCAGATTCCGCGGATTGTCCAGCTCCTCACCGGCTTGTGCCGGATCCTCCGCGGGATCCTCGGCCGGATCGCCCACGTCAACCGGTTCCGTCGGATCGGTATAAGCCAGGTCTTCGGTCGGCTCGTCGCCTTCCGCAAGCGCGGTCAGCGGGATCAGCGAAAGCAGCATAATGGCCGCCAGCAAGATTGCAAGCATCTTCTTCAGGTTCATTTGGACACCTCCATTGAATCGTGTTTGGTTCAAAAAGCAAACGATGTAAATCGGACAAACAGAGCACGATTTTTTGTTCCATACAAAAAACGCGCATGTCGAAATTTTGCCCCAAAATCGGGTTATTTCAACATTCAGTTTCCGGTTGTCAGTATATCATGCGGCGGATGAAAAGTCTACCTTTTGAACTGAAAATATATATATTTTTTTGAGCGCGGCGGAGGGCTGCGCTCCGGAAAAGCGTTTGGCGGATTTGTGTTGGAAAAAAGCGGGAAACGGCGCAAATTCGATTGATATTTGTCGAAAAACGTGGTAAAATACTTTTTATGAAACGTGTTTTGATCTGCATTCTGTGCATTCTGATGGCGGGCGGCTGCGTGCAAAGAGTTCCCGTCGTTCAGGAACCCGTCCAAACGGAATCCACGCCGACGCAGACGCCCGCCGCGGCGCCCGCGGTGGTGGAGCTTGTCGTGACCGTCGGGCCGACCGCGACGCCCGTGCCGACGCCGACCGCAACGCCGGAGCCGACGCCGACGCCCTCGCCGGAGCCGACGCCGACGCCCACGCCGTCGCCCGATCCCAACCGGCTCATGGTCGCGCTGACGTTTGACGACGGGCCGAACAACCATTATACGATGCAGTTTCTGGACGTGCTCGAAAAATACGGCGTGCGCGCGACGTTCTTCGTGCTTGCCTCGGCGATCCATGAGGACAACTGGGACATTCTCAAGCGCATGGCCTCGCTCGGCTGCGAGATCGGCGCGCACGGGCAGAACCATGAAATGATGACCGGCTTCAACGCGACGGAAAACGCCAAGCGGCTCGAGCGCACGCGGCAGGAGATCGACGAAGCGGTCGGCGGCTATGAAACGCACCTCATGCGTCCGCCGGGAGGCAACCGCAACAACAACGTGCTGCGCGGCGCAAAGGCGGCCGAGATGGCGGTCGTCCTCTGGTCGGTCGATTCGGCGGACTGGAAGGTGCGGAACCGGATAAAGATCCTCGATACGGTCAAGACAAAGATCGAGAACGGCTCGATCGTCCTGTTCCACGACCGCATTCAGCAGACGCTGGAGGCGATTGACGAGCTGATCCCGTGGCTGCTCGATCAGGGCTATGAGCTTGTGACCGTCAGCGAACTGCTGCAGCGCGACGGCAGCGAGATCGAATACGGCGAGGTCTATCGCAAGAAGACCGTCGAGTGACCGGGCCGGAAAGCCACATTATAAAAAAGTCGGACGGAGCCGCGCGATGCGGGAGGCAAAGCGGGCCCCGCCCGTTTTCATTCTCAAAGGAGGGAACAAATCATGCAGGAAGCGGTGGAACAGTACATCCGATCCGTGGAGGAAAAGGAAAACGCGCTGCAGAAGAAGCAGGCGGAGGAGGAACTGGAACAGCGAAAACGGATCCTTCGCAGTCTCGGACTTTATGAAAAGATATATTCCGACCGGGATCAATACTCGCCGGAATACCCGCTTTTCGATGCGGACCGGGGCGTGTACTACGCGAAAAAAACGATCCGGGTGACCGATGAGGAATGGGAAGCGATCCGGGACGCGTACGAACGGGAACGGGCTGTCGGGCAGCGCGAAAAGAATCCGAACGCGGACGGCGACGCAAACCGCGGCAATCCGATCGCGGGCGCGCTGAAGGTCATCGCGATTCTGCTGTACATCGGCGCCGCGATCGCGGGCATTATCGTCGCGGCCGTCGGGCAAATGGTTTCGGCCATGTTTGCGGTCTGGGCGAGCGGGTTCGTCGCCGGCACCGTGATGCTCGGCTTCGCCGAAATCGTGCGCCTTCTGCATGCCATCGATCGGAAAATGCCGGAGAAATAAAATCGGAAAGATTAAAAAGACCTGCCTTGTTCCGGCAGTTAAAAGCGCCCATCGGGAAACCAACGGGCGCTTTGCGTTATAGGATGCTGTTTCAACTCTGCCTCAGGGCATATACGTGATGTAGATGTAATTCAGCTCACCCTTGGTGAAATCGAAGGAGAAGCTGCTGTTTCCATAGTATTTGGTCGACGGGCGGGTGTACTTGAACGTATCCGTATAGTATCCGTTGTCGCCCTCGTAATGGCTGTAATTGTCCGCTTCCGGCTCGCCCGCGTTCGCTTTCAGCTCATCCATCGTCATGTTGAGCGGGAAATCGAACTTCAGAATATCCTGCGTTTCATCCGTATGATTCGGCAGATAGATCTCATTGATGTAGCACTCGTTGGCCGGTTTTCCCGCATCCGTATCGTTGAGCACGTACACCTGCGCGCTCCAGTATTTGTCGAGATCGATGCGGAATCCCTCCGACTGGTAGTTCTTCTTGAGATTGTTGCCCGCGTTCTCAAGATCCTCCGCGCGGAAAGGCACCACGCCGGAATCGATCATGTCCTGCAGCGTCGACTGCCCGAGAACAAACTCGACGCCGTTGATCCAGAAGTGCATCTTCTCAAAGTTCACATACTGCACGTCGGCAGCCGGCGCTTCGGTCGGCTCCTCGGCCGGCGCTTCGGTGGGCTCTTCGGTGGGCTCCTCGGTGGGCTCTTCGGTGGGCTCCTCGGTGGGCTCCGCAGTGGGTTCCTCGGTCGGTTCCGCGGTCGGCGCTTCGGTCGGTTCCGCAGTGGGTTCCTCGGTCGGTTCCGCGGTCGGTGCTTCGGTCGCCTTTTCGGCGGGGGCTTCGGTCACCTTTTCCAGATCAAGTACCGTATTGCCGCTTTTTGCGGAGCAGGCAAGCATCAGAACTGCCAGCATCAGCGCCAGCGTTATCAGAACTGTTTTTTTCATCTTAACCTCCTTTATTCGGATCGTTCGATTGCCAGATTATAACACCGCCCGTCCGAATCCGCAAGAGATTTTGCAAAGATTTCTTTTCCGCGCGCCCTGCGCCGGGACGAAACGCGGAAAAATCGAGACGTTCTTTTCCGACAAAAGCCGCAATAAATAAGTAATAGTTATGATTTATGATTTTTTCCAATGATTAAGGAAACGCTTTACTTTAGCGCCAAAATCATGTAAAATAGACGTAAATCAGGAGAACCGAGGGAGGATAATGCGTTGAAACATGAAGATCTGATCAAACAAATGACGCTGGAAGAAAAATGCCACCTGCTGTCGGGCCGGGATTTCTGGCAGACGCAGTCGGTAAAGCGGCTCGGCGTCGAAAACATGACGCTTTCGGACGGACCGCACGGCATCCGCAAGCAGGAGGGGGCGGGTGACCAGCTCGGCCTGAACGGATCCGTTCCGGCGACATGTTATCCGACTGCGGCGACGATGGCAAACTCCTGGGATCCGGCGCTCGGCGAGGAGCTCGGCCGCCGGCTCGGCGCGGAAGCCGCCGCGCAGGACGTTTGCGTGCTGCTCGGTCCGGGGCTCAACATCAAGCGCAACCCGTTCTGCGGCCGCAACTTTGAGTATTTCTCCGAGGATCCGTATCTGGCCGGCAAGATGGCGGCCGGCTACATTCGCGGCATTCAGGAGAACGGCGTTTCGGCGTGCCCGAAGCACTTCGCCGCGAACAACACGGAGCTGAGACGCATGGCGTCGAACTCGGTCATGGACGAGCGCACGCTCCGCGAGATTTACCTGACCAACTTTGAAATCGCCGTCCGCGAGGGGCATCCGAAATCGATCATGTCTTCCTATAACATGGTCAACGGCGTCTACGCAAATGAAAACGCGCATCTGCTGCAGGAGATTCTGCGCGACACCTGGGGCTTCGACGGATTCGTCGTGTCCGACTGGGGCGCGAACAACGATTATACCGAGGGCGTACGCGCCGGTTCGCACCTGGAAATGCCGTCGACCGGCGGCGATTCGCCGCGGCAGCTGATGAAAGCCGTATCGCAGGGCCGCATCACCGAGCAGGAGATCGACGTCCGCGTCGACGAGCTGCTCGACGTCATGCTGTCTACACGCAAAGCGGTCGATCCTCTGAAAGGCAAGGGATTTGACAAGGAAGCGCATCACGCCTTCGCGCAGCGGGCGAGCGAGGAAAGCATCGTCCTTTTGAAGAACGAGGGCAACATTCTGCCGCTGAAAAAAGGCGCTTCGGTTGCGGTCATCGGCGAATTTGCCAAGAAAGCGCGCTATCAGGGCGCGGGCTCTTCGGTCGTCAACTGCACGAAGCTCGATCACACGATGGACGTGATCGGCAATTTTGATCTGAATGTCGTGGGCTTTGAGGAGGGCTATCCGCGGCACGGCGATCCGAACCCCGAGATGCAGCAGAAGGCCGTCGAGCTGGCGAAGAAAGCGGACTTTGTACTGCTTTATATCGGGCTTGACGAGATCAGCGAATCCGAGGGGCTCGACCGTTCGACGCTGGCGCTTCCGAAGTGTCAGACCGAACTGCTCGACGCGGTCGCCGCGGCGAATCCGAACGTGATCGTCGTGATGAGCGCGGGATCCTCGGTCGAGATGCCGTGGATCGACAAGGTCAAAGGCCTCGTGCACGGATACCTCTGCGGCCAGGCGGGCGCGAGCGCGGTGCTGAAGGTGCTGCTCGGCGAGGTGAACCCCTCCGGCAAGCTGTCCGAGAGCTATCCGATTCGCTATGAGGACTGCTCGAGCGCGCCGTACTTCCCGGCGAAGGAGCGCAGCGTCGAATACCGCGAGGGCCTGTACGTCGGCTACCGGTATTATGACACCGCAGGCATTCCGGTGCTGTTCCCGTTCGGCTTCGGCCTTTCCTATACGACGTTCGAGTACAGCGATCTTAAGGCAGACGAAGAGAAGGTCACGTTCACGCTGAAGAACACCGGCGAGCGCGACGGCGCGGAGGTTGCCGAGCTGTATGTCCATGCGATCAACCCGTCGGTTTACCGTCCGAACCGGGAGCTGAAGGGCTTTGCAAAGGTCTTCTTGAAGGCGGGCGAATCGAAGCAGGTCACGATCCCGCTCGACGACAAGGCGTTCCGCTACTGGAACTCCAAAACGAACCGCTTCGAGATCGACGGCGGCGAATACGAACTGCAGATCGGCGCTTCGGTCGAGGATATCCGGCTGACCGCAAGGATCACCGTCGCGGGAACCGGTGCGCCGGCGTGCGAGGACCGCAAGGCGCTCGAAAAGTATTTTGACGGCGACATCAAGACGATCACCGATGCGGAATTTGAGGCGCTGCTCGGGCACGAGATCCCGGACGGCAAGTGGTCGGGCATGATCCAGCCGAACGACGCGATCGCCCAGCTCTATTACGCGAAGAGCCTGAAGGCGCGGTTCGTCTGGAAGATCCTGACGTCGATGCTGAACAAGAGCATCGAAAAGGGCGAGCCGGATCTGAACATCACGTTCATCTACAACATGCCGGTCCGCGCAATCGGCAAGATGGCGGGCGGCATGTGCAGTCAGGAAATGTGCGACGGCATCCTTGACATCATCAACGGTCACGGCATTGCGCTTTGCAAGGGCCTCGGCAAGATCATCGCGGGGCTGATCAAACAGCTCGGCGTCGCCAAGAAGCAAAAAGCATTGGAATAAGGAGGAAGGAATCATGAGAAAGAATATCAACGGGATCCCTCCTGTCGTCGCGATCCTGCTGACGCTGGCGCTCATCGGCCTGGCGGTATGGATGTTTATCATTCCGATCATTCCGCTCGGCATCATCTTTGCGCTGATCGCGGTCGACTTTGCGGCCGACGCGGTGCTGTCGTTCAAAAAAGTATAGAAAACCCGGGAAGATAAGGAGGTTTGCATATGGAAAAAAAGAAAGGCAGTTTTTTTGACAAGCTCCCGCCGAGTTTGATCAAAAAGAACAACGTAACGCTGATCCCCGAAGCGGCGATCGGCTATCTCGTCGGGCCGACGCTCGCGCTGCTGGCGAACTCGATCCTGTCGAACTACTTCAACAAGTACATGACCGACGTTCTGAAGGTCAACAACTGGGCAGGCGCGTTCTTCACCTGGCTGCCGGTGATCTCGGTCATCTTCGTCGTGCTCGGCAACATCCTTGTCGGCCGCCTGATGGACAGCATGAAATCCAAGGCCGGCAAGGCAAGACCGCTGCTCCTCGTTTCCCTGCCGATCAGCTTGCTCGCGCTGCTGTTCCTGTTTGTGTTCGCGCCGTACCGGAGCGACAGCGAAACCTGGCACACCGGCATGCTGATCTGCATTGCGATCGGCTACAACCTCTGGTTCGCGTTCGCGTATCCGATGTACTACACGCCGCACGCGGGTCTTGTCAGTCTCTCCACGCGCAACTCCAAGGATCGCTCGTTGCTCGCCACCGCGTCGAACGCAACGATGCTTGCCGCGATGGGCCTCTCGAGCATGATCCTGCCGTTCTTCCTCGATCTGCTGTTCGTGAAGGATATGAGCGGCGCGGGAACGCCGGTCATGAACGCGGGCGGCACCGCCGTTGAGTATTATGTCAATGCGGAGGGCGCGGTCCTGTACGACGTGCAGGCGTCCTACAACCATTGGAAGGTCTTCGTCATCGCGCTGATCGTGATCACGGTCATCGGCGTTGCGATCGAGTACTTCTTCACCCGCGAGCGCGTCACCGAAGAAACGCTGAACGTCGAGGTTCAGGAAACGAAGAAGGCGCTGTCCTTCAAGGAGCAGGCGAAGATCTGCTTCTCGGATAAGTTCTGGGTCATCATGATGGTCTTCTTCTTCCTGTATCAGTTCGGCGGCATGATTAAGAACGTCAGTCAGAACTACTTCTGCACCTCGATGTTCACCGACGCCAACGGATTCTATACGATCACCAACGGCGGCAACCTGCAGGGCACGCTCGCGATCATCGGCGCGATCCCGACCGCGATCGGCATGGTCATCGCGCTGCCGCTGGCCAATAAGATCGGCAAGGGCAAAGCGATCATGGCAGGCGCCGCGCTGGCGGTCGTCGGCGGCGCGATCGGCATGATCTCCTCGGCGGTGATCAAGCCGACCGACATGATCACGATCTTCGGCATGACGCTTCCGACCAACTTCGTCTGGGTCACCGTCTCCTTCGTCGTCAAGGCGCTCGGCTCCACGCCCGCGATGTACCTCTCGCTCGCGCTGCTCGCCGATATCCTCGACCATCAGGAGGCGCTGCACGGCAAGCGCACCGACGGCTTCTCGATGATGATTTACGGCGCGATCATGGCCGGCATGACCGGACTGACGACCGGCGTTCTGAACGCGGTCATCAGCGCGACGGGGTATGACGTCAACGCGCTGAACACCAATACCAAGATGCTCGAAAGCGTGCAGAGGGCAATGCCGTGGGTCTTCATCGGCGCCGAAACGATCTGCTATCTCGTGATTGCGCTGGCGTTCATCTTCATGCTCGTCGAGAAATTCGGCAAGTTTGACCACAAGGCGATCGAGCAGGATCATCAGGCGGCAGCCGAAGCCGAGGGACGCGAATATGTCTCCGCGCTGGAGAAGATCCGCCGCGAGGAAGGCGAAGAAGCGTATGAGGCCGAGCTGAAGAAGCAGGCCGACGCAGCGGCCGCCGAGCAAAAGAAGCTCGATAAGCTCTCCAATGAGCAGCGCGCCGCGCTGGAAGCGAAGGAAGAGGCGCTTCTGAAGGAGTATAACGAACTCCGTGCCAGGAACGGACGCGCCGCCATCGAATAACGGCATCAACCTGTCGTAAACGGGGGTCAGACCGTTTGCGACAGGTTCTGAAAAAAGAAACCTGCAGACAGAAAAGGCGTTTTTTGCAAGAAACGCCTTTTCATTTGTTTGCCGCAAAACGCTTTGGGCCCTTTATCGACGGCCTCTTTTTTTTTCTGCTCGAAACGGATTATACATCGGTTTTTCTTGCAATCGATCGAGATGCATGGTATAATAAAAGCATCTTTTCCGGAGGAGAAGCGGGAATGCTTGAGTATCGTTACGACACGCAGCTTTTGATTGACGGACACGATCTGGATGAGGACGTCATCAACGATTACATCACCGAACATTTTGACGGGGACAGTCTGCTCGCGGTCGGATTCTCTGAAATGATCAAGATTCATTTTCATACCAACGAGCCGTGGAAGCTGCTGGAATACTGCGCTACCCTCGGCGAAATCTACGACATCGTCGTGGAGGATATGGATCGGCAGGCGCGCGGCCTTAAGGGCTGAGCGCCTTTCTTGTGCCCCGAAAACGCCGCATTTTTCGGGCCTTTTACGGAAATTACACAGCGTTTTTTCCAAGGGACGCGTAAACGGGCTTGACTTTGCAAAAGCCGTTTTGTAAAATGAAATTGTGAATTCCCTGTGAATTCTCGGTTGCAGCACGGCAACGTGTTTCAATAAAAACAAAACTGAAAAATGATTATCAGGAGGGAAAACATGAAGAAAATTTTGGCTATCGTTCTTTGCGCGATGATGGTTCTGGCGGCAGTCGCCTGCACGGGCACCGCGTCGCAGCAGCCTGCCAAGTTCAAGGCCGGCTTCATTTGTCTGCATGACGAGAACTCCACCTATGACCTGAACTTCATCAACGCGGCGAAGGCAGCCTGCGAGAAGCTCGGCATCGACTACGTTCTCAAAGTCAACGTTCCCGAAGGCCAGGAGTGCTACGACACCGCTTGCGACATGGCGGACAGCGGCTGCAGCATCATCTTTGCGGACAGCTTCGGTCATGAGGACTACATGATTCAGGCCGCGAAGAAGTACCCGAACGTACAGTTCTGCCACTCCACCGGCACGAAGGCGCACACCGAAGGCCTCAGCAACTACCACAATGCGTTTGCCGCGATCTATGAAGGCCGTTACCTCGCCGGTATCGCCGCGGGCATGAAGCTCAACGAAATGATCGCTGAAGGCAAGTTCACCGCGGAAGAAGCGAAGATCGGCTACGTCGGCGCGTTCACCTATGCGGAAGTTGTCTCCGGTTACACCTCGTTCTTCCTCGGCGCCCGCTCGGTTTGCCCGACCGCGACGATGGATGTTACCTTCACCGGTTCCTGGTACGATGAGACCGCCGAAAAGGAAGGCGCTCAGAAGCTGATCGACGGCGGCTGCAAGCTGATCTCGCAGCACGCTGACTCCATGGGCGCACCGACCGCTTGCGAAAACGCGGGCGTCCCGGACGTTTCCTACAACGGCAGCACGCTTTCCGTCGCTCCGAACACCTACATCATCTCTTCCCGTATCGACTGGGAGCCCTACTATGAGTACGCGATCACCGCTTGCATGAACGGCAAAGCGTTTGATACCGACTGGACCGGCACCATCGCGACGGGTTCCGTCAAGCTGACCGACCTCAACACCAACGTCGCCGCTGCGGGCACGCAGGAAGCGATTGACGCTGCGAAGGCCGCTATGGAAGCGGGCACGCTGCATGTGTTTGACACTTCGACCTGGCAGCTCAAGGGCGAGACCCTGACCAGCTACCTCGCGGACGTTGACTCCGACGACGCTTACACGCCGGATACCGAAGTCATCAGCGACGGTTACTTCCATGAGTCCGAGTATCGCAGCGCGCCGTACTTCGATTCGAATCTGACGATCGACGGCATCAACCTGCTCGATACCGCATTCTAATTCAAACCATACCGCTTTCATCGGGCTGTCGATTCGGCAGCCCGATGCGTTTTGAGGGCCGCGCATGAATGCGAAACGGTCCGAAATCCCGCGATTTTTCATTTACAGAGCTGCGCGCCCATGATATAATGAATTCAGGAAACCGCGCATCGCACGCAGGAAAGGAGGCACCGCCTTGGAATCCGTCCAAAACGCCGTCCGGCTGGAGAAGCTGACGAAGCATTTCGGAAACGTCGTCGCCAACAACGCCATTTCGCTGGAGCTGCACGAAGGGGAGATCCTGTCGCTGCTCGGAGAAAACGGCAGCGGCAAAACGACGCTGATGAATATGCTCTCCGGCATCTATTATCCTGATTCGGGGCAGATCTATATCCACGGAAAGCCCGTCACCATCGCATCTCCGAAGGATGCTTTTGCACACGGGATCGGCATGATTCACCAGCATTACAAGCTCGTGGACGTGTTCACCGCGACCGAAAACATCGTTCTGGGCCTGAACGAGAAGGGTAAGCTGAATCTGAAGGAAGCCGGCAAAAAGATCAAGGAGATCAGTGAAAAATACGGCTTCGAGATCAATCCCGATCAGAAGATTTACGACATGTCCGTTTCGCAGAAGCAGACCGTCGAAATCATTAAAGTTTTATACCGCGGCGCCGACATCCTGATTCTCGACGAACCGACCGCGGTTCTGACGCCGCAGGAGACGGACAAGCTGTTCGCCGTTATGCGGAACATGCAGAAGGACGGCAAGTCGATCATCATCATCACGCACAAGCTGCATGAGGTGCTCGAGGTTTCCGATCGCGTGGCGATTCTCCGGAAGGGCGAATACATCGGCGACGTTCTGACCAAAGACGCCGACCAGCAGAGCCTGACCGACATGATGGTCGGGCATACCGTCAGCCTGAACATCAACCGCCCGGAGCCGGTCAATCCGACGCCGCGGCTTGAGGTCAAGGGCCTGACCGTGTTCGACGATCTCGGCGTCAAGCGACTCGACGACGTGACGTTCACCGCATACAGCGGCGAGATTCTCGGTATCGCGGGCATCGCGGGAAGCGGCCAGCGCGAGCTGCTCGAGTCCATTTCCGGCCTGTACCCGATCTCGAAGGGCGAGATTCTTTACCACAATCCGAAGACCGGCTGCGACGAGAACCTTGTCGGCAAGGATCCGATGTCGATTCAGAAGGCGGGCGTTTCGATGGCGTTCGTGCCGGAGGACCGCCTCGGCATGGGACTGGTCGGTTCGATGGGCATGACCGGAAACATGATGCTGCGTTCGTGGCGCAACGGCAAGAGCTTCTTTGTCGATAAGAAAGCGCCGGAGCAGCTTGCGAATACGATCTGGAAGGAGCTCGAAGTCGTCACGCCGAGCACGAATTTCCCGGTGCGGCGCATGTCGGGCGGCAACGTGCAGAAGGTGCTGGTCGGGCGTGAGATCGCGCAGAATCCGGCGGTGCTGATGACGGCGTACGCGGTGCGCGGTCTCGACATCAATACGTCCTATACGATCTACAACCTGCTGACCGCCGAAAAGATGAAGGGCGTCGCCGTCGTGTATGTCGGCGAGGACCTCGACGTTCTGCTCGAGCTGTGCGACCGGCTCGTCGTGCTGTGCGGCGGCAAGGTGTCCGGCGTCGTGGACGCGCGGACGACGAACAAGCGCGAGGTCGGCGTGCTGATGACGCGCGTGGGAGGAAACGGCAATGAACAGTAAAAAAGCGTTGTTCCATATCTCCAAGCGCGGCGAGCTGCCGTGGCTGAAAGTGTGGCTGATCCGCGGCGCGGCGATCCTGCTTGCCCTGCTGGTCTGCTCGGTTCTGACGGTGCTGGTCACCGGCCTGAACCCGTTCGCGGTGTACGGGACGATGTTCAAGGGCGTCTTCGGTACGGCGCGCAAGACCTGGGTTACGTTCCAGAAGCTTGCCGTGCTGCTCGGCATTTCCCTTGCGGTAACGCCGGCGTTCAAGATGCGGTTCTGGAACATCGGCGCCGAAGGGCAGGTCATGGTCGGTTCGCTGGCGTGCGCGGCCGTGATGATCACGCTTCGCAATTACATCTCGTCCAATCTGCTGATGATCGTGCTGATGCTCGTCGCGAGTCTGGCGGCGGGCGCGCTGTGGGGCTTTTTGCCGGCGTTCTTCAAATCCCGCTGGAATACGAACGAAACGCTGTTCACGCTGATGATGAACTACATCGCGATTCAGCTTTCGGCGTTCTTCATCATTCTGTGGGAGAATCCGAAAGGCGCGGGACAGATCGGCATCATCAACGCGAGCAGCGAGCTCGGCTGGCTGCCGTCCCTTTTCGGACAGCAGTACCTGCTCCCGATTCTCGTCATCGCGCTTTTGACCGTTGCGCTGTACATCTACCTCAAGTACAGCAAGCACGGCTATGAGATCGCGGTCGTCGGCGAGAGCGAACGCACCGCGCGGTACGCGGGCATCAAGGTCGAGCGCGTGATCATCCGCACGATGGTGCTGTCCGGCGCGATCTGCGGTCTGATCGGGTTCCTGCTCGTCGGCGCAACGGACCACACGCTGACGACGACGCTCGTCGGCGGACGCGGATTCACCGCGGTCATGGTTTCGTGGCTTGCGAAGTTCAATCCGCTTGGCATGATCTTTACGAGTTTCCTGCTGGTCTTCCTGCAGCTCGGCGCGAAGGAGATCGCAAGCACATTCTTCTTGAACGAGTCGTTTGCGGACATCCTGACCGGCGTCATCCTGTTCTTTATCATCGGCTGTGAATTCTTCATCAACTACAAGATCGAGTTTTTGAAGAACGACAGGAAGGGGGCGTAACGATGTTTGATTTTCTGGTTTCCTTCATCCCGCGTGCCGTCATGCAGAGCATCCCGCTGCTGTACGGCAGCACCGGCGAGATCCTGACGGAAAAATCCGGCAACCTGAACCTCGGTATTCCGGGCATCATGTATGTCGGCGCGATCAGCGGCGTCATCGGCGCGTTCTTCTATGAACAGAGCGTTCCCGCGGCCGAGATGAACGCGTTCCTTGCGATCGCCATCCCGTTCCTTTCGTCGCTGCTCGGTTCGTTTCTGATGGGCCTTTTGTACTGCTTCCTGACGGTTACGCTTCGCGCGAATCAGAACGTGACCGGTCTTGCGATGACGACGTTCGGCGTGGGCTTCGGCAACTTCTTCGGCGGCTCGCTGATCAAGCTGGCGCACAGCGAGGTTCCGTCGATCGCGCTGTCCGCAACGAGCAATTTCTACCGCGCGTCCCTGCCGTTTGCCGATCGGCTCGGCTGGTTCGGACAGATCTTCCTGTCCTACGGATTCCTGGCGTATCTCGCGATTGCGATCGCGCTTTTGACGGCTTTTCTGATCCGCAAAACGCGCACCGGTCTGCATCTGCGCGCGGTCGGGGAAAGCCCCGCGACGGCGGACGCCGCCGGCATCAACGTCGTGCGGTACAAGTACCTGTTCACCTGCTTCGGCAGTATGATCGCCGGCCTCGGCGGCCTGTACTACGTTATGGACTACGCAAACGGCGTCTGGTCGAACAATGCGTTCGGCGACCGCGGCTGGCTTGCGATCGCGCTGGTCATCTTCACGATCTGGCGTCCGAACGTGAGCGTGCTCGCGTCGATCCTGTTCGGCGGTCTGTACATCCTGTATCTGTATATCCCGACCGGCACGCAGTTTGCCGTCAAGGAGCTCTATAAGATGCTGCCGTACCTTGTCACGCTGTTCGTGCTGATCATCGTTTCGCTCCGCAAAAAGCGCGAGGACCAGCCGCCGGCCTCGCTCGGCCTGCACTACTTCCGCGAAGAGCGCTGATCATTTCACACAAAAACAAGGGGACCGCTCCGGGTGTCAAGGGGACGGTCCCCTTGACACATTACCCCTCGTCAAACCGCGCCTCGGACGGCACGGTTGTTCGGTATACCTTCGACTCGATGGGACAGCTCACCACGGTCGAAGACGAAACCGGTGTAACCAAATTGCAAAAAAAATGAGCGCGGATTGCTGACACGGGTTGAAAACCCGGCGGGCGACATGGTACAATACGAGTGTATCAAGAGAACCGTCCCTTTGACACGTGAACACGTTGGCCTCATGCCGAAGAGGGCGTCAACATCTGCTGCAGGTTTTTTGCAACCCGGATCCTGCACAAAAACGGGCTTGCCGCGCGGAAAAGCCTTTGATTTTAAGGAGGAGATTGTATGAAAGCGTTTTTGATCTCGATTATGCCCGTCGCCCTGTGGGTGATTGCGGCGATCAATCTGCTGCTGACCGCATCGCTGTTTGTGCTGTGGCGCAGGCGCAGGTTCCATCCCGCGCTGTGGATGGGACTCGTGGCGTTCGGACTGTTCTATGACGCGCTGATTCTTGCGCTCGGAACCGTCATGCAGGAATCCGGACTGTTCCGGATCCTGAGTCTGATGCGCTATGTGCTGCACTGCGGCCTGATTCCGCTCCTGTTTCCGATCTGCGCCGAAGCGCTCGGCTTCAAAAAGATCGGTATGCGTATTGTCTGGATCGTCACTGCCGTGATGATTGCGGTCGGGCTTGCCGCGGGCTTCGTGACGCAGCTCGAGCCGAAGACCGTCGGAACCGTTCTGCGCTATGCAAGCGCCGACACGACGCCCGCATGGTCGAGCGGCATTCAGAACGGGCTCAGCTACGGTCCGATCGTTGTTCTGATTGCATGCGGCATCATCGCCTGGGTCAAACGGAAGCGTCCGGGACTGTTCCTGTCCGGCTTTTTCATGTTCGCGTTCTCGGCGCTCGGTCCGGCAACCGGAAACTTTGATTTGATCTTCTTCATCAGCATGTTCGGAGAGGTGCTGATGGCATTCTTCTTCTGGCTCTACGGAAAGAACCGGAAAGGAGCAAACGCATGAAAACAGTCGTCATTACCGGCTCGGCAAGGGGCTTCGGTCTCTTCCAGGCAAAGAAATCCAAGGAGCTTGGATGCAACGTCGCGTCAAGAGAACCGTCCCCTTGACATGTTCAGATCAACAATCTCTTAGTGCCTTTCAAACTCTTTTTCGAGAAAAAGGTGTTTATGGAATTGAATTCATTTATCAACCTATGAAATGAGAAAGGAGGAAAAATGTATCAGTGGTATACGTTGGTTTTTTGGAGTAAGGCAGTTAGCGATAATGTCCCTTTTGAAACTATTGCGATAAAAGCGTTTCATGCGCTAGACTTATTTAACAAACTTCCGTCGGAATACAGACCGAATTATTTAAAGGTTAAAAGATTAAGAGACGCAAAACCGTTTTCTTTTACGTATGAGAATTTTTATGATGAACTTCAAAAAGGCATTAACAAGGAAGGAAAGCGAGTTTTTGGGGATCTCGGCTATAATGTTTCGTTCTTTTCTTCCCTTAACAAGTCTTCTTGCGTTGGTTACAGCATTCAAGTGGGTTGCACGAATAAACGGTTCATTAACACATTCATCATTGATTTTCCGGTGTCCTTTCCAGCTAATACAAGTTCTTATGGAAAAGAGATAAAAGAAATATTTCTAAAAGTGATTGATCTTCTCGATCCATTTTGGGCTGGATTTGTAAATGATGCATTCCCACAGGACACAGGAGGATTTCCGAAAGGAGAGGAACGAAAAATTACTTCTGTTCATTGGTTAAACTATTGGGGAAAGGAGATGCTCAATCAACTGGACAGGAAGAAACTTGCGGCCATCTCGATAAAATTTCCGCAAGTTACATATTCCAAAGGCTTTTTGCAGATGCAGGAGTTAGCATTGGATATCAATAACGATAAAGATGTTGCTTATAAAAGAGAGATAGAAAAGTATTTACTGTCATGACGTTCAATGGATTTATAAATAATAAGAAGACGGTTCTCTTGACACAGCGACACGGGTTGAAAACCCGGCGGGCGACATGGTACAATACGGGTATGACGAGTACGGTCAAAAGACGGTTATGACCTATATGATTAACAAACTGAGAGAAGAAACGGGCTATATTCAAGAAGGAGCATTTTACGATCCGATTCCTGGAAAACAAGCGTGGAATTTGCCTGAATTCTTATGACCACCTTCTTATTGGATGTCTTTTCAACCGATAGAAGAATAAGAAAAAGGATAGAAAAAGATGAAAAAAATCGTAATTGTTTGTTTGGTATTGATCGGGATTGTTCTTTTATGGACATTGGGCTTCGTTCCTGTAAAGTATGCGGTATATGAAAGCGGGAAAAAAACAAATCCAAATAAAATGATAACATTTTGGTATCTTTCAGGAAAACAATCGTATGATTCAAATATATTGGAGTATGTAAACGAATTAAATCGACCCCATTGGAAATTATCCGGATCAGATGTGGTAGGAGAGGACGCAGAATACAATAATACACCGGTTTATTTTCGGGAATATTGGAATTCACCTTTGTGGTGGCTGAATTCCAACTTTAATCCTCAAAAAGTTAAGAACTATTATGCAGTGAAGTATGACCCGATAAATGAATCGGAAAGGAAAGAGAATCACTTCGAGCAAGCAATCGTCATTGTAGACTGGGCCCCGATTTATCCGATTCAGCGCAGCGGATGGCTTGCGAACAAGCTATTGCCAAAAGATCGTTTGGTAATTTGGGATTTCATCGGTTGGCGTGCCTGCTGGTAGACTGCAGTTTCAAGGGGCTAAGGGCCGGTTCCCTTGACACCCTACGACGCGGCGGGAAGACTGATCGGATCGAAAGATCCGCTGGGCGGCAGAACCGCGTACGCGTATGACGCGCTCGGCAATCTGTCCCGGGTCAGCGAAAACGGGAACG
>CACXMS010000022.1 GCA_902768795.1 uncultured Eubacteriales bacterium
CAATATGAAACGCCGAAGATGGAACTGGAAGAAGTAGCGGACATCATAGCGACATCGGACGCGCAGGACGGTCACAAGGTCACCGATCCGGACTGGTAAACCGGTAAAACATAAGGGCCGCGGCAAAAGCCGCGGTCCTTTCCATATTCTGAATGAGTTACAGCATCGTCTTCCGGAGCGCTTCACCTGAGAGCGGGGAAAGGTCGGCGGGCGCGATATCGAATACCGTGCGGCAGCCGGTCTCGCCGCGCTGCGCCATGCGGCAGATCGCCCGCGCGTAGGCAACGAGCACGCTCGCGGTGAACTCGGGGTTCGAATCGAGCTTCAGGGAGTATTCGATCGTGTGCCGATGCTCGCCGTCAAGCCCCGTTTTGCCGCTGCGGATCACAACGCCGCCGTGCGGCAGCTCGCTGTGATTTGCCCGCATTTCCTCCGCGGTGATGAACGTCACCGACGTGTCATAGTCGGCAAAATAGTTCGGCATCGTTTTGATAGCGTTCTCGATCGCGGCCTTGTCCGCTCCCGGCGCCGCGACGACGTAGCACTCGCGGAGATGCTTTTGCCGCGCGCTGAGCGTCGGTTTTTCGCCGGCGCGCACCGACTGCAAAGCCGATTCGATCGGCACAGTGTATTGACGCGCGTCGAGTACGCCCGGGATGCGGCGGATCGCGTCGGAATGCCCCTGGCTCACGCCGCGCCCCCAAAAGGTTTCATCCTTGCCGTCGGGCAGGATCGCGCTTGCGTACAGACGGTTCAGAGAAAACAGCCCCGGATCCCAACCGCAGGAAATCAGCGCCAGCGTGCCGCCGGCTTTTGCCGCCGCATCGACCGCGGCGAAATGCTCCGGAATTCTGGCATGCGTATCAAAACTGTCGATCACCGAAAAATGCCTTGCAAGCATCGGCGTCAGAATCGGCAGGTCGGTCGCGCTTCCGCCGCAAAGGATCACCGCGTCGATGGCGTTCTTATTTGCTAAAATCTCATCCGCCGCAAAAACGGACGCCCCGGTTTTCGAAACAACCGTTTTCGGATCGCGCCGCGTAAAAATGCCGACCAGTTCCGCATCGCCGTTCTGCCGGATTGCAGCTTCCACGCCGCGTCCCAGATTACCGTATCCGTAAATCGCCAGTTTCATTGTTTTTCTTCAAAGCTCCTTTCGCCTTCGCTGCACCATCCTATTATACAGAATTCCGGAGAATTGTCAATATATATAATATATAATCAACGAAAAATGCGGGGTATTTTTCGGAATTCCCGGCATGAAACGGGCGGAAAGCGCACATACTGCGGACATGAAACGAGTGAGAAAAACGGTATCCGCCGTGCTGTGTGCGGCGATTTTGCTGTGGTATTCCCTGCCGTCGGTACAGACGCTTCTGAACGGGCCGTCGACGGCAGACGCGATCGTGGGCGCGCCGCTGCTGACAGTCAGCAGTGCGGGGACGGAAGCCGCGGCGGGAAGCGGGGACGAACGACTTTCCTCGCAAATGGGCGCGGAATGCACCGTTCGCCTGTTCGGCGTTCTTCCGGTGAGAACCGTGCATACGTCGGGAGAGGAACCGACGGTGGCTGCGTCCGGAGAGGCAATCGGAATCCTGATGCGAACGCAAGGCGTGCAGATCGTGGGACTCGGCGGCGTGCGAACGGGTCGCGGGACGGTCAATCCGGCGGCGGACGCCGGGCTTGCTGCGGGCGATACAGTCCTGGCGGTTAATGGCCGGGCGGTGCGCTCGAGCGCCGATTTTTCCGCGTTCTGCAATCGGGAGGAGCCGTTGGATCTGCTTTGCCTTAGGAATGGAAATCGATTTCACGCGGCGGTCACGCCGGTACGCGATTCGGACGGCGTGCTGCGCGTCGGCGCTTGGGTGCGGGACAGCACATCCGGCATCGGAACCATGTCTTTTTTCGCGCCGGGCTCGCTGCGGTACGCGGCGCTCGGGCATGGCGTATCGGACATTGATACAGGCGTACTGCTGCGAAACGGCGGCGGAGAGATTTATCCGGCGTCGGTCACCGGTGTGGAGCGCGCGTCGGGCGGACAAGCGGGAGAACTGATCGGCAGTTTTGCCGCAGCGGAGGCGGAGGAGATCGGTTCGATCCTGGAAAATACGCCGTTCGGAATTGCCGGAACGCTTTGCGCTGCGAACGCATCTGCGCCGCTCTACCCGATCGCCCAGCCGGGGGAGGTGCGCCTCGGCGAGGCGGAAATGCTGTCGACGGTCGAGGGCACATCGCCGCAGCAATATAAGGTGCGCGTAATCCGATTGGGCGTACAGGCGTCGCCCGAAACGGATGGGATGATGATTGAAGTGATCGATCGCGGACTTCTCGACCGAACGGGCGGAATCGTGCAGGGAATGAGCGGCAGCCCGGTTTTGCAGAACGGGAAGCTGATCGGCGTCGTTACCCACGTTTTTCTGAACGACAGCGCCCGCGGCTACTGCATCTATGCGAAGCAGATGTACGAAAACCTGTTTTTGGGCTGAATTCGTACAAATTGCAAAATCTGCGCCGCACGCTTGCTTTTGCGGACAGGAAATGATAGAATCCTTCCATAGATCGAATCACCGACGGAGAAGGATCTGTGAAATCGTTTCGTTTTGCAATCTGTCTTTTGCTTATGACCGTGCTGCTTGCCTGCACGGTGCCTGACGCTGTCAAAACGTCTTCGTCTTTGCAGACGGCGGCGCCCTCGGAGCAGACGGAGATCATCGTGATCGAGCAGCCGACCGTTCAGCCGACGCCGCAGGCCACGCCGGTTCCGACCGACACGCCGGTTCCGACCGATACGCCTGCGCCGACCGACACGCCGGAGCCGACGCCGCCGCCCGCGCCGTTCGTACTGAAACCGGTTCCGGCGCACCTGAGGGCTGCGAACGGGTTTGTGCAGACGCAGAAAGCGGGCGTGCTGTATTCCGAAAAGCGGAATCGGTATGTTGCATACGGAACGGTGGGGGAGGAAGCGGGTACGTTTTACCCGTCCGACGCTTCGGGCGCGGTTGCGCCGGGGACGGCGCCATACGATCTTGTCTGCACAGTGCCCGTGTATGCGCCGGAAAAATCGCCGAAATCCGAAAATGCACGAACGCTGGGCGTATATCTGCCAACGCAGTGCGTCGTGGCGTTTACGGCAAAGGACGGGGTCTGGGTGGAGGAGCGCGTGATGATCTGTTCCACGGGCCGCGCCAAACATGAAACCCCGACGGGAACCTTCAAGATCTCGCAGCGGTATGAATACAAGCTGCTCGGCACGGAGGAGTCGCCGTGTTACGGGCTGTGGGCGTGCCGCTTCAAAACGCATCATCTGTTGCATTCGATTCCGATCAGCGCCGATGCGGGTCGAAACGCCGAGAACGGGCACAGCATGGTGAGTATGCGAAAGTATGAGAAGCTCGGTTCGGTCGCATCGGACGGCTGCATCCGGTTGACGGTTGCAGACGCGAAGTGGATCTATGAGTTCTGCGCGGACACGACCGTTGAGGTCTGGGTTACGAAGACCGTGGGGCCGACGCCGACAAAGCCGCCCGCCGTTATCTGGGAAGCGCCTTATACGGACAAGAACGGCTACGGCTGGGATCCGACCGACCCGCATCCGGACAACCCGTACCATTCCGTTTCATAAAGCGAAAACCGTCTCGAATCTCTTGCGTCCTTTCGTTTCCGGCTGCTGCCGGACGAGGGGGCGCTTTCCTTTTTGGAAAAGGGTCGAATGGCGGGGTTTTTCTATTTACAAACCGTGTAAAATCTGTTACACTTTGCAATAGGATAAAAAGTGGATTTGTATACCGCAGAATCCGTTTGGGAGAAAACAGGACGAAAAAGGGGGAATGAAACGGTGAAAGATACATTTCGCGGCGGCGTTCATCCGCGGGGGCATAAAGCTCTGAGTCGGGAAATGCCGCTGCGCGCTTACGAGCCGGTCGGAGAACTCGTTTTTCCGCTTGCACAGCATATCGGCAAGCCGGCAAAACCGATCGTCAAAAAGGGCGATGCGGTCTCGGTCGGGCAGTGCATCGCGGAGGCGGACGGCTTTGTTTCGGCGAATATTATCTGTTCCTGCTCCGGCAAGGTCAAGGCGATTGAAAAACGCCGCACGATTTCCGGCGCGATGCAGGAATGTATCGTCGTTGAAAACGACGGGCTGTTTACGCAGCCGGACCGCTACGAGGTGCGGGAGGATCCGTCCGCGCTGAGCAATGAGGCGATTATCGCGCGCGTGAAAGACGCGGGGATCATCGGTCTCGGCGGAGCCGGGTTTCCGACGCATGTGAAGCTCGCGCCCAAAAAACCGCTTGCGATCCGGTATCTGATCGCCAACGGAGCCGAATGTGAGCCGTATCTGACCTGCAATGATCAACTGATGCGCGCAAGCGCCGATGAGATCGTCGAAGGCATGGAGATCGTTCTGCGGTTGTTCCCGAACGCCGAGGGGATCGTTGCGATCGAGACCAACAAGCCCGAGGCGATCGCCGCTATGCAGAAAGCGGTGCAGGGACACGAGCGTATCCGCGTGCTGAGTCTTCGGACAAAATATCCGCAGGGCGGCGAGCGGAGTCTGATCAAGGCGATTGCCGGGATCGACTATCCGATCACCAAACTGCCGGCGGACGTCGGCTGCATCGTGGATAATGTCGGAACGCTGTATGCGATCGGTCGCGCGGTGCTGTATCGTGAACCGCTGTTCCGCCATGTGCTGACCGTGACCGGCGAAGCGATCGTGCGTCCGTGCAATTACATTGTCCGCGACGGCACGAGCTTTGCCGAGCTGGTGGAAGCGGCGGGCGGCGTCAAACCGGACACGGAAGCGAAAAAGGTTCTGGCGGGCGGTCCGATGATGGGCATTGCGGTCGGTTCTTTGGAGGTTCCCGTAACGAAAACGACAAACGCCATCACGGTTTTGGCGGAGGATGCGGTCGAACGCGCCGACAAATACATGACGACGTGCCTGCATTGCGGTCGCTGTACGACGGTTTGTCCGAGCGGATTGATGCCGCAGATGATGGCGGATGCGATCATTGCCGGCGATTTCGAACGGTATGAAAAGAAGCTGTACGGTCTGGACTGTGTTGCCTGCGGATCCTGCACCTATATCTGCCCTGCGAAACGTCCGCTGACGCAGGCGTTCAAGCAAACCAAAGCGGAAATCATGGCGAAGAAACGCGCCGAAGCGGCAGGAGGGAAGAAATGAGCACATTCCGTTTATCCCACGGTCCGCATATTCGTGACAGCTGGACGACGTCGTTCATCATGCACACGGTGTTGCTCGCGCTGCTGCCGACAGCGGTCGTCGGCGTCATCGTAAACGGCTGGCACGCGCTGTTTGTGATTCTGGCGTCAATGGTATCTGCGGTCGGCTCAGAATGGCTGTTCTGCGCGATCACCAAGCGTAAAATCTCGATCTTCGACGGGTCGGCGGCCGTCACGGGCATGATGCTTGCGCTGACGCTTTCGCCGCTCGTTCCGCTGTATATTCCGATCATCGGTTCGGCGTTTGCAATTCTTGTCGTAAAATGCTGCTTCGGCGGTCTCGGCAAGAACTTTGTGAACCCGGCGCTTGCGGCGCGCTGCTTTTTGATGATCTCCTTCAGCAATGCGATGACGCAGTTCCCGCTTGCGGCGGACGGCGTTTCGAGCGCGACGCCGGTCGCGTCGCTGCTCGCCGGAAAAACCGTCAACATCACGCAGATGTTCCTCGGAACGACGAACGGCATCATCGGCAGCTCGGTGCTGGCAATGCTCATCGGCGGTCTGATTCTTTGGGGACTCGATATCATCCACGGCGAGATCTGCTTCTCGGTGCTCGGCGGCTTTACGCTGATGATGGCGCTGTTCGGCGGACAGGGCTTCGACCCGAAATTCCTGCTTGCGCATCTGTGCGGCGGCGGCGTTGTGATGGGCGCGTTCTTCATGGCGACCGATTATACGACTTCTCCGGTCAGCCGTCTCGGACAGTTCGTTTACGGCTGTCTGATCGGCGTCCTCGGCGCATTGTTCCGGATTTTCGGAAAGAACGCGGACTCGTTCAGCTATTCGGTCATCATCGCGAACCTGTTTACGCCGTTGATCGATATGTATATCATTCCGAAACCGTACGCGTATCGCAAGGCGGCAATCAAGAAAGCAAACGGCGAAAAGCGGATCCCGCTTTGGCAGCGGATTCCCAAGCCCGTGATCGCGCTGACGCTGATCACGCTGCTTGCCGGCGTGGCGCTGTCCGGCGTGTTCACGATGACGGAACCCGCGATCGAGCAGAGGAGACTCGAAGCAAAACGCGCTTCCTATCAGGTCGTGTGTCCGGATGCGAAAACGTTTGCCGAAAGCGACTCCGCGGATCAGGCGATTGCCGCGCTGGACGGTAAGGTGTACGGGACGGGTTTCGGCAAATCCTACATCAATGAGGCACTGATCGGCGTTGACGAAAACGGCAGTACTGTCGGATATGTGATCGTCGTGACGAACGGCAACGGCTATGAGGGCGATATCAAGATGTCGGTCGGACTGAAGGCGGACGGAACGCTGCATTCGATTTCGTTTATAGAATTGAAAGAAACGCCGACCAAAGGCTCCAAGGCAGCGGAATCACCGTTTATTGATCAGTTTGTAAACCGTTCGGTCACGAAACTGGTTCTGAACGGCAGCGGATCGGATGGTGTCGATGCGATCACCGGCGCTACGGTTACTTCCTCCGCAGTCGTGAACGGCGTCAACGCAGCGCTCGACTTCTTCCGTAACGTGATGCAGGGAGGGAAATAATATGAATCAATATCTGGAACGGCTGTATAACGGCGTCATCAAGGAAAATCCCACCCTGGTTTTGATGCTCGGCATGTGTCCGACGCTCGCGGTTTCCACAACCGCGATCAACGGCGTCGGCATGGGCATTTCCACAACTGCGGTTCTGATCCTTTCGAACTTTGTGATTTCCCTGCTTCGGAAGGTCATTCCCGATCAGGTGCGTCTTCCGGCGTATATCGTGATCGTCGCTTCGCTTGTTACCGTGACCGAACTGCTGATCGAGGCATACCTGCCTGCGCTTTACAACTCGCTCGGAATCTATATCCCGCTGATCGTCGTCAACTGCATCATCCTCGGCCGCGCGGAAGCGTACGCGAACAAGCATACGCCCGGACTTGCGGTGATGGACGGCATCGGCATGGGACTTGGCTTTACCGTCGCGCTGACGCTTGCCGGCCTTTTGCGCGAGGTGCTCGGCAGCGGCTCGGCGTTCGGGTTCAACTTCATCCAATACCTGCCCGGCGTAGAGCCGATCGGCATCTTTGTCCAACCGCCGGGAGCGTTCTTCGTAATCGCGCTGTTTATTGCGATCATGAACGCGATCGGCATCAAAACGCGGCAGCGCAAGCTGGTCGAGAACACCGGATGCGACGGCTGCTGCGCGACCTGCGCGCAGCGCTGTGAAAAGGCGGAGGAGGAAGCAAAATGAAGGGTTTGATTCTGATCATGATCGGCGGCGCGCTGATCAACAACGTGGTTTTGAACCAGTTTCTCGGCATCTGTTCCTTCCTCGGCGTTTCGAAGCAGATGAAAGCTTCGGCAAGTCTCGGCGTCGCAGTCATTTTCGTCATGACGATTTCGTCCGCGGTCGCGAGTCTGCTCTATGATTTCGTTCTGAAGCCGCTCGGACTGGACTTTATGAAGACGATCGTTTTCATTCTGGTTATTGCCGCGCTGGTGCAGATCGTCGAAATGTTCCTCAAGAAAACGTCCCCTGCGGTCTATACGTCGCTCGGCATTTACCTGCCGCTGATCACGACGAACTGCGCCGTGCTCGGCGTTGCGCTCACGAACGTCCAGAACGAGTACAACTTCGTTGAAAGCGTGCTGGCGGGATTCGGAACGGCGGTCGGCTTCACGCTTGCGATCGTTCTGCTTGCAAGCATCCGCTCCCGCATCCGGGAAGAGGATCTGCCCAAACCCCTGCGCGGCGCGCCGATCGTGCTGATTTCGGCAGCGCTGATGTCGATTGCGTTTATGGGCTTTTCGGGGCTGTCGTTCTGACGGGGGTGCGAGATGGAGATTATTCTGATTACCACTGCCGTCATAACGGTGATCGGCGTCATCGTCGGCGCCGGGCTCGTATTTACGGGCAAGAAATTTCACGTAGAAGTCGATGAGCGCGAGGCGGCCGTCCGCGAGTGCCTGCCCGGAAACAACTGCGGCGCCTGCGGCTACGCGGGCTGCGACGCGGCAGCTGCGGCGATCGTTGCCGAAGAAGCGCCGGTCAATGTCTGCCCGGTCGGCGGAGCCGCGGTTGCGGAGCGCATCGGCGGCATCATGGGCGCGAACGCCGAAGCGCGCGAGCGCAAAGCCGCGTTTGTCCGCTGCAAAGGGACCTGTGAGGTAACGAAGAACCAGGGCGAGTACATCGGAATCCGGGATTGCCGTGCAGCGGTTCTGTCCGGTATGAATCTGGCCGACTGCGATTACGGCTGCATCGGTCTCGGCTCCTGCGTCAGCGTTTGTCCGCAGAACGCGATCTCGATTGTCGACGGCGTTGCGGTCGTAAACGAATCGCTTTGCGTCGAGTGCGGCCTTTGCGTGAAAACGTGTCCGAAAGGATTGATTGAACTGGTTCCGGTCGGAAAGCGTGTTCGCGTGCAGTGCTCGAATCGTGATAAGGGGCCGCAGGTGAAGAAGGTCTGCTCGGCAGGCTGCCTCGGCTGCAGCCTTTGCTCCCGCCAGTGTGCTTACGACGCGATCATCGTGGAAAACAATCTGGCGCATGTGAATTATGCAAATTGTACGCTCTGCGGAAAATGCGCCGAAAAGTGTCCCGTCAAGGTCATTCTTCCTCCGGTGCAGGAACCAGCAGAAGAGATCCCGGCGCAATAAATCGGGGAGGGATTGTAATGGAAAAAAGAAATCAGGCGGCAAAACTGATTATCGCAGGAATCGTGGTTGCGATTGCGATTCTATTTCTCTGCGGTGTGATCGGCGGCAAGGATCTTTTGTACCACTTGGTCAATCGCGATGCGCTCGGTCCATTGACTCGTTCGGATATTGCGTATCAGACCGTTGCCGCGCCGAAAGCCTCTGGCAGCGACGGCACGGTCAATGCGGCGGACTGGAACGAAATTTATCCGCATATCGTCGCAACGATGGGCGATAACAGCAAAAATTCCTATGTGGTCGATTATCTGGAGCAGGATCCGTATCTAGTCAACATCTATGAAGGATTCGGGTTTGCCAAGGATTATGGCAGCGCGCGCGGTCATTCCTATACGCTGGAGGACGTAGCAAAAACGCTTCGTCCGCACGCGAGCGCCAACTGCCTGACGTGCAAGACACCGAACTTTACGAAACTTGTAAACGATCAGGACGTCGGCGTTTACACGATGCCGTTTGACGAGGTTTCGGCAAAGATGGAGGAAGCCGTCAGCTGCTATTCCTGCCACGGAAACGACGCCGGGAACAAAGGGCAGATCACGATCACGCACAGTTACGTATCGAAAGCGCTCGGCGCGGCGTCGGAAACGATTGACCCGTCCACGCTTTCCTGCGGTCAGTGCCATATCGAGTATTATTTCACTCCGACGGAAAAGGAAACGATGATGCCGTATTCGAGCGTCGAAACCATGACGCCGGAAGCGATTCTTGCCTATTACGATTCGCTTGGAATGGCGGACGGCACGGTCGGGTTCTATGACTGGGTGCAGCCGAGCACCGGCGCAAAACTTTTAAAAGCGCAGCATCCGGAGATGGAAACGTATCTTCTCGGAAAGCACGCAGGCTCATTAAACTGCGCGGACTGTCATATGCCGATCGAACAGGCAGAGGACGGAACGATCTATCACAGTCATTCCATTGTCAGTCCGCTTGAAAACGAAACGCTGCTGTCCACCTGCGCCGAGTGTCATAAGGACAAGGATATGGTCACTTTGGTCCGTCGCCTGCAGGAACGCGTTACAACAAGGGAAACCGAGGTCGGGAATCGTTTATCCGCCTTCAAAGACGCGCTGGCGGACGCAGTGGCGGCGGGAACGATGGAGGAAACGGAACTGGACGCGATCCGCAAACTGTATCGGGAAGCACAATGGTATTTCGACTTCTGTTATGTGGAAAACGCGGAGGGGGCGCACAATTCCGAACTTGCGTTCCGTTGCCTGGATACGGCGGACGCAAAGATCACGGAAGGCATGGCGCTGCTCGGTAAGTAACCGGAATCGGGATCTGATTGCGGCGGATTCGCATAGGATGACTCCGCCGTTTCGTATATGGTATGAAAGTGCTGCGAAAAATCTGGAAATTTCTCTCGTCAATGACGTTTGCGGTCATTCTTCTTGTGCTGCTTGTGGTCGCGTGCGCGGTCGGAAGCTTTGTCAAGCAGGGGCAGACATTTGACTGGTATGCCGCTTCCTACTCGGAAACGGCGGCAGCGTGGATCATGGCGTTGCGCCTGAACGACACGTTTCACAGCTGGTGGTTCATCGCAATTACGGCGTTTCTCTGCGGAAATCTGCTTCTGTGCAACGTGTTTCGGCTCGGTACCCTGATCAGGAGAACAAAATCCTTCGGAGACGCAGGGAATGCGGCAAAACGTGCTGCGGATGCATCCGTATCGGGCGTTTCGGATCCGGAGTCTGTCTTTGCGGCGTTACGAATGCCGAAACCGCAGCAATCGGAAACGGACGGAATCAAGATTCTGTATTCTTCGAAACACCGGATCGGCCTTTGGGGCGCATGGGTGTGCCATATCGGAATCCTTCTGCTGATTCTCGGCTTCGGACTGGGACAAATGACAAAGCAGGAGTATTCGGTTTACGGCGTTCCGGGACAGACGCGCCCGATCGGCGATACAGGACTTTTCCTTTCGATCAACGACTTTCGGATCGATCTGAGGGATGACGATACGGTGGAACAGTACACAGCGGATGTCACGGTCTGGCGCGTGCCGCAGGGTTCCACAACGGAGCCGGATGAACAGCGTGCGGTCATTTCGGTCAATCATCCCGGTCGGATGTTCGGCATGACGTTTTATCAGAACGCAACGGGATGGGCGGCAAAGGTGGACGTCACAAAATCGGGTGAACCGCTGCAAAGCGAAATTGTCTGTGCGGGGGAATACCTGCCGATCGCGGATAAAAAGGAACTGGTCGTGTATTTCAATGCCTTTTATCCGGATTATGCGCTGGTGCCGGGGGAAGGACCAAAGACGGTTTCGGGCAGGCTGAACCGTCCGGCGTATTTGTATTCGGTTTACTATTTGGGAGAACTGCTTGGTATGAACGCACTGACGCAGGGGGAAACGATTACGATCGACGATTATGAGGTTTCGTTTTCCGAACCGCAGAACTATACGCTGATTCAGATCAAACGGGACGCTTTTACGTCGGTTGCATTTGCTGGCGGCGTCGTCACGATGATCGGTCTCTTGCTTGCGTTTTATATTCTCCCGCAATCGGTATGGGCGATGCCTGCGGAGGATGGGACATGGACGGTATACGCGGAAAGCAAAAAACGCAGGGCGATGCTGCGGGATGAACTGGAACGGGCGGTAAGCGCAACGAAACTGAAAATAACAGGAGAAACCGATGCTCAGGGTTGAGAACACGTTGTTTACGATCGTTATGCTGCTTTATTTTGCAGCGATGATCCTGTACTTTGTTTTTATCGCGGTCAAGAAAAATCCGATCGCCAAAGCGGCGGTCATACTGCAGACGGCGGGATTGGTCTTGCATACGGCGGCGCTGATCTGCCGCGGGATCGGCGCGGGACGGCTTCCGCTGACCAACCAGTATGAATTTGCAACGGCATTTGCCTGGGGGCTGTGCCTTGTCAGTTTGATCTTTGTGTATCGGTTTCGGTTTCCGGTACTCGGAGCGTTTGCCGCGCCGATCATCTTTCTTGTGATCGGTTATGCAGCGATGCAGTCCAAGGACGTGCATGAACTGATGCCGGCACTAAAAAGCAACTGGCTCGGCTTCCATGTATCGACCGCGATCATTGCGTACGGCTCGTTCGGCGTTTCGTTCGTTCTGTCGATCCTGTTTCTGCTGCGTGACAAAGCAAAAGAGGGCGGCTTTTTCGATACGCACATTCCTTCACGCGAAAAACTGGATCTGATCAGCTATCGAAGCGTCGCCCTCGGTCTGTTGTTTCTGACATTTACAATCATTACCGGCGCGATCTGGGCGGAACGCGCCTGGGGGAGCTATTGGTCCTGGGATCCGAAGGAAACATGGTCATTGGTGACGTGGATCATTTTCGCCATTTATCTGCATCTTCGCATCCGGAGAGGATGGCACGGAAAGGCGGCGGCGATCTTTGCGGTCATCGGGTTCGTCTGCATGATTTTCACCTATATCGGCGTCAACACATTCCTGCCGGGTGTGCACAGCTATCGATAAGGAGAAACGGCGATGGAATATCCAGGTGTGTTTGCCGGAAACAGGATCCTTGTTCTCGGCTGCCCCGGAAGCGGAAAGAGCACGTTTGCCTGCAAACTGCACCGGCTTACGGGAATCCCGCTGATTCATCTCGACAACATTTGGTGGAATGCGGACAGGACGCACTGTTCCCGGGAAGCGTTCGACCGCCGGTTGGAAGAAGTGATGCGGGAGGATCGATGGATTCTGGACGGAGATTACAGCAGAACGTATGAACCGCGGATCCGTGCATGCGACGTGATCGTGTTTTTGGATTACAGGGAAGAAGAGTGCATGCGCGGAATCACGGAGCGCGTCGGAAAGACGCGGGAGGATATCCCGTGGACGGAACAGACGCTGGATCCCGAGCTCGTTGCGATGGTCAAATCCTATCGCACAAAGAACCGGCCTGTTTTGCAAAAACTTCTGGAGCAGTATTCCGAAAAACAGCAGCTTGTTTTTGAGAACCGTGAGCAGGCGGAGGAATGGCTTTTCACATTATGAATCCAAGACAAATCGGACCGTTCACCCGGGAACGGTCCGATTATCCGTTTTCAATCAATCCTTGAGCGCGATCGCGCGGTCGAACAGCGCTTCCACTTCCCCGGAGGGCTTCTTTGAAAGCAGCGTAACAACGATCGCGGCGATCAGCCCCACAAAGAAACCGGGAATGATCTCATAGATGCCGAGATCCGACAGGAACAGGAGCCACAGCACGTCCGTAACGGCTCCGGCCAGGATTCCGGCGATCGCGCCGGAGAAGGTAAACCGCTTCCAGAAGATGCTGAGCAGGATGGCCGGCCCGAATGCCGCACCGAAGATGCCCCAGGCGTTCTCGACCAGACTCATGATCGAGCCGGAGTTCGGGTTCGCCGCAAGAATCAATGCAGCGACGGCAATCAGCAGCACAACGCCGCGGCCGACCCACTGCATCTCCCGGTCGCCGGCCTTGTTTTTGCGGATGAGCGGCCGGTAAACGTCGCTCGCAAGCGCGGACGCCGCCGAGAGAAGCTGGCTGTCCGCCGTACTCATCGAAGCAGCAAGCACCGCCGAAAGCAGAATGCCGGAAAGGATCGCCGGGAACAGCTTGCGGACCATCTCAATGAACACCGTCGAGTTGCCGGACAGCGTTTCCGAAGCGCCGAACATCATGCGGCCGAGCACGCCGACCGCCGTCGCAAAGCCGAGGATCAGCAGCGTCCAGCCGATGCCGATGACCGCGGACTTTTTCATTTCCTTCTGTGAACGCAGCGAGAGGAAACGGATGATGATGTGCGGCATTCCGAAATAGCCGAGGCCCCAGCCGAGTCCTGAAACAATGGATTTCCAATCCGTAAAAGGATTCAGATATCCTGCGGGCAGCGCAGCGGCCGTTTCGGTCAGGTTCAGCGTCGTGAGCGCAAAGATGGGGGCGAGCAGCAGTGCGCCGAGCATCAGAAGTCCCTGGAAGAAGTCGGTCCAGCAAACCGCCGAGAATCCGCCGAAGAACGTGTAGGCGATGATGATCGCAGCCGCGATGTACATTGCAATCTTCGGATCGATGCCGATGACCGTGTGGAACAGCGTGCCGCATGCCTTGATCGAGGAGGCCGCGTAGATCGTGTACGCAAACAGGAATACGCCGGCGCAGATCACCTGCAGAACCTTCGATTTCGAAAGGAAGCGGTTGGTGAGATATTGCGGGATCGTGATCGAATCGTTCGCGGCGAGACTGAATTTCCGGAGCCGCGGCGCCTCGAAGATCCAGCTTAAGCTGTAGCCGAGCAGCAGCCCGATCGGAATCCAGATCTGCCCGAGTCCGAGTGAATAGATCGCCGTCGGCATGCCCATCAGAACCCATGCGCTCATGTCCGAAGCGCCGGCCGACAGCGCCGTTACCCAGGGTCCCATTTTGCGGCCGCCGAGGAAATACATCTTTTCACCGCCGTTTTTCGTTTTCAAAAAGAAAAATACGCCGATTCCGATCATAAAGACCAGATACAGTATAAATACGATCAGTTCCATAGTTCCTTCTCCGTTTTTTACGCATTTTTGCTTGCGTTTGATTGGTGAGTATAGTATCATATGTTTATCCATGAGAAAAGCGAATATTTCTCATGTTATCCATGACAAAATATAATATAAGGGGAGTCGGGTATGGATTCAGGCATGCAGAAATACCGTGCGTTCAAGACGGCGGCGGAGTGCGGGAGCTTCACCAAGGCGGCCGAGCGGATGAATTATACGCAGTCGGGCATCAGCCGGATGATTGCGGAGCTGGAAACGGAATGGAAGCTGAGCTTATTGGAACGGAGCAAGAGCGGCGTCCGTCTGACGTCGGACGGAACGGTGCTGCTGCCGCGCGTGAACCGGTTGCTGGAGGAGGCGGACAAGCTCAGCATGGAGGTTGACGCCTTGAACGGCCTGCAGTCGGGACTGATCCGGATCGGCACGTTTTCGAGCGCGGCGACGTACTGGCTGCCGAATATCATCTGTGAGTTTCAGAAGGATTATCCGAACATCGGATATGAGATTTTGCTCGGAGACTATACGGAAATTGAAGCGTGGGTACAGTCGGGCGCCGTCGACTGCGGATTCAACCGACTGCCGACGCTGCCGGATCTTGAAGAGATCTATCTTGAGCAGGACCGTCTCGTGGCAATCCTGCCGGAAAATCATCCGTTGACGGCGCATGAGCGCGTTCCACTTTCCGCGCTGTGCGACGAGCCGTTCATGCTGCTCGAAAAGGGGGCAAAGGCCGAGGTCTCGGAAATCTTTGAACGGAACGGTCTGCGGCCGAACGTGCATTTCACGACGTGGGACGATTACGCGGTCATGTCGATGGTGGAAGCGGGACTCGGGATCAGCATCGTCCCCGAGCTGATTTTGCGGCGCGCTCCGTACAGGATCGCGGTGCGCGAGCTGGATGTTCCGGCGAAACGGCGCATCGGCCTTACGCTCAGAAGCAGCAAGGATGTTTCCGCGGCGGTCCGGAAGTTCATCGAATACCTGCCGCGGCGCTGAAGCACTTGACAAAACGGGGAAAGAGGAATATTATATATTTTAATTTTCGGGATGGAGAACACAGAAATGAGAACATTTGAAAAGTCTGCGAAACTGGACCATGTCTGTTACGATATCCGCGGCCCCGTCATGGACGAGGCGAACCGCATGATGGAAGCGGGGGAGCGCATCGTTCGCCTGAACATCGGCAATCCGGCGCCGTTCGGATTTCGTGCGCCCGAGGAAATTCTCGCCCGAATGAGCGAGTCGCTTCCGAATACCGAGGGGTATTCGGATTCGAAGGGCCTTTTGGAAGCGCGCGAGGCGATTCTCGGATACTGCAAAAAGAAAGGGCTGCCGAACGTCACGGTCAACGATATCTATACCGGCAACGGCGTTTCCGAGCTGATTCAACTCTCGATGCAGGCGCTTCTGAACAACGGCGACGAGGTTCTTGTGCCTTCGCCCGACTATCCGCTCTGGACCGCTTCGGTCACGCTTGCGGGCGGCACCGCCGTCCATTATCTGTGCGATGAAGCGAGCGAATGGAATCCGGATCTGAAGGACATGGCGGCGAAGATCACGCCGAAGACGAAAGCAATCGTCGTCATCAATCCGAACAACCCGACGGGCGCGCTCTATCCCGATGAGATCCTGAAAGGGATCGTTCGGCTTGCGCGTGAGCACGATCTGATTCTGTTTGCGGATGAGATCTACGACCGGCTGGTTATGGACGGCAGAAAGCACACGGCGCTGGCGTCGCTCGCACCGGATCTGATGACCGTTTCTCTGAACGGCCTCAGCAAATCTCATCTGATCGCCGGATACCGCTGCGGCTGGATGGCGCTGTGCGGCGATAAATCGCACGCCAAAGGATATATCGACGGCATCAACCTGCTGTCCTCCATGCGCCTCTGCTCGAATGTGCCGGCGCAGTCGCTGATTCCGGTTGCGCTCGAACATCTGGATTCTACCGACGCGCTGCTCGTGCCGGGCGGCCGCGTCTACGATCAGCGCGAGTTTATCTACAACGCGGTGAACAAAATCCCCGGCGTTTCGGTCGTCAAGCCGAAGGCGGCGTTCTACATGTTCCCGAAGCTTGATATCGAACGGTTTCATATCTACGACGACGAGAAATTCGTACTCGATTTTCTGCGGGAAAAGAAGATCCTGTTCACGCACGGCGGCGGATTCCATTGGCCGAAACCCGACCATTTCCGCCTGATCTATCTGCCCTGCATCGACGATCTGAAACTCGCGGCAAGGGAGCTGGAGGATTTCCTCGCAACGTATCGTCAGTAAACGATCGCTCCGAATCCGCACGGGAAAAGATTGCATTTCAAAAACATCCCCGGTTTTCTCAAAGGAAAGCCGGGGATGTTCCGATATTTTGCAAATAAGGATTCTTTCGATCAGTCTACGGGGATCCCGTGTCTGCGTTTCATCGTCTTTTCAACGGCGTTCAGAATGTTCTCGTAGCCGGTACAGCGACAAAGATGCCCGGAAAGACGTTTGCGAAGCTCCTCGCGGGAATACAGCTCGCCGCTTTCCAGAACTTCGACGGCGGACATGATGAATCCGGGCGTGCAGAAACCGCATTGGATCGCGGTTTCGTCGATAAACGCCTGCTGAATATCGGAAAGCTCGCCGTTCGGTCCCATTAGCCCCTCCAGCGTGCGGATGTGCTTTCCATCCGCCCACACGGCGAGGTAGATGCACGAGTTGAACGCTTCGCCGTCGATCAGGACGTTGCACGCGCCGCATTCACCGACCTCGCAGCCCTTTTTTACGGAAGTCAGGCGGTAGTCGTTGCGAAGCATATCGGTCAGGGACGCGCGAACGTCGACCATCCGTTCCACGTCCTTGCCGTTGATGTTGCAGCGAACGAGTTTATACTGGCTCATGCGATCACACCTCCTGCTTTTTCGATCGACGCAATCAGGGCGCGGCGCGCCATTTCAACGGCAATGTGCTGCCGGAACGCCTTGCTCGCCCGCCACGAATCGCGCGGGTTGATGTCCGAAAGAACGGAAAGCGCAAATTCCGTTACCATCTCCTCGGTAAGCGCGCTGCCGTTTGCAATCGCTTCCGCGCTCGGCGCGCGCATCGGAACGGGGCCGGCCACGCCGTAGGCGATGCGGCAGCGTTCGATCGTCTTTTTGTCGGGGGAGAGGCGCACGTTCACGCTGCACCCGAGCGAAGCGATCTCCATCGCGTTTCGCATGCCGTATTTGATGTAATGGCCGAACGTGTTTTCATAGCTCGCTTTCGGGATCAGGATCGCGGTCTGGATCTCGCCTTCCTCGGCGCGGATATCCACGACGCCCGCTTTGATGTAAAAGTCCTTGATCGGAAGGCGGCGCACGCCGTTTTTGCCGGTCAGCTCCACGATCGCTTCGTAGGCGTGCAGCGTCGAAGCGGAGTCCGCGCTTGTTACGCCGTTGCAGGTGTTGCCGCCGATCGTTCCGATGTTGCGGATCTGCGGCGAACCCACCTGATCGACCGCTTCGCCGAGCACATTGATATAGCGCTGGATCAGCGGATCGCGCGTGATATGGGAAAAGCTGGTCAGAGAACCGATGCGAAGGGCTTCATCCCCGTCGATTGAAACGCCGCGCAGCGCATTGATCCCGTAGATCGAGATCAGTTCCTTGCCGGCGCGCTTGCCTTCGCGCATTTGCACAAGCACGTCGCTCCCGCCGGCAATGATCTGCGCCTCGGGATGCTCCAGCCGAAGCCGGATCGCATCCGAAACGCTTTCCGCTTCGTAGAGCGCTTTCATATCATACATTCTTTGAACCCTCCTTTTCCTGCCAGACGTCGTGAATAAGACTGGCTTTGCTGAATTCGGCAAACAATACGTGCGGATTGATCGGCGTGCGGTCCACGGCGACGCCCGTTGCGTGCAGGATCGCGTTGCGAATCGCGGGCGCGCCCGAACAGGCGGGCGGCTCGCCGAGCGCCTTTGTTCCGAACGGCGAGGTCGGCTCCGGATTCTGTACGAACGCGGCTTCCAGATCCGGGTGATCCATCACCGTGGACAGCTTGTAGTCGAGCAGATTGTTGTTGAGTGGCTTTCCGGTTTTCGGATCAAACAGAAGCTGTTCCGAAAGCCCGTACCCGATTGCCATCGACATGCCGCCGTGCACCTGCGCTTCGGCAAGCGCCGGGTTGATCAGATTACCGCAGTCATGCACGTTGACAATGCGCTTCACCGTGGCCTTGCACATGGCGACGTCGACTTCAACCTCGGCAAACGTGCAGCCGAACGAATAAGCGTTGTTGCGGATCGTGTACGTCGATTCCGCGGTGATATGTTCGCTGTGAACCGGATTGTACTGCGCGGTCATCGCAAGCTCCTTCAGACTCATCAGAACCGATCCGTCCTGCCTGCGGATAATGTTCCCGCCCCGGATATCCATGTTGGAAACGGCCTGCCGCGTAATCTCATTCGCGTAATCCAGAATCTTTCCGCGCAGGATGTCGGCGGTCTGCTTGATGGAGAACCCGGCGACGTATGTCTGACGCGAAGCGTAAGCGCCGAGCCCGGTCGGGGTGATATCGGTATCCTGGCAGGAAATTACGTGCACGTCCCGATAGCTGTTCAGCCCGATCGCGTCGGCGGCCATTTGTGCAAACGCCGTGTCCGCGCCCTGCCCGATCTCCGTTTCGCCGCATTGCATCGTTACGGTTCCGTCCAGGTTCAGCTGCATCCGATTCGACGAAGTCTCGAGCGAGATCGGGTAGACGGCCGTGTTGTACCAGAACGTCGCCAGCCCGATGCCGCGGCGGATGTTCCCGGTATCGTGTCCGTATTCCCGCCTCTTTTCGTCATACCCGATCAGCGCGGCGCCCTTTGCCATGCAGACGCGGAACGAGTCGAAATAATTCGTATTGCCGGAGAAATTGTCATGGAAGCCCTGCGGCATGATGTTCCGTCTCCGGAATTCGAGCGGATCCATTCCGACGGCTTTCGCGCAGTCGTCGATGTTGCTTTCGTCGGCAAAGCTCGCCTGCGGCATTCCGTAGCCGCGCATCGCGCCTGCCGCGGGACGGTTTGTGAACACGGTCCATGCGTCGCATTCCATGTTCGGGCAGGGATAGTGCTGCGGGAACGAACCCATCGCTTTGGCGACGATCGAATGTCCGTGCGACGCGTAAGCGCCCTGGTTCGAATACAGTTCGACTTTGCGCGCGGCAAAAGTTCCGTCCGGGTTCAGCCAGGAAACGATGTGGATCCGGATCGCATGCCGGACGCGGTTGGAAACAAAGGTTTCTTCCCGCGAGCAGTCGATCCGCACGGGCCGGCCGCCGACCTGCGTGGAACACCAGGCGCAAAGCGGCTCGTACAGCGCGTCCTGCTTGTTGCCGAAGCCGCCGCCGATGTACGGCTTGATGATCTCAATATCCGCCCACGGACGGCCGAGCGCCTGCCCGACGATGCGGCGGACGATGTGCGGAATCTGAGTGGAGGAGACGACGACGATATGCCCGTTCTCGGCATAGGCAAAGCAGCCGTGATTTTCAATGTGCGCGTGCTGCACGGTCGGCGTATCGTATGTGCCCTCGACCTTGATGAGCCCGGGTTTTCGGATCGCCGCGCCGTAATCGCCGAGACGCGAAGCGGTGTGCTTTAAGACGTTGCCCGGGAAACGCTCGTGAAGCTGCGGCGCGCCGTCGCGCATTGCTTCCTGCGCGTCGAGCACAAACGGAAGCTCCTCGTATTCCACGGCGAGCGCACGGACGCCCTGATTGGCGGCAACCTCGTTTTCGGCGATGACGACGGCAACATCGTCGCCCCAATAGCGCACGTGACGGTTCAGAAGCAGCCGGTCGGCAACGTCCTGGTGGCCGGGATCCATAGACCACGGGTGCCCGGCGGTCGGAAAAGGAATGTTCGGCACGTCGAAGCAGGTCAGCACCTTGACGACGCCGGGGATCGCCTCCGCACGGGTCGTATCGATGGATTTCACGATGGCATGCGCTTTTTCGGCGTGCTTGATGCGAACATACAGCGCTTCGGCAGGCATGCGATCCTCGTAGTATTTGGTGCGGCCGGTTGCCTTGTCGTAGCCGTCAACGCGGACTTCGCTGTTGCCAACAACCATAAAAAGCCTCCTTTGCAGTCTTCTACTGAATAACAGTATAGCATGCTTTTTCGGAAAAGGGAAGCGTTTTGTAAAAAATCAGTAAGAACAGGATGGGGAAATTGCTTGAAATTCGTTGCAAAACCGATTGGAACTGGTATAATAGAAGTGAAAAGGTTCCGATTGTCCCGAAGAATCGGAACGATGCGGCCGGCAGTCGCCGGAATTCACGGAAAGCGAGGAAGCGGAACAATGCGGACTATAATTCGAAACGGAACGGTTGTCCGGGAAGGCGAAAGGATTTCGGCGGATGTGTTGACGGAAAACGGTACGATCCGACGGATTGCGCCGCAGATCGATGAACCGGCGGATCGGGAGATCGACGCAACGGGCTGTTACGTCCTTCCGGGCTTTATCGATACGCATACGCACCTCGATCTTGATCTGACGAATACGGTCACGGCCGATAATTTCGAGACCGGTACGCGCGCCGCGATCGTAGGCGGAACGACGACCGTGCTCGATTTTGCGACGCAGGATCGCGGTATGACGCTGCAGGAGGCGCTCGATAAATGGCATCGCAAGGCCGACGGCAAAAGCAGCTGCAACTACGGGTTTCATATGGCGATGTCCGAATGGAACGAGGCGCGCAAGGCCGAGATCGACGCGATGATAGCGCAGGGCGTCACGTCATTCAAGATGTACATGGTATACCCCGCGATGCGGGTAACGGACGGGCAGATTTATGACGCGCTTCACTTTATGGAGCGGAAAGACTGCATTGTCGGCGTACACTGTGAAAACTACGATCTGCTGAACGCGCGCATCCGGGAGCTGCATGAAGCGGGGCGGTTCGATCCGATGGCGCATGCAGAGTCCCGGCCCGATGCCGTCGAGGCGGCGGGCGTTTCGACGCTGATGAAAACGGCGGAGCTTGCCGAAGCGCCGGCGTGGGTCGTTCATGTCTCGTGTGAGGCAAGTCTGGACGAGATGGAAACTGCGCGCGGCCGCGGCGTCGAGGTCTATGCGGAAACCTGTCCGCAGTATCTTGTGCTTGACATCGCACAGTATCGGGAGCCGGATGCGGAGAAATACATCATGTCGCCGCCGCTGCGGTACGCGCACGACCGGGAAGCGCTTCTGAATGCGCTTGCCGACGGTTCGATTGATTTTATCGGCACGGACCATTGTTCCTTTACGATGGCGCAAAAGGCGCTCGGCAACGGCGATTTTGCCGGCGTACCGAACGGCGGCGCAGGGATTCAGAACCGTGCGGAGCTCGTTTATACCGCCGCCGTACGGTCCGGTATCATTTCAATCGAAAAGATGGCGGCGCTGCTGTCCGAAAACGCGGCGCGCATCTTTGGCATGTACCCCAAAAAAGGCGTCCTTTCGGAGGGGAGCGACGCCGACATCGTGGTCTTCGATCCGAATGTGCCGCATACGATCTCGTGGAAGACCAATCTGCACAACTGCGACAATTCCCCGTTTGAAGGGATGCCCGTATTGGGAAAAACGCGCGACGTTCTGCTCGGCGGCGAGCTCGTCGTAGAGAACGGAACGCTTATCAAGCCGCATTGCGGTCAATATGTGTTCCGCGGTCCGTCCGCACGGCCGAGAAAATGACGCGCGTAGCTTTGGTCTTGCTTGCCGCGGGGCAAAGCCGTCGGTTCGGGAGCGATAAGCTGCGCCTGCTTTGGGACGGCGAACCGATGCTTTCGCGCACGCTGCGCCGCTATTGCGAGGAGCCGCTTATGAATGCGTTTGTTTCGCGGACGGTCGTGCTTTCCGATGCGCGCGCGGACTTTGCGGCGGAGGCGGAGCGACTCGGCTGGCGCGTTGTGTTCAATCCACACCCCGAGGACGGGCAATCGCAAAGCGTGCGGCTCGGCGTTCGGGATGCGATGCGCTTTTCTCCGGACGGCGTCCTGTGCTCGGTGGCCGATCAGCCGAATCTCGGCGCAAAAACGGTACTGCGGATCCTGAATGCGTTTGAAGAGAATCAGACGCGAATTGTCCGCCCGGCAGCAAACGGCCGGATGGGAAATCCCGTTCTGTTTCCGAACGATCTTTTCGAGCCGCTTTGCGCGCTGACGGGCGATGTCGGCGGCAGCGCGGTGATCCGGCAGCATTCGGAACGGGTTTTGACGGTGGAAACGACGGAGGAGGAATTGAAGGACGTAGATCGGGAAACGGAGGCGCAAACATGATTCAGGTACTCCATGGCAATTTCCTGTACACGCCGTCGCTCGGCACGCTTGAAACGGTTCCGGACGGTTATCTTGTGCTGCAGGACGGTCGGACGGTCGGCATTTTTTCCGAACTTCCCGAGCGGTTTTCCGATGCGGAGCGCACGGATTTCAAAAACGCGCTGATTTTGCCCGCTTTTACGGATCTGCATCTGCATGCGCCGCAATACCCGATGCTCGGCATGGGAATGGATTTACCGCTGCTCGACTGGCTGGAGCGGTACACGTTTCGTACCGAGGCAAGGTTCGGCGATCCGGACTATGCGCGCCGCATCTACCGGGAGCTGGCGCAGAAACTGATCGAAAACGGCACGACGCGCGTTGCAATGTTTTCCTCACTGCACACCGACGCGACGCTGATCCTGATGGAGGAGCTTGAAAACGCGGGCGTTTCGGGGTATGTCGGCAAGGTCAGCATGGATCGCAACAGCCCCGATTACTATACGGAATCCACCGAACAAAGCAAGCGGGAAACGCTGCGCTGGCTGAAGGAATGCGAGCGATTCCGGACCGTCAGGCCGATTCTTACGCCGCGGTTCACGCCGTCCTGTTCCGACGGGCTGATGCGCTGGCTCGGCGACGTCGCGCGCGAATACGATCTTCCGGTGCAGTCGCATCTGTCCGAAAATCACAGCGAGATCGCATGGGTCAAAGAACTTGCGCCCTCGTGCGAACGGTATTGGGAAACGTACGCGCGGGCGGGACTTTGGAAACCCAAAACACTGATGGCGCATTGCGTATACAGCGATGAAATCGAGCGGAAGGCGATGCGCGACTATGGCGTGACGGCGATCCATTGCGCGGATTCGAACATCAACATTGCAAGCGGAACGGCGCCGGTGCGGCAGATGCTGGAGGAGGGCGTACACGTTGCGCTCGGGAGCGATATTGCAGGCGGCGCCCAGATCAATATGCTCGAGGTCATGCAGATGACGATCCGCGCTTCGAAGTTCAAGCGCATGGAAAGCGGCTGGAAGACGGATTTTCTTTCGGTGGCGGAAGCGTTTTATCTCGGGACGACGGCAGGATCATCCTATTTCGGTGCCAAACCCGGATTCGGAGAAGGCGAACCGCTGCACGCGGTCGTGATCGAAGAAGGCCGCCTGCCGGACGCCGATCGGCTTACGCTGCGCGAACGGTTCGAGCGCGCCGTGTATCTGAGTAAGCCGCAGGATATCGTTGCGGTGTATGCGGAAGGGAAACGCGTCAAATAAAGCATAACAAATCGCTTTTTTTCACATCCTACCGGAATGGAAGGATGTGATTTTCTGTGTATCATGCGCTGATTCTGACGGGGATCGCTCTGCTGCTTTCGGCGGGCGGATGGTTTGACAACATGCTGTTCGGAATTCGAAAACGGTGGATTCTGTACGTCTTTTTCTTCGCGCTGCTCTTTGCAGCCGTGATTCCTTCAATTCGGATCGGCTCTTTTTCCCTGTATCCGGCGGGGGTGATTTTGCTCGCAGCGGTTTTGGCTTCCCAAAGGACCCGCCATCCTGTGCGGCTCGCCCTGCTTGCAGCGGCCGCAGGGCTTGCGGGCTGGCAGATGATCGAGTGGTTTCCGCTGTTTCCGCTGCAGGGGACGCTGCTGATCCTGCCGGCGCTTTTGCTGTGCGTTGCGGTGTCGGAAACACGGGGCGCAAAACGGATTCTGCTTGCGGTCACACCGTATGTAGCGGCGCTTTGCACGGCGCTTTCGGATCGGTTTCTGTTTGGATACGCGGTCGTTCCGATCGGTACGGAAACGGGAATGACGGCGACGCTGCTTGGCATTCTCTTGCTTGAAATTGCCGTAAAGGCACGGGACGCGATCGCCGAAAATAAAAGAGAACGGCGGAAAACCGGATTGCCCGCAAAAGAAAATCCGGAAATTTGAAAAAAACTCTTGCATTTTCACACGGTTTGTGTATAATAAAATCGCGCTTGGGGTTATAGCTCAGTTGGTTAGAGCGCCACGTTGACATCGTGGAGGTCATTGGTTCGAGCCCAACTAACCCCACCAGATCCAGTAAATCCTGCGGTGTGCGTTACGTTTTATGTGATAAACCCACAGAGTGATTACGGGAAAGCACGCGTCGGTCGACCTAAAATCAAGCCCGCTTTGACGGGAAGATTGCGGGCGCTGCAGTGTACCCACCTGCCGAGAGGCGGGTCTTATCACCCCGAAGCGGACGGCACGGCGGGATTTTCTCGGGAAATTGCCGAATTGTGTAATGGTAGCACCTACGACTCTGACTCGTATTGTCTAGGTTCGAATCCTAGTTCGGCAGCCATGAAAGAAACCTGATTTGCTTGCCAAATCAGGTTTCTTTCAACTTCGTGTTCCGCTATCGTGCCTTCGGCACGATAGCGGAACACGTAACTTCATTTTGCGGCAGCACCGCAATACTTCGAGGCAAGCGAGAGCGAGCCGCTTCACTTGCCCGCCGGGGCAAGCTTCCCCGAAAGGAAACGTTTATCCAGGAATCAAAACTTCGTAAGCAATCTCTCGCTTTTGCAGTTTCGATGATTAACCTTGTTAAAGAACGAAAAATCCAACCACGAAACATTTATTCCAATAAAATCGGCGTCACGGGGCCGACAATGAAATTCGATTGGGCGGTTGAAGCGACGCCGGCCTGTCGCCGCTCGGAGTGGAGCAGGCGCAAAAAACGAGAGAGATTGCAGCACACTTTTATGCGCTGTTCGGAGGAAAAGGTATGACAGGTTATATCGCGGAAATGCGAAAGCTCGTCGGGCACAGACCGATTCTGCAATGCGCGGCAAGCGTCGTTTGCATCGATGAAATCGGCCGCATTCTTTTGGGAAGGCGTTCCGACAACCGAAAATGGGGGTACGCAGGCGGCTCGGCCGAAATGGATGAGCCGGCGGAAGCGTGCGCGAAAAGAGAACTGTATGAGGAAGCGGGACTGCTTGCAGAGGACTTGACGCTGTTCTGCGTCAATTCCGGACCGCAAACCCATTACGTCTATCCGAACGGAGATGAGGTTTCCAACTTTGAGGTCGTATATGTTTGTCGGAAATGGCAGGGAGAACCGAGATCGGCAGACGGCGAAATGGAAGAACTGCGTTTCTTTTATGGCGACGAAATAGACCTTGCGGAGATTTCCCCGCCGATTCGCGGCGTTGTTGAGACGTGCATTCAAACGCTTTGCGGCCGGTCAAAGGAAACGCTCCCTTTGGCAGAACCTCGGACAGAATAAGAGAAAGGAATGCAGAAAGTCATGTCGGACCGTCAATTAAACCTGGTTGTCGATCTGTTCGGCTGCCCGAATCGCTGTTTGCATTGCTGGCTCGGACACATGCCGAACCGGTCGATGGGAGAAAACGCGGATACGTTCATCATGGAATACTTCTCGCCTTATTTTGAAAGGATCGCGTTTTACAGCTGGATGCGGGAGCCGGATTACTGCCCGGATTATCAGGCCAGATGGAGGAGAGACATTGCGATTTCGAAAAACGCCGTTCCGGAGCGTTTTGAACTTGCAAGTTTCTACCGTATCGTTCGGGACGAAAGCTATCTGCCGTTTCTGAAGTCGGTTGGCGTGGAGAAAGTACAGTTGACGCTGTTCGGCCAAAAAGAAACGCAGGACCGGTATGTGGGAAGAAACGGCGCATATGAGGAAACGATGCGCGCAACGGATCTGTTGATCGAAAACGGCATGATCCCGCGCTGGCAATGCTTTCTCAATGAAGAGAACAAAACCGAAATTGTCCGTCTGTACGAACTTGCCGGACAGATTCGGCAAAGCCGCTGTCCTCAAATGGAATTCTTTGTGCACGAAGGAAGCTGCGACGGCGAGAACCGCAAGCTGTATCCGATCCGGATCCGAAAACGCGATATTCCGGAAGCGTTGATCCCCGTTTATCTCGGATATAACGAACTGCTGACGGAAGCGGAATGCTGCCGGCTGCTCGGAAACGACCGAAGTCACCCCACGTTTCCGATCGGCGACGAAATAACGCTGAACATCTCGAACCGGTTCGACGTATATTACAATTTCACGCATCTCAGAGATCCGTGGATCATCGGAAACCTGAAAAAAGACCGGCCGGAGGAACTGATCCGCAGGATCGTTTCGGGCGATACGTTTGCGCTTCGCGCGGCAAAGCAATGCACGTGGGCGGAGCTGGCGGAACGCTTCGGGGATCCTGCCTCCGAACGGGTTTTCCACCCGGAGGATTATCGGATGTTCCTGTTCAATCGGTATCTCGAACAATAAAATACGGCGAGCCGCCGTTCCGACGAACGGCGGCTCGTGTGTTTTGGTTCAATTTTTCAGTGCTTTTCGACAAAGTCGGCGTCGAGCCCCTCCAGCATTCCGTCATATACGGCGGCGGCGCGGATCGCCCGCGCGGTGCAGCGGTTCAGATCGGGCAGCAGAAGCGTCGAATACCCGCGCACGGTAACGCGGAACGGATGCGTCGGATGCTCGGCTGTCTCCGTCACGCCGACAGAGAGCCCGATCTTCGGAAGATCGCGGATGTACGATTCGCGGCCCTCAAAGGACGGAAACGCCATCAGCATTTCGACCCGGCGGACGAGCGTGAGATCGCCGCCTTCCCGCGAGACCTTCTGAATGTACTCGGCGTTTTCAACGGACTGCAGCTTGGCGTCGTCGGGAAACAGGAATCGGTAATAGGTCGCGTAGTTCGGTTCTTCGACCTGCCCGTAAGTGGTACGCAGCTTCGGCTCCGCACGGCAAAGCGCGGACGCCTTGTTCAGCAGCGAAGGGTCGTCGGCATAGAAATAGTACTGTCGGAGCGCGCTCGCCTCCACGAGCCCGACGTGCAGGGACGAGCCCTGCAGCGTATCGAGCAGTGCGTCATAAAGCGCGGCAAGACTTTTCTCCTCGACGCGGGAAAACGATTCGGAGTAGGAGTTGCGCGGCGCGCACGCAATATAGATCAGATGGGAATAGCCGAGCGTCGGCAGAAGCTGCCAGTACTGCATGTCCACCTGAATCGTGATCGGGGATTGCTCCCATTCCCACTCGTATCGCAGCCAATCACTCATGCGTTAGAATTGCCTTGATGCGGCGCACGCCGCTCGACGAAGCTTCCTCTTTGACAATGTGGAAGTGTCCGAGATCGCCGGTGTTCTTCGCGTGCGGACCGCCGCAGATCTCTTTCGAAAACTTGCCCATCGTATAGACCTTGACTTTTTCGCCGTACTTGCTCTCAAACAGACCGATCGCACCCTGCTCCTTGGCTTCCTTTACGCTCATTTCTTCGCAGGTGATCGGAACCTTGGCCTCGATCGCCTCGTTCACGAGCTTTTCGACTTCGGCAAGTTCCTCGGGCGTAACCTTGCGGCCGAAGCTGAAGTCGAAGCGCAGACGCTCGGCCGTGATGTTGCTGCCTTTTTGCGCGACGGAATCGTCATGGAGAACCTTGCGAAGCGCAGCGTGCATTAAGTGCGTTGCGGAATGCAGCGCGGCGGTCGCTTCGCTGTGATCGGCCAGGCCGCCCTTGAACCGCTGTTCGGCGCCTGCCTGCGACTTCTTCTGGTGCTCCTCAAACGCTGCGCGGAATCCATCGACGTCCACGGAATATCCCTGCTCGTTGGCCAGCTCCACGGTGAATTCGATCGGGAAGCCGTAGGTGTCGTAGAGATGGAACGCGTTGACGCCGTCGATGACAGTTCCTTCAAGCGACTTGGTCAGCTTTCCGAATTCGCGAATGCCTTTTTTCAGGGTATCGGCAAACCGGTTCTCCTCTTTGCGAAGCTCGGTAATGATCTTTTCATGGTTCTCCACAAGCTCGGTGTAAAAATCGCCGTAGATCTCAACGACCTTTTCCGCGATCGTGCAGAGCGAATAGCGCGGCATATTGAGCTGCGAAGCGTAGCGGATGCTGCGGCGGATGAGCCGGCGGAGGATATAGCCCTGGTCCACGTTCGAGGGCGTCACACCGCGCTGATCGCCGAGGATGAACGTCGCGCAGCGGATGTGATCCGCAATAATCCGGAACGCGCGCGTCGTTTCGGGCGAATCATGGTATCCCTTGTGCGAGAGCTGGGCGATCAGATCGATGATGCCGGAGAACGAGTCGGTATCGAAGACGCTCTCCACGCCCTGCAGCGTTGCCACCGTGCGGTCGAGCCCCATGCCGGTATCGACGTTCTTCTGCCTGAGCGGTTCAAAGACGCCGTCAGCGACCTTGTTGTACTCCATGAATACGTTGTTCCAGATCTCCAGGTACTTATGGCAGGAGCAGCCGGCCTTGCAGTCGGGACCGCAGGGCTCGGCGCCCGTGTCGTAGAAGATCTCGGTATCGGGACCGCAGGGACCTGTCTGACCGGCGGGACCCCACCAGTTGTGCTTCTTCGGAAGATAAACGATATGGCTCCCGTATCGCGCGGCGCGTCCTTGTCGCCCTCAAAGCAGGTGAAGAACAACTTTTCCTTCGGAATGCCGAGCCATTTTTCGTCGGTCAGAAATTCCCAGGAAAACGCGATGCTTTCCTTTTTGAAGTAGTCGCCGAGCGACCAGTTGCCGAGCATCTCAAAGAAGGTGCAGTGCGAGGTGTCGCCGACCTCGTCGATATCGCCTGTGCGGACGCATTTCTGAACGTCGCAAAGGCGGGTGCCCATCGGATGCTTTTCGCCCATCAGATACGGAACGAGCGGGTGCATGCCGGCGGTCGTGAAAAGAACCGTCGGATCGTTTTCGGGGATCAGAGAAGCGGACGAAATGACCGTGTGCCCCTTGGAACGGAAGAAGTCGAGATACAGCGTACGCAGCTCCCGGCTGGTTAATGAACGCATAATGTGCCTCCTAACTGAAATCATTCCTATTTTAATGAAAAGAAGGATACTTGTCAACAAGCACTTGCGCGAAGAACCGTAAAATCTGCCGGTCGGTCAATACCCGCTCTGCGGGTGTACAAGCGTTCCGTCGAGCGCGTTCAGAAGCAGCGCTTCGTGGTGCAGCACCGGGCTGAAGCGGAATTCATCGGACAGCTGCCGCGTATCGAAAAAGAAATACCAGCACGGCGTCTCACGGTACTGATCGCTGTCCTTGATCCGCAGCGTCGCCGTCGTCAGAACGATCCGGTACACCTCGGCGTCCGCCGCCGCAAGCCCGACTGAAAACGTGCCGCAGGCGAGCCGGCGCACCTCGTCGAACGGCAGCAGCGTCGCGTTCGCCGCTTCGAGACCGACGGCCGCTTTCGGACCGCAATACGCAAAGCTTCTCAGTCCGTCCGCCGCGACAAAAACCTCAATGGATTCCTCCCGGATCGGGCGGCTGTATCCGGCGCTTTCTCCGTAAGAGAACCGGTCCGTCGGAGCGGTGCAGCGCAGCGGCGGATAGCCGCCGCAGTCGCGGTGCAGCAGAAACCGCCAGCCGGTCGCAACCGAATGCGTGACCGGACCGAAATCGGTCAGGTTCGCCGGGTACGCCTCGACGGTCGCAAAGCCGCTCAGCCCCATGTCGGACATTGCTTCCCAAAGCATTGCTTCCGCGTCCTCGCGCGCAAGCTTCACCGATTGCCAGATCGCCGCCGTCGGTTCGCCGAGCCGCAGATCCGACCTGTACTGCGGCTCGTCGTAAATCCCTTCGCCGCCGATGGAGCAGTAGATCGCGCCGCCGTTCCATTTCACGGCCGCGGTGCCGCCATCGGACAGCGCATAGCGTATCGGCTCATTCATCGGAACGGAGCGATAGTTCGAGACGGGCGTTTGCGCGCGTTCGTCCGGCGCGGCGGCGATCTCGTCGAGGTAAGTCTGCGTCAGCGATTCGACCTCCTCGTCCGACCAGTATGTGTCGTCGTACCATTCGCCTGCGCGCTGCCGGTCGACCTCGAGGAGAAAACTGCGAAACCGCTCGGTCAGCTCCGCCTTGGTCGGCTCGCCGGTTCCGTACGAGACCGGCGCGGGCAGCAGCGCGGATAGGATCCGTGTGACGTCCTCCTGCGAAAAAGCCGCATCCTCCGTGCGGCAGACCGGGTAGACGCCGTCCGCTTTCTGCTCGATCGCGGCGCAAAACGTGACTTTCCCGGCATGCGTTTCGACCGTTTCATCCCACCTGTCGGGAAAGTGAACCGCTTCCGCCGCGGACGCGGCAAGCGCCACCGCAGCGCGGCTTTCGTTCTTTTGTGACACATACTCGACCGAGGGCGTCGCCACGCAGCCGGGCAGCGAAAGCAACAGCAAAATGCAAAGCAAGCGTTTCATCGTTCATCCTCCGGGATAATCAATGTTTTCGGGTCGATGCGCAGCGCCTTTTCCTCGATGCGGTCCTTGCCGTATTCGATGTAGTCGACGTGGTTCAGGTTCTGATACGGCGTCGGCGCTTCGTCGAGCGCATGCTTTTTGCCGCCGTACCGCACGACGGTCACGTGCTCGAGCTGCGGCACGAAGGCAATTTCCTTTGCGTTCAGCAGCAGGTCCGCGTGCGAGCGGCTCGTATAGCAATAAAGGTATTGATCGGTCAGTTCAAACGAATCGATCTGCGCGTTCGAGCGATACCGTTCGCCGCTTCTCGGCACGTTTCCGACCGTTGCGTAAAAGTCCCGGATACGGTATTCCCGGCTGAGATCCTTGCCGTCGATCTCGACCCGGCCGAGGTTCAGCGCATTGTAAAGATAGTATTTCTGCTCCGCGGTCCAGCTGTCCGGATAGTGGACGTGCAGCGTGAACATCACGCCATAGTCCCATACCTCAAACCGGTCGAGCGTGACCGTCAGCTCCGAAAAATCAAGCGTGACGTTTTCCAGCGTTCCGTAGACCGGATATTCGCCTTCTTTGTCGAAGTATCCGTCCGCTACGATCCGGTCGATATCTTTCTTATAAAAAGTTGCAGTGTAATACAGCGGCTGCTTTTGGGGAAGAACGGCAGGTTCGGTTCCGGCGCAAAGCGGCGCGAGCACAACCGTAATTGCGCGCTCCGGGAGCGTTTCGCGGTCGATCGATCCGGGATGCCGACGACCGTTCAGCGTCGTATAGATGATACCGCCTTCATAGGGACGGGAGAAATTGGTTTCGGCATACCGCACGATAGAATCCGCATACGGAAGAACGGTCAGCGTTTCATGCGCCGCAAGCGTATGAACGTTGACGGATCCGGAGGCAAGGGTAACCGTATAAGCGTCGCAGCGCTCATCCCTGCAATGCCCGGGGGCAATGCTCTTTCGGACGACGCGAAAATCGGTCGCCTTTCCGTCAAGCAGTACGGACAGGTTCAACCAGAACCAGCACATGTTCTGACTTTCCGTTTTACCCCATTCCGCCGGGTGCTGAACGGAGAGCGTCAGCGTTGTGCCGGTTTCATCCGAAACAAGTTCGGTCAGGGTGAGGCCCAGTTTCGCAAAATCAAGGGTTGTATTGCGGTAGGTCGTTTCATAGTCCCCCTCGGGATTGATTTTGTTCCAATCAAAAGTACGAAGCGTAACCGTATGAAGAAGCTCGCCCGTATACGCGCCGTTCTCAAGCGGAGCGGACAGCAGATTGCCGTTCGAAGGCACGGGAGCGGGGGAGGGCGAAGGCGATACCTTGTCCGCAGAAGACGGCGATGCGGTCGGCAAAACAGAAAGGGAAACCGTAACCGGT
>CACXMS010000023.1 GCA_902768795.1 uncultured Eubacteriales bacterium
AACTTCATTGGTTCTCGGGGTGCTGATTTATCCCTTAGATTATCTCATCAGAATCATCCGATTTGTACTTTTCAGAATCATCGTATTTGGTCGGATATAACGTACCTCATTCCCACTCGATCGTGGCGACGGGTTTTTCGCTGATGTCCCACAGGACGCGGTTCACGCCCGGGATTTTGACGATCTGATCGCGCATGGCGCACAGCACGGAGAACGGGATCTCCGGGACGGTTGCGGTTACGGCGTCGACCGTGTTGACCGCACGGATGACGACGGCCCAGCCCATATAGCGAACGCCCTTTCCGTCGACATAACGGATGCCGGTCGAAACGATATCCGGGATCGCGCAGAAATACTGCCACGGCGTTTCGGGGAGCTTTCCGATCTCCGCGCGCACGATGGCGTCCGCTTCCCGCAGCGCTTCCAGCCGGTCGCGCGTGATCGCGCCGACGCAGCGCACGCCGAGACCCGGACCCGGGAACGGCTGCCGGTAGACCATGCTGTCCGGAAGACCGAGCGCCTTGCCGACGACGCGAACTTCGTCCTTATACAGCAGCTTGACGGGTTCGACCAGCTCGAAATCCCGCATATCCTCCGGCAGACCGCCGACGTTGTGATGCGCTTTCACGCCGTGCGATTCCAGGATGTCCGGATAGATCGTGCCCTGTCCCAGGAACTGAACGCCCTCGAGCTTGCGCGCTTCTTCCGCAAACACGTCGATAAAAATCTTTCCGATGATCTTGCGCTTCTGTTCGGGCTCGGATACTCCCGCCAAAGCGTCCAAAAACCGGTCGATCGCGTCCACGTAAACCAGATTGACGTCAAACTGTTTCCCGAACACTTCGCAAACCTGCTCCGGCTCGCCCTTGCGCAGCAGACCGTGGTTGACATGAACGCAGGTCAGCTGCTTTCCGACCGCCTTGGAAATCAGCGCCGCGCACACCGAGGAGTCCACGCCGCCCGACAGCGCCAGCAGAACCTTCTTGGTTCCGATCTGTTCGCGCAGCGCCTGAATCTGTTCTTCGATGAACGCATTCGCAAGCGCTTCGGTCGTGATCCGTTCCATGTTTTCGGGTCTTGTATTGCCTTGTACCATAGCTCAAACCTCCGAATCTTTATTTGATGGGATTCTTATCCCGCTGGATAACGTCGTGTGCGCCGCCCTCGACGATGCTCGTCGCGCTGACGAGCGTGAGAACGGCCTTTTCGTGCAGCTCGGGGATCGACAACGCCGCGCAGTTGCACATCGTGGACTTCACCTTTGCCAGCGTCATGCCGACGTTGTCCTTCAGCGTTCCGGCGTACGGAACGTAGGAATCCACGCCTTCCTCGAAGCTGAGCTTCTTGTCGCCGCCCATGTCGTACCGCTGCCAGTTGCGCGCGCGGTTGGAGCCCTCGCCCCAGTATTCCTTATAGTACGTGCCGCCGATCGAAACCTTTGCCGACGGGCTTTCGTCGAACCGGGCAAAGTACCGGCCGAGCATCACAAAGTCCGCGCCCATCGCAAGCGCGAGCGTGATGTGGTGATCGTAAACGATGCCGCCGTCCGAACAGACCGGAACGTAAACGCCGGTCTCCTCAAAGTATTCGTCGCGCGCCTTGCAGACGTCGAGCAGCGCGGAGGCCTGTCCTCTGCCGATGCCCTTCGTTTCGCGCGTGATGCAGATCGAGCCGCCGCCGATGCCGACCTTCACAAAGTCCGCGCCGCAGTCCGCCAGGAAACGGAAGCCCGCCGCGTCGACGACGTTGCCCGCGCCGACCTTGACGGAATCGCCGTACTGCTTCCGGATCCAGGCGAGCGTGATCTTCTGCCATTCGGAAAAGCCTTCGCTCGAATCGATGCACAGCACGTCCGCGCCCGCTTCGACGAGCGCCGGAACGCGCGTTTCATAGTCGCGCGAATTGATGCCCGCGCCGACGATAAACCGCTTGTGCTCGTCGAGCAGTTCGTTCGGGTTCTGCTTGTGCAGATCGTAGTCCTTGCGGAACACGAAATAGCGCAGCCGGCCTTCGCGGTCGAGGATCGGCAGCGAATTGAGCTTGTGCTCCCAGATGATGTCGTTCGCTTCCTTGAGCGAAACGCCTTCCTTTGCGCAGACGAGTTTGGAGAGCGGCGTCATGAACGTATAGACCGGCGTGCCCGGCGCCATGCGGCTTACGCGGTAATCGCGGCTCGTAACGATGCCGACAAGCCGCCCGTCCGGCGTGCCGTCGTCGGTGACGGCGACCGTCGAATGCCCGGTGCGCTCCTTGAGCGCCACAACGTCGGCCAGCGTCGCGTCCGGGGTGATGTTGGAATCGCTGCGGACAAAGCCCGCCTTATACGCCTTGACGCGGCGCACCATCGCCGCCTGGTTCTCAATCGTCTGCGATCCGAAGATAAACGAAACGCCGCCTTCCTGCGCGAGGGCGACGGCGAGCCGGTCGTCCGAAACCGCCTGCATGATTGCGGAAACGAGCGGAATATTCATTTCAAGCGGCGACTGCTCGCCGCGACGGAATTTGCACAGCGGCGTTTTCAGAGAAACGTTCGCCGGAACGCATTCCGTCGAGGAATAACCGGGGATCAACAGATATTCGCTGAACGTATGGGACGGTTCGTTGATAATCTTCGTCATGCTTCGACCTCCGAATAAAAAGGATAAGATATCATACCATATTTCCCGAAACCCGCCAACCCGCCCCCTTTCGTTTTTACGGAAGTTTTACCGCCTGTTTCGCCGTGGAACGAAGACTTGAGCAGGCCCAAAAACCTGTCGTCCCGGGACGCTTCGCCGCAAAGGATCTGTGAAATCGGGACGCCCCGAAAGAAAAAAGCCGAGGCGGTTCAACCTCGGTTTCCGATCTTTGGAACGCAAACGTTCCGCTGCATTTCAAACAATAAATACTCTTACGATTTCGTTGAGAAAATCATACAATCCGTGTCCGAACGCCAATCCGGGATATTTGCAGTCTTTTATCAGATACTTGCAGGCGCCGAAAACAAGACCGATGCCGAACGTAAACAGAACCTGAATCAACGAGCCGTTTATCCAATGCCACAGTCCGAAAATCAATGCGGACAAAACGACGCCGATAAATTTCCCTTTGTCAAAGACGGATACCAAGGTTTCCTGAATATATACTCTGAAAATCAATTCTTCGACAGGACCGATGATCAAAAAGAAATTCAGAAAACTGTAAAGGATGCTGAACCAGGAGAAATCCTTATGCGAGCCGACCAGCGAAACGCCGCACGCTGCGGGAATAACCGCAATCGTCAAAGAGAGCAGAAGCGCGATGGCGGCTCCTATCCCGAATTGCCGGATGTTTTTTATATCGAACTCCGGCTTTATGTCGGTTATTTTCATAGCGATGATTGCTACGGCGCCGTTGCACAGATTTGTGATTGCCAAAAGAACCGTCCTGATCCACCACTGCTCTATTGACATACATAAGCCGCCGAGAAAGGTTATCCCCGCCAGGAAGACCAGCGAAACCAACAGGACCGCAACTCTCTTTTTTTTCATGGAATATCCCCTTGTGAAACCCGTTTGATCGGAATTATCTTATCACAGGTTTTGAAAAGATGCAATGAAAAACGCAGCCGTTTGGAAGCCAAAGCGCCTTCGGCTGCTGCAAAGAGAAGCTTTCGCAGCATCGCAGGATGGCAAAAAGCAGTCAGCGGACGTTCCGATCGCCGTTGCGCTCACTCTTTTTCCCGCATGAGAAATGGAATACAGCAACAGCAAGGGATTTTCAAGCGAGGAGATACAGGAATGTACCGTCGGATTCGGGATGCAGGAGAGGACGCTGACCTGAAACGGCAGGACGGTGCAAAAACAGGTTTGAGACAACCTCCCTGTTTTGAACGGTCACAGAAACCGAAACGCGGTTACAGCTCCCCGGCCTCGGGCAGGCAGTGCATGTGCGTCTGGCCGAAAACGCGAAAGCCCTCCGCGCCGCGCGAGAAGGTTCTAAGGCCATATTGCAGCGAGCGCAGCTTCAGATACAAACGCAGCGCGTCTGCCTCGGGCGCGTTTTGGGGGTACTGGCTTTTATGGCAGCCGAAGATCGCATTGAACTGTTGTTTCAATCGTCCGCCGGTTTTGACGAACCGGTTCGGCCGGGCGGTCATATAGTACGCGACGCCCTTCACCGGCGCGGAGGCCGTGCCGTAGCGCGCACGCATCAGACTGCCGTACGGCGCGAAGCAGACGATCTTCCGCACGGCGGCGCCCACGGCAAGGTGGTCGGCGTGGCTTTCGCTTTTCGAATCGGGATCGGGCGCGAACACGAGGTCCGGCCGCACCGCGGCGACCGTTTCGGCAATGCCGCGCTCAAGCTGCTCCGCCGTGTAGCCGCCGCCGTCGCACAGGTTCAGAAAGCGCACGTCGTGCACGCCGAGCGCCGCCGCGGAAGCGATCGCTTCCTGCTTCCGAAGCGCCGCAAGCGCAACGCCCGTCATGCCGCCGGAAGCGCCGTCTCCGAACCGCCCGTCGGTACAGATCAGAAACGTGACGCTCTTTCCGGCTTCGGCAAGCTTCGCCGCGGTCGCTCCGGCGCCGATTTCAATGTCGTCCGGATGCGGTCCGACAAACAGGTACCGCCCGAACGCTTCGGGCTTCGGCAGCGGAACGGCCGCGCGGATCGCGGTTTTGGTAAGGCACATATCGGTTCCTCCCGTCGGTTCTTTGCCGTCCGTGCGGATCGGCGCTTTCATTATATCGCGTTTTAGTGGGAATTTCAATTCCGAATTCGCCCGCCGCTTCCCTTCGGCGCAAAGAAGCGACCGGCGTTTGTTTGCATTTTGTTCAAAAAAAAGGCGAATTTCTGTTGCAACCTTCTGTTATGATGAAGATACTTTCCACGGCGGAGGGAATATGGAACGGCGGCAACCGAAACGCAAAGCATGGCATATCGTTCTCGAAATCGGACTCTCGGTCCTCTTTTTCGGGGTGTGTATGCTTGCGTGGCTGTATTTCCGCCCGACGGTGCTGAAAACCGTTTTTGCCGACGCGCTGCCGTCGGCCGTCCCGACGCAGGATCCGTTCGAAACGCCGAACGCCGTGGCCTTTGCCGCCTATGAGGACGAGCGCATCCTGTTTGCCGAGGGCACGCCGATCCCGACGCCGGTTCCGACGCCGACGCCTTCGCCCGAGCCGACGCCCGTTCCGACGAAGAACCCCGCGAGCGGCGACACGCTTTACGCGGGCGACCGTGCGCCGATCGTGATCGACGTGGCGATCCGGCTGATGCAGCTCGACTATCTCGATTTCGAGCAGCCGACCGATGAATACACCGAGGGCACGGCGACGGCGATCCGCGCGTTCCAGCTCCGCAACGGGCTTGAAGTCTCGGGCGCGTGCGATCCCGAGACCTACGAACGGCTGAACGGGGAAGACGCGCTCTCCTATGCGCTCGTGCGCGGCTTTACCGGCGAGGCGGTCGCGCTCGTCAAGGAGCGGCTCATTGAGCTTGGCTATCTGCCCGACGCCGATACGAGCGATATCTACGGCGAAGCGACCGAGAACGCCGTGCTGCAGTTCCGCAAGCGGAACCGGCTTCCGGCGGACGTGACCGTGGACAACGAAACGTTCGAAGCGCTGTTTGACGAAAATTCCGTCGGCTGGTTCTTTACGCTCGGCGACAGAAGCGACGAGATTCTGCAGTATCAGAAGCTCCTGTTTGAAAAAGGGTATCTTTGCGGTCTGCCGGACCGCGAATTCGGCAAGCTCACCAAGGCGGCCGTCATCCGGTTCCAGAGCGAAAACGGGCTTGTGACCGACGGATATCTGGCGCGCTCGACGATGCAGCTGCTCGACGCCGGCGACGGCGTTTCGTTCCGGTTCCGCAAGGGCGTCGAGGGCGACGACGTAAAGTATATCCAGACGCGGCTGTATCAGCTCCATTATTTGAACAAATCGCAGACGACCGGCTATTACGGCGACAAGACCGAGGCCGCGGTGCGTGCGTTCCAGAAGCGCAACAAGCTGACGCAGTCGGGCGAGGCCGATCCCGAAACGATCGGAAAGCTGTTCGACGGCTCCGCGATCGCCAATCCGACGGCGACGCCCACGCCTAAGCCGACCAAAACCCCGAAGCCGAAGGTTACGGCCACGCCCAAGCCGACCAAGACCCCGAAGGCCACCAAAACGCCCAAACCGACGGCCCAGCCGACGCCGCGGCCCGACGGATCGACGCCGGAGCCGACCGACACGCCGAAGGTCACGGAAACGCCGAAGATCACCGACGCGCCGAAGGTCACGGAAACGCCCGCGGGCGATACGGGCGGCAGCGGCAGCACGATCAGCTACGGCGACGGCGTGGAAGCGTTCATCTCCATTGCGGAGTCGAAGCTCGGCTGTCCGTACGTTTCCGGCGCAAAGGGACCGGACCGGTTCGACTGCTCGGGATTCGTCTACTGGTGTCTGAACCAGGCGGGCGTGAAGCAGAGCTACATGACGAGCAAGGGCTGGACGACCTGCAAAAAGTACCTGCGGCTGACGGACCGCGGCGCGTTGAAACGCGGCGACGTGCTGGTCTTCTCCGGCACGGGCAGCGGCAAGGGACACGTCGGCATCTATCTCGGCGGCGGGAAGATGATCGACGCCTCCTCGAGCGCGGGCAAGGTTCGCATCACGGATTCCGTGCTGACCGGCTCGTACTGGAAGCAGCATTTTCTGATGGCCTACCGCATCTGGGACTGACCGGGCGGTCAGGGCGGATTTCGTAAAAAACGGCGGAGCGCGCGAAAAGGGATTGCACAGCGGCGAAAAATGTGCTATACTGAAAAAAATTCACAAGGAGAACTTGTATGCAACACGAAAATGTATTTGTTTTCGATCATCCGCTGATCCAGCACAAAATTTCGCTTCTGCGCGATAAGAACACCGGGACGAAGGATTTCCGTACGCTCGTCAAGGAACTGGCGATGCTGATGGTGTACGAAGTCACCAAGGATCTCGAGCTCGTCGAAACCGAGATTGAAACGCCGGTCGCCAAGACGAAGACCAAGGTGCTTTCGGACAAGCCGATTTCGCTCGTTCCGATCCTCCGCGCCGGTCTCGGCATGGTCGAAGGCGTGACCTCGCTGCTCCCGAACGCGCGCGTCGGACACATCGGTCTTTACCGCGATCCCGAAACGCATGAGCCGGTCGAGTATTATTGCAAGCTCCCCGCGGACGTGGCGGACAGCACCGTGATCGTGCTCGAGCCGATGTTCGCCACCGGCGGCAGTCTGACCGCGACGATCGACATCCTGAAGAACCGGTATCACTGCAAGGACATCCGGCTCGTCTGCCTGATCGCGGCGGTGCCGGGCGTGGAGCGTGTCATGACCGCGCATCCGGACATCAAGCTGTACTGCGCGGCGCTCGATAAGGAGCTCAACGACCACGCGTACATCGTCCCCGGCCTCGGCGACGCGGGCGACCGCATTTTCGGAACCAAATAAAAAAACGCGGCGGGGAACCGGGCTCGGTTTCCCGTTGTTGATCGGGAAAGGAGTTTTCTATGGAACAATCTCTGATGGAGCAGGACCTTCGCGCCCGCTCGAAAAAAGCAATGATTCTCGGCATCCTGGCAAACGTCATCCCCGCCGTGCTGATCTTTCTGATCTACATCGGCTGGATGGTCGGATTCTTCGGCTATATCGGAGCGAACTATTCGAATATTAACGGTCCCGAGAGCGTCTTCCCGCTCTTCGGCGGCCTGTTCCTCGCGCTTGCGGCCGCGGGCGTCGCGATGCTTGTGCTCGGCATTGTCGCATGGGTGAAGGCAAAAGGGATCTGGACTCAGGCGAAAGAGGCCTCGCTCCGCAAGCCCGGCATGTCGATCGCCGCGTTCGTTCTCGGCCTCGAAGCGTTCGTGAGCGGTCTGATCGTCACGCTGCTGTTCGTGCTCTACGCGGGCGTTCTCTCGGCCCTGCCGGGGATGATCCAAATGATGCGGTAAATCCCGCGGCTGTCGCCCTTCCCAACAGCCTTTAGCGGCGTGTCAAAATCCCTTTTGACACGCCGCTGTCCGGACGCGAGCGTCCGGACATTTTCATTTACGACAGCCTGGTCGGCTCAGTCCAGAATATCGGTCATGGTGGCGAGCATGACCGCTTTGATCGTGTGCAGACGGTTTTCGGCTTCGTCGAACACGACCGAGGCGGGGCTGCGGAAGACCTCGTCCGAGACCTCCATTTCCCGCAGGCCGTACGTTTCGAACACGGACTTTCCGACTTCGGTGCACAGGTCGTGGAACGACGGCAGACAGTGCAGGAATTTCACGTCGGGATTGCCGGTGCGCTCGAGCATCGCCCGGTCGACGCGGTACGGCGTGAGCAGCGCGATCCGCTCCGCATAGCGCGACTCCTCGCCCATCGATACCCAGACGTCCGTGTACAGCACGTCCGCGCCGCACACCGCGTCAAGGTCCTCGGTCAGCGTGACGGAGCCGCCGGTCTCCTTGCAGAGCGCGCGCATTTTTTCGACGAGCGCTTCGGACGGGAACAGCGATTTCGGCGCCAGCGCGGTAAACTGCATGCCCATCTTCGCGCAGCCGATCATCAGACTGTTGCCCATGTTGTTTCGCGCGTCGCCGACGAACACAAACCGAACGTCGGACAGCGGCTTTTTCACGTGCTCGCGGATCGTCAGAAGATCGGCAAGCACCTGCGTCGGATGGTACAGATCGGTCAAGCCGTTCCAGACCGGCACGCCGGCGTGCTTTGCCAGAAGCTCGACGGTCTCCTGCCGGAAGCCGCGAAACTCGATGCCGTCGTAAAACCGGCCGAGCACCTTTGCGGTATCCTCGAGCGATTCCTTTTTGCCCATCTGCGAGTTCGAAAGGAACGTGACGCGCGCCCCCTCGTCGTATCCGGCGGTTTCAAACGCGCAGCGCGTGCGCGTGCTCGTTTTTTCAAACAGCAAAACGATGTTTTTATGCTTCAGGCGTTCGGGAAATTCCCCGCGCTTTTTTTCCGCCTTGACTCTGGCGGCAAGATTCAGCAGCGCACGGATTTCTTCGGGGGAATAATCGAGAAGCGTCAGAAAACTTCTGCCCTTCATGGTCGGACCTCCTTTGCGTTTTTCCGCTTTCAGTATAGCACGCCGCAGCGAAAAAAAGAAGCCCGAACTGCGACAAAATCGCGTCGAAATCGGGCGGGCGGCTTGACAATGGAGCATATTTCCGATATAAGTAATATAGGAATGTATGCTGTGAAAACGGCATGTTCCGGAACTCTTTTCAAGGAGGTCTGAATATGCTCAAAAAGATCCTGGCGGTTCTTCTGGCCGTTCTGCTGCTCGTGACGGCGCTGCCGGCGCTTGCCGCGTCGGGCAACGCCGAATGCCCGCAGTCGCCCGACGGACATCATCACGAGGGCTCGGAAAAGGAACGGAAGAATCCGACCTGCACCGAAAGCGGCTATGTGATCCACTATTGCTTCTACTGCCGCAAGGAGATCAAGAAAACGCTGCCTGCGCTCGGCCATGACTGGGGCGAGTGGGTCGGTCCGCTGCCGACCTGCACCGAGAGCACCTATCGCACGCGCACCTGCCGCCGCGACGCCAGCCACATCCAGTATCAGATGCTGGATGCGCGCGGCCATAAGTTCGGCGACTGGTACGTCGTCAAGGAGCCGACGCTGACCGAGGAGGGTCTGGAGGAGCACAAGTGTTCGCGCTGCGGCCTGACCGAAAGCCGTCCGATCCCGAAGCTGAACGAGGATCCCGTGCCGGATCCGGATCCCGATCCCGATCCGGACCCCGATCCGGATCCCGATCCCGTACCCGACCCGGACGATTACAGCTTAAGCATGCTCGTGCATCAGAAGGATCCGAACACCGACGAGTTTCTGATCGGCGATATCCTCGACTATGAGCACGGCGGGCTGTTCATCACCTATGACGCGACGGTCGTCAACACCGGCAAGAAGCCCGTGTATTTCAGGGAATACAACGTCGGACCGGGCGAGTGGATCTGGAACTTCGAGAACGCGGTTCTGCTCGAGCCGGGCGAGTCCTACCCGTTTGAGATCCGCCGCATCGTGCTCGACACGCACATCATCGACGGCTCGGCGTCCGAAAAGTACGACGGCCTGATCGAGTACAATTACTATGCGTACGGGGAGACGGAGGACGGGACGCGCGTCTGCAAGTCCAACGAGAATCCGTACACCTATAAGATCCTTTCGGGCCTCATCGACTGGAATCCCGAGGAAGCCATGGTGGAGACCGTGAAGTACGTCTCGCCCGGCACCGACAGCATCGACCAGCTCGGGTATCAGCTCGGGGAATGGATCGACTTCACCATCCAGGTTCGCAACGTCGGCACCGTGGATATCGAGGACCTTGTGATCTACGATTCGCTGATCAACGACGGCTCCGAGCCGGTCAAAAAGATCGGCAAACTGGCTGTGAACGAGACCGTTACGGTCGAAGTGCAGTATCAGGTGACGATGGACGATGTGATCAAAGGGTATGTCGTCAACCAGGCGCTCGCCGAATGGCACGATCCGGACGGAACGCTGGAGCGCTACGGCTCGAATGAAGTCGTCGTATCGGTCATTCCGACGACGGAGCTTTTGGTTGAGAAAACCGTGCTGAACGCGCCGCCGGACGGCCGCACGTTCTTCACCGTGGACGATGAGATTATCTATCAGATCACGGTCAAGAACAATTCCCCGTCGCATCTGACGGACGTGTGGGTAACGGATCCGCTGATCCCCACGGAGGACGAATCCGGAAAGCTGAAGCATTATGACGATCTCGGCCCCGGCGAAGGCGACACGTTCGACTACACCTATACCGTGACGCTGTACGACTGCGTTTTCGAGGATCTGACGAACATCGCCTACGCGACCGGGTTCGATGAGCTCGACCGGGAGCAGGTTTATCCGAGCAACCCCGTCACTGTTCCGACCGGACTGTCCGGCGATCCGTTCGGCGTGATCACCGACCTGACCATCTCCAAGATGGAGGACGACAAGCCGGATAACGACGCCTATTACGTACTCGGCGAGGAGATCACCTATAAGATCACGGTCGAGAACAACGGCGAAGTCACGGCCGAAGAGGGTATCGTGTACGATGTGCTCAAAAAGGAGAGCGGCGGCGAGATCGGCTCGTTCATCAACCTTGCGCCGATGGACAGCCGCACGTATGAGTTCAAGTATATCGTAACGGAGCAGGACGTCATTGACGGGGAAGTCGTCAACACCGCTTACTGCGTTTTCCATTACGCGGACGGAACGCCGTATTATGTGGAGGTTACGATCCGCAGCACGACGGGCGGCGAAACGCCGACGCGCGATCCCGATCCCGTGCCGCAGGCCAAGGAAAAGCACTGCGTCCGCGCGCTGACCGATAAGGGCGCGATGGCGGCGAAGTATTCGCTCGAATACTGCCCGGAGCATTATGAGACGTATCAGAAGGTTCAGGCGCTGGTCGAGGAAGCCGAGACGCAGAACGAGGCCGCGATCGAAGCCGCCTGGACGGAAGCGTGCGCGCTCTGGAAGGCCGATGCGAACGCGCTGTATGAGGAAGCGCTGGAAACGGCGAACGGCGAGCGGCGCGCAGCGCTGTTCGAGGATCGGATCGCGCAGTTCACGTATCTTTCCTCGTATGCGGATACGCTGCAGAAGGTCTACGGCATAGAGCCGTACCGTGCGGCGCAGCTGACCGCCGAAGCGTGGATGAACCTGTGCGTCGATCTGTGCGATCTGCTGAACACCGCGCCGGAAACGCTTGAAAACAGCGTTTACGGCTCGCACGCGGAGCTGACCGAAACGGCCGAGCTGCCGCAATGCGCCCATGCCGTCCTGGAAGCGACGGATTCGCTCGTCCTCTATGCCGACATGCAGTGCACCGGTCACGCCGGAATCGAGGCGGCCGCGCAGAAGCTGATCGCGGGCGCAACGGCAAAAACCGTGCGCGAACGCGCATGGCGGCGCGTGCAGAGCTTGTGGCTTTCCGATCTGAACCGGGAAACGAACGCGCGCTATAAGGCCGCGGACGCCGAAACCCGGACGCTGATCGCCGCGAACCGCAGTCTGTTCGACAAGGCGGTGGCGGCGCGGCAGGCGCTTTTGAAGCAGCTCTACCCGGCGCAGCCCGAGCTGGCCGCCGAGCAGATCGCGATTCTGCTTTCGAATCAGTCCGCGTTCCTCTGCTCGCTGAAAACGAAATAAGAAACCGAATGACAACGGGCCGCGGCTTTCGCCGCGGCCCGTCTGTTCCCGCGGGAAACGGAAGGGGGGCTTTTCCCGCGGGAAGTCTGAAATCGTTATGCGGCGGGAACGTACTCGCCGAAGGTGACGGTGATATCCTGCTGTTTGCCGTCGCGCTGGATCGTGACCGTGGCGGTTTCGCCCGCGTTATAGCCGGACACCAGATCGGACAGCACCGAGTTCGAGGTCACGCTCGTTCCGTTCACGGAAATGATCAGGTCGCCTTCCCGGATGCCGGCCGCTTCGGCCGCGCCGCCTTCGATGACGCTTGTCACCTGCACGCAGTTCGTGCTCGAATAGCTCCAAAATCCGTAATATTCACCCCGCAGCGTGACGTTCTGCGTCCGCACGCCGAGCGACGCGCGGCCCTTGATGTAGCCGAAGTTCAGGAGGTCGTTGATCTCCTTGAGCACGTTGTTGACGGGGATTGCAAACGCAAGGCCTTCGGAATTGCTCGCCGACGCCTTCGCGTTGACGATGCCGATCAGCTTGCCGCTTGCGTTGAACAGCCCGCCGCCGGAGTTGCCCGGGGAGATTGCCGCGTCAGTCTGCAGCAGCTCCATCGGCGTGCCCTCGATCGTGACGGCACGGTTCATTGCGGAAATGATGCCGCTGGTCGCAGAGCCGCGCAGCTCGCCGAGCGGGTTGCCGATCGCGATCACGTCCTCGCCGACGGTCAGCATATCGCTGTCGCCGATCTCGGCAGGAATCAGGTTCTCCGCTTCGATCTTGATGATCGCAATGTCGTTGCGCGAATCGGAGCCGATCAGCGTCGCGGTGTAGACCGTATCGTCGTTCGTCGTGACGCGGATCTCGTTCGCGCCGTCCACAACGTGGGCGCAGGTGGCGATATAGCCGTCGCTCGTCAGGATCACGCCGCTGCCGCTGCCGGTTGCGGCGTAGGACTGGCCCCAGTACGTCACGGTCTGAACGATGTCGATACCGACGACGCTCGGCGCCGCAATCTCGCAGATCTGCGCGCGGGTGTATTGCCCGTCGTACGCAAACCGGGTCGAAACGCTCCCGGCGCTCGCGGAGGATTCGGATACCGCCGGCGCGGACCCGGACACGGCGGGCGCGATCGTGGTTTTCGGCAATTCGACTGCGGCGGCAGGCGCTTCGGTCGCCTGTGCGATCTGCGCCGGCTGGGCCGCGTTCCGGTCGGAGAGGAATTTGTTCGTCAGCAGCACGCCGGCAAACAGACCGATGACCGTCGCGGCCATCACGCAGCTCAAAAGAACCGCAACGCCGACGGTCAGCTGCTTTTTCTTCTTTTTCTGCGGCTGCTGCCGCTCTTTCCATTCGGGATTCACATACGAATATTCCATATTCATGCCTCCTTGCATGCGTTCACTCTTTCATTTTTCATATAGTATCCCATAAAATTGAATTCCGTATGTCAAAAATGGAAAATCTTTGCAAGGAAAAGCAGAATGTTTGTCAAATCCTTTCCAAACGATTGACGGAATCCGTTTTTTCCCTTAAAATGGGAGCCATGAAACAGAACAATATGAAGAAAATACTGGAATGGATCTTTGCGATCCTGAAAGGAACGCTCGTCGGGCTGGCGATCGTCATTCCCGGCGTATCCGGCGGCAGCATGCTGCTCACGATCGGCGTGTATCAGGACGTCGTTTCGATCACAAGCAGGGACAAAGCCGTCCGCAGCAAGGCCATCGTCAAACTGATTCCGTACGCGCTCGGCATCGTGCTCGGCGTCGCGGGGCTTTCGTTTGTGATCACGTGGCTGCTGGCCAACTATGAACTGTACACGATCCTCACGTTCTGCGGATTGATCCTCGGCTCGCTGCCGATGCTGATCAAGGAAATCCGCGGGCAGATCGGCGTGAAACGCATCTCTCCGTTTTATCTGCTCCTTTCCGCGCTGACGGTCGCGCTGATGATCGCTTTGCCGCTGCTCGGCAGCCGTGCCAGCGAACGCTTTGAGCGGCTCACCGCTGCCGATCCGATCGCGCTGAACGACCGCATCATCCTTTCGGAATCCGGCGCGGCAGACGAAACGCTGACCGTCCGGAAGGACGATCCCGCATACGCGGTGCTGAAGGTCAGGTCGGCGCAGAGTGGTCTTTCGGGCATGCGGGCGGATCTTGGCGACGGCGTGATGCTCGAATACGACGCGCTCGACGATACCTATTGGAACGAAACGCCGGTGCTGCTGCAGCGCGCGGGCGACGCGGTCGTCATCAACGGAACGTCCTATACGGCCTACCGCGCGGTCGATACGCTTAACAACGGGTTTGTTTCGGCGCTTTGGGCGGCGGCGCTCGGCTTTATCGCCGCGGGAACGATGATCGTGCCCGGCATCTCCGGCTCGATGGTGCTGCTCGTACTCGGGTTTTACAACAGCGTCATGTCGCACCTGAAGGGCGCGATCGTTGCGCTGGTGACGCTGGACTTTGCCGCGCTGCCAGCGCACCTGCTCGTGCTGATCCCGTTTGCGATCGGCATGGTGCTCGGGCTTCTGATCGTTTCGAAGGCGATCAAGTGGCTGCTCGACCGCTTCCCGACGCCGACGTACTACGCGATCATCGGTCTGATGCTCGCGTCGCCGTTTGCAATCTTTATGAAATCGTCGCTGATCAGCAGCACGTTTTTGACGAGTCTGCATTGGTACACGGTCGTCATCGGCCTTGTATGCCTTGCGGCGGGCTTTATCGCCGCGCTGAACCTTTCCGACGAAAAGAAAGAATAAACAGCATGTGGGCGCGGCGAAAGCCGCGCCTACGCCCAGAAGGAAAAGACGGAATGGGTCGCAAAGCGATTGCTCCGCAGCCGCTGCTTTCTTAAGATTATAAAACAATTTGTTATATCTGCCAATAGAACATTTCGTTTTGGTATACAGTAACAGCATACGGTTTTCAAGCGAGGTGATACAGATGATAATGTACCGTCGGATTCGGGATTTAAGAGAAGACGCTGACCTGAGGCAGCAAGACGTTGCGGATTATCTGAACTGCTCACAGGTTTGCTATTCGTATTATGAGCTCGGAAAGCGCGATCTTCCGACGGAGGTTCTGATGCGGCTCGCCTTGTTTTATCAGACCAGCACGGATTACCTGCTTGGGCTGACCGACGAGCCGACGCCGTATCCACGGCAAAAAAGCGAGATATAAAGCCGGCTTCGGATTCGTATAAAACCCGGAAAAAGGACATTGAAAAAAGAGAAAGCCGCTCGGTGCCGTTTTCGCGTTTTCGGGCGGCAAATGGCCGCGGCTTTCGCCGCGGCCACGGGCTGTTTTTATGCTGATTATAAATTAAACTGCTTTGAAATGATGTCGACAATCTCCTGGCCGATGCGCTTTTGCGCTTCGCCGGTCGCCGCGCCGATGTGCGGCGTACAGGAGACCATCGGATGCGAATAGAGCGCCGCGTTCTGGCTCGGCTCGGTCGCATACACGTCGAGCCCGGCCGCGCGCACCTTGCCCGATTCGAGCGCCGCAAGCAGCGCGTCCTCGTCGAGGTTCTTCCCGCGCGACGTGTTGATGATGCAGACGCCGTCCTTCATCTTTGCGATCGTTTCCGCGTTGATGATCGCGCCGCCGTCGACCGCGGGCGCGTGGACGCTGATAAAGTCGGATTTTGCCAGCAGTTCGTCCATCTCCACATACGGGATGCCGAGCTGCTGCTCGATGCCCTCGATGTGATAGATGTCGTACGCGATCACGTTCATGCCGATCGCCTTTGCCATCACGCCGAGGTGCTGTCCGATCCGGCCGAAGCCGATGATGCCGAGTGTGCGGCCCTGCAGCTCGATGCCCTTGCCGTACGCTTTCTTTTCCCACTTGCCCTCACGCATCGTGTGGCCCGCGATCGAGACGAACCGCGCGCAGGCGAACATGTGCGCCAGCGCCAGTTCCGCAACCGACTGCGAGCTTGCGCGCGGCGTATTTCGGACGGTAATGCCGTTCTGCTCGGCGTACTTCACGTCGATGTTGTCCACGCCGACGCCGCCGCGGATGATCAGCTTCAGCCTGCCGGCTTCCTTTGCCGCGTCGATGTGCGGCTCGCGCACCTTCGTCGCCGAGCGGACGACGAGTACGTCATACTGTTTGACCGCTTCCTTGAGCGCTTCGGGATCGTAAAACTGCTGATCGACGACGCAGCCCTTTGCTTCGAGCGCGGCGACCGCGCCCTTTTCCATACCGTCGGATGCCAGAATTCGGATCATGCGAACTTCCTCCTTATGCGTTTTCGGCTTCGTATTGTTTCAGGAACGCGACCAGCGCTTCGACGCCTTCTTTCGGCATTGCGTTATAGATCGACGCGCGCAGGCCGCCGACGCTCTTGTGCCCCTTGAGATTGTCGAACCCTGCCGCCTTGGTCGCCGCGACGACCGCCGCGTCCTTTTCCTTGTCGCCGGTGATGAACGGAATGTTCATCAGCGAGCGATCCTTCTTGTCCACCGTGCCGCAGAACAGCTTCGAGCTGTCGAGAAAGTCGTACATGACCTTCGCCTTTTCCTCGTTGCGCTTTGCCATCGCTTCGAGGCCGCCGTTTTTCAGCAGGTACTTGAACACCTTGCCGCAGACATAGATCGCCCAGCAGTTCGGCGTGTTGTACATCGAGCCCGCGTTCGCATGCGTATCATACCGCAGATAGATCGGCGTATTCGGATCGATATCCGGGTTGATCAGATCCTCGCGGACGATTACGATCGCAAGGCCCGCCGGGCCGACGTTTTTCTGTACGCCGCCGTAGATCAGGCCGTAATCGGACACGTTGCACGGCTTCGAGAGGAACATGCTCGACTGGTCCGCAACAAGAATCTTTCCTTTCGTGTTCGGCAGAACGGGATAGGTCGTGCCGTGGATCGTTTCGTTCTCGCAGATGTACACGTAATCCGCGTCGTCGTCGACCGGAAGATCGGAGCAGTCGGGGATATAGCTGTAATTGCGGTCCTCGCTCGACGCGATCACGTTGACCTTGCCGAATTTTTTCGCTTCGGTCGCGGCCTTCTTCGACCACGCGCCGGTTACGATATAATCGAATACGCCGTTCTTTTTGAGGTTGATCGGGATCGCCGAGAACTGCAGCGTCGCGCCGCCCTGAATGAACAGCACCTTATAGTTTTCGGGAATCCCCATCAGCTCTCTCAGATCCGCTTCCGCTTCGTCCACGATTTGCTGGAACACCTTGGACCGGTGCGACATCTCCATGACGCTCATGCCGCTGCCGCGATAGTTCAGCACCTCCGCCGCGATCTCCTCGAGCACCTCCACGGGCATCGTCGCCGGACCTGCCGAAAAATTGTAAACACGATCGTATTTCATATCCGCTCTCCTTTTGCGTTTTTGAGGGACTCGCTCCCTTTATCTGCATTGTAGCCGATTTTGCGCCGATTTGCAACCGAAAAGACAAAGAATCCCGCAAAAACCTAAAAATATTTTTGGCATACCGATATTTTTTTGCACGCCGCTTGACCGGACGGGCAGCATTGGATATAATAAATCAAGAAATCGGGGCGCACGCCTCAAAGGAGTCCGTATGCTTATCAATTTTCTGATCCTGCTTGTCAGTCTGGTTCCCTCTGTTCTGATCGTTCTTTGGATGACCCGACGCAAAAACGATCCGCTCTATAAAAAGAGCTGCCATTCGGCGATCCTGCGCGGCGCAATCAGCGTGCTGCCGATCCTTGCGCTTTCCGGCACCCTGTTTCTTCTGAACGGGGCGATCCGGCTCACCCTGCTGAAGGACGTCGACGTTCTGCTCTATAAAGCCGTTTATACGTTCGTCGTGCTGGCGTTTGCCGAAGAGCTGATCAAGTTCCTCGCGTTCCGGCTCCTGCTGAAGAAAAAGTTCTGCGCGTATTCGTGGGCGGACGTTACCGCGCTGATGGTCATCATCGGCGCCATGTTCGGGCTGATGGAGGATCTTCCTTACGCGATCGACTCGAATGCGATCACGATGCTGGTGCGCGGCTTTACGGCGGGACACATCGGCTACGGATTTTTGATGGGCTGGTTTTACGGCAAGCGGCTTTACACCGGGAAAAAGCGGTACGGAGTGATCAGCTTCGTTCTGCCGTGGCTGATTCACGGGCTGTATGACTTTTCGCTCACGCCGCAGCTGTTGGAGCGGAACGATAGCTTTGCGATCATTGCCGTTTTGCTTGCGCTGGCCGATCTCGTTCTGCTGACGCTTACGATCCTCTTCTTTGCGCGCGCCTCGAAGCGGGAGCGTTACAGCATGCCGATCGCCGAAATCGAACCGGCCGTTTCGGAATAACGGCGCCAAAGTCATACCGCGTCTTGCAAAAAAGGCGCGGTTTTTGTATAATATTCGCATGGAACATCTTGCGACATCCTTTCAGACCGTAGCGCCCCTGCTGCTGATGATGGCGGCAGGGCTGCTGCTCGCGCAGACGAAGGTCGTTCCGAAAGACGTGTTTCTGATCGCAAACCGCATCGTGTATTACGTCGGTCTGCCGGCGCTGATTTTCGGGAACCTGATCAAAAACAGCGGTACAACAGATGCGGATCCGGCGGTCATCGCGGTTGTGCTCGGCGGGATCGCGGGCATGTTTCTTCTGATGTGGCTGATTCTGCCGCTTTTTGTCAAAGATCCGAAGCGCCGCGGCGCGATCACGCAGGCGTCGCTTCGCAGCAACGATTCGATCTTTACGCTGACGGTCGCCGCCGCCGTGCTCGGCGAGGGCAATTTCGGCATGACGATCTTCACGGCCGCGCTTTCTGCGACGCTGTTCAACGTGCTTTCGATCCTGACGCTTGAGCTGAACCGCGGCGCAAAACCGCGCTTTGGGACGTTTGTGCGCCATGTTGTGCTGAATCCCGTGATTCTTGCGGTCGCGGCCGGGTATCTGTTCCGCTTTGCGGGATGGACGCTGCCCGCCGTGCTGCAAAAGCCGGTCGATCAGTTCGCCGCGATGGTGACGCCGCTCGGGTTTCTGATCCTCGGCGGCATCCTGTCGTGGGACTCGCTGCAGAAGAACCGCAGAGCGCTCGCGTGGATCGTGCCGTGCAAGCTGCTGCTTGTGCCGCTTCTGATGACGGGGATCGCGCTTCTGCTCGGCTTTCGGGGCGAGCGGCTTTTAACCGTGCTTCTGATCTTTGCCGCGCCGACCGCGATGGCGAGTTATCCGCTTGCCGCCGCGATGGACAGCGATTCGGTGCTGGCCGGGGAAGCGGTCGCGCTGACGACCGCCTGCTCGCTGCCGACGGTATTTCTCTTTCTGACAGTTTTCGGAGGGTTGTTATGACGGAACGGTTGTATTTACAGGACAGCATGCTTTTTTCCTGCGAGGCGGTCGTGACCGCCTGCGAACCGCGCGGCGGCGCGTATCGCATCGAGCTTAACCGGTCGGTGTTCTTTCCGAACAAGGGCGGCCAGCCGTGCGACGTCGGCAGCATCGGCGACGCGGTTGTTTCCTGCTGCGAGGAGGACGGCGAGCGGCTTTTGCACCTTTGCGATCGGCCCCTTGCGGTCGGCGCGCATGTGATTGCCGCGATCGACAAAGAGCGCCGGTTCGACATCATGCAGCAGCACACCGGCGAGCATCTGCTCTCGTGGTGCGCGTGGACGCTTTTCGGCGCGGTCAACGTCGGGTTTCACTGCGCGCTCGACTATGCGACGCTCGACCTCGACCGTCCCGTTTCGCACGAGCAGGTTCTTGCGATCGAACGGCTCGCCAACCGCAAAGCCGCCGAAAACGGCGCGGTCACGGCGGTCGAATACGAAAGCGAGGCCGCGCTCAAAGCGTCAAAAATCACGCTTCGCAAGCACGCGGAGGGGCTGACCGCACCGATCCGCGTCGTTACGATCGAGGGCAGCGACGCCTGCACCTGCTGCGCGCCGCACGTGCGCCGCACCGGGGAGATCGGGCAGCTCAAGATCGTTTCCGAACTGCCGTATAAGGGCGGCGTGCGGCTGACGTTTCTTTGCGGCATGCGCGCGCTTATGCACGCGCAAAAAATGCAGGACGCGGTCGACGCGATCGCGCTGAAATTCTCGACCGCGCGGGACAACGCCGTGCAGGCCGTCGAAAAGCAGGCGGCCGACCTTTCGGAAGCGAAGAAGGAGCGCGCCGCGGCGCTTGCAGCGCTGGACGAATATCTTGCGAAAGAGCTGCGCGATCAGGCCGAAACGGTTCGCAAAACCGCCGTGCTGGTCGCCCGAAAGAGCGGGATCGACGGCAAGCGTCTCCGCGCGCTCGCGCAAAAAACGCTGACCGACCGCTCGCTGACCGTGCTGCTGTCCGACTGCGGCGAAACCGTGTACTACGTCTGCTCGGCAAATGGGATCGCGCTTGATATGGGCGAGCTTTGCAAAACCGTGAACCTGCTTCTTTGCGGCAAGGGCGGCGGCAGAGGCACGCTTGCGCAGGGCAGCGCCCCCGCGCACAGGGGTCTGGCGGAATCCGTCGAACAGCTTCGCCGCTACTGCGCGCAGATCGTATAGGAGGACGTATGCCGGGACCGTTTTCCCGCACCGAGCAGCTTTTCGGCCCGGATGCGATGCAAAAACTGAAAACAAGCCACGTTGCGATATTCGGCGTCGGCGGCGTCGGCGGCGCAGCCATGGAGGCGCTTGCGCGGGGCGGCGTCGGCACGCTGACGCTCGTGGACAGCGACGTGTTCTCAGAGTCGAACCTGAACCGCCAGATCCTATGCACGCGCGGTTCGATCGGCCGCCCGAAGGTCGAGGTCGCAAAGGAGCGCGTGCTTTCGATCCATCCGGATTGCCGCGTGATTGCCCGGCAGGAATTCTTTCTTCCCGGGACTGCGGACCGGTTCGACTTTGCCGCGTACGATTACGTCGTCGACGCGATCGACACGGTTGCCGGAAAGCTCGCGTTGATCGAGGCGTGTCAAAAAGCGGGTACGCCGATCGTTTCGGCAATGGGCGCGGGCAACAAGCTCGATCCGACGGCGTTTCGCGCCGCATTCCTTTCGGAAACCTCGGTCGATCCGCTCGCGCGGGTGATGCGGACGCAATGCAAAAAGCGGGGTCTTGCGGACGTTCGCGTCGTGTATTCGACCGAGCCGCCGCGCGCGCCGAAATTACAGCCGACCGAGCCGAACGCGCCCGGCCGCCGCTCCGTCCCCGGTTCGACGTCGTTCGTTCCGCCGGTGATGGGGTATATCCTCGCGGGCGAAGTCATCAAAACACTGGCTGGGATGCGATAACAGCCGATCGGACCATCCAAAAACAACGCCGCCGGGCAGAAGTTTTTCTGCCCGGCGGTTTACGCTGAAAATGTGCGAGACGGGTTCGGATCAGCTGCGATCCGCGTCCTCTTTCATCTTTTCGTTGATCGCCCGAATCTTCTTTTTCATCGCAAGATAGTTGCCCATCCAGATGCCGAAGTAGATTGCAAAGAAGATCAGGATATAACCCGCTATTCCTAAGAACGTGTGCGGCATCCAGTACATGAAGAAGGCGATCGGAAACGACGCCGCGGAGACGATCAGACAGTGCACGACCGTCTGCTTCAAAAGACTCCATCCTTCCAGTTCCCAGATCACGGACGCGCCGGCAAACGCCGCACCGTAAAGCAGCGAGCAAGCCGTCTGAAGGATCACGGCGTTCAGTTCATTGCCGCAAAGCGCCGTAAGCTGCGGGTGAACCGGATAATACTTGCCCTTGCCGATGCACGCGGAGATGATGAGCGTAATCAAAAAGCTGATGATGAACCCGACGGAAGCGCCGAGCAGGCAGCGCAGAACAATTTTCTTTTTCATAAAGAACCTCCTTATAAACCCAATACCTGTTTGATTTTCGATACATACCGTCTGGAAACGTAGGTAACCGTTCCGTCCGTCAGCGCTACGCAGATCGTGCCCGAAAGACTCAGATCAAAGCTGCGCGCCTTTTTCAGATTGATGATCTCCGAGTTGGAAATCCGCACAAAGCTGCGTCCCCCGAGCTGCGTCTCCAGTTCATACAGCCGCTGCCGCAGAACGTATTCCTTCCCGCCGGCCGCGGCGACGGTCTTGCCGCCGGCCGCGTAAACGCGGATGATATCGTCCGGGGACAGAATCTCGGCCAGATCGTCGGAAAAGCCCATGATGACGTCCGATTTTTTTGAAGAAATCAGATTCAGAATGTCGCTGATTTCTTCCGTCATCCGATCTGTCAGAATAATCAGTTTCGGTTCCGGATAGTTTGCATCGATTTTGATTTCTATCTGCATGTTGTCTCCCTCCTTTGCTGTCCGCAGTATAGCAGAATGCGAAAACCCTGTCCATCGATTTTCGACGGTCGGTCGTTTTGACGCGATACCCGGTCGGAATCCGGCTTTCGCAGCGTTTCTTCACGCGCGCGCCAGCCGATCGGCCGAAAGAAAAAGCGCCTGTTTTACTCCGCCCTGCCGGGTCGGGCGCGACAAGCGCTTCTTACAGTAAACGATTAAAGAAAGGCGTCCAAAAGCTGCTTTGCGCGCTTCAGGATCGGAAGCTCGCGCTGTGCGAGCAGCCGCCCCAGCTTTGTGTCGGCGCGCGTTTCGTATTCGCGGACGGCCTCCTTAAAGTTCAGCCGCAGGGTCGAAAGGTGAAAGTTTTCGGCTTCCTCCTGCGTCAGATGCTTCTCCCCGAAGGACAGCGCCCGGCAAAGAAAATAGTGGTTCACGTTGTGCCGGTGGATCAGATTGTAATAGTCGCTCACGATGCCGATTTTGCACAGAATCTCCGTTTCAGCGCCGAGCTCCTCCTTCAGTTCCCTTCGGATCGCGCAGCGCAGATCCTCGCCCGGTTCCACGCCGCCGCCCGAGGTTTCGATCAGCGTCGCGTTTCCGAATTCGTCGTCCCGGATCGCGCGGACAAAGCAGAACTTTCCCGCCCCGTCGAGCACGATCGCCCGCACGATCTGCCGGTCGTGATCGGTATAGGTATAGGGCCATTCCGTATCCTGAAACTCCAGATACAGCTCGGGGACAGGGTTCATCATCGTTCCTCCCGCATTCGTTTCGCTTATTATAGCGGATGAGCAAAGCCGCTGTCAATCGGTTTGCAAAACGCGCATTTGACAGATCGGCGTTTTCGTCGTACAATACGGGTTATCCGGCTTCAGAGCCTGGGAAGGAGAAAGCAAATGAAACGAACGCCGATTGAACAGCGCAAACTGCCCGATTACACCCGCGGAGAGGAGATCATGAACATGGTCACACACATCGTCGGCGGCGCGATCGGCATCGTCGTGCTGGTGTTCGGCGTGCTGATCTCCGCGTTCCATCACAACGTATGGGGCATCGTCGGCGTTTCGATCTATGGCGCGGCGATGATCTGGCTCTATACGATGAGCAGCGTCTATCACGGGCTGCATCCGGGCCGCGCGAAGAAGGTCATGCAGGTGCTCGATCACTGCACGATCTACGCGCTGATCGCCGGGACCTATACGCCGATCCTGCTTTCCTCGATGCGACCGGCCTATCCCGCGCTCGCATGGGTCTGCTTCGGGATCGAGTGGGGGCTACTGGCTCTCACGACGACGCTGACCGCGATTGACCTCAGAAAATACCGCATCTTTTCGATGATCTGCTATATCTTTATGGGCTGGCTGATCGTTTTTGTCGCGCCCTGGGCGATCGAAGCCGTCACGCCGGCCGGCTTTTATTGGCTTCTGGCGGGCGGGATCGCCTATACGGTCGGCGCGATCCTGTACGGCATCGGCAGCAAAAAACACTGGTTCCATTCGATCTTTCATATTTTCGTGCTGATCGGCAGCGTTCTGCAGGCCGTCGCGATTCTGCTTTACGTCCTGTGAAATCATCGTAAATTCGGAATTTTTCCTTGTCACACGGTGAAAAACACGCTATACTGGTTGCAATTATATATTTTATATGAGGAAATTGAGATGCTTACCGAATTGATGGAATATCTGATCGCGGCCGATCCCGAGGTCGGCAACGCGATCCTGGCGGAATACCGGCGTCAGCAGAACAACATCGAGCTGATCGCGTCGGAGAACTTCGTCAGCCCCGCGGTGCTGCTTGCGGCGGGTTCGGTTCTGACGAACAAGTATGCCGAAGGGTATCCCCGGAAACGCTATTACGGCGGATGCGAAAACGTGGACGTGATCGAAACGCTGGCGATCGAGCGCGCGAAGGCGCTTTTCGGCGCTGCGTACGCGAACGTGCAGCCGCATTCGGGCGTTCAGGCGAACTATGCGGCGTATATGGCGCTGACGACGCCGGGCGACATGGTGCTGGCGATGCGGCTCGATCAGGGCGGCCATCTCTCGCACGGCAGCGCGAACAATTTTTCGGGCCGGTATTACCACATCATTCCGTACGGCGTCACGCCGGACACGAACCGCATCGATTACGACGAAGTGCGGCGGCTCGCAAAGGATTACCGTCCGCGCATGATCATCGCCGGCGCTTCGGCCTATCCGCGCGTGATCGATTTTGCGGCTTTTTCCGAGATCGCGCATGAGGTCGGCGCGTATCTGATGGTCGACATGGCGCATATCTGCGGTCTGGTCGCGGCGGGGCTGCATCCGAACCCGGTTCCGTACGCGGACATCGTGACCTGCACGACGCACAAGACGCTGCGCGGCCCGCGCGGCGGCCTGATCCTGACGAACGACGAAGCGATTGCGAAAAAGATTCGCAGCGCAATCTTCCCCGGTTCGCAGGGCGGCCCGCTGGAGCACATCATCGCGGCGAAAGCGATCGCGCTGGGCGAGGCGCAAAAGCCGGAATTCCGCGTTTATCAGCAGAACATTCTGGACAACGCCAAGGCGCTGGCAAACGGGCTTCTCGGCCGCGGCTTCGATCTCGTTTCCGGCGGCACGGACAACCATCTGATGCTTGTCGATCTGAGAAACTTCGGCATCACGGGCCGCGAGATGGAGCAGCGGCTCGACGCCGTCCGCATCACCGCGAACAAAAACGCGATCCCGTTCGATCCCGAGCGGCCGACGGTCACCAGCGGCCTGAGACTCGGCACGCCCGCCGTCACCACGCGCGGCTTCACGCCGGCGGATATGGACGCCGTCGCGGACTGCATCTATCGCACGGCGACGGATTTCGAGGGCTCCCGCGCGTCCGTGCGCGAGACCGTGGACGCGCTCGTGAAGGCGCATCCTTTATATGAGTAAACCGGAAAGGAAAAAAGATTGAAAAAGCCGCGCTGAATCAACGATTCAACGCGGCTCTCTTTTTTGAATGGGGAACGGATGCTTACTGGTTCGCCGGCTCGGGCGTGACGTTTTCGATCACGGCGGACGGATCGGACGAGGCGGGCGCGCTGGCCAAAGCGTCGATCAGCTTCAGCGTCGCCTGTCCGGCAACGCCGTCGGAGTCGATGCTGTTCGCTTTCTGGAACGAACGCACCGCGTCGACGGTGGATTTGTCATACTTTCCGTTCGCTTCGGCCTTGAGATAGCCGAGCTTGATCAGCTTTTCCTGCAGCTTGGTGACGAGATTTCCGTCGTACAGCCGCTCATCGGTATCGCCGCTCTTCATGTAGAACGCCTTCGCGCTCGACGAGGTCAGAAGCTCATACGTTTTTGTGCCGATCCAGCCGTCCCAATCCTTGACATTGTCGGGGAAGTTGCGGTACTGGAACCGCTTGATGGCGTTCTGCGTCGCCTGATCAAAGAGCGCGTCGTTGTTTTCCGGCATCTCCATATAGCCGAGCTCGACGAGCCGCGTGCGGACGTACGGCACGACGTTCGGATCGCTGTCGTTGACCTTCAGGTTCGCCGTCAGCGCCGGAATGATGAACGGCGTGGCGGTCGGATCCGGAGCGACAGTCGGCTCGGATGGCTCCGAAGAGGGCGTCTCGACGGGAGCGTCGCTCGGCACGGCGGTCGACACCTCGACGGGCTTTTCCTCACCCTTGCAGCTCTTCGGCAGAACGATCGCCAGCACGATGATTCCGGCCAGAATCAGTACGACCGCGGCGAGCGCAATGATGCGGGTCAGAAGCGGGAGCTTGAAGAAGCGACGGATCGCTCTGCGTACCTTCCGCTTGAAGGATTTCTTTTTTTTCGGCTTCGGGGGTTCTTCGACGGGCTCTGTTTCTTCTGCCGCCGGTTCCTGCTCCGCAGGGATTTCTTCTTCCGTTGCCGCAGGGTCGTTGGGATTCCAATACTCTTCCATAGCGCCTCCTTATTCAAACGGGCGGTATCGTTCCAAAGGGCAGATACCCCCGACTTTCCAATCATACAACGATATCATATCATAAATTTCAGGTAAAATCACGCTGTTTCTGTTAACAATATTCGAAAAAAGTATGAATAAATCCCACTGTTTTTGTCGAATCCGCCCGCATGGGACAAAAACGTGCCGCGCCTGTTCCCAAAAAGGGGCGGCAGGACGTTTCCGAAAACCGGCCGCCCCTTGCGCCGTGGGGCGCGGTCTTTGCCGCGCCGTATTTTACTGGAAAGAGATGGTGCGGGAAAAGAACGCTCCAAAGACGGAATTGTGAAAACCGACTTGAACTGAGACTTTCTGACGGCGAAAAGCACGGTATAATACCGTATAGCATACCGTTTCGATCCGACGGTCAACGCGATGCTGGTTGTTCTGGATGAGATCCAGGAGGGGCTGAAGGACGAAAAGACGCCGCTCTGGGACCGGCTCAATCACATCCGGTTCTGGGCGCTGTCGCTTGAAAAATTCGTATTTATCTATCCGAATCCATGAAAACCCTTGACTTTTCTGCACTTTCCGCAAGCCTGTTACCGTAAAAAGCTCCGTTTGCCCTTGTTTTTGCCCTTATTGACTGAAGCAAGGGAATTACACACCGGACAGAATCCTTTTGATTGAAGGCGTAGCCGTCCATAAGTGAAATACACCCCCTGCACAAACTTGAAAGTATATGCAAGGGGTATTTCGTTATCGACAAAACGCCCTGCAAGTTTGAGGCTTGCAGGGCGTAATTGTCAAAATTCTGTAGGTTTGTCGAAATTCGGTATTGTTTTTTTGGGTTCTATCTGATATAGTATTAACGCAAAAATTCAAAGAAAGGAGGTCATCAAAAAATGAATAACAGCAAACTTGCAACCGGAACTGAATATGGTATGATGACCTCGGCATGTGCATTTTTGTTCTGATGGAGCAATGATAGGCAACGATATGCTATAGTAGCCGTGGCGTCCTGCGTCACGGTGTTTTTATGCCCATTTTTTGCGAAACAAGCACTTGCCGGGTCACTGCCGAAAACAGTAAAAGATCAGATC
>CACXMS010000024.1 GCA_902768795.1 uncultured Eubacteriales bacterium
GGTGACGGGCGGCACGCTCGAAGCGTTCGGCTCGGCGTGCCCGTTCTATGAATACGATTATCGCGGCAATGTGGCCGACACTTACTACGGCGAAGCGCTTGCGATCGTGCGCGCGGGCGACGGCGAGCAAATTTCGCTGACCGTTACCGACGGCGAACGAACCGCCGAAACGACCGTTCGAATTGAGCGCTGACGCTCTCATACCATTCTCAAAATGCTCCGTTTTCAACCCAATAAACACAGAAAGCCATACCGCGAGAGCATCGATGAAATTCTTTCCGAGCCGTATGATTTCAACAAGGTCAAGCCGTGCATCGAATCCAAAGTCTTCGGTATCGGCGTTGAGGCGTACACAGTAGGTTCCGGCGAATTTGCGCTTTCCTATGCCGCGATGAACAAGGAGAAGTGCATCCCGCTGATGGACAACGGGCATTATCATCCGACGGAAGTGGTCTCCGATAAAATCCCGGCGCTGCTTGCCTTCTTCCCGGAGATTGCGCTGCACGTCACGCGCCCGATCCGCTGGGATTCCGACCACGTGGTGCTGTTCGACGACGAGACGCGGGAGATCGCGCGGGAGATCGTGCGCTGCGGCATAAACCGCGTGCATATCGCGCTCGATTATTTCGATGCGAGCATCAACCGCATCTCTGCGTGGGTGACCGGCTTTCGCAATGTGCAGAAGGCCCTGCTGTACGCGCTTTTGCAGCCGAACGACAAGCTGAAAGCATTGCAGGATTCCGGCAATTTCAGCAAACTGATGGTTTTGCAGGAGGAACAGAAGACTTTGCCGTTCGGCGAGATCTGGGACGAATACTGCCGCCGCTGCAACAAACCGATCGACGGCGAATGGTTCCGTGAAATCGAAGCATACGAAAAGGAAGTATTGGAGGCAAGAGCATAAAGAATATTATGACAGCACCGTTTATGGTGGAAATGATCCGCACGGCGACGAACATGTACAACCACGGCTGGGACGAAAGGAACGGCGGCAATATCAGCATGCTGCTGGACGAAGCGGAAGTCAGAGAATACCTCGACATGCAGTCGATCTGCACGCTGGAAACCGGCTTTGCGGCGCCGGAGCTTGACGGCAGGTTTTTTCTTGTCACTGGCACGGGCAAGTATTTTATGAACGTGCAGTACGATCCTGCAAAGAACCTCGGGATCGTCCGCCTGATCGAAGACGGCACCAAAGCCGAACTTCTTTGGGGTTACACGGACGGCGGCAGATTCACCAGTGAGTTTTCCGCGCATATGATGAGCCATGTTGCAAGGCTCGTGGTCGATCCTCTTAACCGCGTTGTCATGCACTGCCATCCCGGCAATCTTCTTGCTATGACATACGTGCACGACCTCGACGAACGTGCGTTTACGCGCACGCTCTGGCAGATGTGCACCGAATGTATTGTGGTCTTCCCGGACGGCGTCAATGTCCTTCCGTGGATGCTCTGCGGCACCAACGAGATCGGCGAAGCCACTGCGAAGAAGATGGAGACCGCGCGCCTTGTCGTCTGGGCACAGCACGGCATCTACGGCGCGGGCAGGGACCTCGATGAAACCTTCGGGCTCATTGAAACCGCCGAGAAAGCAGCCGAGATCTACCTGAAGATTGCACACCTGCCTCTTGTCAACACGATCACCGACGAACAGATGCACCTATTGGAGCAGCGCTTCGGCGTCAAAGCGCGGGAAGGATATCTTCAATAATGCGGATTTGAGTATTGAAAATTGACAACATTTTTGACAACACTCTGATGATAAACGAGTGTAATTCTATGATTCTTTGAACAGATTGAACCAATTGAAAAACGCAAAAAACCCAGATATTTAGGCGTTTTTTGCGTATTTACTGAGTTTTTCGGAAATCGCTTTTCTGCCCTTCATACCCGATCTGTCATCCGGTCGAATCGGATCGCCGCTACCATAAAAAAATGATCTCCCAGCGGGAGATCATTTTTTATTGCGACGGTCACAGAAAGGAACGGAGCGAAGCGGAGTTCTCGGAGAAATTCCCTTTGTTTGCGCGAAGCGCATTATTCGTCTTTTTTCTCCGCATCGAGTCGCCCGCTGCCAAAAGACTCCCGACCGGGTGTTTTTTTGATCGTGAATACATGAATGTGTCAATCCATGCTCGCAACTGAGCTGTTTTCAGGTTTTGCATTGACATTCTCTGCCGCGAACGATAAAATTACTTCAAATATGTATTTGGGAGGTGCATCATGGCGCTGTATGACCGTCTTATGGAATGCAGGGATGAATCTTATCGGGATTTTCAAGTGAAATTGGTTCCCAATATTCCTCCGGAAACGGTTCTCGGCGTTCGTACGCCGCAGTTGAGAGCGATCGCAAAAGACCTCTTCGAAAGCGCGAATCGGGATGTTTTCTTAAACGCCCTCCCCCACCAGTACTATGAAGAAAATCTGATCCATTTTTTCGTGCTTGCCTTGATCAGGGACTTCGATGCTTGCGTTCAAGGGGTGGAATCATTCCTGCCTTACGTTGACTGTTGGCCCGTATCGGATCAGGCGACGCCGAAAGCGTTCCGGAAGAATCATCAAAAGCTGTTTCCCTATATCAAAAAGTGGATTGCGTCGGACCACGTTTATACGGCAAGATTCGGGCTTCGCATGCTGATGAATGAGTTTCTGGACGCGGATTTTCAGGAAGCGTATCTTGCGCTTGCGGCGTCCAAAAATGGCGAGGATTATTATCTCCAAATGATGCTCGCATGGTATTTCGCGACAGCGCTTGCCAAAAGATATGACGAAACAATTCCGTACTTTGAAAGCCGTTGTCTGAATGAATGGGTACATAGAAAAGCCATCCAGAAGGCCCTGGAAAGCTTCCGGGTATCGAATGAACACAAAGAATATCTGAAGACGCTTCGATAAACAGATTGGAACTTCAAAGCAGAAACCCGATCCGGATTTGGGATCGGGTTTTGTGTTGCTTTTTTAAATTGCCGGTTTCATCAGATCCGGCCGGCAAAATGATAACCTCTTAAAGAAGCTTTCGGGACTGCCGATAAACGTCTCCGCTGCCGACTGTGATAACGATATCGCCCGGGGCGGCGTGGCGGTCAAGGTAGTCGGCAATCTCCTCGAACGTAGCCAGATACTGTGCGTTGTGTGTCGAACGATTGATCCCTTCGACCATATCCCGTGCATGAACGACGCCGGTATCGATTTCGCGGCCCGGATAAATGTTCGGAACCAGCACTTCATCGGCATTCTTGAAGCAGGTCACATTCTCACAGAACAGCGTGCGCGCCCTCGTATAGCTGTTGCATTGAAATACGCAGAAGATCCGTTTGTGCGGGACCCGCGTCGCGGCCTGCAGCGTTGCGGCAATCTCATTCGGATGATGACCGTAATCGTGATAGATCTTCACGCCGTTCTTCTCGCCGAGCAGTTCAAAACGGCGCTTGGTATTGACGAACCGACGCATCGCCGCGGCATAGTCCGAAAACGCCGCGCCGATCCGCTTCCCTGCGCCATAAACGGCAATCGCGTTGACGACATTATGCTCGCCAGGCACCGAAAGAACAACGCGCCCCATTTCTTTGCCGTGATCCACCAGATCAAACGACGGGAAACCGTTTTCATCATAAGAAATATCCGCTGCATGATAGTCGCCGTCCAGCAATCCGTACGTCTCATACGGGCGGTCAATTGTCGGAAGCAGAGCCGCAACCTTTTCATCGTCGATACATCCAAGAACGAGTCCGTCGCTTGGAACGAGGCGGCAGAAGCTGTCAAAGGCTTCAATGATATGAGCAATATCACCGTAGCAATCGAGATGATCGTTATCGATGTTGTTGACGATCGCAACCGTAGGACGAAGCGTTAAAAAACTCCGCACATATTCGCAGGCCTCGGTAATAAACAGGTCTTTATCGCCAAGATGCACGCCGCCATCCAGCAGCTCGACATATCCGCCAACATGCACCGTAGCGCCGAGCTGTGCACGCTCGTTCAAAAAAGCAAGCATAGAAGTGATCGTCGTCTTGCCGTGGCAGCCGGCAACCGCCACAACATTGTGAAACCGTGCCGACAGTTGTCCAAGCGCAACGCTGCGTTCCATCTCGGGAATGCCATGCTCGCGCGCATAGACGCGTTCCGCATTATCGGGTTTGATTGCCGCGCTGTAAACCAAAAGATCCGCTCCGGCTGCCTGTTCGCCTTTATGACCGTAATAAACCTGAATGCCTTCTTTTTCGAGATTGCCCGTAAATTGAGTGGGTTCCCGATCGCTTCCTGAAACGGTATGCCCCTGCCGGTTCAGAATCCGCGCGATACCGCTCATGCTGCATCCGCCGATTCCGACAAAATGAATTCGCTTTGCTTCTTCCAAAGATGCCATAAAAAACGTCCTTTGCTCAAATTCTCTTCACATTATATGCAAAAGCTGTCGAATCTGCAAGGATTTGACAAGGAGTTTACTAATTGTTCCAATTCAGCGGTCTTCCGCCGATTACATGAAAATGCAAATGCGGTACGCTTTGCTGTCCATCCTTACCGACATTCGAGATTACTCGATAGCCGGTTTCGGAAACACCTGCATCCCGGGCGACCTTCTGTATGCCCGCATACAGTTTGCCAAGCAGGGCGCTGTCGGTCTCGGTCAGCTCGTTCACGCTTTGAATATGCCTGCGCGGAATCACAAGAATATGCACCGGGGCCTGCGGCGCAATATCGTGAAACGCGAAGACGTCCTCGTCCGCATAGGCAATGTTCGACGGGATCTTTCCCGCAGCAATGTCACAGAATAAGCACATAAAAACCCTCCTTATTTTCCGATCGCGAGAACGCCTTCCCGCGCAATTAAAGTCACATTTTTGATTTCACCCGGCGCTCCGTCGCACCGAACGCGAACATAATTCCCCGTATATCCGGTCCCGTCGTCCTCCATCAGAACAGAAACCGTTTGCCCTATCATCGAATCAACGAACGCTTCTTCCAGTTCCTTGCCGAGCCGAATCAGTTCTCTGCAGCGATCTTCTTTGACCCTTTTGGGCAAATGTCCCGGCATGGACGCAGCCTTCGTGCCGTTTCGCTTCGAATACGGGAAAACGTGAATTCGCGCAAATCCGATCTCGCGGACAAATGCGAGCGTTTCGGCATGTTCCTCCTCGCTTTCCCCGACAAAGCCAGCAATGAGATCCGTCGTGATCGCAACAAAAGGAAACGTCTCCCGAAGTCTTTTGACCGCCTCCCGATAGTCTTCCGTCGTATAGCGGCGATTCATGCGCTGCAGCACGGAATCCGAACCGCTTTGGAGGGAAAGATGAAACTGGCAGCACAGCGACGGACACGCTTTGACCGTTTCCAAAAACCGCTCGTCCACAAAACGCGGTTCAAGCGATCCGAGCCGGATCCGTTCAATCCCCGGGATTGATGCAGCCAGCCGAATCACATCGTTCAGATCAGGATGTCCCATCAGATCAACACCGTACGCGGAAAGCTGAATCCCGGTCAGAACAACTTCCCGATACCCGCCCGCCGCAAGCGAATGCAATTCCCTCTCGCAGCTTTCTATCGACCGCGAGCGAAGCGCTCCTCGTGCAAAAGGAATCGCACAGTAGCTGCAAAAACTGTTGCATCCGTCCTGAATCTTCAACACGGCGCGAGTGCGGCTGTCTCTGACCGCGCTCAGCTCCTCGAACTTGCGTCGTGCAAAAGGCGCAGGATAGTCGATTTCGGCCGATTGTCCCTTCAGAGCGCGTTCGCACAGGGAAACAATATCCCGCCTTCCCTCCGTGCCGATTACCAGCGACACGCCTTCGAGTTGTTTCACCGTTTCACGCGCTGTTTCGGCATAACATCCGACCGCAACGATCAAAGCGTTCGGCGCCTGCGCATGCGCGCGGGAAAGCATCTGCCGCGATTTTTTATCGCTGATCTGCGTAACCGTACAGGTGTTTACAATATAGATTTGCGCCGGCTCCTCGAACGAAACAATTTCATAACCCTCCGCACGAAACAGCTCCTCCATCGCCTGCGTTTCATAATGATTCACCTTGCAGCCGAGCGTACAGAACGCGACTCTCATTTCTCCACCTCATACAGAATCTGCGCCAACATCGCCATCCCCGCTGTTTCCGTTCTGAGAATCCGTTTTCCGAGCGAAACGGATTTTGCTCCGCGCTCCGTCAACCGGTTTACCTCTTCTTCCGAAAAGCCGCCTTCCGGTCCGATCAGCATAGCGATCCGTTTTCCCAAAAAACCGGTAAGCGTCTGCTTCAACGTTGTCGCACGTTCATTTTCATAAGCAAGCAGCACAAGATCGTAATCCAAAAACGAAGCGGATTCCAGCCGAACAAGCGGTAAAATTTGGGGGATGATTCCGCGTCGGCTTTGTTTGGCCGCTTCCTCGGCAACGCGCTGCCACCGTTCAATTCGACCCGAAAAGGACTCTTTCGGTTGAACGACACAATACTGCGTCAGCATCGGAACAACGGAATAAACGCCGAGCTCCACGCATTTCTGAACGATCGTTTCCATTTTTCCCGTTTTGGGAAGCCCCTGATACAGCGTGACCGAAACGGACGGTTCGCTCTCACAGGGCACCGGCGTATTGCATTCGCATTCCACAGAATCTTTTCCGATTGATCGAATGATCGCCTTGCATTCGCTGCCGTTTCCGTCGCAGATTATGATCGGATCGCCCGGCGCAAGCCGAAGCACGCGTCCGATGTGCTTCACATCGTCCCCGTGCAGCGTAACCGTATTCGCAATCGGTTCCCGAAGAAAAAAGCGATGCATCATACTATCGGCAAAGGAAGGCGTTCCAGCCCTCCGCACTGTGCTGTTCCGTGACGGTAAACCCGTTTTTTTGCAGAGAGGAAACGACATCGCCGACACGTTCGTCAATGATGCCGGAAACGATGAACGCTCCGTTATCCGCAAGCAGCGTTCTGGCCGTCGGCGCGAGCGCGATGATCACATCCGCGACAATGTTCGCTGCAATCACCGGATATTTCCCTGCAATGCGGCTTTTCACGCGCTCATCCGAAAGCACGTTCCCAATCAGAACCGTAAAGGAGTCTTTTCCGATCCCGTTCATTGCCGCATTTTCGTATGCAATTTTCTCCGCAATCGGGTCTATATCAACGGCAATCGCTTCCTTTGCGCCAAGGAGCAGGGAAGCAATGGAAAGAATGCCGCTGCCGCACCCGAGGTCGAGCATTACGTCGCCCTGTTTTACGGTCTGTTCCAAAAACTCCAGGCACATGCGGGTCGTATGATGCGCGCCCGTCCCAAACGCCATGCCGGGATCCAGTTTCAGCACGATCCGCTGCGTTTCGGGCTTTTGTTCCCAGGAAGGCAGTACCAAAAGCCGATCCCCGATGTTCAACGGCTTATAATACTTTTTCCAATTGTTTGCCCAGTCTTCCTCATCCACGGAAACGACCGTCACGGCAAGCGTTCCGAGATCAACCCCAAGCTGCAGTGATTTCAGGCGTTCGATTGCTGCTTTCGCGTTCCCGACCGTCGAAAGATTTTCCGGGCAATCCGCAAGATACCCTTTGACGCACGGCGTATCCACACCGATCTTATCCATGTCCGCAAAATCCCAGAAGACGGCGGCTTCCTTCAAAAACGCAAAAGCGGATTCATGGCTTTCTTCGATCGAAAGTCCGGTGATTCCGACGCCGGTAAGCGCAGCGCAGACCGAATCAATTCCCGCGTCGGTCGTATAGACCGCAAGCTCCAACCATTTCATTCCCATTTTTATTTCCTCTTCCGTCTCAAAAGTATCACCAGAAGCACCGCTGCCGTTCCGGAAACCAGCACAACGGTCCCGATCACCCAGAACACCGCACTGACGGCAAATCCTCCGTTCCGCGACGGTTGATAATCCGTATCCAGCAGTTTCTCCTGAGCGGTTCCGAGCGTTTCGTTGCCCGGGTCATCCAGGCAAACCCAGGCGTCGATATGACCGTACAAATACCCGACGTATCCCCACAGTCTACCGTCCGCATCGGTATAGAAGCATTCCGGACTGGCCCATTCCTCCGAGAAGCCCATATGCTGATAGGAAAACGGTCCGCACGGGTAAACATATACGGCAGCGCTCGGCTCCGTAATCCAATCCAAAAACGGCCGGCCGTCGGTATTCGGAACGATTTCGCTTCCATGTTCCTCCCGGAAAGAAATGTCGTCATAGACGACCTTCATCCCGCTCATTTCAATCCAACCGGCGTTGCTCCAGTCATTCCAGTATCCCCAAACGGAACCGTCGCTTTCCGTATAGAGCCATTCAATTCCGAAATTCGTACCGACTCCTTTTGATAGGATTTTCATACCGTAAGGCGCCGTATAAACAATGCGCTCCTCCTCCGTTACATAGACGCGGTATGCGGTATGCTGACACTCATCCCGATGGGATCGGTAAAAAGCATTTTCCGGTTCAATCAGCACATCCGCGTACGACGCCGCAGACGCAAAAAGCATCAGTATAGCACAAAGAATCAAACAAAACCGTTTCATAACTATCCTCCGAATCTTTCAAAAACGTTCCAGTATCCCAGCAGCGCGCCAACGCCGTAAGAAGCTGCATTCAAGGCCAAACTGCATAAGTACGGATGCTTCCGGTCCGTTCCCCTTGCATAAATCCATCCTTCCGTCAGAACGACCGTCGCTTCAATCAAAAACCGCAAAAGAAGATGCGGCAGACTTGTCCGGGCGCACAACACCCAATAGAGCAGCATGGCGATCGGATTTGTCAGGCAGTTCACAAGCAGAACCGTAATCAATTCCTTCCGTCGCATTCCGACAAGCAAGGAGAGCGGAACCTCGACCGCAACGGTCAGCAACAGCGCAATAACGAACCGCGTCATAGCCGTATTCTCCTGACGCCAAGCAGCAGCAGGCCGAGAGACAGCAGGATCATGCCCGCATACAGGAAAGAGCGATCCGGAATCGAAATCTGCAATAGTTTCGGAAGCAATCCGAGGAACAGTGCAAACGTCAGCAAACCGAACGAAAACCCCTTTGCACTTTTCAGATGCAACGCGGCCGCATGGAGCGTCAGCGGCATCGTCATATTGAACAGCAGCAGCGCTGCAAGATGCGTCCACGCATTCGGAATGCAAACGAAAACAGCGCTCAGTCCGAGTGAAATCAATGCCGTCAAACGAAGTCCAAGCCAGTCGGCAATCAGCCCGCCCGACGCTTTTCCTGCGGCAACGCAAAATACGCCGATCAAGGGAAGAATGCCTTCCGCCGAAAAAGCGGTGGTCGTGCCGAGCAATGATCTCAACGCAACAACACACACGAGTGCGAGCAGAGGCAAGGTGCAGGATCCGGCTGAACCGATTTCCCATCTTGCGTTCTCCGAAGCGTTCATAAGGGATCCACGATCCGAAAGTTGGATCAAAGCCGCGCACGCCGCCAGAACGAGCAGAACGATCCATACGTTTCGAACAAGAAAACCGGCAAAAACGGTCCCGACATACAGGCCGATTGCACCGGGCGACACAAACAGTCCGAGCGGACCGGCCTTTTCCCCGTCATGCGTCAGAACATCCGTTCCCGCGCCGACATGAAACGCCGCATTTCCGATCCCCGCCAGCGCAGCGGCAGGCAGGGGCGCACCCGAGGCGGCATATCCGAGCAGAACCAATGCCACGCCGATTACCGCAAGCAGACGATTGTGGTTCCAGACATCCGCTGCTATTCCGATCGGGAGCTGCGCCGCAAACGCGCACGCATTATAGAGCAGCAGGATCGTCCACCAATCCGTTCGGTTGGAAAACAAACCAAAGTACAGTGCTGCACAGGCAAAATCGACGCAAAAATGCGCCGCGGAGAGCATTACGGTTCTGCGAGACATGGTTTCTCCCCGTAGGAACCGTCCAAAAACGTCCGGATCGCTTCCTCCGTCTCCTCTCGTGCCCAATAATCATTATGCCCGCAATCCGGCAGGACGATCAAAATCGGTTCCTCATGAAACAGCGCGCAAAGCGCTCGGATATCCTCTTCTTTCGTCATGGAATCCTCCTCTCCGGCAAAGACGAGCGTGCGTTCCTCGACCGTCGGCACGATCGTGTTGTTCGGCAGTTTCACCGTAGCCGTAGCGCCGAACCAGTAATACAGAAACGATTCCCTCGGAAAATAAACAGATGTGGCGTCATACATCGGCGCGATCAGGATCAGCCCGTCCGTCTCATAATCCGACGCCGCCTTGATTGCAGCGGCACAGCCGAGACTGTATCCGATCAGATACCGTTTGGCGTCCGGATAGCGCTGTTCGGCATATTTGAAAAACGCGTCTGCCGCCCGGTAGAACGCTTCTTCCCCGATTGAGCCGCCGCTTCGTCCGAAGGTCGGATAATCGAAAGTAATCAGCACAGCGTCGTCAAAAGCAGAAAACCCCGTTTCCTTGAGTTTGGATATCCAGGCGCTGCTGTCGATGTTATCCCCGCCGAAGTACAGAACAACGCGATCCGGATCATCTCCCGTTTCCCATCCGTACAGTGTACCGTTTTCCGTTTCAACAGCAATCTCCCGGACGGCCGGATCTTTCTCAACTGTTTCGTATGCGTCCGAATGGTATACCGAATGGAAAAAAATCGCCGGAAGAATCAAGGCATATACGATACGGTTGAGAAGAATGAGCCCCAAAATACAAAGTCCTGTACAAAGCAGGATCCTTCGAATCCGCGTTTTTTTGTCCGTCCGTTTTTCCATACGCAAATACTATACCACGTACACAATTCATTTGCAAACCGCAAATCGGGCAAATATCAAATTTAGTTCCCAAAAAATCCGTATTTCAGCCATATTTGCGTGTTAAAATTTTTTGAACATATAAAATAAAAGGAAAAATGCTGTTGCGGGAAGAAATTTCTTTTGATATAATATCTATAACTGTATGGAGGGGCATATGAAACCAACTGCGGTTTTAGATATAGGGAGTTCAAAAGTCGTCTGTCTTTACGGCAGCATCGCAGAGCGCGAAGGGATCCTTGTAAACGGTGTCGGCGTCGCTTCCTGCGAATCGTACCTCGATGGCGAATGGATCGATAAACAGGGTCTGCATGACGCGATTATCGACGTCATTCAAAAAGCCGAACAGGAAGCAAACGTTCGGATTCGGGAAGTTGCAATGACGGTTCCGACTTCGTTTTCGAGGGTCATTCTCTCCGATATTACGATTTCTTTCGGAGATCGGCCTCGGATCGTCGAAGAATCCGACATTGAAACGTTGATCAGCTCCGCGCAGAAAAAGGTCGAATGGCCTGTCGGAATGCATTTGATCAACAGCACGCCTGTTTTCTTTCTGGTCGACGGCGTTTCCTCCGTGGAAAGCCCGATCGAAACCGAAACGGAAGAGATTTCCGCGCTTATTTCGCACATCTTCGTCAAGAATGAATTTGTCGAAACGATTCAGGATATTCTCGACGATATCAATGTGGAATTTTCCATGTTTATCGGTTCCATGCACGGTGAAGCGCTGATGTTGATTCCCGAGCAGGAGCGCGTTCGCCCCGCCGTCCTGATCGACGTCGGCTACCGGCAAACCGATATCTGTGTGATTGAGGGCACCGCGATTACCGCGCTGAGCTCCATCCCTGTCGGCGGATATCAGTTCGCTTCGGATCTTTCCTTCGGGCTTGATGTTACACGCGAATCTGCCGAGCAGGCAAAGCGTCGCTTCGTCTTTTCGCTCGATTACGGTGATAAAACCGAAATTCTGCGGACGGAAAGCGAATCAAAGCGCGTTGCAAACAGTACGATTGCGTACATCATCGAAGCGCGCGCAAGCGAGCTTGCCGATCTGATTCGGGAAGAATTGGAACGGATGGATGTAAACCTTACCGCCCGTCCGGTGATTTATTTGTCCGGCGGCGGGATTCTGATGATGCGGGGATCGCTTGAGTTTTTGAAGAAAAAGCTCGGCCTCCCGATCAAGCGGGATATGCCGTGGACACCGCGGCTGAGTTCACCGAACTATTGCAGCGCGTTCGGCGCATTGTATTTTGCGCTTCGTTTCAAACAACCCTCCTCCGATTCGGCCAAGGCAGCCGATGAAGGGAAGCCGTCGTTGTTGAATATACTGAAGAATTTCTTCACCAAATAAATAAGGGGGATAAACCATGTTTGAACAGGACTTAGACAATTCCAACTTTGCACAGATTCGCGTTGTCGGCGTCGGCGGAGCGGGCTGTAATGCCGTTAACCGCATGGTCCAGTATGGATTGCGCGGTGTGGAATTCATTGCCGTCAATACGGACAAGCAGGCGCTTGCCATGAGTGCCGGGCAGAAAAAGATTCAGATCGGTGAAAAACTGACCAAAGGACTCGGCGCAGGCGCGGATCCCGAAATCGGCAAGAAGGCCGCCGAAGAGAGTCTCGATCTGATTGAAGAAGCGCTGCGCGGCTCCGATATGGTGTTCATCACCTGCGGTATGGGCGGCGGAACCGGTACAGGCGCCGCTTCCATCATTGCAAAATGTGCAAAGGATCTCGGCATTCTGACCGTTGGCGTTGTTACCAAGCCGTTTACCTTTGAAGGCCGCGTTCGAATGCGGAATGCGGAAGCCGGCATCGCGCAGCTGAAGCCGGCCGTCGATACGCTTATCACGATCCCGAACGATAAACTGATCTCGCTCGTCGGCAAAGCAAGTCTCCCGGACGCGCTCCGTGTTGCAGACGATGTTCTCCGTCAGGGTATCCAGGGTATTTCCGACCTGATCGCCGTGCCCGCAATGATCAACCTTGACTTTGCGGACGTTAAGACCATTATGAAGGACAAAGGCCTTGCTCACATGGGCATCGGTTCCGCCGTTGGTGAAAAGCGCGCTGCCGAAGCTGCAAAGCAGGCCGTCGAAAGTCCGCTGCTTGAAACAACGATCAAAGGCGCAAAAGGCATTTTGATGAACATCACGGGCGGAACGGATCTGAGTCTGCTCGAAGTCAACGATGCTGCAGGCATTATTGCCGAAACCGCCGATCCCGAAGCGAACATTATCTTCGGCGCCGATATCGACGAGAGCATGGGCGACGCTCTCCGCATTACGGTCATTGCAACCGGATTTGCTTCGGACAGCAATACCGCTTCTTCGGAGCCGATTCTTGGCGGAGCGCCGAAGCGCACTTTCCCCTCTCCTTCCGCGGAAGCGCCGCGCGCCTATGCCGCGCCGCAGCCGAGCGCAACGATTGCAAACGCTTTCTCCTCGCGCACCTATGCGGAACCCGCCGCAGCCGAGCCCGCTCCTGCTCCCGAGCCCTCGCGCAAGGATCCTTCGCAGGACGTTCGTCGTGACTATAACGAACGTCCGGCCAATCGGCTCGACATTCCGGCTTTCCTTCGGAAATAATCAATCAGCGGGGACGGATTACTCCTTCCCCGCCTTTTTGTATTCAAAGCACGATCCAGAGCACGATCGAAACGGCAATCAGTACAAGGCCGGGAATGGGCGCCCGCTTTCGATTCGGTAAATAGATGTCAGAACAAAACAACAGACCGATATAATAGACCATTACGGACAGCACATGCGGCGCAGGCAAGGCGAGCTTTTCACCGAGTTTCATTGTGCCGACTGTTTCCAACAGGATAAATCCACCGCGCGGAATATATGCAAGCAGCTTTGCCGTCCAGGGAAGCACGGGCGAAAGCAGCATCACGCAGAACGCAAGCGGCATCAGCACCGTCATAAACGGAGCAAGTGCAACACCCATTGGAATTGCCATCCAGGAGATTCCTGAAAAGAAATACGCCTGAATCGGCAGCGAACCGATAAAAGCCGCAAGTGCCGCAAACAGGGCGGTCGTAATGCGATTGTTCGGAAGATGCAGCAGCGCGCAGAATCGGTCCGGCAGCAGCACAATCCCCGCCATCGAGCTGAAGGAAAGCAGGAATCCTGCCGTAAACAGATCGTACGGATTCAACAGCAATACGCCGACAATCGAAAAACAAAAAGCGGACGGCGCGTCCGGCTGACGATCCGAAAGAATCGCCGCACGAATCGCAAGCATAAAGAACGCCGCACGAAGCACGGAGGGTGTGAAGTTTGTCAACGCGCTGTACAGCGCCGCAATCAGCGCAAGAAGCAGCAAATCAAGCCAACGCTTCCCGCTTCTGAACACCAGACCGAGAAGAGTCAGAAGCGCCGTCACATGCATGCCGGAAACGGCAAACAAGTGCATGACGCCATTGGCGGCATAGGCGCTCGTCATCTGATAATCGAGGTCGCTGCGATCACCGATCAGCATTCCCTTCGCGCTCCCGGCCTGCTTCTCAAACAACCAGTCGATCGCATTTGCAAAATATCCGCGAACGGCAAGCAACGCTCCGTATGCGTCCTCCGAATGGCCGATGATCTCCGGCACCGCATCCGAAACGCCCTCGGTCGAAATACCGTCCGCCGCTGCGCGCAGCGGATCGGCGGCGGAACGCACGGTCGCTTTGACGCGAATGACGTCTCCGAAAGATAAATCCGTTTTCGGAAGGCGCAAAGAAACCCTTGCTTTCAAAGATTCACCGTCCAGCGAAGCATTTTTGAGCACGACGGCCGTTGTCTTGCTTTTGTTTTCCGGCGTTTCGGCAACTGTGCCGGATACCAGATATTCTCCCAAGTCAACGGAATCCAGCGGAACAAGCGCCGTCCGAAGCAAGACCGCTCCAAACAGGATCAGCAGCAGACCCCACCCGATTCGTTTCCGAACGACAAATACGCCGGCTGCAGCGGCCGAAACCGCAATGCAAACGGCAAGAATCGGCAATCGAAGCAACGCGCCAAGCAGTACGCCGAAAATCGCGCCTGCTGCCGCGCCGGCAATCGGTCGGCTGTGAAAACGAATCGTTTCTGTATCCATACCGACAGTATACCAAAATCCGACATAAATCACAATAGAAGCGGAGGCACAAAATGAATGAAAGACTGAAAAGCATTCTCGACAAGTCGAAACGCATCGCTTTTCTCGGCGGCGCGGGAATCAGCACCGAAAGCGGCATCCCCGATTTCAGAAGCTCGGACGGCATCTATAAGGCGCAGAAAGCATACGGCGTACCGCCCGAAGTGCTGCTTTCGCATGACTTCTTTGAAAACTATCCGGAGCTGTTCTTCGATTATTACAAAAAGAATCTGATTTACCCGGATGCCAAGCCAAACCGCGCGCACAAGGCGCTCGCAAAATTGGAACAGGACGGAAAACTGTCCGCTGTCATCACGCAGAACATTGACAATCTGCATCAGCTTGCCGGAAGCAAAAATGTTCTGGAACTGCACGGAAGCGTTTATCGAAACTATTGTACGCGCTGCCGGAAGTTTTATCCTGTCGATAAGATTCTCTCGGCAGACGGCATCCCTTACTGCGATTGCGGAGGGATCATCAAGCCGGACGTTGTTCTGTACGGAGAAGGGCTCGACGAACAGGTTCTTTCGAATTCGGTGCGTGCGATCCGCAGTGCGGATACCATGATCGTCGGCGGAACCTCCCTTGCCGTATACCCTGCCGCAGGACTCATCGACTACTTCCGCGGCGATGAGCTTATTCTGATCAATCTTTCCGTTACGCCGCGCGACAGGGAAGCAACGCTCTGTATCCATGAAAAAATCGGCGACGCGCTTTCTTTCATTCTGGAAAGCGGTTCTGACGATTGACTTTTGGGAAAAACCGTCCTATAATGCAAAAAAGTCTTGAAAATATACAATGAAAGGAATTCTTTTCATCTATGAGTGATTGTACCCATGACTGCAGCTCCTGCAGTCAGACCTGCTCCGAACGCAAATCGCCTGATCTGCACGAGAATCCGCACGAACTTTCCAGAATCGGCAAAGTCATCGCCGTCGTTTCCGGGAAAGGCGGCGTCGGCAAATCGCTTGTAACATCGCTTCTCGCCGTCAACAGCATGCGAAACGGGTTTCATGCCGCCGTTCTGGACGCGGACGTGACCGGCCCCTCGATCCCGAATGTTTTCGGCGTTCATGAAAAAGCGACCGGAAACGGGTTTGGCATTCTCCCCGTCTCCTCCAAGCTCGGCATCGATCTGATGTCGATCAATCTGCTTCTGGAAAACGAGACGGATCCGGTCGTGTGGCGCGGTCCTATCATTGCCGGAACCGTAAAGCAGTTCTGGACCGATGTGATCTGGAAAGACGTCGACTATATGTATGTCGATATGCCTCCGGGAACCGGCGACGTTCCTTTGACCGTTTTCCAATCGCTTCCGGTGGACGGGATTGTCGTCGTCACTTCCCCGCAGGAGCTTGTCGGCATGATCGTTCAAAAGGCCGTTAAGATGGCCGAGATGATGAATGTTCCCGTGCTTGGAATCGTTGAAAACTATTCGTACTTCGAATGTCCGGACTGCGGAAAGCAGCACCATCTGTTCGGCGACAGCCACATTGATGAAATTGCAAAGAAACACGGAATCGAAACTGTTTGCAGAATTCCGATCCAGCCGAAGCTTGCCGCCGCCTGCGACGCCGGAATGATCGAACTGTACGAAGGCAGCTGGCTTGACGCGCTGACCGCTAAAATCGAATCTCTGTAAATCCCCGGCATGGAGGTCTCATGAAACCCTATTCCCAAATGACAAAAGCAGAATTGGAGACGGAGCAGGAACATGTGCTGTCGCTCCTTACTGATGCGCGTGAATTGCATCTGAAGCTGGACATGTCACGCGGAAAGCCGTGCAAGGAGCAGTTGGATCTCTCTATGGAAATGCTGACCGACCTTGCTTCGGCCAAAGATTGTCTTGCCGGTGAAACCGACGTCCGAAACTACGGCGTTCTCGGCGGTCTGCCCGAAGCGCGGGCATATTTTGCCGAACTGCTCGGAACGACGCCGGATTGCGTCTTTGTCGGCGGAAACGCAAGTCTGCAGCTGATGTACGATCTGATTTCCAAAGCAGTCACCCATGGTTTGAAAAACAGTCCGACTCCCTGGAAGAACCGTAAAACGCTGCGGTTTTTATGCCCTGCTCCCGGGTACGACCGTCATTTTCGCATTACGGAAAGTTTCGGGTTCGATATGATCCCGATCGCGATGACCGAGCACGGTCCGGACATGGACTACGTCGAGCAATGGGTAAAGGATCCGGACGTCGTCGGTATGTGGTGCTGTCCGAAATTCTCGAATCCGGACGGGATCGTATACGACGATGAAACCGTTCGCCGCATCGCCGCGCTGCAGACTGCCGCGCCCGATTTTGCGCTGATTTGGGATAACGCCTATGTAATCCACGAATTCGATACGGAATACCGTGAATTCCCGGATATTCTTTCGCTTGCCGATGCAGCGGGAAACCGTGACATGGTGTATGAATTTGCATCGACTTCGAAAATCACCTTCCCCGGCGCGGGCATCTCCTGCATGGCTTCTTCGCCGGAAAATATCGCTTATCTGACGAAACTGATCGGCGTGCAGACCATCGGATTCGATAAAATCAATCAGCTGCGTCATGTGCGCTTTCTGCAAAGCAAGCAGCACACGCTCGAGCTGATGCAAAAGCACGCAGCCATTCTGAAACCGCATTTTGACGTCGTTCTGGATGCGCTCGAAACGGAGATCGCTCCTTTGGAGATCGCCCGATGGACAAAGCCGAAAGGCGGATATTTCATCAGTCTCTATGCCATGCCCGGAACGGCAAAAAAAACTTTGTCGCTTTGCAAAGAAGCGGGCGTAACAATGACTCCCGCCGGCGCAACTTATCCCAAAGGTCAGGACCCCTTCGACAGCAATATCCGGATCGCTCCAAGTGTTCCGTCCGTCGAAGAACTGCGGGAAGCGTCCCGGATTCTCTGTCTCTGTCTGCGTCTTACGGCGCTCGACCAGCTTCTGAAACTTACATAGCGGTACACGATTACGGGCTGTGAGGAAAGATTCCCCGCAGCCCGTTCTGTTTTGTTTTCTCTTTTTACTCTTCCAGCTGACCGTGCGTTTTTGCGATCATGTGTCCCTGATAGGCGATCTCCTCCGTCACTTCCCGAACGACATCAATCTCGGGCGGTATCTGCACGGTTTGCGCCTTATCCGAAAGCTGAACGTCCAGAATTGCCAGGGATGACGATCCGGCGTAGGTATCAACCGTCATATACTGATCGGCATATTTGAAGCAATAGCGGCGCTTTGTAACCGACCCGAACGCGGGATCGACTTCATCCAGCACGCGCACATATTCCTTCTGCGTCAGCATACGCTCCCGCTCGATGCGTTCCACGGCAGAGATCTGCTGTTTTTCGATCGCATAGTATGCGGTGCTTCCGTTGCTTTGCACCTTTCTGGCGCGCCGTTCCATGCCGTCGTTCTTGCCGACAAGATAGGACTGTGTGATGATCTGCTCAACGGGGTGATACGACTCCAAAAGCTTTCCGTCGGCGAACCGGATCAAATACTTTCGCTCGCTCTGCGTCGGCGGAATCTCGCCGAGAATCTTATAGATCTCATTCATGGCCTTCCGGATTTTGTTGTCGAAATTGACCGAATTGCCGATCACGACGCGATGCGGATGCTTCTGCCAGCACATCAGCGCAAGCTCTTCTTTTTCACGTGCCCCCTCCAGGGTCTCATACCGTGCGGTATTGTTATAGCTGTATGCATATTCGGCGCCGTAAGCGGAGGAAACGAGGTGAATGACCGCGTCATAGGAATCCAATACCTGCTGCTCCGTCAGACCGAAATACTTCAGAATCACGTCGTATTCCTTCTGAGAAACATACGCTTTGTTATCAAGCAAACCGCGATCGCAGATGATCAGAACCTTCTCCTCCGGCACAAGCTCGGCAGCCCGTGCCGCAAGCCGCTCCTTCTGAAGCTGCGAATCGGTGACAAAGTACTGGAATTCATACATGCTCACGCAGTTGCCGAACGGTTTGATGCCAAAGCCGGAAATCAGTTCCGTCGCGGCCTCGGGCACGATCAGTACGCGATATCCGAGCGCGGTCAGTTCCTTGACAAGGCGCGTTGTAAGCGTCGTTTTACCGCCGGCAGGTCCGCCGGTCATGACGATTTTGGTGATCTGTTTCATCCGATCCACCTCCTCTTCTCTGTTTACAGCGTACCACGTTTTTCGGTAAAATGCAAGCAAAAAGGGGACTGTCCGAAGCCGGAATCGGCTGCGGATCGATCCCCTGAAGAAAAACCGTTTTATGCGTTCGGATAGCGAATCTCCAGATTGCCGAAATCAACATCGCCCTTGATATACGCCATCTGATCGGCGTCCGGGCTCGGCGATCCCTTGAGCTGCATGGCGCCGAATGCGGTATCCAGACTGCGGTTCACCTGTACGCACGAAGGCAGGTAAACGACAAGATTTCCGAAGTTAACGTCAATTTTCAAAACGGGATTGTCGGCAAACGTTTTTACGCCTGTCAGGTCAATTTTCTGATCGCCGAAATTCGTTTCGACTTCCATGCCCGTCAAAGTATCATTCGGATATACGACCGTGTTGTTTCCGAATGACAGCTCCGCTTTCAGATAATTCCCTTCGGTGCTGTACTCCGCCCTGCGCCGCGGGTTTTCCCCGCCGCTCACGCACGGATTCGAGTGGCGCTTCTTCCCGAGAATGTGATCGAACAGGATTTTGATCAGGCAGGCAATCGCGAGCACCAGCAGGATCACATACCACTTGATCTCAAACGGCACGCCCCATCCGAACCAAATGAACTCATACGCGCCGACGGCCATCAATGCAGAACCAAACACCGGGTTCTTCCGAACAACTCCCAGACCGAGTGAGAACACCGCAATCGGCCAGATGTAATTCCAGACATTGACGTCGGGGCGGTTGAATAAGGAAGTCGTTCCGCGCAAAATCAGCATGACGCAGATCAGAATAGCCATAATGCAGCAGCAAATGCCGCCCCAACGGCCTATATTCCCCATCTCAAATTCAAACGACGCGCGCGGCTTTCCGCCTTTTTCCTCTTCCGGTTCCTTATCCAAAATCACGACATGCGAATCGATCGGTTTCAAACCGAGCAATTCATCCGTAGTAACGCCGAACACGTCGGCAAGAAGCGGAAGCATTGTGATATCCGGGCACGCAATATCGTTTTCCCATTTGCTGACCGCCTGTGCGGAAACGCCGAGCTTTTCGCCAAGCTGCTCCTGGGTCAGTCCCTGATTTTTGCGCAGCATTGCAATGCGCTTTCCCAAAGTCATTTGTTGTTCCATAGTGGTTCCCTCCTTTGTTTTCTGCCGCCATTGTAGCAAAAGGCGTCCGGTTGTTCCACAACCTGTTGGTTGAATTGCTATCCTGTGCCGGTTGAATGTTCTTCAAGCGCTCTCCACCATCGGTTGAACTGTACAAATTTTACCGTTTTTATTTACAAAGGTCAAGTATTCGAGTATAATAAAATATAATGATCAGTGGACAGATTCCATTTACGGAGGAAGCTATGGCGCTCAGAACCATTCGAACAGAAAATGATCCCTGCTTATACATTCCATGCCGCGAAGTCAAAAAATTTGATGCGCGTCTTTCAATGCTGATCGACGATATGATCGAAACGATGCAGGCAGCAGACGGCGTCGGCCTTGCGGCGCCGCAGGTTGGAATCTTGCGCCGCGTTGTGGTTATCGACGTCGGCGACGGCCCGATCGAAATGGTCAATCCGAAAATCCTGGAATTCTCCGGCGAACAGGGCGGCATGGAGGGCTGTTTGAGCTTTCCCGGAAAAAGCGGGTACGTCGTCCGCCCGAACTTTGTTCGTGTCGAAGCGTATGACCGCAACGGAGATCTGTATGAATACGAAGGCGAGGAGCTGTTTGCCCGCGCTGTGTTCCATGAATGCGATCACCTCGACGGCAAGGTCTATCTGCGGCTCGTAACGGAACCGCCCAAGGATGAAGGCGAGGAGGGCTAAAGCATGCGCGTTGCTTTTTTGGGAACGCCCGAGTTTGCACTCCCCGTTTTGCAAACGCTGATTGACCGGGGGGATACGATCGCGGTCTTCACGCAGCCCGACCGTCCCGTGGGACGCAAAGCAATTCTGACGCCGCCGCCCGTAAAAGTTCTGGCACAATCGCATGGCATTCCCGTGTTTCAGTTTGAAAAGATCCGCTCGGCGGAAGGCGTGGACGCTCTCAGCGCTTTTGCCCCCGATCTTGCGGTGACCGCGGCGTTCGGACAGCTTTTGAGCGCGGATAATCTGGCCATCCCCAAATTCGGAACAATCAACGTTCACGGATCGCTTCTTCCGAAATACCGCGGCGCATCGCCGATCCAGACAGCGATCCTGAACGGGGACACGATGACCGGCGTTACGACGATGTTTACCGATATCGGGATGGACACGGGCGACATTCTTCTGAAGAAAGAAATTGCAATCGACCCTGACGACACTTCGGAAACGCTCTCAAAGAAGCTTTCGGAAGCCGGCGCGCTGCTTTTAAAGGAAACACTTTCCCGGTTGGAAGCAGGAACGCTTGTCCGCATCCCGCAGAATAACGACGAGGCGTCCAAATGCCGTCTGATTCGAAAAGAGGATGGCAAGCTTGATTTTTCAAAGACGACGCAGCAGGTTCACAATCGCGTCCGCGCGATGAATCCCTGGCCCGTTTCTTTTGCATCACTTGACGGACAGCCCTTGAAATTCTTTGAAACGCAGCTGTGCGATCTTGCGCCGGATGCGCTTCCGATCGGAACGCTGAAAGTGATGCAAAAAAAACTCTATGTCCGTTGTGCAGACGGATATCTTGAGATTCGTTCTCTGCAATGTCCCGGAAAGAAGCGCATGGCCGCCGAAAGCTATCTGTGCGGCTGTGACCTTGGCGGCAAGCAACTGCTATGACGGGTCGACGCGTTGCATATGAAACGCTTCTCTCGATCATCGAGGACGGCGCATACGCAAATCTTGCTCTGAAGAATGCCGCTGACCGCGTTGCAACGAGCGATGTTGCCGCTCTTTACGCAACCGTTTATACAGCTTTGGAGCATCGCGCCTATCTCGAATACGTTCTATCGCATTATTGCAAACGGCAAAAGAAGGCGGTTCGAACGGTTCTGCTTTTGGGAGCGACGGAATTGCTGTATTTGCATACGCCGTCCCACGCGGCAATCAACGAAGCGGTTTCGCTTTGCAGATCGATCGGTAAATCGCCAAGCGCGGGCGTTGTGAATGCCGTCCTCAGGAGATTGGACCGCGAACGCGATGCGCTTCCCCCGCTCCCTTCCGATCCTGTTGACCGTCTGATGATACAATACGGCTATCCGGAATGGGTTGTTCGGGAATGGACGGACGCATACGGGTATGAACAGGCCGAAGCGATGATGAAAACGCGGCCGACACGGATGCAGATTCGCGCGCAGTATCCTTTAGCGACTGAGGAATTACTGCTTCGCTATCCCGGTTCCGAGCGCGGAAAGCTTGATCCGAATTGTCTTTATCTTTCAGAAGGAATTCACCTTGAGCAGGACGATTTCTGGAAAGCAGGCCGAATCAGCGTTCAGAATGAAGGAGCCATGCTGATCTGCCGCGGTCTTGGAAATGTAAGAGGCCTACGCGTGCTGGACGCGTGCGCTGCGCCGGGCGGAAAGAGCGCATACCTCGCGTCTTTGTCTGAAAACGAAGTCAGGCTCGTCGCGTGGGAGCTGCACCCGCACCGCAAGGAGCTCATGGATGCGGCCTTCCGTCGGCTGCATGTTCCGGCTGAAACGGACTGCCGCGACGCCACGGTTTTCTATCCGGACATGGTCGATGCGTTTGACGCGGTTCTCCTGGATGTTCCCTGCACAGGGCTCGGGTTGCTTGGCGATAAGCCGGACCTCCGCTATCGCAAGGCAGAATCCGACCGTGACGCCATCGTTGCAGTGCAAAAAAACATTTTGGAGGTATGCTCTCGGTATGTCAAGCCCAAAGGCACGCTCGTTTATGCGACCTGCACGATCTCCCGCGACGAAAACGAGCGACAGACAGCAAGCTTTTTGCAGGCGCATCCGGACTTTGTTCTTTTGACCGAACGGCAATACCTCCCGCAAACGGACGGCATTGACGGATTCTATTATGCAGCTATGAAGCGAGGAATCGAATGACCTGGATGGATATGACCGAATCGGAGATTCGTGAAGCGACCGCCGCCCTCGGCGTTCCGTCTTTTCGTGCCGCTCAAATATCCGATTGGCTGAAAAAAGGCGTTCGTCCGTCTGAAATGAGCAATCTTCCGAAGTCCCTGCGGGAAAAGATGGCAGCGGTTCCGTTTGGCGGAGCAACGATCTTTCGAAAATATGTCAGTGCAAAGGACGGAACGGTAAAATATCTCTTTGCGCTCGAAGACGACAATCTTGTCGAAGGCGTTCTGATGCGCTATTCCTACGGAAACACCGTATGCCTCTCGACGCAGATCGGCTGCAATATGGGCTGCAAATTCTGTGCTTCCACGCTGAACGGCTGTGTACGCAATCTGCGCCCCGGAGAAATGCTCTCTTTTCTTGCAGAAATCGAACGTGACGAACCGCCAAAGGACGGAAAATCCAGAACCATTACGAATATTGTTCTGATGGGCAGCGGTGAACCGCTTGACAACTATGACAATGTCGTCACGTTTCTGAAGCGGGTAACATCCCCCGACGGGCCGAACATCAGCGCTCGCAATATTTCCGTTTCCACCTGCGGGATCGTTCCGAAGATCTACCGTTTCATGGAGGACGCCCCGCATGTCACTTTATCGATTTCGCTTCATGCGCCGAGCGACGAGATTCGCTCCTCCGTGATGCCGATCAACAAGGCATATCCGATCGGAGAAGTTCTGGCGTCTGCAAAGGCGTATGCCGACCGCACCGGTCGACGCGTTGTATTCGAGTATGCTCTGATCGGAGAAACCAACGATTCGCATGCCGATGCGATCGCTTTGGCAAAGCGGCTCAAAGGAATGCTCTGTCATGTAAACCTGATTCCGCTGAACCCGGTCAAGGAACGCGGACTGAAGGGCGTTTCCCGCGAGCATGCGTATCAGTTCTGCGAATGGCTGAACCGGGAACATATCTCCGCAACAGTGCGTCGCGAAATGGGAGCAGATATTGACGGCGCCTGCGGGCAGCTGCGAAGGAGGGTTTTGAATGAACTTAACGGGTAAAACAATTACGGGCCGGCGCTCGCACAACGAGGATGCTTTCTGTGTCTTTTCCGGGAACGGCCGTGTTTTTGCCGCCGTTTCCGACGGAATGGGCGGTCATGCCGCCGGTGAAACGGCAAGCCGTCTCTCTATCGACACCGTCAAATCGCAGCTTGCCAATGCGGAGCCGATCTCGGAAAGCGCGCTTTCTCTTGCGTTTTCGGAAGCAAACCGTTCCGTTTGGGAAGCATCTCAATCCGACCCTGCGTTAAGCGGTATGGGTGCGACTTTGGTTGCCGCCGTTCCGTTTCCGGCCTGTTTTCTTGCCGCAAATGTCGGAGATTCACGTCTTTATCTTTACCACGACGGAACGATCCGTCAGATTTCGCACGATCATTCCTACGTGGCGCAGCTTGTGCGCTACGGCATCATTACGTCTGCGGAAGCCAAGACCCATCCGAGCCGCAACCTGATCACCCGCGCGATCGGAACAGAACCGGACGTCAAAACGGATCTGTTTTCCTCTGAGTGGGAACCGGGCGATATCCTTTTGCTTTGCTCTGACGGACTCTCCGGCAGCATTGACGACGAACGGATGTGCGATATCCTCAAAGGTCGAACCGATCTTGACGCCGCCTGTGAGGCGCTCATTTCCTGCGCGTTTGAGAACGGGAGCACAGACAATATCACTGTCGTTCTTCTGGAGAATACGGAGGCAGCGAAATGATCGGTGTGATCCTTGACCGTAAATATCGGATTCTGGAAGAAATCGGATCCGGCGGTATGGCGAAGGTCTATAAGGCAATCAATATGACGAATCGCCGGATCGTTGCGATCAAAATGCTGAAATCCGAGTTTCGGGACGATACGGAGTTCCTGCGCCGTTTTTCCCGCGAAGCCGGAACAGTCATGAAGCTCTCGCACGAAAACATTGTTCGGGCGTATGAGGTCGGCAGTTACGACGGTCTGCCCTATATTGTCATGGAGTACGTCGAGGGGCACACGCTCAAGGAACTGATTGATACGAACGGCCCGTTCCCGGTCCGAACGGCGATCGGCATTACGTGTCAGATTCTGGACGCTTTGAGTCATGCACATGAATTCGGCATCATTCACCGCGACGTCAAGCCGCAGAATGTGATCGTGACCGATCGCGGCAAGGCAAAGCTGACGGACTTCGGCATTGCGCGGGAAGCGAACGCCACGACCTCTACGTTCAGCGGAAAAAAGGTGTTGGGTTCCGTCCATTATATTTCTCCGGAACAGGCGAAAAACGCAGTTGCAACCGCGGAAAGCGATCTGTACTCCGTCGGCATTACGCTCTATGAAATGCTGACGGGAACGGTTCCGTTCACATCGGATTCCACGGTTACAATCGCATTGATGCACATTCAGGACAAGCCGATCCCGCCGAAAACGCTGAATCCCAATATCCCGAATGCGCTCAACGATATCGTCATGCGGGCGCTGGAAAAAGATGCCTCGAGCCGCTATGAGTCAGCCCGCGCTATGCGAGCCGATCTCGTTCGGTCCATCGGAAACCCGAACGGAACGTTTGCGCGCGAGAAGACGAACGGTACTTCGATTCCGTCCCGCAAGACGATTTCCGTTTATCTGCTGATTGCGCTCGGCGTATTCATACCGGTTCTGGCTTTCATCGTCGGAATCCTGGTTTATACGACGTCCTGCCAGGGCCGTACGGTCAATCCCCCTGCCGCCGCAGCAACCGATGCGCCGTCGTCCGGCGAATCCGCAGTCCCGACTGAGCTTTCTGCCGATCCTTCCGAGGAGCCGACTTCCCCGCCGCTGATCCCACATACAACGAACGTCGTCGGCCTGTCCCTCGACGATGCCCTGATCGTGCTGAAGAACGCGGATTACGCGCAGATCTACGTCACCTTCACGTCAGAAAAAAAGGGGAATGCCGCAAGCAATTCCGTGACGGTGCAAAACGACGTGGAAAACGATACCGGTAAACGCGCCGAACTCTATGTCTACCGCGCGTCGCAGGGAAGCTATCACGCAGACGTTTCGTTCACCTTCTCGCCTCCCGAAAACGGCGCGCACATTCGGATCGTTTACGAAACCACGAACTATCTGGATGTACCGTATCGGGTCATTGTTCACGAAACGGACCGCCCTTATGAGAGTACCGACGTCACGATTGCGGCAACAGTCTATTGCTACGACCCGGTCACGCGGCAGCTGATTCTGAACGTAAATGATACGGATACTGCATCACAGGCGGTGACATTTACAAAATGACGGAAGAAATCGGAATCTTATTGAAGGGAGTCGGGAGTTTCTACGAAGTGCTTACCGACGCCGGCGAAACAATCACCTGTAAGGCGCGCGGGCTGTTCCGAAAGGAACACACCGTTCCGACCGTCGGCGATCGCGTCGCTTTGGAACGTCAGCCGCAGGGGTATGCGCTTCTGACGAGGATCTTTCCCCGTAAAAACCTTTTGATCCGTCCGCCGGTCGCAAACATTGACCGTATTTTCCTTGTCGTTTCCGCTTCTGTTCCGGAACCGGACTGGCTGCTGATCGACCGGATGATTCTGGAAGCAAAGCGACTCGGAATCGACCCGGTTCCCGTCATGAACAAGGTTGATACATCCGGGCAGGAACCGATCGATTTGTTTCTGAAGGAGTATCGGGAGTTCCGTCCACTCTGTGTCAGCGCCGAAAGCGGCGAAGGGCTTGACGCCCTTCGAAGCCAACTGAAAGGGTGCGTCTCCTGCTTTGCCGGGCAATCGGCCGTCGGCAAATCGTCGCTGCTGAACGCGCTGTTTCCCGAGCTGCATCTGGCCGTTGGCGATCTGTCGGCGAAAACGGAGCGCGGGCGGCATACCACGCGACACGCAGAATTGCTCCCGTACGAAAACGGCGCCGTTCTCGATACGCCCGGTTTTTCGCTTTGGGAAGCCGAGCCGATGGAACAGACCGAGTTGAACAAATTATATCCTGAGTTCGCGTATGCGCCGTTTTGCTGCCGTTATCCAGACTGTATGCACGACACGGAGCCGGATTGCGGAGTAAAAGCGCTTCTGGAAAGCGGAGAACTGACAGCCGGCCGATATGAACGATACCTTCGCATTGCGCGGGAACATCAGCAAAGGAGAAAACACCGTTATGATTAAGATTGCCCCCTCCATCCTTTCAGCAGACTTTTCCAACCTCGGCAAAGCAACGGCTAATCTGTCCGAATGGGGCGCGGATTGGGTACATTTCGATGTGATGGACGGAAACTT
>CACXMS010000025.1 GCA_902768795.1 uncultured Eubacteriales bacterium
CGCTTTGACGACGATTACGATTATACAACATCTATAGCAAAGTTTAGGGAGAAGGCTGCAGCACAACTATTGAAAATAGATTATGAGAAAAGAATAGACGTGTTATTACATTTATTGAAAGATGAATACGCTTGGGGCGTTTTGTTGAACAATATAACTATAGAAGATTCAATTAAAGATGATATTATACAGAGATTGCTGCACAAAGGAAGAATTAAAACTCTAGGAGGGTTTTTCAATAGCGTTCCACTAAAGTACTACAAAGCAGCGTTCATTAATCTGTCTGAATCCGATAAAAATAGAATTATTGCAGAAACGACTCGAACTGATATCATAGATCTTTTGGAAAATGAAGAACAACGCATAGCCTATTGGGCGTCAAAGACCATGATCCAATATGATGAGAAGACATATATATCCATGTTAAAATACAATCCGTACGGATTAGTTTTGTTTTGCTACAAGCTTGTTAAGAAGGACCCGTCTCATAGTATAAACTTGGTGGCTGAAGTTTTATCTTCCATTGTAAACTATGTCGATTCCGATAGACATATGGATTGTTCATCTCCTTTTGATCATGAAATTGAAACAATAATTGAATCAATTGATCAAGTACACTATTCGGAAGAATGGGCAAAGCTATGTTGGAAGCTTCTCCAAATAAAAAGTATATCGAGAATAAGTGAAGGCGTTCGAAAACTATTCTTTTATAATCCTAATGATTTTGTAACAATAATTAATAAGTCTGATGATACATATTACTATTTTAAAAACTATTTTCAGTTCCCTTTATGTGCGTTTGACAACTTTGATGCATTCAGCTTTTTTGCGCATACACTTAAAAACTCACAAAACGAGCCCATGTTGGGAAGCATTATAGGAAGATCAATAAGAGAAGAAGATGGTTGGAATCCCCATCCGTTTGCATGTCGGATTATTGAAGAGATTGATAATCCTACACTAGACAGTGCAGTTTATATGGCCTATTATTATAAGCAAGAAGCACATTTTATACTAGATGGAACTGAACAAAAAGAAAAATCAGAGTATTTTAAAAAACTTAAACAGAAGTATACGTTCCAATATCCACATGTTGCAAGTATATTAAAGCAAATATCGGATAACTACGAAGAAGAAGCACAACATGACCGAGTATACTCTGAAATGAGAACTGTCTAAATTATCTATCTGCTCTACAAGCATAAGGTTGATCGAAAACTTGGCAATAAAGCTGTTGCAGTTGATAAAACAGTTCAAATACTTTATAGTGAATGTTTCTAAAAATGCGTTGCGAGCTTGTCCTACCTTCATTATTCATAATGTTGTTCTTATGAGGTAGCAGCATACCTTGAACGTTGATTTTTCGTATGCCTGAAAAAGTCAGTGATTTAGGGACTTTTTGAGGGTCGGTAGCGAATCACTGGTTGCAGCATCTGCCGCCATATCTTCGACGAGGTCCGCGATCGGGTCGCCGGTGCAGGCGATGTACGCCGAGGTGAACGGCACGCCGTTGGGATCGACCCGTCCAGCCCTGCGGCGGTCAGCTCCTCCATGCTCGCGCCCTGCATACACTGATGGATCATCGCCGCGATCATCTCCCAGTGCGCCATTTCTTCGGTGCCGATATCGGTCAGCGTTGCGCGGACGCGGTCGTCGGGCATCGAGTAGCGCTGCGTCAGGTAGCGAAGACCGGCGGCCAGTTCCGAATCCGGACCGCCGTACTGCGCCATCAGAAGCTTCGCCATCCGCGGATCCGGCCGGGTGATGGATACGGGGTATTCGAGTCGTTTTTCATAAATCCACATAATCTTGCCTCCTTATACCTGCCACGGCCATTTCTGATCGACCCAGCTGCCCGCCGCAAACGGAGACGATCCGAAATTCATCAGCGGGCCGTATTCGGTTTCGTAGGTTGTCATCAGGTCGCGCAGCGTTTCCGCGTAGCAGTTGAAGTCCGCCGTCGCAACCGCGTCCGAGGGATGCGTATCGAGATACAGCTGCAGCTCCACGCAGGCGAACCGCGTCTCGGCGATCTTGTTCAAAAGCGCTTGTTCACACTGTTCCATCGTCAGTTCTCCCTCCGTCCGTTATAAGGAAAAATCAGTTCGGGAAAAAGCGATCCGCGGCACAACGCCTCTTCGGGGCGATAACCGGCCCGATAAACCTGTGTCGGGAAATAAATGGACGCCAGGCCGCAGCCGCCGCCTTCGCCGCGATTCGCACCGCAGACATCGCCGGCCAGGACGACGTTTTCCGCATCCATCGGATCAATCGCGCCGGGCCTGCCCGTAAAGCAGCATGCCTCGCCGCTTGCAAAGTTCTGTTGCATAGGATACCTCCTTTTTTGATGGTCCGCCCCGCATACGGGAGCTTCTGTACTATCGTATGGGAATTCGAAAAAATCCGTGCATACGAAAGATGCGTCCGCCGCCGGACCGCGGGCACGTCGTCACTTTGCGCCCGTAAGAAAAACCGGATTCTCCGTGACGCCTTTGGACGGCAGACCGCGGGAATCCAGATGGTACAGATTTTCAACTTGGAACGAGATCGGCGATTCGGCGTCGGCAGGCTCTGTCCCGAGCGGCTTTTCCGCCGCTTTTTCTTCCGCTTTTGCCAATGCCGCAGCAGAAGAGAACGGGGCCACGGCAACGACCGCCGCCTTTTTCTCCGTCTCGGCCGCGCTTGCCAAAAGGCCGGTCACAGATAAGCGAAGTATGGTAAAACAAGCCGGTGAAAGGATCAGCGCAAAAACGCCCGGGCCGCGCGTGCTGCGTTTACGGAACAGCGAGAAGAGCGAGAGCACGGCGGTCGCTATGTAAAAAAGGTTGCCGCGGATGGTGGGAATATTTCGGCATATTCCTGCGGGAACCTCCCGAAAAACCGCGTTGTTCGAGCAGAGAAACGACAAATGTCCGCTCCCCTTGCTCCGTGTGATTTACGCCGCTTTCTCTCGGATATCGACGGTTCACATGGTATTCTCGCAGGATTGCCTTCTATTTTGTCTTTTTCATAAACAGGCGGTAAGCCGGGTAGAGCGGCGTTGATTTGAGAAAGGTTTTAATCGCTTTGACTGTTGACATGGCGTTCTTCCGAAAGGCGTTTGAAGCAACAATAGAAAAAACGCCTAGAAATGCGAACAAATAATACCTCAAAAACGACCTTCTCAATGATATCGGCAAATAGCGAAACAACGCTTGACGCATCATGCGTTTCAATCGCTTCTCACAGCGAATCCGTTCCTCCGGCGGAATACCCTCGGCGCTTTGGAGTCCTTTTCCAAATTCGTATATGGAATGAACATACTTTGCGAGGCAAGAGGGCAGTACGTGCTGATGTCCTTGTTTCCGAAAATATTCAAGCCGTTCGGAAAAAGCCTCAACGGCATCCATTCTCTTCAGGCTGAACGGCTTTTTGGAAACGCCCTCAATATTGTAGTAATAGTAGTAGAGATTACAGTTTACATGGGCGAGTTTTGCGTGCTGAGAAACCAGTTTATATGTAAAATACTCGTCCTCGAAGCTTTTTCCGGACGGAAGCCGATGCTCGTAAAGCAGTTCTTTTGAATAGAGTTTGTTCCACAAATAAACATCAAAAATGTAATCTTCCCATGGAACGATTGAGACATGGTAGTCAACCGAATCAAACCCTTCCTTTCGTTCATTGACTCTTTGGAAATCGCAGACGCTGACCTTTACATCGTTTTCTTGTACCGCGCGGTACAGATACGCAAGATAATCGGGATGCACCCAGTCATCGCTGTCTATAAAAGCGATCCATTCGCTGTCACTGTGTGAAACCGCCCAATCGATCCCCGTGTTTCTTGCAGCGGCGGGGCCTCCGTTTTTCTGATGGATCACATGAACCCTGTTATCTTGCTGGGCATACGCGTTGCAAATCGCGCCGCAGTTGTCCGGGGAGCCGTCGTCCACAAGGATCAGCTCAAAGTCGGTGAAGGACTGCGCCAAAACGCTGTCCAAGCACCGGCAAAGATACGGCTCAACTCTATAAACCGGGATGATCACAGAAACTTCCGGCATTTCATTACTCCTCCTATATCAGAACAACGCCTGCACCATTTGCAAGGAACCGGCGTCCCTACCTGGTCGCTGCTTGGAACTCTATAAATCCTGCCGAATTCCTTTTCAGCTTCTGAAACAGCTTTCTTTATTCCTCAAAAGTCTCAGTTGTTAAAATCATGAATGAAAATAACACCGCCCCGGACTATCTTGGGCCCAAAATAGAATAGTCCCGCTTTCATCGACTGGTATAAGTCCATATCCAATGACGTAAAAACGAACATATACCTTTTTCTTTATTCGCCGAATTGGGGAAATATCCTTTTCGTATGCATCGCCGCTTGCAAAGTTTTGTTGCATGGGACGCCTCCTTTTTTGATGGTCCGCCCCGCATACGGGAGCTTCTGTACGATCGTATGGGAATCCGAAAAAATCCGTGCATGCGAAAGGCGCGTCCAAACCGGCGCATTTTTGGCGCGCGGGCGGCATAAAGTGGGGCATGGAAGGCGAGCATATCGGAGGGATCCTGATGGAACGGCAATTGACTTTCTCGGAACTGAAACGGCTTGAGGTCGTCAACATCATAGACGGCGCGCGGCTCGGCTGCGTTTGCGATCTCGAGCTGGAGATTCCTTCGGGGCGGGTGCTCTCGATCCTGGTTCCGGGGGAAACGCGGTTTTTCGGGCTGTTTCGGCGCGGCGATCCGATCGTCATCCCGTTTTGCCGCGTAAAAAAATTCGGAGAAGACGTAATTTTAGTGGAGTTGTGCTGAAAAGTATGTTATACTATTAAAAATGAGAAAAACCCGACAGGAGGACAAGCCCATGAAATGTCGTTATTGCGGAAGCATTGACAGCCGCGTGATCGATTCCCGGCCGAGCGAGGACGGCCTTTCCATTCGCCGTCGCCGTGAATGCAACAGCTGCGGCCGCCGATTCACGACCTTTGAGCGCATTGAGGAGAGCCCGGTCATGATCGTGAAGCGCGACGGACGGCGCGAGCCGTTTGAGCGGGAAAAAGTCGCCGCAGGAATCCGGAAAGCATGTGAAAAGCGACCGATCTCCGCAGACACGCAAAACCGCATGGTTGACGAAATCTGCCGCGAGGTGTATAACACCAACGAGTCGGAAATCTCCACGCGCACGGTCGGCGAGCTGGTCATGAAGCAGCTTCGAAAGGTCGACGAGGTGGCGTACGTCCGGTTCGCGTCGGTTTACCGGGAGTTCAAGGATACGCAGACGTTCATGGAAGAACTGCAGCGCCTGCTGAACGAGCAGCAATGACAAAAAAACAGTTTTGGAATTTATACAGGAGCATCCCGCGCGGGTACGCATACCGCGAGCTGGGGAACAACGTCGGCGTCTACCGTCTGCCGTCTTTTGAGGCGTGTCCCCAAATCGAGCACGGCTTTACCGCGCGGACGGGCGGCGTTTCGGTCGGGCCGTACGAATCGCTGAATCTCAGCTATACGCGCCCCGAGCAGCGTGAAAACGTGGATGAGAACTACCGCATCTTCACAAAAGCCGCAGGCATTCGGTTTGAAGCGATGGTGATGGATTCCTACGAGCACGGCACGACGGTATTGCGCGTCGACCGCGGCGATTGCGGGCGCGGATACCTACGCGAGCCGCTGCCGCCCTGCGACGGGCTGGTAACGAACGATCCCGCGGTGACGCTGATCACCGGGCATGCGGACTGCATGGCGTTCTTCTTTTACGATCCCGTGCAAAAAGCGATCGGGCTCTGCCACGCGGGCTGGCGCGGCGCGAAAGAGCGCATCGGCGCGGAAGTCGTTCGCATGATGACCGCGTCGTACGGCTGCGATCCGAAGGATATCCTCGCGGGCGTCGGTCCCTCGATCTGCCCGCGCTGCTTTGAGGTCGGCGACGACGTCGCAAAAGCATTCGAAAAAGCGTTTCCGCACTGTCCGCTGCGCGGGATAAACGCTGCGGGCAAGGCGACGGTCGATCTTTGGCAGGTCGCCGTGTGCCAGTTCCTCGACAGCGGGATCGCGGCGGAGCACATTGAGCTGATGGGCGTCTGCACGGTCGAGGACGAGCGGCTCTATTCCTACCGCCGCGACGGGCGCACCGGCGGCATGGCGGCCTATCTCGGCATGCGGGAGTGACATTGACAAAAAACACGGGAGCGCTGCCCCCGTGTTTTTTGCCGCATACGTGAAAAACCCGTGAAATCTCGGTGCGGGAATTGACAAACGGCCTGAAAAAGTGTAGAATCTCATGGAATATGAAGTCCGTTTGGACAAACCAAGGAGCAAACAGAAATGAAGAAGAAAACTCTGAAAACCGTTCTGATTTCCGTCGCGGCGGCGGCAGTCGTGGCCGCTGTGATCGTGCTTGCGGTCCTGTTCGGAAAGGACGCGCACGGAATGAACGCTTTTGAGCGCGGCAAAGTCGTTGCTTCGGCCGGAGGACATTCCGTCACGATGGGCGAATATGTGACCGCGATCGACAATTCCGTCAGCATTTACAACTATCTCGGCTGGACGATTCCCGCCGATGAAATGAAGGAAATGCAGGAGAATACGATCGAAGGCCTGCTGCTGCAGAAGATTTACCCCGATAAGCTCAGCGAGCTGGGCCTTTCCCTGACGGCGGAGGAGCTTGCCGAATGCAAGCAGGCCGCGGTGGACGAGCTGAAGGAACTGGAGACAAGCATCGGTTCCCAGCTTTCCAAGAACGGCAACTTCTCGAACGCAAATCTGCAGTCGCAGATCAACGAGTACTTTGTGAGAACGCTCGGCATGACGAAATCGCAGTACAAGGCGCGGATCGAGACGCAGCAGAAAGCGAACAAGGCGTACACCAAGATCGAAGCGTATTACGCGGATCAGATGAAGGATTTCACCGAGGAAGAGCTGCTCGCGTATTACGAGAAGTACGTGACCGAAACGTATGCCGATAGCTTCGAGGCCGGCAAATATTCCGAAGGCATGGAGGCCTTCCGCGAGCAGAGCGCGTCTTTGCCGTACCTCTATGTGCCGGAAACCTTTCTTTATGTAGACGTCGTCACGATTTCCGCGGCGACCGAGGACGAGATCAACGAATTCTACGCGCAGCTGGAAAACGGCGCGTCGTTTGACGACCTGAAGCAGGACGGCCGCAATACTACGGCGATGTACGTTGCCGGGTACGACGGACCGTACGCGATCGGCGAGGGCGACGACGCGTATGTCGCAAACTACGACAAGCTGTACGCGCTCGCGTCCGGACTGAACGAAGGCGAAACGGCGCTGGCGATCGAAGCCGCAGAGGACGGCGCATCGCACACGGGCTACATCGTGCTTCGGACCGAAGGCGCGACGGGCATTGTGGACATCGATCGCTATGCGGGCGTGAAGGACACGGTCAGCACGAACTTTGAGACGGAGCGCTTTAACGAGATCGTCGATTCGTGGATCGCGGACAAGACCGTGGACGAAGTGATCTACACCTATACGGGCACGGCGGCGTAACGTACTATGAGCAAGACAGTCGTTCGCGTAGTCTGTATCGTGATGGCGGTGATGATGCTGCTCGGCATCGTTGCGGCGCTGTTCTCCGTCATCGGCTATCTGTAATACTGCTTTTCATCCGGGGGCGTCCCGACAGGGACGCCCTCCGGCTGTCGTAAAAGTGCGCCGGCGAACCGGAGGGGGAAACATGGAAGCAAAGAGAGGATTGAATTCCAACCAACTGAAACTGATCGCGATCATCGCGATGACGGTCGACCATCTTGTCTGGACGGTCGAACCGGGGTTTTCGTACAAGTGGTGGGCGATCGCTCTGCACATCGTCGGCCGACTCACCGCGCCGATCATGTGGTTTTTCATTTCGGAGGGGTATCACTACACGCACGACCGGAAAAAGTACGCGATCCGGCTGTTCATTCTCGCGTTCGTTTCGCATTTTGCGTACAACTTCTGCTTCGGCCGGTCGATGCTGCCGTTTGCCGACGGATCCTTTTTCAATCAGACCGGCGTGGTCTGGTCGCTTGCGTGGGGCATGATGCTGCTGTGGATGAACGACAGCCCGCGTTTCAAGACATGGCAGAAGATCGTGATCATTTTCCTGGTCTGCGCGATCACGTTCCCGTCCGACTGGAGCTGCATCGCAACCGTTTCCGTTTTCTATATCGGCACAAACCGCGGCAACTTCAAAAAGCAGATGCTGTGGATGATGCTCTGGACCGTCGTTTACGCGCTCGTTTACTTCTTCTTCATCGACAAGGTGTATGCCGCGATCCAACTGTTCACCGGCCTTTCGATCCCGCTGCTGCGGCTTTACAACGGCGAGCGCGGCAAGTGGCGCGGCATGGGAAAACCGTTTTATCTCTACTATCCGGCACACCTGGCGCTGCTGGGCATCCTGCGGATCATTCTGTGGGGCGTCTCGGGCACGACGTGGGGCTGATCCGAATTTGCGCTCAGAGTATTATAGCGGCAGGTTTTCGCTTTATTGGAAAATCTGCCGCGTTTTTATGCAAGAAACGGGCGGCGTACCGGGGCTTGACGGATCTCTTCTTTTTCCGTTCGATCCCGCCGCGGGCATCCCCGGGTTTTGCCCGCGGCGGGGCGATAGGATCTTCTTCTATTTTTTATCTTAATCTTTTTCTTATTCTTATTCTTTTTCTTCTTCTTGGCCGTTTTTGCCATGTTTGTCATTCGGTCCGTGTGTGAAAAAGAGCCGTTCAGCCCCCTTTCGGGGGCTGAACGGCTCCGATCGGTTGAGACCGGTTATTTCACCGTGACCTTGATCGGGTCGCTGCTGAAAGAATCCCAGTTTTCGTCCATGAACTGCAGATTGAACTGAACGGTTTCAATCTTCTGAATGCCGCTCTTTTCAAGATCGGAGAAGCCGAGATTGACGATCGAGTGCTTGCCCGGCAGAACCGATCTGGACGAATAGTTCTTCATCATGAATCCGTTGACCGACGTGTTTTCAAACGAGAACGTAAATTCGCGGTTCGAGTTGTTCACAAGATGCATGATCAGGCAGGTGCCGTAATACCAGTCCTCGGTCGTGCCCTGATAGATGACCTTCAGACCGTCCTTGTCGTACAGGACTTCGCCGTTTTCATCGAACTTGAATTCGAAGTCCTTCGCGGCGTCGGTCTCGACGCGAATCCGGTCGGTTTCGAGATAATCCACCCACGAATCCGAATTGTACACATTGAACGAGAATTCCATGACCGCGATGGTTTCGATGCCGGCCGCCTTGAGCTCGGTTTCGCTGAACGATATCTTGGAGTTGGATTTCATGCCCGCGGCAACCGTTTCGGACAGGTACATATCGATCATGTATCCGTTCACCGCGGTGTCCCGCAGCGCAAAGGTCAGATTCTGATCGGTATTGTTTTCAATCAGAACGTTGATTTCCGGCCCGAGCCAACCGGTCGTCATGCCGGTCGCCGTGACCTTGACGTTTTTCTCATCGAGCAGAACGCCCTCCAGACCTATGGCGGCCGGCGCTTCCGTCGGCTGCGCCGTCGGATCGGGTTCAACGGCTTCGGGCTCCTCGGTCGGTTCCGGCACTACGCCGCCGGCCGCAAGAAACTGCGTCGCCGTCTGGAACGAATCCAGAATGTTCTCGAATACGGCGCGCGCGCCGTCGATCGTATGGTCAAGCGCGACCAGCGCGCAAAGGTACAGCCGCGTCTCGCTGCGCCAGACCGCAAAGCGGACCGTCATCGTGAAACCGGAGATTTCCGTGCTGCCTTCGGTGAGCACCGCCGGGAATCCGTCCACGGTCGTGTCGGAAATCTCGGCAAAGTTGAAGCCCATTTCCCCTGCGGTATCCGCGGAAATAAACTGCTGCAGCGCTTCCGCGTTCGTCTCCGGAATACCCGTCGTGTCGGCAAGCGACATGGACATGAGCTGCACTTCGGTAACATCGGTTACGTCGCCGGTGTCCGAAACGGAGACGCTGCTTTGATCGATCGAATAGGTCCAGGCATCGTTGCTGTACCGGAAGGCGAGGTCAAGCTCGTCCGCGGGGCTGTAAACGAGCGTGCCTTCGACCGGCTCGGCGGCGGCCTGCACGGGTTCGGGCGCGGGCTGCGCCGGCTCAACCGTTTCAACCGCGGGAGAATCGGGTGCTTCCTCCGGCTCGGCGGTCGGCTCTTCCTTCGGCTCGGCGCCGGCATCGCCGGCCTTGTCGGACAGGATGGAATCGAGCAGCTTGCCCGCGTCGGACACCGTCTTGGAATCGGATGCCTTTTCCGCAAAATCCAGAAGCTGGTCGGACATTGCGCTTACATTGCACGCCACGGTTCCGAGCGCGAGCAGGACGGCGAGCGTGAGCATCATCAATCGTTTCATAAACGAAAAACTCCTTTCTTGATCTGATCGAATCTTATCATACGGAGGGAAAACCGTCAAGCCGCGTTTTTTCGGGAACGGCGGCACGTTTTCGGGTTTTGCCGTGTGAAACGGTTGTGAATTCCGCGCGGCGGCGCTTGCAAAGTCGCCCGGGAGCGGATATAATACAAAGCATGGAAAGCATCGGTACATTTCTGTCGGAACATATCCTCACATACGGAACGTTCGCCGCGCTCGGCATTGTCGCGGCCTTTGTCTGCGCGCTGCTGCTGTGCTTCAGACTGCGGCAGAACTGGGTGCGTCAGATCCCGCTGATGCTGCTGTCGCTGATCGGACTGCTGATCGGCGCAAAGCTGTTCGGCATGATCTCCTACGAAAGCTACCTCCGGGCCGTCGGCGCCGAGATCACGCTTGAGATTCTGTTCGACAATTCCGGCATCGTGTTTTACGGCGGGCTTCTCGGCTATTTCGGCATGATGGCGCTGCTGTTTTGGAAGCTGCTCAAAAAGAAGCGCCTTGCCTGGGATATCGTCGCGGTCTCCACGCCGCTGTTTCACGCGGTTGCGCGGATCGGCTGCTATTTCGGGCACGAGATCGTGGACGGCGAGCTCGTATGGCATCCCTGCTGCTACGGGATCCGGCTCGACAATGCGTTCTGCCGCCTTTTCTGGGACAGCCGCCTGCCGACGCAGCTGATCGAATCGGCGTTCAATTTCTCGCTGTTCGGCTTGCTGCTGGGGCTGATTCTTTCCGACCGCAAAGAGGAGCGCCGCGGCAATCTGATCGGGCTGTATCTGGCGGCTTATGCCGCGTTCCGGTTTGTGATCGAGTTTTTCCGCGGCGACGAAGTGCGCGGCGGGTATTTCGGGCTCGCCTTTTCGCAGATCGTCAGTCTTTGCATCCTGTTCGGCGTCGCGCTGTACTGGATCCTTCATCATAAGGGCGTGATCAAACGCGCGCCGCTCGATCCAGAGGATCCCGAAGTGGATAAATACGACCTGTTCCGTAAGCCGGAAGCGATTCGCCCGGCACAGGAAGCGGTCCCGCCGGAGGAGAACGAATGAAACGCTTTTGGATCGGTCTTTTCTGCATTTTGCTTGCGCTCGGCACGGCATGCGCTCCCGGCGCGAAAAACCCTGCCGCCAAAACCGACTTTCCCGCCGTAACCGACGCAGGGGCGGAGGAGCCGCCCTCGCATTCGCCCGAACCCGAACAGCCGGCCGGACCGGAATTGCCGCTCGTGTTCAATTTGTACGACGCGTACGGCTTTTCCGCTGTGGAAGGCACGATGTTCGAGTATGATTTCGATCGGGACGGCACGCCCGAACCGATCACGTTTTCCCTGAATCCGGAGGCGGATACGACGACAATCGCCGCCGGGGAGCAAAGCGTCACGCTCGGGGTCAGCTCGATGCTCGATTCGGCCATCCTGCTTGATCTCGATCCCGAAAGTCCGCGGCTGAACCTGCTTGTCGTGATCGACGAGGCCTCCGACGATTACGTTACGACCGAACTGCACCTTGAAAACGGCGCGCTTACGGCCGGCCCGGTGACATACGGCCGCGCGGCGTGGGCGGACGGGAAGCTGAAGGTCTGTGAACCCTTCGACCTTTTCGGAACGATGATCGGCGAGCGCGTTTACGGCGGCGACAGCATGGAGCCGGAGTCGGACTGGATCGCGCTGACGGATGCGCTCACGGAGGAGGAGCTGAACGAGTCCTTCGACGACCTGAAGGCATTCGGCACTTTGCTGCACACGGCGCATAGGCTGCCGTGCGAAACGGACGGCGCTCAGGCGTGGATCGCGGAGGATTCCTATGTGTACTGCCGCCGCGCCCGTGTCGATCGCACAGAAGCCGAGCTGGTGACGCTGGACGGCGTCGTCGCGGTGATCCGGCCCGTGTACGACAGCGAAACCGAAACATACCGGATCGACGGCGTCAACGTGGAAGACTATTTTGACAATCTGTTCTATGCGGACTGAGACGCTTTGGAGGGTCGGTTTCAAGTGAACCGTCCTTAAGGCAAGGAGGTGAAAACTGTATGACGAAAAGAAAACAATTCTGGATTATTTTCATCATTGCGGCAACAACGCTTTTTTGCATTCTCATTATTATAGGTTTTCTTTGGAAGCTCCGCGTAACCGAGCAGACAAAAGAAGAATTGATAAAGACGCTGGAAAACGAAAAAGGCGTTGTATTAGAAGACGACGGTTACTTTCTGGTGATTCATAAGGAACGAAAAGGATATGAGTTCAAGGGCTTTGTTTCCCCGAGCGAAAACGGAAATTATGTATGGAACGAAGATCCTTTTTGGAAAACAGGGGGTCAGTTATTATATGATTATAAGGTTTTTGACTGGCCGAAGAATGGTGATTTAGTTTTTTTGACCTGTGTTCGAATAAAGGATAAAGATTTGTTTTGCTTCTTGTTTGCATCCATCGAAACCGAAGATAAATATGTTGTGGCGGATGCACACAATAACATCAGGGCAATCGTGGAACCGGATACATTGAACAGGAATCAAGGATATGTTTTCTTCGTTCAGGACGCTGCGGAAGCGCCGACTTTTTTCTTGAATGATGTGGAATATCAGATTATCGACAGGAAAATAGTAAAAACTTGAATCACAAAATGAGCTTCATAGTGTCAAGGTATCGGTTCTCTTACGCACAGACAAGGGTTAAAAACCCGGCGGGCGAGGAATATCGAATAAGTGAAGAAAATGGCGTTTCCAAAGTCAAGGTTTTTGCCAAATAAGAAGAAAAATACCAACGCCAGACTATGCATAGGAAAGGAGACACGAACATGAAAAGAAACGTTGTGTTTATCGTAATTGGTGTACTTCTCACTTGCGTAATCATTGCAATTTTGGGTAGAGTTTCTCAAAACTACTGGGGAGATAAACGCTTTGCTTCAAAAGAAGAATTTCAAGCCTTCGCTCAAAAAGAACAAGTAGTGCTGGAAGATCAAGGGTACTTTGCGATAAAGAAAAACGGTCGAACAATCCTGGGCTATCCTACTCAAGACGGATACATTTGGGATGAATTCCCTTTCCAACCAAATAATTGCAAAGTGTTGGCGGATCATAACTCTAAAAAGGAGTTTTCTCTTCAAGATGCATGGATGGATGTATCTTTATGTGCCCAAATTGACAATAAAGATGTTTTCTTGCTAAGTATTATTTTTCATTCGGACGAGGGGAACTCTGAAATATATTCTGTTTACGATCGAAACAAAAGAACAATAACAAACGTGCAGTTTAGGGAAGAAGACGGAAATTTTGGTGTTTATTATGTGTTTTTTATACAAGATGCTTCAGAAGAACGGCCGGCCTTTTATGTAAACGAGAATAAGTATGAGATGGAAGAATGAACGTGTCAAGGCGTTAAGAAGCCGGTTTTTTTACACGCTTTTGATCCGTTTGGAGGCCTTTGGGGGAGGCCTCTTTTTTGATGCAAAAATTTTTTCGGCTTTAATTTTCCTTTAAGGTTCCGATTGTATGATGGGCTCATAGAAAAGAAAGGCAGGGACAAAACCATGAAAAAGACCCTTTTGAAATCGATCGGAATCCTCTGCGCGGCAGCCGCTGTCTGCGCCGCGCTGCTGTTCGGAAGGGCGGCGATCGCCTCGGCCGATACCCAGGCGGCGAGCGTCGTCGCGGAGAGCTCCGGCACGGCGAGCACCGTCGCGGCCGGAACCGGCGTTTACAGCTATGATGAGATGTTCTCCGAGCGGGATCTGAAGCAGACGGCGGACCTTTCCGACGCGGTGACCTATACCGTGACCGACGGGCAGCAGATCCGGATCACGGAAGCCGGCGTTTACGTTTTGACCGGGACCGCCTCCGAAATGACGGTGTATGTCGAAGCGGAAAAGGACGACAAGGTACAGATCGTCCTGGACGGACTGAATGTGACCAACAGCAATTTCCCGGTCATCTATGCCAAAACCGCCGATAAGGTGTTCGTCACCGTCAGCGGCGACAGCACGCTTGCCGTAACGGGCAGCTTCGTTTCCGACGGCGATACGAACACCGACGGCGTGATCTTCTCCAAATGCGATCTCGTGCTGAACGGCACGGCGTCTCTGACGGTCAATTCCTCCCGGAACGGCATCGTCTGCAAGGACGATCTGAAGATCACCGGCGGCACGTACACGGTTTCCGCCGCGTCCAAGGCGATCCAGGCAAACGACTCGATCCGCATCGCGGACGGCACGTTCCACCTGACGGCGGGAACCGACGGCCTGCACGCCGAGAACAGCGACGACGATTCGCTGGGATACATCTATATCGCGGGCGGCACGTTCACGGTTCAGGCAGGCGACGACGGCATCCACGCGGTCTCCGTTGTTGAGATTGACGGCGGCACGATCACAGTCAAGGCGTCCGAGGGCATCGAAGGCACCTATATTCAGATCAACGGCGGCACGCTCAACATTCAGGCGAGCGACGACGGCGTCAACGCGGCGGGAAAATCGAGCGCGTATTCGGTGAAGGTCGAGATCAACGGCGGCGACATCACAGTCGTGATGGGTGCGGGCGACACCGACGGAATCGATTCCAACGGCGATATCATCGTCAACGGCGGCACGATCAGCGTGACCGGCAACAGCACGTTCGATTACGACGGCTCCGCGCAGCTCAACGGCGGCACGATCTATGTCAACGGCCAGCAGGTCAGCACCATTCCGAACCAGATGATGGGCGGCAGAGGCGGTATGAACATGGACGGCTGGGGCAGCGGCAACAGCGGCAGCAGCGGCTGGGGCAATATGGGCGGCATGGGCGGCCGCGGCGGTCGCTGGTAAGAATCATCATTCAGAACAAAATGCGCCCCGATCCGAACCGGATCGGGGCGCACAATTTTGGGTTCAGTACAGCGTATGCAGCCGATCGATCAGCTCCTGCTCGGAGCAGCCGAGCGCTTTGGCGCGCGCGATCAGCTCATTGAGCGCGGGAGAAAGCGCCCGGTCCAGCCGTTCTTTGCGCTCGGCTTCGGTCAGCGCGGCGACGAAGCAGCCGCTGCCGACGCGCGTTTCGATCAGCCCGTCCGCTTCCAGCGCTTCCCATGCGCCGCGCACGGTGATCACGCTGACGCCGAGCTCCTTTGCGACCCATCGGATCGGCGGGAGCGATTCTCCCGCAGCAAGCTTGCCGGACAGGATCTGCCCGGTAATTTGCTCGTAGATCTGACGATACGCGGGCGTATCGGTATTCGGAAGAACCGTCAGCCGCATTACAGATCGACGCTGTTGAAATTGCGCGCTGCTTTTTGATAGGCCAGCAGATTCGCGCCCGCATACAGGAGCGCGCAGACCGCGAGCAGAATTCCCTGCGCCGTCCACGCCCCGGGCGTTTTCGGGAACGCGTCGAGATTGTCGCGGATCCAACCGAAGAACGGAATGTACTGTCCGGCGGCGGACGAGGCGATCAGGATCCCCTCAAACACCGTGACCCAGAGGAAAACGCCGATCAGCGCGATCAGAAAATGCTTGCCGCTCTTGTGCGATTCACGGAAGTACCGCGGAAGGAAGATCGCGTTGAAGATCGCAAACAGGATCAGCATTCCGCCGAGCAGCGTGAGCGAGCAGTCCGCGCCGGCCGGATTGCCGTCCGGGTGAATTCTGTTGCCGAGCAGGATCATCGGCACGCACAGCAGCAGGAAAAGACCCTGCATGATCACGACGAACCACAGCTTGCCCTTTACGGCGTCTGCCTTGGAGACGGGCAGAAGCGTGGTGAACAGCAGATCGTTGTCCGCGGCCGCCTGCGAGAACGTGAAGTACAGCCCGTTGCAGATGAAAAAGGCGGCGACGGTGTACGGATAGCTCGGGATCAGAAGCATGCAGACAAACGCGTAGAAAATCAGCATCGGCGCCGTCATGCACAGCTTGAATTCCTTATAAAGCAGATTCTTCATGGCCGTCCTCCTGTTCCGTGTAGATCATAATGGATTCGAGATCCGCGGGCGCCGTCTTGCAGCCGGCGAATTTGTCCGCGTCCTCCGTCCGGATCAGCCCCGTAAAGCCGAAGGCGTGTGCTTTGTAGCCGATCAGATACGACTTTTGCGCTTCGAGCTGTTCCCGTTCGCCCGAAACGAGCCGGTAGCTGCTGCGGAACGATTCGACGTCGGTCGACGTGAGGATTTTTCCGTTCTTGATATAGGTGATGAAATCCGCGCATTTTTCCAGGTCGGAAATGATGTGCGTCGAGAACAGAATGCTGCGCGTTCCGTCCGAAATGACCGCGCGAAAGACGTCCAGAAGATCATCGCGCGAGACGGGGTCCAGTCCGCTGGTCGGTTCGTCGAGAATCAGCAGCACGGCGTTGTGCGAAAGCGCGAGCGCCAGAGCGTACTTGACCTTCATGCCCGCGGAAAGCTCGCTGATCTTCTTGTTTTCGTCCAGGTCGAACCGTTTGAGGCAGGACCGGTACGCCGCGTCGTCCCAGGTTTTGTAAAACCGCTTCGTAACGTCGGTGATCGCCTTGAGCGTCGATTTCTTGTAGCAGTCAAACTCGCCCATCACGAACCCGATCTCGCCCTTGCAGAGCGATTCGTTCCGGTAAAAATCGCGCCCGTTGATCAGAACCTCGCCCGCGTCCTTGCGAACCAGATTCAGCATCGACTTCATCGTCGTCGACTTGCCCGCGCCGTTGCGGCCGATGAACCCCATGATATAGCCGGGCTCCAGCGCGAACGATACGTTGTCCAGCGTGAACCGCTCGTACCGCTTGGTCAGCCCGCGCACTTCCAATACGTTCATAGCTTCTCCTTCAAATTGTGCTTATTTGATATGCACAATTATAACCGTATTTTTGGGATTGTCAAGGGGGGAAAACAAAAAATCCCGCCCGGCGGATTGCCGGACGGGGCGCTTTTACGGGGATAACAAGACTGCCGAAAATGATCCGGCCCTCCTGTGACAGTCTGCCGGGAAGGGATCAATCGTAAGTGCGGATCACCCGGTATCCGCTTTCCGCCGATTCGGCGACCTGCTCGACGTCGCGGTCCAGCAGGGCATAGCACGGGTCGGGCGCTTCGAACCGCACGCAGGTGCCGCAGCTCGAGGAGAGCGATCGCGGCACGGGCTGCAGAACGGCGGAAAAGCCGTTTTTTGTCAGCGCGCGGTACGTCAGAAGCGCGGCGGCGTGCGTATAGAAGGTTGCGACGTAGATCATTTCGAAAGCAGGATGCGGTAATCGCCGTCTTCGGTCTCCTCGACCCGGGTTGTGTACCCCTGCGAAGCGGCGAAACGCTGAATGTTGTAAACCGCCGTCATGTGATCGGCGAGCACCTCAAGGCCCTTCGGGGCCTTTGCCTTTACTTCCCGCTGCACGGCGAGCACCGGCATCGGGCAATTCAATCCGCGTACGTCCAGCATCGCTTACGCCCTCCTTTTCGTATGAAAGATCGAGATGACCAGCAGGATCGCAAACCCGGCGAGGAGCACCCAGAGGACCGGGCCGCTGCCGATGCCGTCGCCCGAGGACGCCAATCCGAAGTTGTGCGAGACCGCGGCACCGGCGATGAAGCCGAAAACGGTGATCGCGGAATCGCTGTTGCCCTCGCCGGCGAGCACGAGCTGCCGCAGCGGGCAGCCGCCGAGCAGGACGCTGCCCCAGCCGACCACGACCATGCCGAGGAAATTGTATAGGAAATCGGAATGTGCGATCGGCTGCTTTTCAAAGCCGAACCCGGCAAAAAAGCTCACAAGCGAATTGCCGGAGACGAGCGTTGTGATCATGTTGCCGACAAAGACCGCAACGAGGATCGCCGCAAAGCCGAGGATCAGATGGAAGTCCTTGAACAGCACGACGTCACGGATACCGCCGGCCATGCACAGGCGCGAGCGCTGGCACAACGCGCCGACCGCGAGCGCGATCACAAGGGAGATCCACCATGCGGGGTGAAGACTGCCGGGACCGGCCGTGCTGGCTTTGAGCAGCGCCGTCGTCAGGGAAAGGACGAACAGCACCGTAAGCAGCGCGGGGAAGAACAGCCCTTCAAGCGCGTTCTGTTTATAGGCGCGGTTCAGCGAGAAGCCGAGCTTCATCGGGATCACGCCGATCAGAATGCCGACGATAAACCCGGCAAGACCGATCACGGCGTTCAGATCGCCGCCGCCGATGCGGATCACCATGCGGAGCGGACAGCCGAGGAACACCAGCGCGCCGATCATCACCAGCATGCCGAGCAAAAAGCGCGTGACCGGCGAGGAGCCGCCCTGCGCGCGCCATTCCTTTTTGATCAGCGCCATGCCCATTGCGCCGAGCACGATGCCGACGATCTCGGGTCGGAAATACCGGAGCTTGTCCGCCGTATGGAACTGCAGCGCGCCCGCGATGTCGCGCTCAAAGCACGCGATGCAAAAGCCCATGTTCTTCGGATTGCCGAGCGCCGACAGCACGACCGCAGCCGCGCCGATCAGAAGACCGGTGACGATCACGAGCCAGTTGTCGCGCCAGAAACTCTTTTTCACCTTGTCCATTTTTCTTCCTTTCCCGTTATCCGCTTGCAAGGATAACGTTTCGGTGCTATAATACCATAAAAGGTCGTTTTTTGCAAGAGAGGATCCCTAAAAATGTTACCGGAAATTTACATGGACAACGCCGCGACGTCGTTTCCGAAGGCGGAGGGCGTTTCCGACGCGGTCAAAGCGTATCTGGATGAGGTCGGCGTCAATGTCGGACGCGGTTCCTATGCCCGCTGCACGGACGCCGGAATGACGGTGCTCTCGGTGCGGGAGGCCGTGGCCGAAGCGTTCGGCTGCAGCGACGCGCGCCGCGTGATCTTCACGGCGGGCTGTACGGGAGCCGTGAACGCGGCGATTCTGGGAACGGTCCGCGAGGGCGACGCGGTTCTGATTTCGTCGATGGAGCACAACGCGGTGATCCGTCCGCTCACGGAGAGCGGCTGCCGGATCGTCCGCATTCCGGCGGATCCGGACGGAACGATGCGCCTGGATCAGCTCGACGTCGATTGGGAGCAGATCCGTCTTTGCGTCTGCACGATGGCTTCCAACGTATCGGGAACGGTTCAGGACGTCGAAGGGCTTTCGGCCATTCTGAAGGGGCGCGGCATCCCGCTCGTGATCGACGCGGCGCAGGCCGCCGGGCATATTCCGATCGACATGGAGCGCCTCGGCGCCGCGGCGCTCTGCATTCCCGCGCACAAAGGGCTGCGCGGCCCGCAGGGGCTCGGGCTGCTGCTGCTTTCCGAAGCGTTTGCAAAATCGCTGCGGCCGACCGTGTTCGGCGGGACGGGCTCCCGGTCGCACAGCGACCGGATGCCGCCATTTCTGCCCGACCGCTTTGAAGCCGGAACGCTGAATCTTCCGGCGATTTACGGGCTCGGAGCGGCGATGCGCTCGTTTGATCCCGAATCCTGCCGCGTCCGCGAAACGGAGATGAACCGCAGGTTCCAAAAGGGTCTGTCCGGCATTCCGAACATCCGCGTTCCCGGCCCGTCCGATCCGAAAAAGCGCGTCGGCGTTTTTGCGGTCGACTTTCTGACCGTCGACAACGCCGAGGCCGCCGCGCGGCTCGACCGGGAATTCGGCATCCTCACGCGCTGCGGACTGCACTGCGCGCCCGAGGCGCACAAAACGCTCGGAACGTTTCCGCAGGGCGCGGTACGGTTCAGCTTTTCGATAGCGACAACGGACGCACAGCTCGATGCGGCGATTGCCGCGATTCGCGCAATCGCGGCAGAATAAAGAGCACGAAAAAAGAGCCGCTTTGGAACACCTTCCGAAGCGGCTCCCGTTATTTTGGAGCATGCGGGGAGGGTTATTCCCTGCGCCCTTTTATTATCTCCAGCGCGCGCCGATCCGCAAGGCTGAATTCCGCCGGCTTTTGCCGGGACAGGGTGGATTCCCGTTCGTCCAGCGCCGCTTTCAGTTCCTGCTCGGATGCGGCGTCGAGCCGACCGGATTCCAGCAGACGCACCGCGTCCGGAACGGCGGGGGAGCCGAGGGTATAGACAAGATACGAAACGTCGATCCGGTTTTCCTCCGCGCCCTGCTCGGCGCGCGCAAGGTAGGCGTCCACATTGTACGCCGCAATGCGGCCGTGTACGTTGCAAAACGGCAGGATCAGCAGCAGAAGACCGACGGCGGTCACGAGCACGGGCGTCACGCGCACCTTCGGGATCCATTGGGAAAGCAGCGAGGTCAAAAAGCCGACGGCGGTCAGCACGAGAAGAATCGAAACGGTCAGCCGCAGCACGGTCAGGTCAAACCGCTGCATATACAGGATCATCTTGGAAAGCGCGGTTGCGATCAGCACCAGCGTCGCAAGCGCGAGCAGGGAGTTTGCGATCTTCCGAAGCAGATCCGCCGCCCGTCCGGAGCGTTTTTGAAACAGCTCCATCAGGACGCCGAGCGAGGCGTTGATCGCGGCGACGCCGCAAAGCTCGAAAAAGCCGCTTCGCGCGTATTCCGCTGCGGTGAAGCTGGCGGGCAGCACGCCGGAGAACGCGCCGAGATAGGTTTCGCGCTGCGTGAAAAAGAAGACGCCGTAGATCACGAGCAGCGCCGCGACCGGGATTATCAGCACGACAGCCGGGATCCGCCGGATCCGGCTTTTGAGCGCTTCGGCGGTCTCGGGCGCGGCCATCCGCGGCACTTTACGGGCCTTCGAGGAGGCGAAGGCGCCGAACAGCAGCGCCGCAAGCGGAACCGCAAAGTTCAGCTTCAGGATCGTAAGCCAGACGTCGTCCGCGTCAAAATCGATCGTAAAGATTTTGCGGAAAGCCGGATCATAGGAGAGCAGCGATACGGCGATCCCGCCGAGTACGACGGCGACGGCGACGCCGAGCAGCGTAAACAAAACTTTTTTGCCGACTTTTTTGGTCTTCCTCGACGGGCGGAACAGGGCGGTGAACAGCGCCGGAAACGAGAGAAACGGATATACGAACGTCGCTTTGACGCAATCGAGCAGCAGCAGCCCGCCGGACAGCGCGCGGTTATGATTTCCGAAAAGCGACAGCGTCAGAAAAGTATAGGACAGGATCAGCACGTGCGCGTACAGATAGGAGGGGAGCGGCTGCGGCCCGTTGATCCACGGGTACGCGCCGACAATCAGCCCGAGCAGAAGCGCGGCGCCGGCGTGAACGCCGACCCTGCCGCCGAGCAGCAGCCCCGAGATCAGCGTCAGCAGAAACAGCGCCGTGTTTCCGAGGAAAAACAGCAGCGGATACCCGTTGTGATCCGCAAGATCGAACAGCACGCAAAGATACCCGTACGCGCCGATCAGAAGCAGAACGGCCTGCACGGCCGAAACAATCCGTTCCTTCGCGTCCAAACGCACTTCCGGCTTCGCTTCCGGATTCGTCGATTCCATAATAAACTCCTTTCGAACGCGCCCGCACCCGGCCGGCGCATTCTTCCGATATCCTTATTATAGCAGGTTAAATCCGAATGTCGATATGTTTTTATTGAATTACAATAATTTTGAACCGCAATAAAAAATCTCCCCGGGGGAAATTATGCGGATTGCGATTTTTGTTATGGATCTTCGTCCTCGTCCTCGGCTTCAATCTCTTTGATTACGCATTCGTTTCCGCGCACGAGCCAGGTCTCGCCGCTGTGACAGTACGGGCATTCCCTGCCGTACCGCACGGTCGGATACGTCTTGCGGCAGGCGCTGCAATAGGTTACGGCGGGCGTCGTTTCGATCACAAGCTCCGCCTCCGAAAGCCGCGGATGGCGCGCGCGAAAATAGTTCCAGCAGTCGACGAAGTAATCGGTCATGATGCCCGAAACCTCGCCGACCTCCAGAACGATCTTTCCGATGCGCTTCAGATGCTGCTCCTTGCACGTTTCATCGAGCGTTTTCGCAAGGTGCAGGATGATCCCCATCTCATGCATGGATCATTCCGCGGTGTGCTCGGTCGGGCCCTTCCTGCCGAGCGCGATTTTGGCCATCCGCTTGATCGCGTACGCGCCGACCTTCGGCAGCTTATCCTCGCAACGCACCATGTCGGACGCATGCGGAACGTCGCGCGTAAGGTGGATCGCGTCAAATTCGCAGCGCGTCGTGCAGAGCCCGCAGCCGATGCAGCGGTTCTGATCGACGATCGAAGCGCCGCAACTGAGACAACGGTTCGCTTCCGCCTTGACCTGCGCTTCGGTCAGCGGGAGGCGCGTATCGGAGAACGTCGTTTTCGGCGCGACGCCGGTGGTTCCCGGGATCTGCCGCTTCGCGTCGTCATAGGACGGGAATGTGATATCGTCCTTGTCCAGTTCGATGAATTCCCGAAGGTCGCGCGCAATCGTCAGCGACTGGCCGGGATGCACAAAGCGGTGCATGGATTCGCAGCCCTGCTTGCCGTCCGCGATCGCGTCGATCGCAAACCGCGCGCCGCGATAGATGTCGCCGCCGGCGAAGATATCCGGCTCCTTCGTCTGGAACGTGACCGGATCCGCGATCACCGTACCGTTCGGGCGCAGCTCGACCTGCGTGCCCTTTAAGAGGTCGCCCCAGATCGCGCTCTGGCCGATTGCCTGCAGCACCGTGGAGCAGGGGACCGTGATCGTTTCGTTCTCGTCGTACTGCGGCGAGAAGCGGTGCTGCCCGTCATATACGCGGGTGCAGCGCTTGAATACAACGCCCGTGACCTTGCCGTTTTCGACCAGGATCTCCTTCGGGCCCCAGCCGTTTTTGACCGCGATGCCTTCTTCCTTCGCTTCCGCGACCTCGTCGTCCGCCGCGGGCATTTCGTCCGCGCCTTCGAGACAGAGCATCGTGACCGTTCCGTCGGTCGTGCGGGCCGCGGTCCGCGCGACGTCCACCGCCACGTTGCCGCCGCCGACCACGACGACGTCGCCGTCAAGCCGTACCGATTGGTCGAGCGAAACGCGGCGCAGGAACGAAACGCCGGATTCGACGCCGTCCGCGTCTTCACCCGGAACGCCCGCCTTGCGGCCGTCCTGCAGCCCGATCGCCAGGTAGAACGCCTTATAGCCCTGTTCGCGCAGAGATTGGATCGTCACATCCCTGCCGACTTCCACGCCGCAGCAAAATTCGACGCCCATCGTTTTCAGCACGTCGATCTCGGCGTTCAGGACGTCCTTTTCGAGCCGGAAATTCGGAATGCCGTTCATCAGCATGCCGCCCGGCCGCTTTTCCTTTTCAAACACGGTGACGTCGTACCCGCGCGTACGCAGGTAATAGGCGCAGGACAGTCCCGCCGGGCCGGAGCCGATGACCGCCATCTTATAATCCGGTCCCCACATGCCGCCGTCGTCCTTTTCGCAGACCGGGATATACCGCTGTTCCGCGTTCAGCTCCTGCGCGGCGATGAACTTCTTGATCTCATCGATCGCCAGCGGCTGATCGATCAACCCGCGCGTGCAGGCGTCTTCGCAGCGGCGGTTGCAGATCGCGCCGCAGACCGCGGGCAGCGGGTTATCCTGCTTGATCAGCTTCAGCGCTTCGGCATAGCGGCCTTCCTTCGCCATTTTGATATAGCCCTGGATCGCCAGATGCGCGGGGCAGGCGGTTTTGCACGGCGCGGTGCCGCTGTCATAGCAGTTGATCTTCGCGTCGTTGCGGTAATTCGGATTCCATTTGTCCGCGCCCCACTTCGTGCCGTCCGGCAGTTCGGACAGCGGATAGAGCGTTTTGCTGCCGTCCTTGCGGCAGAGCTTCTGACCGAGCTTCGCCGCGCCGACGGGGCAGACCTCGACGCATTTGCCGCAGGCGACGCATTTTTCGGTCTCGACGTGCGCACGGTACGCGGACGCGGACATGTTCGGCGTGTTGTACAGCTGGGAGGTGCGGATCGCGTTGCAGACGCCCGGCGCGCAGTTGCAGATCGCCACGATCTTGTCCTCACCGTCGATGTTCGTGATCTGATGCACGAATCCGTGGCGTTCGGACCGTTCGAGCAGCTCGAGCGCCTCCTCATAGGTGATGTACCGGCCCATGCCGCGGTCGACGCAGTATTCGGCCATATCGCCGACGCCCATGCAGAATTCGCCGTTGATCTCGCCGCTGCCCTCGCCGCGCATCGTTTGCTGCTTGCGGCAGGTGCACTGCCCGACGCTGTACTTGTCGTATTTCTTCAGCCAGTGCGAGATATGCTCGACCGAAACGGACGTGCTTTCCTGCTCGATCGCCTTTTCCACGGGGATGACGTGCATGCCGACGCCGCTGCCGCCCGGCGGGACCATCTGCGTGATGTTCTCGAGCGGCATCTGCGTCATCAGGTTGAAGAACGTCGCAAGGTTCGGATGCTGCGCGGTCAGCTCGTCGTTCATCATCATGAACTCCGCGGAGCCGGGCACGAAGATCGGCACGTTGTACTGCTTGTGATGATCCTCGTTTTCGCGGTTCATCTCCAGCACGCCGACCCAGCAGAGATGGTCGATCATCTTCTGCGTGTCCTCGACGCTCATATTGTTCATCGCGGCGAGCGTTTCCGTATCATACGGGACGCGCGTCTTTTTGAAGTTCAGCAAGAACCGGACTTCCTCCTTGGTCAGAACCTCGTTGAGCGCCCAGAATTCGGGATCGTCGGTCTTCATCGATTTGGTGTACTTGACAAGGTACCGGTCGGTGATCATCGTGCCGAGCTGCAGAACGAGCGCTTCTTTTTCCTTGTCCTCGGATACAAAGTTCGGATCCTGCCGAAAATCACGTTCGTTGGTCAGACGGTTTTTCTGTTCTTTCATGCCGTTACGCTCCGTTTCTGAAAAATTTTTTATGCGTTCCAGCTGTCGATCGCGTTCGACAGCCATGTTTCCCATGCGTCCATTCCCGCCCCGGTTTTCGAGGAGACCGCAAAGATCTCCAGGCGCGGATTCAGCTTTTTCGCGCGCTCGCAGCACTTTTGAAGATCGAAATCAAAGTACGGCAGCACGTCGGTCTTGGTGATCAGAAGCACGTCGCTCGTCGAGAACATCAGCGGGTACTTGAGCGGCTTGTCGTCGCCCTCGGGGACCGAGAGCAGCATCACGTTTTTGCCCGCGCCGGTATCGAATTCCGCAGGGCAGATCAGATTTCCGACGTTCTCTAAAATTACAAGATCGGATTCCGGCGCGTCAAGCTCCTCGAGCGCGCGGCGCGTCATGCCCGCGTCCATGTGGCACATGCCGCCGGTGTGCGCCTGAACCGCTTTTGCGCCGAGCGACTCGATCCGCTTCGCGTCGACGTCGGAATCGACGTCGGCTTCCATGACCGCGATGCGATACTTTTCGCCGAGATCGCGGATCGTGCGCTCCAGCAGCGTCGTTTTGCCCGCGCCGGGCGAGGCCATCAGGTTCACAAGCAGCGTTTTCTGCGCTTTCAGTTCGCCGCGCAGCACCGCCGCGTCGCGGTCGTTCGACGCGGTGACCGTTTCCTTCAGCTCGATGATTTTCACAAAGCAAAAACCCCTTCTCCGATTTCTTCAAAAATCATTTTATCAGTTTTTACAAAACAGCGCAATGGATTTTCGCATTTTTCCGCATGCCGGCCGCGTTTTTTTGCCGTGATGCGCTCCTGCAAGAATCCTCTTTCCCAAATCCGCCGAAAAATGATCTGTCCCCTGATTCGACGGCCGGATAATATATAATTTATGCGTATATTTTACTTGTACGGCGGACGAATAATCAGTATAATAAATAAGGAACAGAGATTTGTTTCTTCCGTGGCGCAGCGTCGCCGGGAGCTTTGATCATCGAAAGGAGATTCAGGATATGGAAGCAACAAGACGGGTCGGAACAGTTTCCCGCGGCATCCGCTGCCCGATCATCCGGCAGGGGGACGACCTTGCGGCCATCGTCGCGGACAGCGTGCTCGAGGCGGCCCGCAGCGACGGATTTGCGCTGCGCGACCGGGACGTGATCGCCGTGACCGAATCGGTTGTGGCGCGCGCGCAGGGCAATTACGCCACGGTGGACGACATTGCGGCGGACGTGAAAAAGAAGCTCGGCGGCGGAACGGTCGGCGTGATTTTCCCGATTCTTTCCCGCAACCGGTTTGCGATTTGTCTGCGAGGCATCGCCAAGGGCGCGAAGAAGATCGTTCTGATGCTCAGCTATCCGTCGGACGAGGTCGGCAACGAACTGGTGAGTCTGGATAAGCTCGACGAAGCGGGCGTCAATCCGTATTCCGACGTGCTGACGCTCGAAAAGTACCGTGAGTTGTTCGGCGTGAACCGGCATCCGTTTACGAATGTGGACTACGTGGAATATTACGGCGATCTGATCCGCGAGAGCGGGGCGGAGGCCGAAATCATCTTTGCCAACAATCCGCGCGCGATCCTCGAATACACCGATTGCGTTCTTGCGTGCGACATCCATACCCGCGCCCGCACGAAGCGAATCTTAAAGGCGGCCGGCGCGCGCATCGTCTGCGGACTCGACGATATTCTTTCCGCGCCGATCCATGGCAGCGGCTACAATGAAACGAGCGGTCTGCTCGGCTCCAACAAGGCGACCGAGGACACCGTGAAGCTCTTCCCGCGCGACGCGATGCCGATCGTTCTCGATATCCAGCGCCGCATCAAAGCGGAAACGGGCAGGAACGTGGAAGTCATGATTTACGGCGACGGCGCGTTCAAGGATCCGCAGGGCAAGATCTGGGAGCTTGCGGACCCGGTCGTGAGCCCGTTCTACACGAGCGGACTGATCGGCACGCCGAGCGAGCTGAAGCTCAAATACCTTGCTGACAACGAGTATAAGAATCTGTCCGGCGAGGAACTGAAGGAAGCGATCTCCGAGAGCATCCGCAAGAAGGACCGCGACCTGGTCGGCAAGATGGCCTCCGAAGGCACGACGCCGCGGCAGCTCACCGACCTGATCGGCTCGCTGTGCGACCTGACCTCCGGCTCGGGCGACAAGGGCACCCCGGTCGTTCTCGTGCAGGGGTATTTCGACAACTACACCAACTGAAACGGGCTGCCGCAAAGGGCGCAGAACCGTTTGCGACAGCTTATAAAAAGAATACTTGTAAAACGAAAAGACGGAAAAATCCGTCTTTTCTTCGATCATACGCCGAAAATGAGCCGGGTTTTCACGTTCGACGATAAAATCGCGCGCCCGCAGCGCGGGATACAGCATAGAGTTTTGTTATTCTGAAAAGCGAAAAGCCGAATTTCTCCAA
>CACXMS010000026.1 GCA_902768795.1 uncultured Eubacteriales bacterium
TACCATATAGTTCAGCGGGGCGAACATCATATCCTCGTATACCGTGGGCATGAACATCTGATTATCAGAATTCTGCAGGACAAAACCCAGTTTTCTGCGAACAGCCGAAAGGTTCTGCTTATTCACTTCGAGACCATCCACAGTTATCCGTCCCTCAGCGGGAAGCAGACCAAGCAGGAGTTTCATCACAGTTGACTTTCCCGCTCCGTTGGCACCGATCAGTCCGACGGCCTCGCCGTCTTCTATGCGGAATGAAAGGTCTGTTATTACCGGTTTGCTACGCTCATATGAAAAGCTTACATTCTCAAATATTATCATCCTCTTCACCTCACAAAGACATGTCCGAGAAGCTGCGCCGCGTCGACAAGCCTCAGTGCGATGAACAGGCCTACGCTCAGCATCAGATAATTCATGCTTCGGTTCCTCAAATCCCTTTCCCGTATAACGCGTCATAATAGTCTTTCGTCCCCCAAAGTTGGGACATAGGTTCTGTTTCCATTTCATGTTTAAAATCGAGCAGCATTTTTTTGAAGTCATATTCCGGGTGATAATTTAATTCTTTTTCCGTTTTGCTCCAATCCAGCATAGACTGCAGCGTGTCCGGCTTCGAAGGATCGTAATCAATCACCGATGGATTATCCGCAGGCGAAAACACCTCAACGATACCTCTGATCATTTCCTCCAGAGAAACCCTGTGCGGGCTGCCGATATTATAAAACCCGCCGTCAAGCGAAGAAACAGCGGCATTTGTCACAACTTTCGTAAAGTCCTTGATATATACCATTTCCTTTACCCTGTTCGGATTTCCGTAAATGCTGATTTTTTCACCGTTACCCGCCCGACGCATCAGAGATCGATACGGCATCATTTGCATCTGTTCATTTGCATAATGGTACGCATTGGGATGATACTGATAGATCGTAAAAAACCGAAGGATAAAGCGACTAAACCCCAGTTCGTTATGATAATTCTCAATTAAATCGACCGCTGCATTTTTTGCGATCGCATATACGCTGTGATCGCCTCTCGGCGGGAACCCGCGCGGTGTGTCCGGATCAATGGGGACCCCTGTTTCATGATAAGCAAACAGATCGTACGGCGTCGTCGGAAAGATGATTTTTTTGCATCCTTCAGACCGCATGTACTCCAGAATATTAACGGTCCCTTCCGTGATGGACCGGATCAGCATCTGCGGATTATAAGCGCATCTTGACGGCAACTCTCCGGCAAAATCTGCTATAACATCAATTCCGAGTCCTCTCAGTTTGCCAAGCTCTGTTTTGTCCGTAATGTCAACCGAGTAATACGGAATGCCTTTCTCCTCAAAAAAATTGTTGTCGGAAAGACGTTTCCCGCATGCAACAACATCAAAACCGGCCTCTTGAAGCGCCAACGCCGAATATGCTCCAAGATTTCCTGTCGCTCCGAAAACCAATGCTTTTGATCCTGCCATTCCATTCACCTCATAGCCTGCAGAAAATAGTAATCATCCGTTGAAAACCGTTTTCTGACCATTACTGTTTTTTCGTCCGACTGAACATATACATCCGGATAATACCGGATAAACGGGCCTCCGAAAGTCATTGAATATGCCCCTACTCTATGATAAATGATTTTATCTCCGACCTGAAGTTCCTGCTCATCGGTGAGAATCATCAGCCTGTCATGGTCCATGCACGTATATCCACAAATGATCTGCTTTGCCGTTTTTGCAATGGGATTTGCAGTTTCAATGCTGTAACTGTAACGCTTCTTTTTCCATAGCGGATCGATCAGAATCCTGCTCCCGTCGGTCGTGACGACCCTCGATTGCAGCATATCTTTTACATCCAGTACAGATGTATGAAGATCAACAACAGAGCCGATCAAAGCCGAGCCCGGTTCGGCGATCAGCATGATCTCCGCCGTCCTCGGGCTTTTTTCCAGTTCCGATCTGATAACCGAAAAATATTCATCCGGGGTGGTTTTTCCCGGAACTCCTCCCCAAAAGCCGCCGCCAATATCGATAAAAGATAAATTCAGATCGTATTTTTCAATAATACGGACCGCATATCCGGTTATTACCCTATATACATCCGGCGCTCTTGTAACGCTGTTACAATGCAGATGCAGTCCGATTTCCGAATGGACGCCGATCTTCCTTAACAGTCGGATCGCTGTCTGAAACCCATCGGAAGATTCTGAAAACCCGAACCGGAATCCATCCTCCGTATAGTCAATATCTTCCAAGCGAAAAAGACCGGAAGGTATATTCAATCTCAACCCGATCCTTGCGTTTGTCACTTCTATCCCGTTCAGCCACTGAAGCTCCCGTAAAGAATCAACATTTACATATGCTCTGTTCTGGATCGCTTTCAAGAAGCATTCCTTTGTCTTGATCGGTCCATTAAAAACGATCCTGTCTTCCTGATAACCGCATCGCAAGGCAAGCTCATATTCTTCATCCGATACGACCTCCGCCAAAATGTCACGGTCTTTCATAAAGGAAAGAACCCACGGCAATGAGTTGGTTTTAACCGAATATGCCAATTGGGAAAACAGCCAATGATCCCGCATTCCCTGCCTGAAAACACGAATGTTGTTTTCCAGGCCCTTCTCATCAATTACAAAAAAAGGAGTTTCCATACTTATTCTCCTTCTTTTTCCTTAAATTCCGTCATGGTGTAAATGCTCGTGGAATCCGAATTGATTCCGCCCCGTTTGAGAACCGTTTTCACAGTTTCCAGAACAATCCTGACATCTCCCGAAAAAGTCACATTCTTTGTATAAGCCACATCCATTTGAAACCGTTCTTCCCAGGTCAAACAATTCCTTCCGTGAACCTGGGCATATCCCGTCAGCCCCGGGCGCACGTCATGGCGGTGATGCTGCTCCTCGTTGTAACGGGGCAGGTACTTCACCAGAAGCGGTCGCGGACCGACGATACTCATGTCGCCCCGCAGAATGTTCCACAGCTCCGGAAGCTCATCCAAAGAAGTGCTGCGTAAGAAACGGCCGTACCGGTTCAGTCTTGCCTGATCCGGAAGCAGTTCTCCGTCTGCGCCGCGTTCTTCGGTCATCGTTCGGAACTTATACATCCTGAAAATCTTTTCGTGCCAGCCGGGACGTTCCTGGGCAAAGAACGGATTTCCCTTCATCTCGATTGCGCCGACGACCGTGAGAATCAGAAAAAGCGGCGACAGGCCGATCAGCGCCAGCAGAGAAAGCGAAAAGTCCAATATGCGTTTGAAACACCCGGCATACATGTTCGTATCAGTCAAAGCACCTGTGAATGATCTCTATAATTTGATCCTGCTGCTCCGGCATGAGCTTGTTGTCGCTCGGCAGACACAGTCCGCGGTCGAAAATGTCCGCCCCGACGTCGATTCCGGAGCCGGCGATATAGGCGTTTGTACGGGCGCGGCCGTTGCCTTCGGCCGTGATGAACGCATGCGGCCCGTAGATCGGCTGCAGATGCATCGGCTTCCAGATCGGGCGGCCTTCGGCGTTGAACGCGGCGAGCGCGTCGAGGATCTCCATCGGACTGCTCTTATAGGGCGCGGTCCGGTAGAGATAATCCTTTGCTCCGCGAACCTGGGGCGCCATGGCGTCCTCGTCGATCGTCATGCAGGAAAGCCAAAAGTTCGGCTTCGATTTTTCGGCGTCGAACGGATTCATTTTGACCGGCAGATCGGCAAGACCGGCCCGATAGCGCTCATAGATCGCTTTCTTCTGCGCCATGTGTTCGTCAAGGTACGAAAGCTGACCGCGCACAATACCCGCAATGATATTTGACATGCGGTAGTTATAACCAATCTCCTCGTGCTGATACCACAGAGCAGCTTCGCGGCTTTGGGTGGACCACTTGCGAACCTTTTTCGCGTCCTCCTCGCAGTCGGTCAAAAACATGCCGCCCGCCGAGCCGGTGATGATCTTGTTCCCGTTAAAGGAAATGCAGTTATAGTCGCCAAGCGTGCCGGTTTCGACCCACGATCCGTTCAGCCGATACTTCGCGCCGAGGGATTCGGCCGCATCCTCGACGATCAGCGCGCCGTGCCGGTCGCAGATGGCTTTCAGCTCTTCCATCTTTCCCGGCGTTCCGTACAGATGCGCGATCACAACCAGCCGTACGTCGGGATATACCTCGAACGCCTTCTCCAGCGCGACGGGATCCATGCCCCAGCAGTCCCGCTCGGTATCGATGAAAACCGCCTCGCCGTCCTCATAGGCGACCGGATTGATGGACGCCGAGAAGGTCATATCGGAGCAGAAAACCCGATGCCCCTGAAGCGTTCCCTGATTCGGCTGGGCCTGTCCGTAGAGCTTTTCGCCCGCAAGCCGGGTCGCAAGATGCAGCGCCGCGGTACCGCAGGACAGCGCGACGGCGTATTTGCAGCCGATAAAGGATGCGATCTGCCGCTCCACCTCGTTGATATTCTCTCCCACGGTGGAAACCCAGTTCGACCGGATCGCGTCGTCCACCCAGCGCTGTTCGTCGCCGTGCATTGTCGGAGAGGAAAGCCAAACTCTCTTCTCAAACGGCAGAATACCGGCAAACCGCGGATCGTCTGAAAACTGATTCATATCTGACTCCTATGATTGGTCTGAAAAAATCCAGCAAGCGCATGAACGCAAAAGCGTCGCGCAATCATCCTTTCCCTTTTTTGGCTTCCGATCTCCCGCCCCGTGATCAGAAGCCGTCTTGTATATAAATGAAACTTTTATTGTCCTATTTTGTATTAGTATTCTATTTACGGCAAAAACACCCAAAAACGCCCCGTTGCTTTTCTCAACGGACCGCCATGGGACAAAAGTATGAAGCAAAGACACTTCCCGGCCCGGGAATCCCCGCGGTACCGGCCCGGCGTCCTCTATGCCGTCTGGAAACCGCATCTGCCATACCAAATCGGCGCAATCCGGTTGCCCATAAACCCATATTGTATTTTATCATATATGATAGAAAAAGCAACCCGTTTCACATACTTTTAACACTTTTCCGGGATACCGGAAACGGTTTTGAAAATGACGCTTTTTCAGAAGCAGCGCTCCTTCCGATCCTTTTTGCAGCGCTCAATGTTTCCGCAGCGATAGCAAAGCTCGTTTTCGCAGACGCCGTCGTTTTCAAAGCAGGACCGGATGTTCCGGACCGTCGTTTCGGCGATGTTGTTCAACGCCTCCTCGGTCAGAAACGCCTGATGCGACGTGACGATCACGTTCGGCATGGAGATCAGCCGGGCAAGCGTATCGTCGTTCAGAATATGCCCCGAATAATCGCGGAAAAACACGTCCGCCTCCTCCTCATACACATCGAGGCACGCGGCGCCGATCCGCCGCGCCTTGATGCCGTCGAGCAGCGCTTCCGCGTCCACCAGCGCCCCGCGCGACGTGTTCAGCAGCACGACGCCCTTCTTCATACCGGCAATCGCTTTCGCGTCGATCATGTGATACGATTCCTCCGTCAGCGGACAGTGCAGCGAAATGATGTCGCTTCCCGCAAACAGCTCGTCCGTCGAAACATATTCGATCCCGCTGTCCGCCGCCGGAAACTTGTCATACGCGATCACGCGCATGCCGAATCCGCGGCAGATGTCGATGAAGATGCGGCCGATCCGGCCCGTGCCGATAACGCCGACCGTTTTGCCGTGCAGATCGAAGCCCGTCAGCCCGTTCAGCGAAAAATTGAATTCCCGCGTGCGGTTATACGCCTTATGGATGCGTCGGATCGACGTCAGAAGCAGCGCCATCGTATGCTCGGCGACCGCGTACGGAGAATAGGCCGGGACATGAACGACATGGATCTTCCCGAACGCGTGCGCCACGTCCACGTTGTTGTAGCCCGCCGAGCGCAGCGCGATCAGCTTCACGCCGAGCGCGTACAGCCGGTCGATGACCTCGGCGTTCACATCGTCGTTGACAAACACGCACACCGCTTCACAGCCCCTTGCCAGCTCCGCGGTATCCGGGCAGAGTTTCCCTTCGAAAAACACAATCTCCATTCCCGCTGCGGCGGCATACCGTTCAAACGACGGCCGATCGTACGGCTGCGTATCAAAAAAAGCGATCTTCATCTTCTTTCTCCTTACCCTTTTTTTGTCATTATACCGTTTTTTTCCGTGCTTGACAATCGCAAGGCGAAAATTCCGCAAAAATACCCGACGTTCCCCTTTTCTTTTCCCGGCCGCTGTGCTATACTGCAAACATGGTTATTCCTTCAAAAGAATAACGTTATCATATTTTCAGGAGAACGAAATGCGGGACGCATTCGGCCGCGCAATCACATATCTTCGGATCTCCGTCACCGATCTGTGCAACTACCGCTGCCGGTACTGCATGGGCGAGGACGGCGTACAAAAGCGCGGCCACGCGGACGTTCTTTCCTTTGAGGAGATTGCACAAATTGCTGCGGCCGCGGCTTCGCTCGGAATCGAAAAGCTCCGGCTGACCGGCGGCGAGCCGCTTGTGCGGCGCGGCGTCGCGGATCTGTGCGCGATGCTTCGCGCCATTCCCGGCATCCGGGAGCTCGGGCTGACGACCAACGGCGGTCTGCTCCCCGCGCTTGCCCCGGCGCTGAAGGCGGCGGGCGTGGATCGGCTGAACGTGAGTCTGGATACGCTGGATCCCGAAAAATTCCGTTCGCTGACGCGCAGCGGGACTTTGGACGATGTTCTATGCGGACTGGACGCCGCTTCAGACGCCGGATTTACGGGAACGAAGTTGAACGTCGTTCTGATCGGCGGATTCAACGACGGCGAGATTCCCGCATTTCTCCGGCTGGCCGAAAAGCGGGACCTTACCGTTCGCTTCATTGAGCTGATGCCGATCGGCTGCGCGGCAAAATGGGACGCGCGCGCGTTTCTGCCGGCCGACGCCGTTCTGAAAGCCGCACCGGATCTGATCCCGATCGGCGGCGACGGCGTAGCGCGGCTGTACCGCGTTCCGGGCGGGCGCGGCACGGTCGGGTTAATCTCCCCAATGAGCGACCGGTTCTGCTCCGCCTGCAACCGGATCCGGCTCACCGCAGACGGCCGCATCAAGCCGTGTCTGCACAGCGCGGAGGAATATCCGCTCCGCGGTCTGCACGGATCGGAACTGACCGACGCGCTGCGAAAAGCAATTCTTTCCAAGCCGAAGGAGCACTGCATGGACGCCGCCCATCCGAGCGGCGCGCTGCGAAATATGTTTGAGATCGGAGGATGACATGGAACTTACGCATCTGAACGAGCAGGGACGCGCGCGCATGGTCGACGTGTCCGAAAAAGCTGAAACCGTTCGCACCGCGGTCGCCGAATGCCGGATTCAAATGAACGCGCAGACGCTGGAACAGCTGAAAGCCGGTACCGTGCCGAAGGGCGACGTGCTCGCCGTCGCGCAGGTTGCGGGCATTATGGCCGCCAAGCGCACACACGAACTGATCCCGATGTGCCACCCGCTGCCGCTCACCGGCGCGGATATCCGCTTTACCGTGGAGGAAGACGGCGTTCTGATCCGCTCTGCCGTGCGCTGCAAAGGCGTAACCGGCGTGGAAATGGAAGCGCTGCACGCGGCGTCGGTCGCGGCGCTGACAATCTACGATATGTGCAAGGCGATTCAAAAGGATATGGAAATCACCGGACTGCACCTATTGGAAAAGTCCGGCGGAAAAAGCGGAAACTACCGGCGGGTGGCGCGGATATGAAAGAGATTGCAACCGTAGACGCGGTCGGGCAGGTACTTTGCCACGACCTGACGCAGATTCTTCCGGGCGAATTCAAGGGCGCCCGGTTTTCCAAGGGACATATCGTAACCGAAGAAGACATTCCCGTTCTGCTTTCCATGGGCAAGGAACATCTGTTCGTTTGGGAGATGCAGCCGGGCATGCTGCACGAAAACGAAGCCGCCGAGCGGCTCCTGGCGCTGACGATGAACGCAAACATGACGCGCTCGGGCGTCAAAGAAGGCAAGATTGAACTGTTCGCCGCCGCGGACGGCGTCTTTTTGGTGGACAGCGCGCGGCTGAACGCGATCAACGCGATCGACGAGATCACGATCGCCACGCGCCGGGGCAATTTCCCGGTTCGCGCGGGCGACAAGCTCGCCGGCATGCGCGTGATTCCGCTCGTAATCGAAAAGTCGAAGCTCGACGCGGCAAAGGCCGTCGCCGGGGAAAAGCCGATCCTCTCCCTGCTGCCGTTTGTTTTGAAAACCGCCGCGGTCATCACGACGGGCAGCGAAGTCTTTTCGGGCCGCATCGAAGACCGGTTTACGCCGGTGCTGATCGAAAAACTTCGCGCGTACGGCATCGGCGTTACGCTGCACACGGTCACAGACGACCAAACCGATCCTATCGAACAGGCGATCGCCGCGGCGCGGGAAGCAAAGGTCGACCTGATCCTCTGCACCGGCGGCATGAGCGTCGATCCCGACGACCGCACGCCCGGCGCGATCCGAAAGAGCGGCGCAAGAATCGTGACCTACGGCGCGCCCGTTCTGCCCGGCGCAATGCTGCTGCTCGGTTACTTTTCGGACGGAACGCCGATCCTCGGCCTGCCCGGGTGCGTCATGTACGCCAAGGCGACCGTATTCGATCTCGTGCTGCCGCGCATTGCCGCCGGCGTTCCGCTTCAGAAATCGGATCTCACCTCGCTCGGCGAAGGCGGTCTCTGCCTCGGATGCGGCGTGTGCACCTATCCGCATTGCCCGTTCGGACGATAAAAAAACACTTGACAAACCCGTTCTGCCCGCATATAATACCTATAAAGCCGATAGGTTATTGGGGTTTTAACTCCGGGCCGGGCAAAAGAAGGAGCGAATTATGAAGGTATATCAAAAGATGTCGGAGCTGATCGGCGGAACGCCGCTGCTCGAGCTGTCCAATATTGAAAAAGAAGACGGTCTGCAGGCGAAAATCCTGGCGAAGCTGGAATTCTTCAATCCGGCTGGCAGCGTGAAGGACCGCATTGCGCGGGCCATGATTCTGGACGCCGAGGCGAAGGGCATTCTGAAACCGGGCGCAACGATCATCGAACCCACCTCGGGCAATACGGGCGTCGGCCTTTCGGCCGTCGCGGCGGCGCGCGGATATCATGTGATCCTGACGATGCCGGAAACGATGTCGGTCGAACGGCGGCAGCTTGCCAAAGCATACGGCGCCGAAATCGTTTTGACCGAGGGCGCCAAGGGCATGAAGGGCGCGATCGCAAAGGCGAACGAGCTTGCCGCGGCCACGCCGGGCAGCTGGATTCCGGGGCAATTTGTCAATCCCGCGAACCCGAAGGCGCATTATGAAACGACCGGTCCGGAGATCTGGGCCGATACCGACGGAACCGTGGATTTCTTCGTGGCGGGCGTCGGCACGGGCGGCACGCTGACCGGCACGGGCAAGTTCTTAAAGGAGCAGAATCCGAACGTGAAGATCGTCGCCGTCGAGCCGCAGACCTCGCCGGTTCTGTCGCAGGGCGTCGCGGGGCCGCATAAGATCCAGGGCATCGGCGCTGGCTTCGTCCCCGACGTACTCGATACGGCGATTTACGACGAGATCATCCCCGTCGCAAACGAGGACGCGTTCACCACGGGCAAGCGCATCGGCAGAACGGAAGGCGTTCTGGTCGGCATCAGCTCCGGCGCGGCCGCCTTTGCGGCGATCCAGCTTGCCAAACGTCCCGAAAACGCGGGCAAAACGATCGTCGTGCTGCTGCCCGATACCGGCGAGCGCTATCTTTCCACCGCGCTGTTTGCGGATTAATTTCAAAGCATGCAGAAACTCGCGCGTTTTGCGGGAGTTTCTGCGTATCGGCAAGTTTGTTTTACAGTCCTAGAAGCTGCTTTTTCTTGGCGTCGAATTCTTCCTGCGTGAGAATGCCGCTGTCGAGCAGATCCTTATACTGCTTCAGCTGATCGGCAACGCCCGCGGGCGCGGCGGCGACCGGTTCCGGTGCTGCAACGGGCTCCGGCGCTGTCGACTTTGCGGCGCGCGGCGCGTACAGTTCGTCGATCGAGAAAGTCTCCTCCGGCATCACCGGCGCTTCGGGCGCAAGCGGGCCGGCGCTTGTCAGCAATTCTTCCGCTTTCGGCTGATAGGTGAGCGCCTTGAGCGCTTTGTTCGCCGCGACGAACAGCAGGACGGCAACCGCCGCGTTAATCAGCGCCGTCAGGATCGAATAAACGCCATAGCCGGCCGAATAGATTCCGGTGGCAACATAGGAAACGATCGCCAGAAGATCCATCAGCGCGACAAAAATCATGTTCAGCAGAAAGAAGACGAAAGCGGCGCGGCGCAGTCCGCGGGCGGAACGCATCAGGCCCTCTTTTCCGCTTTCCGCAAAGAAGCAGACCAGCGCGGCGAAAATGCCGCCGACCAGCAGGAACACGCCGCCGAGTATCGTCGTCATGATGCTGATCCATCCTGCCGCACCGCTGTACGACAGCATGGACACGACGCTCCTCAGCGACCGGACGAGGCTGACGAGCGACCAGAGGGAAAGCATCCCGAATCCGACGCCCGCGATTGAGAATTTCACTTTGTCCAGCAGCAGGCCGACGCCGATCACAACATACGGAAGCACCGAAATCAGCATCATGCCGATGGCTCTGAAGGCTATCGGCTGACGGTAAAGAATCGAGTTCAAAACGCCCGGGCTGAACACAAGCGTGATACCCGCGATCACAAAAAACAGGATTGCCGCAGACTTTCTGCCTTGTTTCACTTTATCCATAACAATACCCCCCAACTTTTTCTTTCTACAGTTTAGCAGAAATGCCCCGTAAAAGCAACAGAAAAAGCGCCGAAAAGCAACAGGACTTCCTGTCGCTCCGGTTTCCGGCTGCAGGCTCCTCGTCGAATCTGCGAAAAAAAGCAGCGGAGGCATGCGCCTCCGCAAGTTGTTTTACGTTACATCCCTAAAAGCTGTTTTTTCTTGGCGTCGAATTCCTCCTGTGTAAGAATACCCATATCAAGTAATTCCTTAATTTTTTTCAGCTCATCAGCCGCAGAAATCTGTTGAACGACCGAAGGCGCATTTTTGGCTTTTTTTGCTTCCGAAATACGTTCCCGGATATAGGCAGCTACATCTCTCATCCTGTCGTTAGAAATCGCGGACGGATCAAAAGTAAAGCTGTTTTCATTGAAGAAATTGCTTTGATTGTTGTTCATCATCCCACTGGCGGTTTCCAACTGCAAATACCCGATCGTAACGCCGCTTTCCTTAAACTGCACTCCTATGCAATCCGAATAATAGATCGTTTTCTCACCGTCTGTCGCATTGCCGATGAAAAGATTGCCAAGCGTCGCCGCTGTTTTGATTACAACGCGGTCAGCAAAGACTTTCATGGTTCGACCGCGTACGCCGACAAGGTCATAAACAACGCCCTCATTGTCCTTTTCATAATGCTGTTTTCTGTTATCATCTCCATAATTTTCCAGAATATACTTTGCAGCAATTTCTCCGTACTCTTTTTGCTTATAAGGAAATGCAAGCGTATAGAATTTTGCACCGACAAAAATCTGAACAACGCCGTTCTTGGACGGAGAGGTAACAGGCGTGTATTCCACTTTTGTTATGGTGTTCAAAGGTATTTTATTTCCTCCAACAAAAAATTCCGTCATCGTTAAGAGTCCATTCTTTCATGAGTGCTGCCTTACATGTGTAGTTCATGCTTTCATCCTCCTGCGTGCTGAATTAACGAATATATTAACCGATATTGGTCAATATGATTATATACCGTATTCGGTTACGATGCAAGCAGAAAGTGAGGGCTTGCAACGATGATTTCATACGAGAAGCTTTGGAAAACAATGAAAGAAAAGGGCGTGACGCAGTATACCCTGATCAAAACATACCGGATCAGCCCCGCGCAGATCACGCGGCTGAAGCGCAACGAAAGCGTCAGCACGCATACGATCGAAGTGTTTTGCAAAATACTGAAATGCAGGGTCGAGGACGTGATGGAGTATATCGAAGAATGACCAAAACGTGAAAGACCGCCGCTTGATCCCTGTACGGTATTTCAAACGACGATCCTTCACGGATTATGAGGTTGGGGCATTCCTGCAAGGAGACGGGGCTTCTCCGTGCAAGGGTATGAAAACGGCTGAAGCCGTATTTCGCTGATTTGATCCGTTCGCTCTCGCGGCTCCGTCCACGCGAAACGGTTTTCGGAGGAAGGACATCTTCCATCTGATGATCAAACGCAGCGACATGCGCGGTGCGTTTGATTCCTTGCGGCATTGCCGCCCGGAAATGCGAAGCATTTCAGGCAATGTCGGTCCCGCCGCTGCGGATTCCCGTCGAAAAACAAGTTTTTCGACGGATTTATACGGCTTTCCTGCTCTGCTCCTCCATCAGCAGTTTGTCCGCCACCAATGCGATAAACTCGCCGTTGGTCGGCTTGTCGTTCTTGCCGTAGATGTTGTAGCCGAACAGCGCGTTGAGGTTTTCGATCTTGCCGCGCGTCCAGGCAACCTCGATCGCGTGGCGGATCGCGCGCTCGACCTTGCTCGCGGAGGTTCCGAATTTCTGAGCGATGCCGGGATAGAGTTCCTTGGTGATGCGGTTGATCAGGTCCGGCTCCGCGTACACGAGGCGGATCCCTTCGCGCAGATAATGATATCCCTTGATGTGCGCGGGAATCCCGGCGACGAGGAAGATTGCGGTCACTTTTTCGTCAAACGATTTGGGCGTCTGCGCGTAGGGCAGAATGCCGCCCTTGGGCTGCTCCGTTTCGAGCAGCTGCAGAATCCGCTTGTAGAACGTTTCCGGCTCGATCGGCTTGACCATATAGTACCGCGCGCCCATCGCGCAGCAGCGGCGCACCATCGCTTCGTTCCGCAGCTCGGACAGAATGACGATCGCGGGCGCTTCCGCGCCGCAGACGGCCGGAAGCTGTTCGAGCACGGCCAGCCCGTCCACGTTCGGCATGATCAGATCGAGGGACAGCACGTCGTACCGCTTGTCCTTCAGAAGCTGCAGCGCCTCCTTTCCGTCGGCCGCGACGTCGACCTCCTGAACATTCTCCTGCGCGAGCAGGTATCCTTTCAATATATCGGTAAAGCGGCTGTCGTCATCCGCCATCAGAATCCGGTACTTTGCCATGCTTGCCTCCTTCGTGCGCCGGGCGCCGTTGCTTTTCATGCGTTTATTGTAACACCGCTCTCGAAAATCGGTTAGAGTTCAATCCCGGCGAGCCGTGTCGGATCGCGGGGGGATCATTGTCGAATACGGCTCCGCCCGCCCCCGGACGCGGCTGAATTTCGGCTTGACAAAGGGAATTGTATATTGTACGATAATCGCAGAATCCATGTATCGGAGGGCCTTTGAATGAAGCTGTTTTCAAGATTTTCCCTGTTGCTTCTGGCTGCCGTTCTGCTGCTTAGCGCCGGCTGTGTCAAGCCGCAGGAGCCGACCGATGAAGTCATCGTTTCGGGCGACGCCTATAAAGCGGCCGAGATCCCGGACGACAACAACCGCGTCTTTTATGAGATTTTTGTCGGCTCGTTCTCCGACTCGAACGGCGACGGCATCGGCGACCTGCGCGGCATCATCAACCGCATGGACTATCTGAACGACGGCAAGCCGGACTCCGGCCTTTCGCTCGGCATCGAAGGAATCTGGCTCACGCCGATCTTCGCTTCCAATTCCTATCATAAATACAACGTCAACGATTTTTATAAAGTCGATCCGCAGTTCGGCACGAAGGACGATCTGGTCGAGCTGATTACGCTTTGCCATGAGCGCGGCGTAAAGCTGATTCTCGATCTGCCGATCAACCATACGAGCCGCCAGTGCGAATGGTTCCAGAAATTCAAGGCGGCGCATCAGAGCGGCGACGTCAGCAATTCGTTCTACAACTTTTACAGCTGGTACGATAAGAATACCGACCGCGCGCCCGGTGGACGCACGTTCTCCCAGCTCACGGGATCGCATTACTACGAATGCAATTTCGACGGAGATATGCCCGAGCTGAACTTCGACAGCGAACAGGTGCGCTCCGCTGTTCTGGAGATCGCCAAATACTACCTCGATCTCGGCATCGACGGGTTCCGCTTCGACGCCGCGAAATACATCTATTTCGGCGACAACCCCTCCAGCAGCGAATTCTGGATCTGGTATCTGAAGGAGCTTCGGAAGATCAATCCCGACGTCTATACCGTCGCGGAGGTCTGGGACAGCGACGGCGTGACGGACATTTACTATCCAGCGACGAACTGCTTCGATTTCACGATGGCCGGCTCGAGCGGTATCATCGCGCAGACGGCGAACCGCGGCGACGTGAACCGGCTTGCGACATATGTTGAATCGTATCTGAAGAAAGTGCAGTCGCTCCGCAGCAGCGCAACGATCGTTCCGTTCATCGCAAACCACGACTCCGACCGTGCCGCCGGCTACCTTCTGACCGCCAACGGAACCATGCAGATGGCCGCAAACCTCTATCTGCTCGGCCCGGGTTCGCCGTTCATCTATTACGGCGAGGAGATCGGCATGCGCGGCTCGCGCGGCAGCGCAAACACCGACGCAAACCGGCGTCTGGCGATGGTCTGGGGCGACGAGGACACGGTTCGGGATCCGCAGGGAACGACCTATGCCTCGAGCAGTCAGATCACTTCGACCGTCGTCGATCAGAAGCTCGACGAATCGAGTCTCTATACCTACTATAAGAAGCTGCTGATGATCCGCCGCGCGAACCCCGAGATCGCGCACGGCACCTACACCGCCCTGAAGAGCGACGGAACGAAGCTCGGCGGATTCGAGGCGACCTACAACGGCTCGACCGTGCTCGTTCTGCACAACACGGCCTGGGAATCAAAAACGATCGATCTTTCGACCCGCACGGATCGCGTTCCCTCTGCGCTGCGCGCCGTGATCGGCGCCGAGGACGCGACGCTCTCCGGAACGACGCTGACCATCGGCGCACAGACGAGCGTCGTGATCGCCTGCAAATAAAACCGTCGAAAAACAGGTTTTTCGACGGAGATCACGCTGCGGCGTGGACCGGTGCATGCCTAAAATGCTCCGCATTTCCGGGCGGCAGCACCGCAATGTATAAAATTCACCGCGCATGTCGCTGAATTTTATGATGATAAGGATGGTGTTCTTCCTTCCAGGAAGCGTTATGCGTGGACGGAGCCACGCGATGAAACTATTTTTGACGCACGGAAATAGGGGCGACCGAAAACGTAAGTTTTCGGTCGCCCCTTGTAATAGATGCAATTAAGACCCGGTGCGGGTTTTATTCGTTTTGACCACGCGGATATGCCGGCGGCGGCGGATCTGGTGCGCGATGATCGAGCTGATGACAAAGCCGATGCTCATGCCCGTCAGCACGAGCAGGCAGCTGAGCGCATTCGTTTCGAACATCGTGCGGTCCTGCCGGTAAATGCCGACGAGCGCGTAATAGAACAGGTCGCCCGGGATCAGCGGCACAATGGCCGGATACAGGAAATAGGTCGAAGGATCACGCCGACGCTGCGCCCAGAGCTCGGCGTACAGCGAAGCCGCGATCGCCGCGACGGTGATATACACGAGCCGCGTCTGCGTGAACTGCGTCATGACGATCAGCACGATGCGTGTCAGAACGCCGCCGAGCCCGGCGATCCAAAGATCCCGCGGCGCGATGCGAAAGACGAATCCGAAGAAGGTCGATGCGCCGAACGCCAGCAGAATCAGCAGCACCGGGTCGGACAGCGTCGTAACGACCGCGTCGTCCATGCCCTCGCGCATGCCGAAAATCCACAGCGCCACATAGATGCCGACGCCGAGCGCCAGCGTTTCGATCGTGACCTTCAGGATCTGCAGAATGCCGTTCATCTCGTTTCCGCACAGGAGATTTCGCACGGCGTTGACGAGCGGAATGCCGGGAATCACGAGCATCGAAACCGTGATCAGAACGACCGGGACGTTTTCGCTGAACCCGAGCATTTTCATCGCAATGACGAGCGCCGTCGCAAGGAACATCGTGATCGCGTTGACGACAAGATGGTCGATGCCCGTTTTTTCCATCAGAAGCATCAGATAGTGCATGCCCGCCGCCGTGATCGCAACCGCGATCACCTCGCGCCAGGAGCCGCCGAACAGCACGCAAAGGCACGAGAGCGCCAGCACCCGCGCGACCATGATCAGCACGTCCGGCATTTCCCGCACGTTCGAGGCGGTTTCGAGTTTCAGCCGGAGCTGCTCCGGCGGCGGCGTCTGATCGACGACCAGATAGCAAAGCCGGTTCAGCTGCCTCAACCGGAGCAGATGAATGCCGGCCGCCCCGACCGCGCCCTGCCGCGAAGCATAATTCCCTTCCGCGTCATGCGCGCCGATCGAAAGATGCCCGCTGATCAGATTGACGGAAAAATCCGTAAGACGATACGCCGTCGCCACCCGTGCGATCGCAAGCTGAACGCGCTCCGTGTTCGCGCCGGCCTCGATCATGCGCCGTCCGATCTCCAGACAGAAATCCAGCACCGTTTCCAGATCCGTGCGCTTGCTTTGCGCCCGCGGTTCCCCGTTGTTTTCCATAAGCAGCCGCCCCCGTTTTTCCATTGTTTTCTGCGTTTACTTTAGCAAATCGCCCGGCGGATTTCCATCCTCTGCGGGAAGAATTCATAGTTCTTTTACGAATGGGCGGAAGGAAGAGAAGCTGCGGATATTTCTCTTGCCGAACGCCGTGCTTTATGCTATACTGTAAAAAGAATGAAAAACGCCGCGCTTATGCGCGGGAAAGGATGTCCCATGAGAAGTCTCTCCCGAAACTGGGAATTCACGTCCGAATGGAGCGAAGCATTTCTCGGCGGCGAAGGAGAAGCCGTCCGGGTGGATCTTCCCCACAATTTCAAAGAGCTGCCGCTGCACTATTCCTCCCCTGCGGATTACGAAGCGATCCTGGGATACCGCAAAACCGTATTCCTGCCCGCCGAGGACGAAGGCAAGCGGCTGTTTTTGCGCTTTGACGGCGCCGCGCACATTGCGACGGTTTACTGGAACGGCGAGGAGCTCGGAACGCACAAAAACGGCTACACCGGCTTCTCCTTCGAGGTGACCGACCGGGCGGTCTTCGGCGCGGACAACACCGTCGCCGTGCGGCTCGATTCGACGGAAAACAGCTCGATTCCGCCGTTCGGGTTTGTCATCGACTACCTGACCTACAGCGGGCTTTACCGCGAGGCCTGGCTCGACGTCCGGAATGAAACCTATCTCTCCGACGTATTCGTTTCGACGCCCGATCTGAAAACCGTGCGGGCAGAGTGCACCGTGGACGGCAAAACGCCCGTGCGGGTGCGCGTGCGCGTGCTGGACGCCGCCGGTAAGTGTCTCTCCTCCTCAATGAACGCGGAAACGACGCATATTCTGCCCGTTGCGAATGCAAAGCCGTGGTCGCCCGAGTCGCCGGACCTCTACACGCTCGAAGTCACGCTGCTGGCGGACGACGAAAGCGTCGTCGATCAGAAGAACGTCACGTTCGGCTTCCGCACCGCCGAGTTCCGGGCGGACGGATTCTATCTGAACGGCGAGCGGTATTTTCTGCGCGGGCTCAACCGGCATCAGTGCTATCCGTACATCGGATACGCGGCAACCGAAAGTCTGCAGGTCGAGGACGCGCGGATCCTCAAGGAAGAGCTTTCCTGCAACGCGGTCCGCACGTCGCACTATCCGCAGTCGCAGTATTTCTTCGACGCGTGCGACCGGCTCGGTCTCTGCGTGTTCACCGAGATTCCCGGCTGGCAGCACATCGGCGACGCCGACTGGAAGGAGCAGGCCGTCCAAAATGTGCGGGAAATGATCCTCGAAAACCGCAATCATCCCTCGATTGTGCTCTGGGGCGTTCGCATCAACGAGAGCGTGGACTGCGACGATCTCTATACGCGGACGAACGCGCTCGCGCATGAGCTCGATCCGTCGCGGCAGACCTCCGGCGTCCGCTACATCCAGAAGAGCAAGCTGCTCGAGGACGTCTTTGCGTACAACGACTTTACCGCGTTCGATCCCGAAAAGCCGATCCAGAAGAAGAAGGACAGCACGCCCGACATGAGCAAGGGGTATCTGATCTCCGAGCACGACGGGCACATGTTCCCGACAAAGTCCTTCGATCCCTGGGAAAAGCGGCAGTCTCAGGCGCTTCGCCACGCATACGTGCTCAACGGCGCAATGTCCTCCGGCGAGCACGGCGGATGCTTCGGCTGGTGCATGTTCGACTACGCGACGCATAAGGACTTCGGCAGCGGCGACCGCATCTGCTACCACGGCGTTATGGACGCCTTCCGCAACCCGAAGCTCGCCGCCGCGACCTACGCGAGCCAGGGCGACGCGCGCCCCGTTCTCGAGATCGGCTCCCCGATGGACGCCGGCGATTATTCCGCCGCGCACATCGGCGATATCTATGCGTTCACAAACGCCGACAGCGTGATCCTCTATAAAAACGACAAGCTCGTCACCGAATTTAAGCCGCTGCCGTGGACCGGGCTGAAGCATCCCCCGATGCTGATCGACGATCTGATCGGGCATCTGTTGGAAAGCGAGGAGGGCTTCACGGGCAAGAAAGAAAAGCTGCTGCACGACGCGCTCGTCGCCACCGGAAAATACGGTATGGCGAATCTGCCCGTCGCCGACAAGGCGCGGCTGGGCTGGTGCATGGTGCGCTACGGTCTGAAATATGAGGACGGCGTGGCGCTGTACGGAAAGTACATCGGCAACTGGGGCGGTTCTGCGACGCGCTGGCGCTTTGACGCGATCAGGGACGGAGAGGTCGTCGCGTCCGTTACGAAGACGCCGAGCGCAAAGCTGCACCTGGAGCTGACGCCGAGCAGCACGACGCTTTCGGAGGGCGATACCTACGATATGGCGGCGGTCCGCATCCGCGTGCTGGACGAAAACGGAAACCTCGCGCCGTACGCGCAGCTCCCGCTGCGGTTGACGCTCTCCGGCCCTGCCCGGCTTCTCGGGCCCGATACGGCCGTCACCGAGGGCGGCAGCACCGGGCTTTACCTGCGCTCGATCGGTGAAAAAGGCAGCGCAACGCTGACCGTTCAAACGCCGAACCTTGCGGACGAAACCGTAACCTTTACGATTCAATAAACGAAACTGCGGAGGAAGAAAATGGAAGACAAGAAAGCAATGAAGCGGAACCTATGGATGTTCCCGCTCGGCACGGTCGGACGGGATATGGTCTACAACCTGATCAACAGCTATCTGCTGATCTTCGTCATGCTGACGCGAAACCTCACCCCCGCGCAGCTCGGCGTGATCACGGCGATCATGATCGCCGCGCGCGTATTCGACGCGCTGAACGATCCGCTGATGGGCAACATCGTCGAGCGCACCCGCACCCGCTGGGGCAAGTTCAAGCCCTGGCTGGTCATCGGGATCCTGTCCACCTCGGTCGTCATTGTCCTGACGTTCAATCTCCCGCTGGACGGCTGGGGCTTTGTCGCGTTCTTCGGACTGATGTACTTCCTGTACAGCATCACCTACACGATGCATGACATCTCCTACTGGGGCATGGTCCCGGCGCTCAGCTCCGATCCCGATGCGCGCAACGCCTATACTTCCCGCGCAAACCTGTTCGCCGGCATCGGCGGCACGCTGGCCGTTGCCCTGATCCCGACGTTCACGGTCGGCGATCTTGCGATTGGCGGCAGCAACCGCACCGCATACGGCGTCATCGCCTGGGCGTTTGCGATCATCGCGCCCGCGTTCCTCTGCTTCACGATCTTCGGCGTCAGGGAACAGCGTTCCTACAGCAACGAGCCCGTTCCGCCGGTCAGCTTCAAAAAGATCTGGAAGACGATCACCGGCAACGACCAGCTCCTGTGGATCTCGCTTGCGTTCATCATTCAGCAGATCGGAAACGGCGTCATCCTCTCCGGCATCGGCTCCATGTATATCTACTTCGACTTCGGGTATAACGGTCTGTACTTTACGGCGTTCCAGATGCTCGGCATGATCGTGACCGCGTTCCTGATGATCTTCTACCCGATCATTTCGCGGAAGATCAACCGCAAGCCCCTGATGAACCTTCTGATGATCATCTCGGCGGTCGGCTACGCAATCATGCTCGCGGCCGGTCTGCTCCTGCAGGCAAGCGCCGTGCCGATCCTCAAATTCGCGCTGATCACGTTCGGCTATATGCTGGCGAACTTCGGTCAGTACGGCTTCTATCTGATCATGATGATCTCGATCATGAACACCGTCGAATACAACGAATACAAGAACGGCACCCGCGACGAGGGCATCATTTCCTCGCTCCGTCCGTTCATCACGAAGCTCGCGTCCGCCATCTATGCGGCGATCGCATACGGCACGTTTTTGATCTGCGGCGTCATCAATTACACCAACCGGATCTCCGAGCTCGAACGGCAGGCGTCCGTTGCCGCGGAGGCGGAAAAGGAAGCCATCAGCACGGAAATCACCTCGGTGATCAGCCAGGTCACGCAGCCGGAAAAGATCGGGATGCTGCTGATCATGGTGCTGCTCTCGGCCGTTCTGATGTTTGTTTCGTTCTTGATCTATAAGAAGTTCTATAAGCTCGACGAAGACGAGTACGCCCGCATCTGCGAGGAGCTCGGCGGGCGAAACGCCTGACGCCGATACGATTCTCCCGGCCCGCCGCTTTTCGCGGCGGGCCTTTGCGTGTCCGTAATCCGCCGAAAACGGTCCGGCCCCTTTATTGGCAGTCTGCCGTTTGCAAAGCGCCGGAAGTATTGTGTTTTTTGTTCGATTTCCCGCGAAGCGCTTGACATTCGGCGCATTTTTGCTACAATAAAGCTATCCGATGGCGAAGCACATTTTCAGCCCGCCCCTTTTCTTCGGGCTTTCGCATCGTATTCCAATCCCCCATTTTCTCCAAATTCATATTATACTGTCGGAGGTTTTTTGTGGAACAAACCGATTACGCATCCCTGACGTTGGCCGAGCTTCGCAATCTTGCGAAGGAGCGGAATCTTTCCGTTGCTTCCTCCATGCGAAAGGCCCAGATCATTGCGCTTTTGACCTCGCCCGCGCCCGCCGAGCCGAAACGCCGCGGCCGCCCGTCGAAAAAAGCCGCGCCCGAAGCGCCAAAGGACGAACCGGCAAAAGCCGCATCCGAAAAGCCGCAGGACGAAGCCGCAGAATCGCCGCGTCCGCGCCACGAGCACGGACGCGATCACTCAAGCGATGCCCGGCAGCCCCGCCGAAACAACCGTGCGCCGCAGCGCCGGGAGCCGCGCCGCGAGGAAAGCGCCGAGGGCCCGAAGCCGGCCGTCTCCGAGCTGCTGCAGGCCGACGACTGCCGCGTCGCGTGCGGCGTTCTGGAGATCATGGAGGGCTACGGCTTTTTGCGCGTATCGAATTATTTCTCCGGGCCGAACGACGTGTACGTTTCGATCGCGCAGATCCGGCGTTTCAATCTCCGGCAGGGCGATCTGGTGGAAGGCCGCACGCGCCCGCGCCGCGAGGGCGATAAATACGACGCCCTGCTTTACATCGACCGTGTGAACGGCGACGATCCCGAAAAGTGCCTGTCGCGCGTCAGTTATGAGGATCTTGTTCCGATCTTCCCAAACGAGCGCTATACGCTGGAAGTGCCGGGCAAGCTCAACGACCTTTCGGTGCGGCTGATCGACCTGATCGCGCCGATCGGCAAGGGACAGCGCGCGATGATCGTTTCCCAGCCGAAAGCCGGCAAAACGACGCTGTTGAAGCAGATCGCCGCCGGCATCTCGACGAACTACCCCGACGCGCACCTGATCGTCCTTCTGATCGACGAGCGGCCGGAGGAAGTGACGGATATGCGCCGATTCATCCGCGGCGAGGTCGTCGCGTCGACGTTTGACGAGCTGCCCGAACACCATACGCGGATCGCCGAAATGGTACAGGAGCGCGCGATGCGCCTCGTGGAGCTCGGCAAGGACGTTGTGATCCTGCTCGATTCGCTGACGCGCCTGACGCGCGCGTACAACCTTGTGATTCCGCCGACGGGCCGAACGCTTTCGGGCGGCATGGACCCGGGCGCGCTCCATAAGCCGAAACGCTTTTTCGGCGCGGCGCGCAACATCGAAAACGGCGGCAGTCTGACCGTGATCGCAACGGCGCTCGTCGAAACCGGCAGCCGGCTCGACGATATCGTGTATGAGGAATTCAAAGGCACCGGCAATATGGAGATCCACCTGGACCGCCGCATGAGCGAGAAGCGCATCTTCCCCGCGATCGACATCTACAAGTCCGGCACGCGCCGGGAGGATCTGCTGCTGAGCAAGCAGGAGCTTGACGGCGTCTATCAGCTTCGCCGCGTCATGGCCGGCGGCGGCGCCGCAACCGAGGTCACCGAAAGCGTGATCAACATGCTCGGCAAAACGACGACGAACGACGAATTTTTACAGCGCCTCGGCGACTGGATCCGCATCTACGAAAAACAGGGCTACACCGCGCCCGGGCAGAACCGGTACTGAAACGGGAAAACAGGCGGCTGATTCTGGATCAGCCGCCTGACAGACTGTCGAAAGAGAGGTCAAACCGTTTGCAATCGTTAAGGGCCGCGAAGCGAACGCTTCGCGGCCCCTTGTTCGTTGCGGTTAAATAAATGCGGTCAAATTATTACGGTTTACCAGTCCGGATCGGTGACCTTGTGACCGTCCTGCGCGTCCGAAGTCGCTATGATATCCGCGACTTCTTCCAGTTCCATCTTCGGCGTTTCATATTGCTTTTTCATACGCTTCTCTCCTCGATGTGTATTGTCAGTTGTTTGCAATCGGCGCTGCCGTCTT
>CACXMS010000027.1 GCA_902768795.1 uncultured Eubacteriales bacterium
GATCGCCATGGAGCAGGGACTCCGCTTCGCAATCCGCGAAGGCGGCCGCACCGTTGCTTCCGGCGTCGTTGCCAGCATCATCGAATAATTCAATCCAAACGCACAAAACCGCAGCCGCGTAATGCGCTGCGGTTTTTGTATGGACAATCCCGCCGAAACGTGGTATGATGCTTTCAATAAAGCATCCGCCCCCCAAAGGCGGATTCCATCAGGAGGAAACAATGCTTGACCCGAGAGTACAACAGCTTGCCCATACGCTCATCACGTTTTCGTGCGACATTCAACCCGGCGAAAATCTGCTGATCCAGGCGATCGGCGGGGCGGACGATCTCGTTCGCGCACTGATCCGGGAAACGTATGCGGTCGGCGGCAATCCGTATGTCTGGTCGTTCGATCGCAGCATCGACCGCGAGTGGCTGATGCGCTGCACGGACGAGCAGCTGAAAAACCGCGCGGCATGGGATCGCGCCGTCATGGAGCAGATGGACGCCTTCATCGGCATCCGCGCGAGCAACAACGCGTCCGAACTCAAGGACGTTCCTTCGGAGCGCATGAACGCGTATTCACGGCTGTACTGGAACCCGGTTCACGGCGAGGTCCGGATCCCGAAGACGAAGTGGTGCGTGATGCGCTATCCGTCGCCCGGAATGGCGCAGAACGCGGACATGAGCACCGAAGCGTTTGAGGACTTTTATTTCAGGGTGTGCTGTCTGGACTATTCGCGCATGGACGAGGCGATGGAACCGCTGAAAGCGCTGATGGAGCGCACGGATCGCGTGCGGATCGTCGGCCCCGGCGATACCGATCTGTCGTTTTCGATCAAGGGACTTCCCGCGATCAAGTGCTCCGGCAGGATCAATATCCCGGACGGCGAGGTCTATACCGCGCCGGTGCGCGATTCGGTGAACGGCGTGATTCATTACAATACGCCGTCGCTCGAAAACGGATTTGTGTATTCGGATATCCGGTTCGTTTTCCGGGACGGAAAGATTGTCGAAGCGACCGCGAACGATACCGAACGCATCAACAAGCAGCTCGATATTGACGAGGGAGCGCGGTATGTCGGCGAGTTTGCGATCGGCGTGAACCCGTACGTGACCTTCCCGATGCTCGATACGCTGTTTGACGAGAAGATCAGCGGATCGATTCACTTTACGCCCGGCAACTGCTATGACAACTGCAACAACGGCAACCGCTCGGCACAGCATTGGGATCTCGTGCTGAATCAGACGGCGGCGTACGGCGGCGGAGAGATCTGGTTCGACGACGTGCTGATCCGCAAGGACGGAAGGTTTGTTCTGCCGGAGCTGGCGGTTTTGAATCCGGAACAATTGATGTAAAAAAGTGCAACCGAATGCCTCGGCAAACGGTATTATTTGCAGAAAGGAAAGCGGGATGGAAGAGCGGTTTGACGCGGCGCAGCCGATCGGAAATGATCTTGACGCGCTGTTTTCCGCCTACGGGGATATGGTATATCGTCTCGCGCTCGTGCGGACCCGAAGCGTTGCGGACGCGGAGGACATCACGCAGGAGGTGTTCCTGCGCTGTCTTCGCGCAAAGCCCGTGTTTACGTCCGAGGAGCATCGCAAGGCGTGGCTGATCACGGTTACGGTCAACTGTTCGAAGTCCCTGCTCGGGTCGGCGTTCCGGCGGCATACGGTCGCGCTGGAGGCGGCGGGCGAGCCGGGAACGGAGGACGTTATGCCGGATTCCACCGTGTACGACGCGGTATTGAAGCTGCCGCAGAAATTCCGAACGGTCGTGCATCTCTATTATTATGAGGATTATTCCGTGAAAGAGATTGCGTCCGCGATGCGTGCGAGCGAATCGGCGGTCAAGTCCTGGCTGTTCCGCGCGCGGGCAGCGCTGAAAGAAGAATTGAAAGGAGCGTTCGACGATGTTTCGTGAAGAGTATCGCAAGGCGAACGACGCGGTTCACGCGCCGGAAGCGCTGAAGGAAGCGATCCGCGGCGAACTGTCCGAAGAAACGTCGTTTGCGGAATCCTTTTCGACGAGAAAACGCATCTGGCCGCGCGTGCTCGGATATTCGGGCGCGGCGGTCGCCGCCGCAGCGCTTTTGCTGCTGGTGGTCCGTCCGTTTGCCGGTCGGGAGAACAACAAAGCGGAGGCGCAGGTGGCGGAGATGGCCGCTTCGGCCCGGCGCTTTGAGGATACGGCCTATGCGGCGGAGGAAATTTCGGAGGAGATGAGCGCCGCGACGGAGGACAGCGCCCGCGTGGCGGCGGTTCCGAACATGGCCGCGGCCAAAGACACCGACGATTATTTTGATCCGATCGACGCCGGGATTGAATTGACCTACGCGGACGTCTGGGAGGCGCTTGCGCCGGTCGGTGCGGACCGGTCGGAAGAGTCGGGAACGGAAACGAAAGCCGCGTCCGGCGGATCCGACGCGCTGCTGCCGCCGGGTCGGATCTATTGCGGAGAGGAAACGCTCGGGGATCGGCGGTTCGTTCTGTCCGAACAGGACGGAAAGACGTATGTAACGGTGTTCGACGGGGACGGACAGCTGCTCGGCGAGGGCACGGCGGACGGCCGGCATCTGTCGCATGAATGCCGCGACACGCAGTTTGTCGAGGTTGATCTCGGCGTGACGACGCATCCCGCCGTGATCGTCACAACGCAGTACGTTCCTGCCCTGTCCGAAGCAAACGAAGCGGATCCGGCGTCGTTCTGCCCGACCGTGTCGGATCGGGACGGCGCGCGCGTACTCGTTCCCGATGAAATCTCCCTGCTCGAAGTCGGCGACTGCTACACGGTCTATGCCGCGTTCGGCTGGGACGAGGGCGTCCGCGTGCTGTATGTGTACGCCGAGCTATCCGCGGACGGAGCGTAATCCGAATCTGTGCCTATACCGCTGATGCCAATTCGGCGATAAATTGTTGACGCGCTGCGGGGTCCAAAATGGATCCCGCAGCGCGGTTTTTGTCTATCTTTTACAAAAAAACAGTAAAAAGAAGTTGACAAGCGGAACAAAACATGGCATTATATCACTCGTAAGTTTAGTAACTCTAAACGCAAGGTTTAGAAATATTGCGGTTCAGTTTTACCAAACTTTCGGTTTAGAAATACTCACGGAAAAGGAGCGGTGCGGTCATGGAAACGGGCAGGCCGGAGATCGGCAGAAAGATCCGCGAGCGGCGGCTTCGGCTCGGGCTCACGCAGGAGGAGCTTGCGGCGCGGACAGAGCTTACCAAGGGGTTCATTTCCCAGCTTGAGAACGATGTGACGTCGCCTTCGATCGCAACGCTGATGGACATTCTCGAAGCGCTCGGGACGGACATTTCCTCGTTTTTCACCGAACAGAAGGAGGAACGCGTCGTGTACGCGGCGGAGGATATGTTCGAAAAGGAGGACGGGGGCGTCAAGGTGCTGTGGCTTGTGACGAACGCGCAGCGCAACGCGCTTGAGCCGATCCTTGTGACGCTGGAGGGCGGCGCCGAGACCGAGCGGTTCGATCCGCATGAAGGCGAGGAATTCGGCTACGTGCTTTCGGGCGCGGTGACGCTCGTCGACGGGGAAACGCGGTACCGTGTGCCGCGCGGCGGGAGCTTTTACCTGCGTCCGAAGGGAATTCACTATCTGATCAACAATTCCAGGCAGCCGGCAAAAGTGCTGTGGGTCAGCACGCCGCCGACATTTTAAGGGGAGGCAAGCGATGGAGCAGAAGCATTTGATCGAACTGATCGACATTTCCAAGGATTATGCCGGGGATGTTGCCCTCGAGCATGTGAATCTTTATATCAACGACGGAGAGTTTCTGACGCTTCTCGGTCCGTCCGGCTGCGGCAAAACGACGCTGCTCCGCTGCATTGCGGGGTTTATCACGCCGTCTTCGGGCATGATCCGGATGAACGGCGAGGACATCGCAAAGGTGCCGCCGCACAAGCGCGAAATCAACACGGTGTTTCAGAAGTACGCGCTGTTCCCGCACCTCAACGTGCATGACAACATTGCGTTCGGTCTGAAAATCAAAAAGACGCCGAAGGCCAGGATTGAGGAAAAGGTCAACGCGATGCTGAAGCTCGTCAACCTCGAGGGATACGGCAAGCGCTGGATCGATCAGCTTTCCGGCGGACAGCAGCAGCGCGTTGCGATCGCGCGCGCGCTGGTCAACGAACCGAAAGTGCTGCTGCTCGATGAACCGCTCGGCGCGCTCGACCTCAAGCTGCGTAAGGAGATGCAGGTCGAGCTCAAGCGGATGCAGCGGCAGCTCGGCATCACGTTCATTTACGTCACGCACGACCAGGAGGAGGCGCTGACGATGTCCGACACGATCGTCGTGATGAAGGACGGCGTGATCCAGCAGATCGGCAAACCGACCGATATCTACAACGAGCCGAAGAATCCGTTCGTTGCGGACTTTATCGGCGAGAGCAACATCGTTCCGGGCGTCATGCTCGACGATTACAAGGTTCGCATGAAGGGCATGCTGTTCCCGTGCGTGGACGCGGGATTCGGCAAGAACGTCGAGGTTGACGTCGTGATCCGGCCCGAGGATATCGACATCGTCGATCCGAAGGCAGCGCGCATTTCGGGCAAGGTCGTTTCGGTCGTGTTCATGGGCGTGCATTATGAGATCGACGTGGACTGCGGCGGCTATGAATGGGTCGTGCATACGACCGATTACGCGGCGGTCGGGCAGCAGGTCGGCATTTCGATCCCGCCGGACGCGATCCATATTATGAAGAAGACCCGCGCGACGAACCTGTTCGACGCGGAGGTCTGGCCGGGCGAGGGCATGATTTACATCGACGACGTCGGCTTTGCGGCAAACGATCTGGACGAATACGACAACAAGGAGATCGCGCTCGTCGAGATTGCGCCCGAAAAGGTGCAGATCGTCGCGCCGCAGGACGCGAAGCTGACCGGTACGATCAAGTCCTGCATGTTCCTCGGAACGCACTATGAGATCACGGTATCCTGCAAGGAAAACGACTGGATCGCGCATTCCGACGAGTTCATGGAGGACGGCGAGGAGGTCGGCATCCTGGTCGACGCGGCGGATCTCGTGCTGACCGACAAAGAGGAGTAAGCCGATGAAGCGCAGAGTTTTTGCGTATCCGTATATCGTATGGATGGTGCTGTTCATCGTCGTGCCGATGCTGTTCATCTTCTTCTACGCGGTCAACGTCCGCGGAGAATGGACGCTGACGAAGGCGTGGGCGACGCTGACCGACGCCGGCAAGTGGAACGTGCTCTGGATCAGCATTGTGATGGCGTTCAAAACGACGGCGCTCTGTCTGCTGCTCGGGTATCCGATCGCTTACATCCTGTCGAAAATGAAACCGTCGGTCGCAGGGTTCATCTCCGTTCTGTTTTTCGTGCCGATGTGGATGAATTTCGTGCTGCGTACCTATGCGTGGCAGGCGATTTTGGAGTATTTTTTGCCGAACGTGATGGAATCGGGAGCGCGGGTTCTGGTTCGGATCCTGCCGCAGGAATTTGTCACGCGGTTCTGGCCGGAGCTGATCGGGTATCGCTGCGCTTCTCTGACCGGAACGGAGGGCGCCGTGCTGATGGTGCTCGTCTACAATTTTCTGCCGTTCATGGTCATGCCGCTGTACAACACGCTGGCAAAGCTCGACAAGTCGCTTTTAGAGGCCGCGCGCGATCTCGGCGCGAACAGCTTTACCACGTTCTTCCGCGTGATTCTGCCGCTGTCGGTTCCGGGCATCGTTTCGGGCATCACGATGGTGTTCATTCCGGCGATCACGGCGTTTACGGTTCCCGCGCTGATCGGCAACGGTAAGTACAACCTCTACGGCAACGAAATCGAGCTTGCGTTCAAAACGCTGTCGGGACAGGGCGACTTCGCGGTCGGCAGCACGCTTTCGCTGATTCTGCTGCTGTGCGTGCTCGTTTCCACGGTCATTATGAACTACTTCGATAAGGATCAGAAGGAAGGGGGACAGATGTGGTGAAACGCTTCCTCAAATCCCTCAAGTACGTGTTCCTCGGGCTGATGCTGCTGTTTCTGTACCTGCCGATCCTGTACCTGATCGTGTTCTCGTTCAACGATTTCTCGACGGGCCGCCGCATCAGCTACGCGAACCTCGGCGTCTGGAAGGGATTCACCTTCCAGAACTACATGACGCTCTTCTCCGGCGAAGCGGGGCAGGCGCTGCTTCTGACGCTGGAGATTGCGGCGGTTTCGAGCGTCGTTGCGACCGTGATCGGCACGGCGGCGGCCATCGGCATCTACGCGATGAAAAAGCGTACGCGCAACCTGATTCTGAATGTTTCGCAGCTTCCGATGGTCAACCCGGACCTTGTGACGGGCATTACGTTCATGATGCTGTTCGCGTTTGTGAACGCGCTGCTGGTGCAGATGGGGCTGAATCAGGTCGGCGATATCCCGAAACTGCTGATCGCGCACATCTCGTTCAGCATTCCGTACGTGATCTTTTCGGTCATGCCGCGGCTGCGGCAGAGCTCCGACCTTCTGTATGAAGCGGCGATGGACCTTGGCTGCTCGCCGATGCAGGCGTTGTTCAAGGCGGTGATCCCGGACATCATGCCGGGCATCACGTCGGGCTTCATCATGGCGCTGACGATGTCGCTTGACGATTTCGTCGTCAGCTATTTCGTATCCGACCTTAAGAGCGTGCTCTCGGTCTATATCTATTCGTCCGCGCGCGGCGCAAAGGGCGTGAACCCGGCGCTGGCAACGGTAATCTTCATTCCGCTCGTGACGCTGCTGCTCGTCGTGAACTTCCGGCGGCTGGCAAAGGAGCGCGAATATGAAATTCAGAACAAAAAAGTCAAACTCAAGGACAAGGGAGGAAACCTGTGATGAAAAAACTCTTTGCACTGCTGCTTTGCGGAATGCTTTTGCTCGGCGCGATCGCCTGCACGCCGAAAGAGGACGAAGAAGCCGCGGATTACAGCTTTGCCGACGGCGATCAGTATGAATACATCGGCGGCGAACTGAACGTCATGAGCTGGGGCGAGTATATCGATCCCGAGTTGATCCCGCTGTTTGAAGCGGAAACCGGCGTTCACGTGAACTACATCGAGATTCCGAGCAACGAGGAAATGATGATCAAGCTGCGCGGTTCGGAGCAGACGTTCGATATCTGCATTCCGTCCGATTACTGCATCGAGCAGATGATCCGCGAGGATATGCTGCTGGAGCTGGATCAGAGCAAGATTCCGAACGTCAGGAATCTTTCGGATACCATTATGGAAATCTCCGACAAGTTCGATCCGGGCCACAAGTATTCCGTTCCTTATATGTGGGGCACGGTCGGCATCCTGTACAACACGAAGCTCGTTGACGATCCCGTGGACAGCTGGGGCATTCTCTGGAACGAGAAGTACGCCGGACAGATCTGGATGTACGACAGTGTGCGCGACACGATCGGCATCACGCTCAAGTACCTCGGCTACGATCTGAACACGCACAGCGAAGAGGCCGTCGCCGCCGCGCGCGACAAGCTGATCGAGCAGGCGCCGCTCCGGAAGGGCTTTGGCGCGGACAACATGCGCTCCTCGATGGTCAACGGCAAAGCTGCGCTCGCGGTCATGTATTCGGGCGACGCGTTTGCCTGCATGGATGAAAACGAGGATCTGGATTACGCGGTCCCGATGGAGGGCAGCAACGTCTGGTTCGACAATGCCGTGATCCTGAAGAATTCGAAGAATGTCGAAGCCGCGCATGCGTTCATCAACTTCCTCAACGACGCGAACATCGCCGCGCGCAACACCGAATTCATCTTCTACTCGACGCCGAACCAGGGCGCGCTCGAACGTCTCGACGCGTACTTCACGGAGAACGAGACGTACAATCCGCCGCAGGACGTGCTGGATCGCTGCGAAGTGTTCCACGACCTCGGCAGCTTTACCGACGTGTTCAACGCGGCATGGAGCGAAATCAAAGCGTCCAAATAAGGAAACCGGGGATTTGCCGGGAATCCGTTTCGAATCTCCCGGCCTGTTCTTTTTCGGGCGGAACGCATTCTGTGTTTTTTACATCGAAACGGGTAGCGGTCTGAAAGAATATGTGATATAATACAAATTCAGAACGGATTTGGGCGAAAACGGAGGAACGGAATGAAACGGCTTGTGATCGGGATCCTGATGATCGGAATGCTGCTTGGCTGTGCAAAGGCCGGAACGGAACCCTTTGCGCCGGCGGAGCCGACCGGGGTGCCCGCCGAGCAGGTGGTGGAGGTGCAGTTTACCGAACTGCCGACGCCGCAGGCGACGCCGATCCCGACGCCGACTGCGTCCCCGACGCCGACGCCGTCCCCGACGCCCGAGCCGACTCCGACGCCGACGCCCTCGCCGACGCCGATCCCGACGTCCTTTACGATCGCATGGATCAGCGACACGCAGGGATACACGTTCCGGGATACGGAAGGACTCGATTCGATTGTCAATTATATCCTGGAAAACAGGGAGGCGCTGAACATCGCGGCCGTTGTGCAGACCGGAGACCTCGTCGAACGGCATGAGGTTCCCGAGCACTGGGAACGCATCGAGACGGCGTTTGCGCCGCTGCGCGGCGTGGTTCCGTTCTATTGCGTCGCAGGGAATCACGACGTCGGATTCTACGGTTATAAGCATCTGACGTATCAGTATTATCTGGAGCATTCGCTTTGCGATGTCAAGGAAGAGGATCAGATCTTTGAAGACGGCAAATGCTGGTATGACCTGCGCGAGGATATCGGGCTGCTTCTGATCGGCATCGGCTGGATGTTTGACGGCGATGCGCCGCGGTTTGTCGAGTGGGCGGGGGACGTGCTGGACCGTTACAGCGATTATCCCGCGCTGATCGTAACGCACAGCTTCATTTATACGAACGGACTGCTTTCGTCCGACGGGGAGTATCTGGAAAAGGAGCTTATTTCGCAGCATCCGAACGCGCGGCTCGTCGTATGCGGCCATCACGACGGCGCGCGCCGCTGGTCCAGGACGTATGAGGACGGGCGGACGTTCCATGCGATGATGCTGAATTTCCAGGATGATAAAAACAGGAGCCGCGGCTATTTCACGCTGCTCACGTTCGACCCGCTGTTCCGGAACATCTCGGTCACGACCTATTCGCCGTTCTTCGACGATTACAACTATTCCAAAGACCCTTCGAAAGAAACGTTTATTCTCGAAAAGGCGTTTTAAGGAGAATGATCCGCCGATCGGCGGATCATTCTTTATCAATTTGTCATGCCCTCAAAGCGCCGGTTTCGGTCGCTTTTCAGCCGCATTTACCGTTCGCGTTCTTCGATTGCGGCGATCAGGTCGATGCGGTTCTGATGCCGGCCGCCTTCGAATTCGGCGCCGAGGAAGGAATCGACGATCATTTTCGCCATATCCACGCCGACGACGCGCGCGCCGAACGCGATGATCTGCGCGTCGTTGTGCCGCCGCACCATCTGCGCGGTGAACGGTTCGGAGCAGACCGCGGCGCGAATGCCGCGGACTTTGTTTGCCGCGATCGAAATGCCGACGCCCGTACCGCAGATCAGCACGCCGCGCTCGACTTCGCCGCTGCGGACCGCCAGCGCGACCTTTTCTCCGAAGACGGGATAATCGCAGCGCTCCGCCGAATAGGATCCGTAGTCGACGACTTCGTGTCCCTGCGATTCCAGATATGCCTTGATCGTGTTTTTCAGCTCAAATGCGGCGTGATCGTTTCCGATTCCGATTTTCATACCGGCCTCCCATGTGTTTCTTCCCCGCTATTGTACCACAGATTCGAAAAACCGCAACCGTGTTTTCCGATTTTCCACAGTTTTTGCACGCATGAAACCGGCGCTTTCGGGCCACAATAATCCGGAACAGGAGGATTTCCATGAACAGACAAATCGGGCAGCGAACGCTGCTTTTTCCGAACCGTCCCCGCGTGATCGGATGCGCGAGCATTGTGGCCGGCGCGGAGGCCGAAGGCCCGCTCGGGACCGGCTTCGACCGGGCCGAAGCCGACGATACGTTCGGCGAGGACAGCTTTGAAAAGGCCGAACGGCGGTTCTTTACGGAAACGGTTGTGCTGGCCTGCCGTAAAAGCGGACTTGCCGTGTCCGACCTTTCCGCGCTTTTGGGCGGCGATCTTTTGAATCAGATCGTGACCGCAAACTATGCCGCCCGCGATCTGAACGTCCCGTTCCTGGGGCTGTACGGCGCGTGCTCGACCATGTCGGAATCGCTGCTCCTCGGCAGCGTGCTCGTCGACGCAGGGTTTCGATCCCCGGTCGCATGCGTCGCCTGCAGCCATTTCTCGACGGCGGAACGGCAATACCGCTATCCGCTCGAAATGGGCACGACCTCGCCCCCGACCGCGCAGCGCACCGTGACCGGCGCGGGCTGCCTGTTGCTCGCGGACACGCTGCCGCCCGAAGCGCGATACCGGAGGATCCGCGTCGCGGCGGCGACGCTCGGAACGGTCGTCGATCTCGGCGTCAACGACATCGGCAACATGGGAGCCGCGATGGCGCCCGCCGCCTGCGACACGATCCTGCAGCATTTGTCGGACATGGGCTGTTCCCCCGCCGATTACGATCGTATCGTGACCGGCGATCTCGGCACGCACGGCAGCGAGATGCTGAAGGAGCTTTGCCGGGAGAACGGCGTCGATCTTTCGGAACGGCATTTTGACTGCGGCGCCGAAATCTACGCCTCGTCCCAGAATTACAACTGCGGCGGGAGCGGGTGCGGCTGTTCCGCCGTGGTGCTGGCCGGGCATCTGCTCCCGCTTCTGGAAAGCGGGGAACTGCGCCGTATTCTGTTCCTGGCGACCGGCGCTTTGATGAGCACGACGACCGTGCAGCAGGGAGAAACGATTCCGGGCATCGCGCATGCGATCGTTTTGGAGCATACGGAAGGAGGCAACCTGTGATGCAGTATCTTTGGGCTTTTCTGATCGGCGGCGCGATCTGTACGATAGGGCAGCTTTTGCTGTCGTTGACGCGGCTTACGCCGCCGCGCATCCTGGTGCTGTTCGTGACGCTCGGCGTGCTGTTCGGCGGACTCGGGCTGTATGAGCCGCTCGTCCGGTTTGCCGGCGCCGGCGCAACGGTCCCGCTGACCGGATTCGGTTACACGCTTGCCAGGGGGACGATCGAAGCCGTCAAAACGGACGGGATCCTCGGCGCGTTTACAGGCGGGCTGAAAGCGACGGCAGGCGGCGTCGCGGCGGCGGTGCTGTTCGGCTATCTCGGCGCGCTGCTCGGCAAACCGAAAACAAAATACTGAAAAAAGCGCTGCTCTTTTCAACTTCTGCCGTTGAAAAAGAGCAGCGCTTTCGACTGTTTTCCCATCAGCCCCAAAGCAGCGCGAGCGCGGGCACGATCTGTTTTTTGCGGGAAACGACGCCGGGGAGGAAGACCCGGTTGTTTTTGATGTCGCTCACGCCGAACGCCTGGTGCAGAATCTCCTCGTCGCCGAGGTACAGCAGCTCCGTGCCTTCCTTCAGCACGTCGGTGATCATCAGGAGCATCATATCGTATTCCTTGGCGTCCTTGAGCCGCTGCATGACCTCGAGAAATTCCTCCTTCCGCTGCAAAAGCGCGGAGGAATCGACGGCCGTGACCTGACTGATGCCGATCCGGTGATCGGCGAGCCGGAATTCCTTGAAATCGGTTTTCAAAAGCTGTTCGGCGGGCTTGTCGCGTCCCTGCGTGACCGAGAACATCTCCCGCCCGAGCGCGTCCAGGTCGATTCCGGCGATGCGGGCGAGCCGTTCCGCGATGCGGCGGTCGCGCGGGGTCGAGGTCGGGGACTTGAACAGGACGGTATCGCTGACGATCGCGGCGGCCATCAGCCCCGCAAGCTGTTCGCCGGGCATCAGCCCGTATTCCTGATACATCGTGGCGACGATCGTCGTCGTCGAGCCGACCGGCTCGTTCCGCATATAGACCGGATAGCCCGTCTGCACGTCCGCAAGGCGGTGATGGTCGATGATGCCGACGAGCTCCGCCTGATCGAGCCCGGGAACGGACTGCCCGACCTCGTTGTGGTCGACGAGTACGACGCGCTTGCGCCGCGGCCGCAGCAGGTGGAACCGGCTGAGCGATCCGACGACGCGGTCGTTTTCGTCCAGCACGGGATAGCTGCGGTACCGGCTCTGCAAAACGGCCTCGCGGACGTCGTCGAGGTAATCGTCCAGATGGAACGAAACAAGATCCTTCGTCTGCGCGACGCGGCTGACCGGAATGGATTGAAACAGCATGCGCGCGGCGCGGTATGCGTCACACGGGGCGGCGATCAGACAGGTGGCGGAGGAAACGCCGCGATAGCGATCGGAAAGGTCGCTTTGGCAGAGAATCACGCAGCTTGCTTTGTATGCGAGCGCTTTTTCCACAACGTCCGGCTGCTGCCCGCAAATGACGATCGAGCCGGGCTTCATCCCGCGCAGCGGCTCGCCCGAGCGCGGGAGCGCCAGAACAACCTCGCCGGAAAGCTCCTCGAACAGATCGTCCTCATTGTTGAGCACACGCCCCTCGAGCGCGGCGAGCAGGTTGAAAACCGGAACGTTCTCGACGACGGGATGCCGGATCGACCGCATATCGTTTTCGGCAATGCTGCCGGCGGTCACAAGCCCGAACAGCGTGCCGTCCTCGCGGATGATCGGCGCGGCGTGGAAGCCCGCGCTGTTTTCGAAGATCGTCCACGCATGGCTGACCGGAACATGCGCGCCGAGCAGCGGCGGGCGGTCGTAGTCGATGTCGCGCACCTGCGTGCGGACCGAGGCGATGCGCTGCGGGGGCGTGAAACCGAATTTCTGCAGGAGGAACGTGGTTTCGTCGTTCAGATGCCCGAGCCGAACCGGAATGTATCCGTTGTCGCCGAGCGCGTTACAGAGGTTTGCGTACGCCATTGCCGAGACAATGGAATCCGTGTCGGGATTGCGATGCCCGCAGACATAGGTAATGTTCATGACCGGTCCTCCGTTCCCGCAAAAGCGCGGATCTGACGCGCATACGGTAGCATAATGATACTATAGTATAGCATAGATTTGCATGGATGCCAACCGGATTTTTCCGGAACGGCGGGCGCTGTTTGCAGATTTTCCCGGTTTTTCCCTGCGTTTTTGGGGAGCAGTGTAAAACTTGCGTTAGATTTGCGGATTGTATATTATACAAACTTGACAAACGGGAGGGAACGTGGTAATCTTTTGCCCATCACAGGAAAGGAAGCAGGGGCATGAAGCAGTTTGGCCAGTCGAAACCGATGGCGTACACCGCGTGCGCTTGCTTTGCCTGTGCCGGTATGCTTGCTTTGACGCTCGACGTTTCGTTGAGCGCCTTATTGCTTTTGGGCGTTGTCGTCGGCATTATTCTGCTCGGCGCCGTACGACTGCTTCCCTGCGGCGAAGCGATTGCCCGGTAACGGAATCCGACCGAAAAAACGGCGGCTCCGCGAAAGGCGGGGCCGCTTTTTTGATAAAGAAAAACACCAGGAGGAAACAATCATGAAAAAAACCATCGCTTTGATTTGTGCGATCCTCATGCTCACAGTGAGCGTGGTTGCGTGCACCGCAAGCGGCAAGACGGAAACTTCCGGCGCGATCAAGATCGGCGCAACCGGCCCGCTGACCGGCGGCGCAGCGATCTACGGTCAGGCCTGCGCGAATGCGGCTCAGATTGCCGTTGACGAAATCAACGCGCTCGGCGGACTCCAGTTTGAGATCCGTTACGAAGACGACGCGCACGACGCCGAAAAGGCGGTCAACGCATACAATGCGTTGAAGGACTGGGGCGTTCAGGTTACGCTCGGTTCCGTGACTTCCACGCCGGCAAAGGCGACCAGCGCGCTGAACTTTGAAGACGGCATTTTTGCTCTGACGCCGTCCGCTTCCAACCCGTCGGTCGTCGAGGGCAAGGACAATGTGTTCCAGATGTGCTTCACCGACCCGAACCAGGGCATGGCGAGTGCGCGCTACATTGCGAACACCGGTCTCGGCTCCAAGATCGCGGTCATCTACAAGAATGACGAAGATTATTCGACCGGCATCTATCAGACGTTCGCGGCAGAAGCCAAGAAGCTGAACCTCGAAATCGTTTCCACGACGACCTTTACGGCGGACAGCCAGAACGACTTCTCCGTGCAGCTGAGCGACGCGCAGGCGGCAGGCGCAGACCTGATCTTCCTGCCGATGTACTATCAGCCGGCGTCCCTGATCCTCGCGCAGGCGAATCAGATGGGCTATGCGCCGAAGTTCTTCGGCGTGGACGGCATGGACGGCATCCTGACGATGGACGGTTTTGACACGACGCTGGCGGAAGGCGTTATGCTGCTGACGCCGTTCAACGCGGACGCGTCCGACGAGAAGACCGTGAACTTCGTCAAGAAGTATCAGGAGAAGTACGGCGAGATCCCGAACCAGTTCGCGGCGGATGCGTACGACTGCATTTACGCGATCTATCAGGCCTGCCAGAACGGCAACGTGACCGCGGACATGACCGCGCAGCAGATCAACGAGATCATGAAGGCGCAGTTCACCTCGATGTCGTTCGACGGTCTGACCGGCGAAAAGATGGTCTGGGGAACCGACGGCATGGTCGCCAAGGATCCGCACGGTATGGTGATCCAGAACGGCGCATACGTCGGCATGGATTGATCCGGAACAATCAGACTTGCAGTGCGGCGCGGGAACGGCAATCTGCCGCTCCCGCCGCCGTTTCGTTGTAACAAACAATAGGAGGGGGAACAAATGAGCTTTTTGTCCCATTTGATCAACGGCATCAGTCTCGGCAGCATTTACGCCATCATCGCGCTTGGTTACACGATGGTGTACGGGATTGCGAAGATGCTGAATTTTGCACACGGCGACGTCATTATGGTCGGTGCCTATGTGTGCTTTTTTGCGCTGAATTCGTTCGGCCTTCCGCCTGTTGTCGGCGTTTTGTTGGCAATGCTCATCTGTACGGCGCTCGGCATCCTGATTGAGCGGCTCGCGTATAAGCCGCTGCGCGCCGCGCCGTCGCTTGCGGTTCTGATCACCGCAATCGGCGTCAGCTACTTTTTGCAAAACGGCGCCCTGCTGCTTTGGGGCTCCAATTCCAAGGTTTTTCCGTCGATTTTCAACAATGCGGCGCTGCATTTGTTCGACGGGCAGCTGACGATCGGCGTAACGACGCTGATCACAATTGCCGCCTGCGTCGTCATTATGATCGGACTGACGCTGTTCACCGGCAATACGAAGATGGGCAAGGCGATGCGCGCCTGCTCGGAGGACAAGGACGCGGCGATTTTGATGGGCATCAACGTGAACCGCACGATCTCGGTGACGTTTGCGATCGGCAGCGCGCTTGCGGCGATCGCGGGCGTACTGCTGTGCTCGGCCTATCCGCTTCTGCAGCCGACGACCGGCTCCATGCCGGGCATCAAGGCGTTCACCGCGGCGGTGTTCGGTGGGATCGGCTCGATCCCGGGCGCGTTCCTCGGCGGCATCCTGCTCGGCATCATCGAAATTTTTGCGAAGGCGTATCTTTCCACGGAGCTGTCCGACGCGATCGTTTTCCTCGTGCTGATCCTCGTTCTGCTGATCAAACCGACCGGTCTGCTCGGCAAGAAGACCGTTGTCAAGGTGTGAGGTGAACCGTATGGAACAGATGAAAAAGAAGCTTCACCTCGGAAAGACCAATCGGGAAAAGGTTACGACCTTCGGGCTTGTGATCGCGCTGTATGTTTTTGTGGAGATTCTGCAGAGAACCGGAAACCTTTCCAACCTGATGCGCGGTCAGCTCGTTCCGATCTGCGCGTATATGATCATGGCGCTGTCGCTGAACCTCACGGTCGGAATCCTCGGCGAGCTCTCGCTCGGCCATGCGGGATTTGTCAGCATCGGCGCGTTTACCGGAGTCACCGTCGCCTCTCTTTTGAGGCCGGTTGTTTCGCAGAACTGGATTTTGTTCGTGATCGCGCTGGTTGCCGGCGGAACGCTGGCGGGCATCGTCGGTTTTCTGATCGGCATCCCGGTATTGCGTCTGCGCGGCGACTATCTGGCGATCGTAACGCTCGCGTTCGGCGAGATCGTCAAGAGTCTTGTGAACAACCTGTACATCGGGTTCGATCAGAACGGGATTCACTTTGCGTTTTTGCACGATACGCTGAACCTGGCGGAGGGCGGAAAGAAGATCATTGCCGGACCGATGGGCGCGACGACGATTCCCAAGGTCTCCACGTTCCTCGCGGGCGTGCTGCTCGTTCTGTTCTGCCTGTATTTCCTGTACCGGCTGCTCGGCAGCAAGATGGGCAGAGCCATCAAGGCCATGCGCGACAATTCGATCGCGGCGGAATCGGTCGGCATCAACATTACGCGGTATAAACTGACCGCATTTACGATGTCGGCGTTCATGGCCGGCATGGGCGGCGTTCTGTTCGGGTTGAATTATTCTTCCATTATCGCGGGCAAGTTCAACGTCGACCTGTCGATCCTGATTCTCGTATTCGTCGTGCTCGGCGGACTCGGAAATCTGCGCGGATCGATCATTGCGGCGGGCGTGCTCACGGTGCTTCCCGAATTGCTGCGTTCGCTGCGCGACTACCGCATGCTTGCGTACTCGATCGTTCTGATCGCAATCATGCTGATTACGAACAATCAGATTCTCGTCCAATGGTGGACGCAGCGAAAGAAGGATCTGAAGAACATGTTTACCCGGCTTCGTAAATCCGGACAGGGAGGTGAGGGCTGATGGAACGACTCGTACCGACTCCGAGTCTCGGCGTCATTCCCGAGCGTGACAGCGGAAAACCCCTGATTCTTGACATTCACGGCCTCGGCATCGATTTCGGCGGTCTGCACGCCGTGGAGGACTTCACGCTTCTGATCGGCCACACCGAGATCGCCGGACTGATCGGTCCGAACGGCGCCGGCAAGACGACCGTGTTCAATCTGATCACGAGCGTGTATCAGCCGACGCGCGGCGTGATCCTGTTCGACGGATACGATACGCGCGGCAAGCGGCCCGACGAGGTCTGCCGCATGGGCATCGCCCGCACGTTCCAGAACATTCGTCTGTTCAAGGACATGTCGGTGCTCGACAACGTGCTGGTCGGCATGCACAACCATGTGCAGTATTCGATGCTGTCGGCATTTCTGCATACGCCGTCGTATCATCGCAAGGAAAAGGAAGCGCGGGATAAGGCGATGGAGCTTCTGAGCCTGTTCGACATGCAGCACATGGCCAAATGGCAGGCGGGTTCGCTTCCGTACGGCGCGCAGCGCCGGCTCGAGATCGTCCGCGCTTTGGCGACGGAACCGAAGCTGCTGCTGCTCGACGAACCGGCGGCGGGCATGAACCCGGCGGAAACCGCGGAGCTGATGCAGAACATCCGCAGCATCCGCGACCGGTTCGGCATCGCAATCCTCTTGATTGAGCACGATATGTCGCTCGTCATGGGCATCTGCGAAGGCATCGCGGTGCTGAACTACGGCAAGATCATTGCGAAGGGCTCCCCCGAGCAGATCAGGAACAACCCCACGGTGATCGAGGCATACCTCGGGAAACAGGAGGCGTAAATGCTGTCGGTTCAGAATATCAATGTCTATTACGGCAAGATCCACGCGGTCAAGGACGTTTCGTTCGAGGTCAACGACGGCGAGATCGTTACGCTGATCGGCGCAAACGGCGCGGGAAAAAGCACGGTTCTGAAGACGATATCGGGCCTTTTGCACAGTACGACGGGCAGCATCACGTTTGAGAACAAGGAGCTGCTGCGCGTTGCGCCGCACAAGATCGTTCCGATGGGCCTCGCGCACGTCCCCGAGGGACGCCGCATTTTCCAGGCGATGACGGTCGAGGAAAACCTTGAAATGGGCGCATACGTTGCGAAGCCGTCTTCGGTCGCGGCGCATCTGGAGAACGTTTACGAGCGGTTCCCGCGGCTGAAGGAACGCAAACGGCAGATCGCCGGAACGCTGTCCGGCGGCGAACAGCAGATGCTGGCGATGGGGCGCGGCCTGATGAGCGATCCGAAGCTGCTGATGCTCGACGAGCCGTCGATGGGTCTTGCGCCGATTCTGGTTGAGCAGATCTTTGACATCATCAAGGAGCTGCGCGATCACGGCACGACGATTCTGCTCGTGGAGCAGAACGCGCGCATGGCGCTGAAAATTGCCGATCGCGGCTACGTGCTCGAAACGGGCAAGATCGTTCTGTCCGGCACCGGCACGGAGCTTTTGAACAGTCCTGAAGTCAAGAAAGCATACCTTGGCGGCTAATATTTTGATTACAAAGCAAAAGCGTTCGGATCCATTCGGATCCGAACGCTTTTTGTATTTATTCCGTTTGGGTACGGAGCGCTTCGAGCTTATGCTTGATGCGCTGCAGCGCGTTGTCGATCGACTTGGGCGGGCGGTTCAGCTTCACGGCGATCTGCTGATAGGAGTAGCCGTTCAGATACAGATTCAGCACCGTCTGCTCGAGCTTCGAAAGGTTTTCGCCGAGGTATCGCAGAATGCGCTCGTAATCCTCGCGCCCGATAAGCTCCTCCTCGGGGTCGACGACGCGAAGGTTCTGCATCGTATCGAACAGGGAGCCGTCTTCGTTTTCGGTGAAGATCGGCTGGTTCAGCGAAATGTAGGTGTTCAGCGGAGAGTGCTTTTTGCGCGTTGCCCGCTTGATGGCGGAGAGAATGCGCCGCGTGATGCAAAGCTCGGCAAAGCTGCGGAACGAAGAGGCCTTCCCGGGATCATAATCGCAGACCGCACGGTAAAGCCCGATCATGCCTTCCTGTACGAGATCCTCGTGGTCTGCGCCGATCAGAAAATAGGTATGCGCGCGCGAACGCACCGTCTGCTTGTACCGTTCATAGAGCAGCCGTTCCGCCTCCGCGTCGCCTTCGCGCAGCTTCACAATCAGTTGTTCGTCGGTGTCCCGTACTTCCATGCTCATGCCTCGTCTTGACGCCGTTTTTCAAACATCAGAATTCCTGCGGCGACGCCCGCGTTCAGCGAGTCGATATGTCCCCGCATCGGGATCGAAACGAGATAATCGCACGTTTCGCGCACGAGCTTGGAAAGCCCGTCGCCTTCGCTGCCGATCACGAGCGCAAGCGGCCCGGCAAGGCTCTGCTTCTGCATCGGCTGACCTTCCATATCCGCTCCCGCGATCCAGAGTCCGGCTTTTTTCAGTTCCTCCAACGCGCTGCGGATGTTCACGACGCGCGCGACCCTGACGTATTCCACCGCGCCGGCGCTGGCTTTGACCGCGGCCGCAGAAACCTGCGCGCTGCGGCGCTTGGCGATGACGACGCCGTGCGCGCCCGCGCAGTCCGCGCTGCGGAGGATCGAGCCGAGGTTGTGCGGATCCTCGATCCCGTCGAGGACGATCACAAACGGCGCTTCGCCGCGCTCCTTTGCGACGGTTAAAAGATCCTGCACCGTGCAGTATTCCACGCCCGCCGCATAGGCGACGATGCCCTGGTGGTTTGCGGTTTTTCCGCCGTGACCGAACGGCATGCAAAGCTCGTCGAGCTTCTTGCGATCGACCTCGCGGATCACGAGCTTTTTATCGCGCGCAAGGCCGATGATCTCCCGCAGACTCCCGTCCGGTTCCGCCGAAACGAGAATGCGGTCGATGCTGCGATCCGCGCGGATCGCTTCGCGTACGGCGTTGCGGCCGATCAGAAGATACGGCTGCTCGTCTTCTTCCGCTTGCAAAGCGGCGGTCGGGGCGGGCGGAGCCATCCGTTCCGCCGATTTCTCGAAGGACTTGCGGTACGGCTTTTCCGTGTCCCGCTCGCCATAGGCGCGTTTTCCGCCGTAGGCGCGCTTTTCCCCGTAGGAGCGCTCCCTGCTTTGCTTTTCTCCGTATGTGCGGCCCCTGCCGCTTCGATCTGTGTTCATTTCAGGCATCCTTTCCGAGCGCAATCCGCATCAGCTCGCCGATGCGGTCGTCCCGCCCGAGACAGTACAGATATCCGAGCAGCGCTTCCAGCCCTGTTGCGATGCGATACTCGCGCACGTCCGCGTTCTTCGGCACGGTCGCGCTGTGCGCGTTCCGCCCGCGGCGGAACGCCGCTTCCTCCTCTTCGTCCAGACACGGCTGAATGCGGAAAAACGCTTCGGCTTGCCCCTTGGCGCAGACGAGCCGGTTGCTCATCACGTGCAGATCGTGCACGCGCGCGTCCGCCGTAAACGAAAGGTACGTCCGCGCATAGAGGTCATAGATCGTATCGCCGAGGTAGGCCAGCGTCAGCGCCGGCAGTTGTTTCGGGTCGGTACAGGGCGCAATGCCGAGCGCGCCCGTGATTTGCTCTCTCATGTCCATATACAGCCATCATACCCGCTTTCCGACGCAAAAGCAAGCCCTTCTTCCAAAAAAAAATCCGCGCCGCTTGACTTCAAAGGGACGATGGCCTTATAATGAAGAAAAACCGAAGGAGAAAACGGGAAATGCGTTCCGTCGCCTTAAAACCGCGCGTTTGGGATATTGCAGTGATCGCAGGCGTTCTTCTGACAGCGCTTGCGATTGCGCTGCTGTTGCTGCCCCAAAAAGCCGATCCCGTTTTCGTTCAGATCTGGCAGGACGGCGCGCTGCTGTATGAGCTTCCGCTCGATACGGATACGGAACTGACCGTCGGCGGGAAGTATGAAAATACGGTTACGATCCGCGGGGGCGCGGTTTGCGTTTCGCATGCGACGTGTCCCGGCGGGGATTGCGTCCGCAGCGGCTCGATCCGGGACGCCGGACGCGGCATCGTCTGCCTGCCGAACCGGCTGGAGATCCGGCTCGTCGGCGCGTCGGGCGTCGATGCGGTCGCAAAGTAGGGGGGCCGGATGAACGCTGTAAGAAAACTGACGCTGACCGGCGTTTTGACCGCGCTCGCGCTGGCGCTCGGCCTTCTGGAGCGGGCGCTCCCGCTGACCGCCTGGATCCCGCTGCCGGGCGTTAAACTCGGTTTGTCCAATATTGTTACGCTGTTTGCGCTGTGCGTGCTCGGCACGCCGTACGCCGCCGCGATCCTGTTGCTGCGCGCCGTGCTCGGCAGCGTTTTTTCGGGGAGCATCACGTCGCTTTGGTATTCGCTTGCGGGCGGCGCGCTCGCGCTCGGCGCGATGGCGCTGGGCGTGCGGTCGAAGCGCCTTTCCGTGTACGGCGTCAGCGTGCTCGGCGCTGCAGCGCACAGCGTCGGTCAGATCGCCGCGGCAGCGGCCGTGGTGGGAAGCGTTTCGATCCTGTCGTATCTTCCGCTGCTGCTGGTCGTTTCAACGGCGACCGGCGCGCTTGTCGGCGCGGCGGCGGCGGGCGTGCTCGGCGGCTGGAACGCGCTGCCGAAATCGCTGACGGGAGGCGTCGGATGAAGCGGGGAATTCTTTTTGCGCTCGCGCTGCTGCTTTGCGGCGGGATCGCCTGCGCGCCGCGCAAAACGCGGTACAGCGAAACGCGCTATGACCTTTTTGATACCGTGACCGTGCTGACCGGCTATGCCGAAAGCGAAGCCGCGTTTTCCGAGACGGCGAACCGCGTCTTTGAGGAGCTTGCGGCATATCACGCGCTGTTCGATATTTACCATGACGCGGAAAGAAACAATCTGAAGACCGTGAACGACTGCGCGGGCGGCGATCCGGTGCCCGTCGATCCGGCGATCATCGACCTGCTCCTGCTTGGGCGGGAGGTGGACGCGCTGACCGGGCATCGCGTGAATATCACGCTCGGTGCGGTCCTGGCGCTGTGGCATGACGCGAGAACGGAAGCGCTCGAACATCCGGAATCGGCGGCGTCGCCGTCCGGGGATGCGCTTCGGGACGCCGCGCGGCATACGGGGTTCGATTTGCTCCTGATTGACGAAGCGGCGGGCACGGTGCGGCTGACGGATCCGAGGGCGCGGCTCGACGTTGGAGCGATCGCCAAAGGGTATGCCGCACAGCGCGTCAGCGAGAACCTGCCGGACGGGTATCTTCTCAGCGTCGGCGGAAACGTCGTCGCCAAGGGAACCAAGCCGGACGGGGCACTGTGGAGCGTCGGCATTCAGGACCCGGACGACGCTGCGGCGCTGCTTCTGACCGTGACCGCAAGCGATCTTGCGATCGTAACCAGCGGCGATTATCAGCGCGTTTTCACGGCGGACGGCGTGCGGTACCATCATATCATCGATCCCGAAACGAATTATCCTGCGGTGCGCTGGCGCTCGGTAACGGTGCTGTGCGCGGATTCGGCCGCGGCGGACGCGCTTTCGACGGCGCTGTTTCTGATGGAGCGGGAGGACGGGGAGGCGCTGCTGAAGCAGTTCGGCGCGGACGCGCTATGGGTCGCTCCGGGCGGCGAGCGGTTTATGACGGAGGGATTCCGGGAGAGAATAAAAGGATAGGGCTCTCTCAAACCTGTTTCCGCACCGTAAGGTGCTGCCGAGGAGGGTGACAGAAGGCGATTTCTTCGCCCGAAGACGATACGGATGCTATGTCGAGGACGAAAACCGGCTGATTGCGACGAAATAACAGAAGAAATGGCGCAGGCAGCGCCATTTCCGCCAATCCGTATAGAAAATATTGCGATTCGTCGCAACGGTCTGCCGCCTTTTGCGGCGGCACTTTTTTTACTTGGTCAGCATCCAGCAATCGTCAATCCAGATGCGGTATTTCTTCGTACCGTCCGGCGAGATCAGAACGGTGACCTCGATTTCGCCATCAGAACGGTGACCTCGATTTCGCCGATCAGCATCGTATGCCGCTCGTCGATCGGATACAGCAGCGTCCGCTCGGTATTGTACTCGTCCGGATCGGCCGCCTCGGTAAGCTGCTTTGCAAACGGTTCCAGATCCACGGCAACGGCTTTGCCGTCGATCGGATCGGTCCATACGTAGGGTTCTTCGACATCCATTCGGTTTGAAATCACGGAAACAGAGCGGTATTCGCCAAGATCGATCACATCCCTGTCGCCGGAGCGGAAGCGGAAATACACAAACTCCGTATTGATGCCGTCCTCCATATCGGACGCCGAAAGCACGTTCTGCGCGTCGCGCACGGATTTCGCAAACGGGGAAAGCACGCCCTTCGCGTCCCCGAAGTAGCGGATCCCGCTTCTGAGACGGCTGTAATCCTTGGCGGAAACCTCCCGGTTCGGGCCGACGATCGAGCCGTCCGGTGCGATCATCTCATATTGCTGCAGCAGCGGCTTCAGACGCAGCTCCTGCTCCCAATTCGCAATGGTATAAACGTTCAGGGGCGAGACAAGGAACACGACCGCAACAGCGGCGGCGGCCCAATAGAACACGCGCAGACGCATTCGAAGCGTGCAGAGCGCGATCGCAATCAGTCCGAGCAGCACGATCGCAAGCGAGCCGACGCGCAGCGGCGTAAGTCCGTATGCCCGGATGCGGATCCATAGCCCGACGATCTGCAGGACGGTGACGGGCAGGAGGAGCAGCCCGCCCCATCGCGCGTACCATTTCGCAAGCGGCGATTCCTCGCCCTTCAGTCCGAGCCAGAGCGCGAGGAATCCGGCCAGGGCGCACATGCCGTACGGATTCATTTCTCCGTCCGGCATTTTCCAGAGGAAGACAATGCCCGCGATATAAACATACAGAATCGCAAGCAGGATCAGATACAGCGGCAGCAGCACGTACGTCATCAGAATATGGTACGCTTTCGGGCAGGAGCGCTCCTCCTCCCCGGGTTTCGGCAAAAACGACAGGAATACGGTGCAGCCGACGGTCAAAAGCGCAAAGATCAGGATATACAGGGGCGAGTCGCCGCTCAGCTCGAACAAAAGCGTATCGATCGCAAGGTAAAAGAGCATCAGCGCCGAAAATACGATCAGAAACAGCGTGCCGCCCCAGAACACGCCGAGGTAGGCCCGGCGCGTTGCGCCGCCTTCCGCACCGCGCTTTTCCGCGATCACCATGCCGATCAGCGCCGAAACCAGAATGACGGCGCCGGCGATCAAGGGCACGTAATCGAGCGGCGATCCGCCCGCGCTGTCCGTAAGCTTTCGGAGCAGAACCGTCAGCACGGCGGAGACCGGAAGCGCGATCAGCGCTTCCCACAGCTTGGCAAGCGGCACGTTCTTCGCTTCAAACCAGAGCTGCAGCATTGCCGCGACCGCCATGCCCGCGCCGAACCCCGCAAGGATCGGCAGAAAGAATTCGCCGCCGTCGCGCACAAACCAGTGCGCGTTGCTGAGAATGCAAAGGAGCAGCGCGATCAGACTCAGCGCCACAGGGACGATGAATCGCAAAACGCCGTCCCAAAGTTCCCGGAAAAACCGCGCAAAGGCGTTCGTCTTCCGTTCCTTCGGCGCAGCGGCGGGCGCTTCCGTCATGAGGTTCGGTTGTTGTTCCATGTGTTTCTCCTTTCAATCGCCGAAGCGATCCCGGTTGATGCTTGCAGTATAGCACCGAAAAGAATGTTTGTCAATTATTATTTATTGAAAAACGAGAAATATTCATTGAAAACGAAGAAAAGCACAGCGAAACGGGGCAAAAACGGAGGCGTGTTCACAGATTGTTGACGGATTTGTTACACAGCAGCGGACGGACGTTTCTTGACAGGATTCGCCGCTTCTTTTATAATATGGGTCGAAAAAAATGCAAACGGAGTACCCGAACAGGATGAAATACAGATGGCTGTTTCTTTTTGCCGTGTTGACGCTTCTGGCCGCGGGATGCGCAGTTGAGCCGCTTCCCGAGGAGCCGGCCACTCTTCCGGCAACGGTTGAACTGGCGGAGCCGACGCCGACGGAGGAACCGGTTGTGGTCGAACTGACCGCCGTTCCAACGCCGACGCCTTCCCCGACGCCTTCTCCTACGCCGACGCCCTCTCCGACGCCTTCTCCTACGCCGACGCCCTCTCCCACGCCGACCCCGACGCCGCATCCGGCGATCGACCGGCTGCTGCTTGGGAAAGATCCGCTGACCGTGTATATGATGCGGCGCACGTCGGTCCCGCTGTATGAACAGCCGGATCCGGAGAGCGATGCACAAATCCTGAAGTCCTATACCAATTATCCCGATACGAAGCATTTTCTGCTGCTGGAACCGGCGATGGAAACGGAGAACGGCACGTTCCTGCACGTCCGTTATCTGAAGGACATGCAGGAGGGCTATGTGCGGGAGATTGACGTTGTGGAGAGCCGCGTGTTCGGCGGCGACAACAGCTATGTCGGCTATTTCGTGCGCCCGAACGTTACGATCCGCAGCGTACCGCACGCCGAGTACGGCGAGATCGTCGCGCGGGAAACGTATGAAGCCGTGCGCGTCTTCGGACTCGGCGGGAAGGACGATGCGTTCGCCTTCGTTCTGACCGAAGCGGGAACCTACGGGTACGTGCCCGCTTCCCAGATTGCGGCTTCGTCCGACGCGGAGCTTGAGACCGTGTTCTATACCGAAGTCGAAACGACGGAGGAACCGCTTTCGGCGGAAAGCATCGCTGCGCTTGCGTCCGCGAAGGTCGGCGAGCCGTTCGATTCCGATGCGTCGCTTGTGTTTGCCGTGCTGCAGGAGGCCGGGCTTTCGTTCAATCCGTACTATTATGAGTTGTATCAGAAGCCGCTGTCGGATAAGAACCTGTACCGCAACAATCTGTACGTTGACGATGCGTACAATTCGCTCGCGTTCAAACTGTTCAACACGAGCGGTTGGAGCGTTCTGTACAACGGGGAAAAGACGCAATGGCTGTATGTCGACGATCCGGAGGAGCTGGAAGCCGGGGATATCCTGTTCTTCTCGGGACACGGCCGGAGCGACCGCCTGATTGAAAAGAACGTCCGCGTCGTGTTCCGCGGCAAGTATTCCGGCTTTATCACCGCCTGCGGCGTCTACCTCGGGGACGGACGAATGCTCACGCTGCGCGCGGGCAAGGCCGCCGTGGAGGAAAATATCTTCGACAGCGGTTCCGCCTACGCCGACGTCTTCGACTGTGCAAGGCGCATTCTGCCGTCGGTCGAGGACATGCGCGCGTTCATGATCGAGACGATGATCTCGAATATTTACGACCGGCTCGGCACGCCGTACAGCAACGGACAGCGCCTGGGCGACGCGTCGTACGACTGCTCCGGTATCGTCTGCTGGTCGCTCGGCTCGATGGGGTTCAAGCTGACCGACACGATGAAGCTGTATATGGACATGGACGACGGCGAAACGACGGCCTCCGGCCTTGCGAACCGCGATTCGCTGTATTGGGAAAGGACGGACGAAACGATCTCGCTCGATCTGCTGAACAAGAATCCCGGCGCGAAGGAGGATCTGGAACAGCTTGAGCGCGGCGATCTTGCGTTCTGCTTCAACAGCAAGCGCAATGCGATCGGGCATGTGATGGTGTACCTCGGCAACAATACGGTGATCCATTCGACGACGATCAATTCCGTCTACCGCGGCACGCTGGTCGCCGAGATCCGCCCGGAGCTTGCGAAGCTGTACGCCTACACGCGCCGGTTCGGGTCCGTAGGGTGAGGAAGGCGGGCGGCGTCCGATCGACTTTTATACCTGTCTTTGCCGCGGGCGATATCCGTTTTCGCCCGCGCGGCAAAAGCAGGTTCTTTTTTGTCTTTTTCTTTTCTTTATCTTTGTCTTTGTCTTTTTCTTTGTCTTGCGCTGATTTCAGTCTGATTCCGTCTGATATCAGTTTGTGTCCGTCTGATTTCAGTCTGATTCCGTCTGATATCAGTCTGTGTCCGTCTGATTTCAGCCTGATTCCGTCTGATATCAGTCTGTGTCCGTCTGATTTCAGTTTGATCTTTTACGTTCCTTTCCGGTTAACGGGAGTATATTCATTTATATATAAGGGAGGACAGAACGGCCCCGGTTCAAAAGTTTTGTAAAATTTTCATAAACGCTTGACTTTTGCAAAGGATTCCTGTATTATACGAATGTTCGTGCTATCGGTATGTCCTATCGAAGCGCAAGGGCGATCTGCGGAGGTTGCCGGCAGCCATTCCGGGTAATTTCGCAGGCGTCCGACGCCCGGTTTCGGGCGGGGCAAAAATAGCGGACACCCCGTGCCGTCCCAGAAAGCGCAGCCGATCGGCTGTGCGAAAAAAATAAAAGGGAAACACACGGCTCTGTGTACTGCCCAAACAAAATATTATTCTGAGAGAGGAACAAAAACAAGTATGGCAAACCAAAGAATTCGCATCAAACTCAAGGCCTATGAACACAGTCTGATCGACCAGAGCGCCGAAAAGATCGTCGAAACCGCCAAGAGAACCGGAGCGCAGGTTTCCGGCCCCATCCCGCTGCCCACCGAGAAGGAGATCGTCACGATCCTCCGCGCCACGCACAAGTACAAGGATTCCCGTGAGCAGTTCGAAATCCGCACGCACAAGCGTCTGATCGACATCCTGCAGCCCTCCACCAAGACCGTGGAAGCGCTGATGAAGCTCGATCTGCCGGCGGGCGTCGACATCGAAATCAAGCTGTAATTATAAACGGAGGTAAGACCATGAAGAAAGCCATTTTGGGCAAGAAGATCGGTATGACGCAGTTCTTCCGGACTGACGGTACCATGATTCCCGTCACTGTCATCGAAGCCGGTCCCTGCCCCGTCATCCAAAAGAAGTCCGTCGGTACCGACGGTTACGAAGCCGTTCAGGTCGGATTCTGCGAAGTGCGCGAGTCCCTCTCGAACAAGCCGATCAAGGGTCACTGCCAGAAGGCGGGCGTCAAGACGATGCGTTACTTCAAGGAGTTCAAGCTCGACGACGCCGCTTCCTATGAAGTAGGTCAGCTGATCAAGGCCGACGTCTTCGCCGAGGGCGACAGAGTCGACGTCACCGGCAAGAGCAAGGGCAAGGGCTTTGCGGGCAACATCAAGCGCTGGAATCAGGCGCGCGGCCGCAAGACGCACGGTTCCCACTCCTACCGCGTAGCGGGTTCCATGGGCGCCTGCACATACCCCGGCGAAGTCTTCAAGACCAAGCGTCTCCCGGGCCACATGGGCAGCGAAACGGTCACCGTTCAGAACCTGGAAGTCGTCAAGTCGGACGCCGAGCGCAACCTGATCCTCGTCAAGGGCGCGATCCCCGGAGCGAAGGGCACGCTGGTTGCGGTCAAGAGCACCGTGAAGTAAGGAGGAAGAAACCATGCCGAACGTAGCATTGTATGATATCAAGGGCAACACCGTCGGTGAGATCGCCCTTTCCGAAAATGTTTTCGGTCAGCCCGTGAACGAGAGCGTTCTGCACGACGTCGTCGTGGCGCACCTTGCGAACTGCCGTCAGGGCACGCAGAGCGCGCTGACCCGTGCGGAAGTCTCCGGCGGCGGCAAGAAGCCGTGGCGTCAGAAGGGCACCGGCCGTGCGCGTCAGGGTTCCACCCGTTCTCCGCAGTGGAGACACGGCGGCGTCGTATTTGCGCCGAAACCCCGTGACTACACGATCCGCCTGAACAAGAAGGTCAAGCGCCTCGCGATGAAGTCCGCGCTGTCCGGTAAGGTCAACGAGAACGAGCTGATCGTGTTCGACGCGCTGGATCTCGAGGCCGCCAAGACCAAGGAAATGGTCAAGGTGCTGAAGGCCGTCAACGTCGAGAAGGCGCTGATCGTGCTGGCTGACAAGGACGAGACCGTGGAACGCGCCGCTTCCAACATCCCGGGCGTCAAGACGACGCTGGTCGGAACGCTGAGCGTTTACGAGATCCTGAAGTATGAGAAGCTGATCCTCACGAAGGCATCGGCGGAGAAGATCGAGGAGGTTTACGCCTGATGAAGAACGCATACGACGTTGTAAAAGCTCCGATCCTCACGGAAAAGAGCTATGACTATATCGCGCACCGCACCTACACGTTTGAGGTCGCCAAGAGCGCGAACAAGATCGAGATCGCCGAGGCGATCGAGCAGATCTTCCCGGGCGTTAAGGTCGAGAGCGTTCACACCGTGAACAAGCTCGGCAAACTGAAGCGCCAGGGCCGCACGCAGGGCAGAACCGCTTCCAAGAAGAAGGCGTATGTCAAGCTGACTGCCGATTCGAAGGGCATCGAGCTGTTCGACGGCATCGCACAGTAAGGAGGCAACTCATGGCAATTCGTAAACTGACGCCCGCAACGCCGGGTACCAGACATATGTCGGTCTCCACGTATGAGGAGATCACGAAGAAGACCCCCGAAAAGTCGCTGACCGAGGACCTTAAGAGCAAGGCCGGCCGCAACTTTACGGGTAAGATCACGGTCCGCCACCAGGGCGGCGGCGCAAAGCGCAAGTACCGCGTGATCGACTTCAAGCGCAACAAGGACGGCGTCCCCGCCAAGGTCAACGCGATCGAGTACGATCCGAACCGCTCCGCGAACATCGCGCTGCTGTTCTACGCCGACGGCGAAAAGCGCTACATCATCGCTCCTCTGGGCCTGAACGTCGGCGATACCGTCGTTTCCGGCGCGGAAGCGGACATCAAGATCGGCAACGCTCTGCCGCTGCAGAACATTCCGGTCGGCACGATGATCCACTGCGTCGAGCTCGTCCCGGGCAAGGGCGCGCAGCTCGTCCGCTCCGCGGGCAACGCCGCGCAGCTGATGGCAAAGGAAGGCAAGTACGCGCAGGTGCGTCTGCCCAGCGGCGAAGTCCGTCTGATCCCGATCGGCGCGAAGGCGACCATCGGCCAGGTCGGCAATCTGGATTACCAGAACGTCCAGCTCGGCAAAGCCGGCCGCAAGCGTCACATGGGCATCCGCCCGACCGTCCGCGGTTCCGTCATGAACCCGAACGACCACCCGCACGGCGGCGGCGAGGGCAAATCCCCGATCGGCCGTCCCGGCCCGGTCACCCCGTGGGGCAAGCCCGCGCTCGGTTACAAGACGCGCAAGAAGAAGAACAAGAGCAACCAGTACATCGTTCGTCGCAGAACGACCGGCAAGTAATTAGGAGGAAGTCAGAATGAGCAGATCGGTTAAAAAAGGTCCGTTTGTTGAAGAACGCCTGTACAATCGTATTCAGGCGATGAACGAGAGCGGCAAGAAGACCGTCGTCAAGACCTGGTCCCGTGCCTCCACGATTTTCCCCGATTTCGTCGGTCACACGATCGCTGTCCATGACGGCAAGAAGCACGTCCCGGTGTACATCACCGAAGAGATGGTCGGTCACAAGCTGGGCGAATTCGCCCCGACCCGCACCTTCCGGGGCCACAGAGGTTCCGAGAAGTCCTCGGGCGCAAGGTAAGGAGGAACGATTATGGCAACCAGAATCAGAGAAAAGACCGCGAAGCGTCACGAAACGGCGGATAAGCGTCCGCACGCCGTTGCCCGTTATATCCGGATCTCCAGCCGCAAGGTCAAGATCGTCATCGACATGATCCGCGGCAAGAGCGTCAAGGAAGCCGCCGCGATCCTGGCGTATACGCCGAAATCTGCGAGCGAGCCCGTCCTGAAGCTCCTCAACTCCGCGATTGCAAACGCGGAAAACAATCTCGACATGAACCGCGACGACCTGTATGTTGCTGAGGTTTATGCGAACCAGGGACCGACGCTGCAGCGTTACCGTGCGAGAGCCCGCGGCTCCGCAAGCCCGATTCGCAAGCGCACCAGCCACATCACGATCATCCTGGATCAGGTCAAGTAAGGAGGACAGTATGGGTCAGAAAGTTAATCCGAACGGATTCCGCGTAGGCGTGATCAGAGATTGGAACACGCATTGGTTCGCAGCGAAGAAGGACTTTGCGGACTGCCTCGTTGAGGACCGCAAGATCCGCGACTTCGTGAAGAAGAAGTACTATCAGGCGAGCATCTCCCGCATCGTCGTCGACCGCGCAACCGGCAAGATCAGCGTGGGCATCTACACCGCGCGTCCCGGTATGCTGATCGGCAAGGGCGGCGCAGGCATCGAGGAGATCAAAGCGGCCGTCGCCAAGGAAATCGGCAAGCCCGTCTCCGTGAACATCATGGAAGTCCGTGACGCCGATGCCGACGCGCAGCTCGTCGCAGAGAACATTGCCGCGCAGATCGAGAAGCGCATCAGCTTCCGCCGCGCGATGAAGCAGGCCATGCAGCGCGCCATGCAGCGCCCGGGCGTAAAGGGCATCAAGCTCACTTGCTCCGGTCGTCTCGGCGGCGCGGAAATCGCCCGCTCCGAAGGATATCACGACGGTTCCATTCCGCTGCAGACGATGCGTGCGGATATCCACTACGGCTTTGCCGAGGCGAGCACCCAGTATGGTCGGATCGGCTGCAAAGTCTGGATCTACAAGGGCGAAGTGCTGAAGAAAGCAAAGCGCTCGGAAGGAGGCAGATAATATGTTAATGCCGAAGAGAGTCAAGCGCCGCAGAGTGTTCCGCGGCCGCATGAAGGGCGCCGCCCATCGCGGCAACACCGTTACGTACGGTGATTACGGTCTCGTCGCGCTGGATCCCGCATGGGTCACCAGCAACCAGATCGAAGCGGCCCGTGTCGCTATGACGCGTTACATCAAGCGCGGCGGTCAGGTCTGGACGAAGATCTTCCCCGATAAGCCCGTTACCGAAAAGCCGGCCGAGACCCGAATGGGTTCCGGCAAAGGTTCCCCCGAATACTGGGTGGCGGTTGTGAAGCCCGGCAGAGTCATGTTTGAGATCGCCGGCGTCGACGAAGCGACTGCGCGCGAAGCGCTGCGTCTCGCAATGCACAAGCTGCCGCTCAAGTGCAAGATCGTCAAGAAAGAGACTGAAGAGAAAGGAGAATGACCATGAAGGCGGAAAAACTGAAGGGCTTGAGCGCGGAAGAGCTGCTCAAGCAGGAAAAGGAACTGAAAGCCGAACTGTTCAATCTTCGCTTTCAGTCTGTGACCGGACAGATCAGCAATCCTTCCCGCATCAATGCGTGCAAGAAGGACATCGCACGAATCAAGACCATTCTCCGTGCTCGTGAGCTCGGTCAGGATGCCGAATAAGGAGGAACCGAAACATGGAAGAACTGCAGAGAGGTTATCGCAAGACCCGCGTTGGCACCGTTGTCAGCGATAAGATGGATAAGACGATCGTCGTCGCCATCAAGACCAAGGTTCGCCATCCCCTTTACGGCAAGATGGTCAATCGTACGCGCAAGTTCAAGGCGCACGATGAGGAGAACCAGTGCGGTATCGGCGATACCGTGCGTATCATGGAAACTCGCCCGATTTCCAAGGACAAGAGATGGCGCCTTGTGGAAATCATTGAAAAGGCGAAGTAATGAGGAGGAGAGAACAGTATGATTCAGCCTCAAACCAGATTGAAAGTCGCGGACAACAGCGGAGCGAAGGAAGTCCAGTGCATTCATGTGCTCGGCGGCTCCAAGGTTAAGTTCGCAGGCATCGGCGACGTCATCGTGTGCGCGGTCAAGACCGCGAGCCCGGGCGGCGCAGTGAAGAAGAAGGATGTCGTCCGCGCGGTCGTCGTTCGCACCACGTCGGAAACGTCCCGTCCCGATGGCAGCCACATTCGTTTCGACGACAATGCGTGCGTCATCATCAACGATCAGAAGCAGCCGAAGGGCACCCGTATTTTCGGGCCGGTCGCCCGCGAGCTGCGCGAGAAAGACTACATGAAGATCGTCTCCCTCGCACCCGAAGTACTGTAAGGAGGATAGCGACATGGCAAAACTGAATGTGAAAAAAGGCGATACCGTCGTCGTGATCTCCGGTCAGGATAAGGGCAAGCAGGGCAAGATCCTGGCGGCCAATCCCGAGAAGGGTCGCGTATCGGTGCAGGGCGCCGCGATGATTACGAAGCACGTCAAGCCGCGCCGGCAGGGCGAGGCAGGCGGCCGGATTGAGACCGAAGGCACGATCGACGCATCCAACGTGATGCTCGTCTGCCCGAAGTGCGGCAAGGCCACGCGCATCGCGCACCAGGTTGTTGACGGCAAGAAAGTCCGCGTTTGCAAGAAGTGCGGCAAGGTCATGGACTAAGACGGAAGGAGAGAAAAAATGGCAAAGAAAGAAACGGCTCAGGCCGCCCCGAAGAAGAAAGCGGCGGCACAGGCAAAGCCCTTTTCCGGCGAACCCCGTCTGAAGACCAAGTATAAAGAAGAAGTCGTCTCCGCTCTGAACGAGAAGTTCAAGTATGAGAACGTCATGCAGATCCCCAAGCTCGAGAAGATCATCCTGAACATGGGTCTCGGCTCCGAGAAGGACAATCCGAAGGGGATCGAAAAGGCGGTTGAAGAACTGTCCGCCATCGCCGGCCAGAAAGCGGTCATCACCAAGGCCAAGAAGTCCGTTGCGAACTTCAAAGTCCGTGAAGGCATGAACATCGGCGCCAAGGTCACGCTCCGCGGCGACCGGATGTACTACTTCGCCGACAAGCTGATGAACATCGTTCTGCCCCGCGTGCGCGACTTCCGCGGCGTTTCCGACAAGTCCTTCGACGGACGCGGCAACTACGCGATGGGCGTTCGTGAACAGCTGATCTTCCCCGAGATCAACTATGACGATGTGGACAAGACGCGCGGCATGAACATCGTGTTCGTTACCAGCGCGAAGAGCGACGAGGAAGCCAAGGCGCTGCTCGCACTGCTCGGAATGCCGTTCGTTCAGGACTAAGGAGGAACCACTATGGCAAAGACATCTTTGAAGTTGAAGCAGCAGAGAGAACCGAAGTTCTCGACCCGCGCTTACACCCGCTGCCGGATCTGCGGTCGTCCGCATGCGGTTCTCCGCAAGTACGGCATCTGCCGCGTATGCTTCCGCGAAGAAGCGTACAACGGCAACATCCCCGGCGTGCGTAAGGCAAGCTGGTAATTCAGGAGGATAGAACCATGACAGATACGATTGCAGATATGCTCACCAGAATCCGCAACGCCCTGGTCGCAAAGCACGAGACGGTCGACGTACCGGCGTCCTCGATCAAGAAGGCGATTGTGGAGATCCTCTTGGAGGAAGGCTACATCAAGGGCTACGAGGTTCTTGAGGACGGTATCGAGAAGACGATCCGCATCAAGCTCAAGTACGGTCCGAACAAGCAGCGCGTTATCGTCGGCATCAAGCGCATCTCCCGCCCGGGTCTGCGCGTGTATGCCCGCAAGGATGAGATCCCCAAAGTCCTCGGCGGCATGGGAATCGCGATCCTGTCCACCTCCCGCGGCGTTATGACCGATCGGGAAGCGAGAAAACTCGGCGTCGGCGGCGAAGTGCTGGCCTACGTCTGGTAAAATAAACGGAGGAATACAGAATGTCTCGAATCGGAAAACTTCCCGTCAAAGTTCTGGCGGGAGTGACAATCACGGTTGACGATCATAATTGCGTGACCGTGAAGGGCCCCAAGGGCGAGCTCAAGCAAACGGTCTCGCCCGAGATGCTCATCAAACAGGAAAACGGCGTGCTGACCGTTAAGCGCCCCAGCGACGACAAGCGTCATCGCGCGCTGCACGGCCTCACCCGCACCCTGATCAACAACATGGTGGTCGGCGTGACGACCGGCTTCGAAAAGAAGCTTGAGATCGTCGGTACCGGTTACAGAGCGCAGATGGACGGCAAGGACCTCGTTCTGAACGTCGGTTACAGCCATCCGGTCCGCTTTGCAAAGCCGGAGGGCATCGAGTTCGAAACGCCCGCGCCCACCAAGATCACGGTCAAGGGCATCGACAAGCAGAAGGTCGGCCAGATTGCCGCTGATATCCGCGCCACGCGCGAGCCGGAACCCTATAAGGGCAAAGGCATCCGCTATGAGGGCGAGTTTGTCCGCCGCAAGGAAGGCAAGACCGGTAAGTAAGGTAGAAAGGAGTAACATAGAATGTTTTCTAAGATCGATAAGAACGCTGTTCGTAAGGTTCGTCACCATCGCCAGCGCAAGGATCTGAACGGAACGAGCGAGCGTCCGAGACTGAACGTCTATCGCAGCACGAACCACATCTACGCGCAGGTCATCGACGATACCACCGGTAACACTCTGGTTGCTGCTTCTACTCTGGATGCGGAAATCAAGGCAGAGCTCAATGACAAGACCAAGACCGAAGCAAGCAAGCTCGTCGGGAAACTCGTCGGACAGCGCGCCCTCGAGAAGGGCGTGAAGAAGGTCGTTTTCGATCGCGGCGGTTACCTCTACACCGGTCGTGTGGCTGCGGTTGCCGAAGGCGCAAGAGAAGCCGGCTTGGACTTCTAAGGAGGAATCGAAATGAGAAACGACAGAGAAAGAAAATTCGAGCGCGAAGTTCCTGAATTCAAGGAAAAACTCGTTGCGATCAACCGCGTTGCGAAGGTCGTCAAGGGCGGTAAGAACTTCCGGTTCACCGCGCTGATGGTCGTCGGCAACGAAAACGGCAAGGTCGGCGTAGGACTCGGCAAGGCCGTTGAAATCCCCGAAGCGGTCCGCAAGGGCGTCGAGGATGCGAAGCGCCACATGATCGAGGTTCCGGTCGTCGGCACGACGATCCCGCATCAGGTGGAAGGCAAATTCGGCAAGGGTCTGGTCCGCATGCTTCCGGCTGAAGAAGGTACCGGCGTTATCGCGGGCGGTCCCGTCCGTGCGGTCCTCGAAATGGCCGGCATCAAGGACATTCGTACGAAGTCCTTCGGCTCCAACAACCCATCGAACTGCGTAAAGGCGACGCTGAACGGACTTTCCCAGCTTCGCACCGTCGAGCAGATTGCGGCACTTCGCGGCAAGTCTGTGGACGAAATCCTGTAAGGAGGGCTGAACGATGTTGAAGGTTACTTTGGTAAAAAGCCCGATCAGCTCGCTGAAGGATCAGCAGGACACCGTGAAGGCGCTGGGTCTCCACAAGGTCAACCAGACCGTCGAAAAACCCGACAACGCCTGCATCCGCGGCCAGATCTTCAAGGTCAAGCACCTTGTGAAGGTCGAAGAAGTGTAAGGAGGATCCATCGCATGAAACTTCATGAATTGAGACCGACCGAAGGCGCCACCCACGCGAAAAAGCGCGTCGGCCGCGGCACCGGTTCCGGCATCGGCAAGACGTCCGCGAAGGGCCACAAAGGTCAGAAGGCCCGCAGCGGCAGCAAGAAGAACGGTTTCGAAGGCGGCCAGATGCCTCTGGCGCGTCGCCTCCCGAAGCGCGGCTTCTACAATCACTTTGCAAAAGAATACACGATTATCAACATTTCCGACCTGAATGGGTTGGAGGACAATACAACGGTCACGGCTGAGCTGCTGAAAGATCTCGGCATCATCAGCAAGATCGAAAAGGACGGCCTGAAGGTTCTGGGAAACGGCGAACTCCAAAAGAAGCTCACCGTGAAGGCTGCAAAGTTCTCGAAATCCGCGGAAGAAGCCATTCGGAATGCAGGCGGCAATGTTGAGGTGCTGTAATGTTCAACACTTTCATCAACGCTTTTAAGGTCAAGGACATTCGTAAGAAGATTCTGTTTACGCTTCTTCTGATCGTAGTGTATCGTCTTGGCAGCGCGATCCCGATTCCGGGCGTGAACATCGCGGCCTGGCAGGCGGCAACGGAGCGGCTGACGGCAATGACGGACTTCATGAGTCTGATGTCCGGTTCCGCGTTCTCCCAGTTCACGATCTTTGCAATGGGTATTTCGCCGTACATCACGGCGTCCATTATCCTGCAGCTCCTCACGATGGCGATTCCCGCCCTCGAGAAGATGAGCAAGGAAGAAGACGGTCGTGAAAAGATCGAGAAGATTACCCGTTATGCGGGCGTCGGCCTTGCGGTTGTTCAGTCGATCGGCATCGTGATCTCGTACAACAACGTGATCAAGAGCTCGTACAATCAGCCGATCGTCAACGGCGAGGGCTGGGCGTTTGTCGGCAACATCGCAATCATTGCGATCTGCGCCGCCGCCGGTACGGCGTTCCTGATGTGGCTCGGTGAGCGGATCACGGAAAAGGGCATCGGCAACGGTATCTCCATGCTGATCTTCGCGTCGATCGTTTCCCGCGTCGACGAATTTGCGATCGAGCGCGTCAAAGCGATCATCGCGGCGCCGGACGAGGTCGGCACCTGGGTCGTGTTCGTTCTCACGATCGTCACCATCCTCGCGCTGATCACCTTCGTCGTGTTCATCGACAAGGCGGTGCGTAAGGTCCCGGTGCAGTACGCGAAGCGCGTCGTCGGACGGAAGATGTACGGCGGCCAGTCCACCTACATCCCGATGAAGGCGAATGCGAACGGCGTTCTTCCGCTGATCTTCGCCATGACGCTGATGCAGTTCCCGGAGATGATCCTCCAGTTCTTCCGTCAGGACAGCGGCTTCGCGCAGTTCTGGTATCGCTGGATGGTCTCTGCGCCCAAAGTATGGAATGCGGAAGCTTCCACCTACGTGGCCACGAGCGTTTTCCCGAGAGCCGGTGTCGATTATGTCGGCGCGCAGTACGCTCCGTATGTGTACTACATCATCTACTTTGTTCTGATCATCGCGTTCGGTTACTTCTACACCTCGATCACGTTCAACCCGGTTGAGATGTCGAAGAACCTGCAGCAGAACGGCGGCTTCATTCCGGGCATCCGTCCGGGCAAGCCCACCGGCGATTATCTCGGAAAGATTTCGAATCGCCTCACGCTGTTCGGTTCGCTGTTCCTCGCTGTGATCGCGATCGTTCCGACGATCATTCTGAACATCATGGGCGTCACGAATATGTTCGGCGCAACGAGCGTGCTGATTATGGTCAGCGTAGCGCTGGAGACGGCCGACGCTTTGGACAACCAGATGCTGATGCGTCACTACAAGGGCTTCCTGAACTGAGAAAAACCGATATGAAGCTGATTTTCTTGGGCCCGCCGGGTGCGGGAAAAGGCACGCAGGCAGAGCGCATTGCGGAGCGGTATCAAATCGCGCATATCTCCACCGGGGATATGCTGCGGGCTGAAATCCGCAATGCCACTCCGCTGGGCGCGGAAGCGAAGGCGTATATCGACTGCGGCGCACTGGTACCGGATTCGGTGATCATCGGCATGGTCGAGAAGCGCATCCAGGCCGCGGACTGTAAAAACGGGTTCCTGCTCGACGGCTTCCCGCGCACGACGGCACAGGCGGACGCCCTTGCGGCGATCGTCGATATCGACGCCGTGGTGGATATCGAAGTTCCGTTTGAGCGGCTTGTCGCACGGATCTCGGGGCGCAGAATGTGCCCGGACTGCGGCGCGGCATATCATGTGACGACCTACTCTGCGGAGACATGCGCTAAGTGCGGCGGGAAGCTGTACCAGCGTGACGACGACCGCGAAGAAACCGTGCAGAACCGTCTGGTTGTGTACGAGGAAAAAACCGCTCCGTTGATTGCGTATTACCGGGAACGCGGCAAGCTGCTTGTCGTGGACGGCGACGCGCCGATCGACACGGTTACCGACAGCATTGTGAAGGGACTTTCCTGAATGATCACGATCAAATCCGCACAGGACATTGAGAAGATGAAAGCGGCGGGCAAGGTTGTTGAAGAAACCCTGCTGCTGCTTGAGAAAAATGTCCGGATCGGAATTACGACCGAGGAGCTGAACCGGATCGCCGAAGCGTACATTCGCAGTCAGGGCGCGTACCCGACCTGCCTGAACTACAACGGCTATCCGAAAGCGATCTGCATCTCGGTCAACGACGTGGTCGTGCACGGAATCCCCGGGCCTCTGAAGCTGCGCGACGGCGATATCGTTTCGTGCGACGTCTGCGCGACGCTGAACGGATTCATAGGGGACGCGACGCGAACCTTTCCGGTCGGCAATGTTGCCCCGGAAACGATGGAGCTGCTTCGCGTCACGAAGGAATGCTTCTTTGAAGGGATCCGATACGCGCGGCCGGGATATCGCGTTTCCGATATCTCCAAAGCGATCCAGGCGCATGCCGAGTCGCACGGGTACGGCGTCGTCCGGGAACTCACCGGGCACGGCGTCGGACGGGAGCTGCACGAAGACCCCGAGGTTCCGAACTTCTATTCTCCCCGTGCAAGGCAGCGGCTTGCGGCAGGTATGACGATTGCCGTCGAGCCGATGATCACGCAGGGCAGACGAGAGGTCTGGCAGGATGAAGACGGATGGACGGTTCGTACGCAGGACGGCAAACCCGCCGCGCATTACGAGAACACCATTGCGATCACCGACGGCGAACCGATTCTTCTGACTTGCTCGGAGGCGATCGGATGAGCGCCGGGATAGAAGCGGGAGACGTCGTCGTTTCCGCGGCGGGCCATGACAGCGGAACGCTGCTCGTCGTACTTGAACAGGTCGACGGCACGTACGTGCTCGTGGCCGACGGAAAAACGCGCACGCTCGAAAAGCCGAAGAAAAAGAAGTTCCGGCATGTGAAGCTCGTGCAGAAATGCACCGAAAGCGCCCCCGTGTGGAGCAACAATGCCCAGATCCGAAAATTCCTCAAGATGTACGAACAAAACCGAAGGTAGGAGGAGCACAGGTGTCCAAGCAGGATGTCATTGAAGTCGAAGGTGTAGTCACCGAAGCGTACCCGAACGCGATGTTCGAGGTAAAACTCCCGAACGACCACAAGATTCTGGCGACGATTTCGGGAAAACTCAGAATGAATTACATTCGCATTCTTCCGGGCGACAAAGTCACCGTGGAGCTGTCGATGTATGATCTGACGCGCGGCCGCATCACATGGCGTGCAAAGAACTAAAGAAAATCAGAAGATTTTGAGAGGAGATACTACAAATGAAAGTCAGACCGTCTGTCAAACCCATTTGCGAAAAGTGCAAAGTGATCAAGCGTAAGGGTCGCGTGATGATTATCTGCGAGAACCCGAAGCACAAGCAGAAGCAGGGCTAACATTTTCCCGAGGGAAAATACTTGCGGGGCGGCTGGTGCCTTGTGCACAACCCGCAAGCGCATATACATTCATTCAAATTTTACGGAGGTAGAGAAACCATATGGCACGTATTGCTGGCGTAGACCTTCCGAGAGATAAGCGGGTCGAGATCGGCCTGACCTATATCTACGGCATCGGTCGCACAACCGCTTCCAAGATCCTGGCCGAAACGGGCGTTAACCCGGATATCCGCGTCCGCGATCTGAACGAAAGCGATGTCAACAAACTCAGAGAGTATATCGACCACAACGTTAAGGTTGAGGGCGATCTCAGACGTGAAACCTCGATGAACATCAAGCGGCTGATCGAGATCGGCTGCTATCGGGGCGTCCGTCACCGCAAAGGCCTGCCCGTTCGCGGACAGTCCACGAAGCAGAACGCTCGTACCCGCAAGGGTCCGAAACGTACGCAGGGCGGCAAGAAGAAATAAGGAGGAACGGTAAGAATGGCTAAAGCGAAGATTAAAAAAGCAACGACCCGCAAACGCCGCGAGAAGAAGAATATCGAGCGCGGTGCGGCGCACATTCGTTCCTCTTTCAACAACACCCTCGTGCTGATCACCGACACGCAGGGCAACGCGATCTCCTGGTCGAGCGCAGGTTCGCTCGGTTTCCGCGGATCGCGTAAGTCCACTCCGTTCGCGGCGCAGATGGCTTCCGAAGCGGCAGCCAAGGCGGCGATGGAGCATGGGCTCAAGACCGTTGAAGTTTATGTCAAAGGGCCGGGTTCCGGCCGTGAATCCGCGATTCGCGCACTCGCATCCGTGGGTCTTTCGATCGTCTCCATCAAGGACGTTACCCCGATCCCGCACAACGGCTGCCGTCCGCCGAAACGCAGAAGAGTCTGAGGGAGGTATTTGAACTATGGCAAGAAATATGCAGCCGATTCTCAAGCGTGCTCGTGCGCTCGGCATCACTTCGGGCGATATGGGGTATTCCAAGAACTCGAAGCGCAATCCCGGTTCTCAGAGACGCGCAAAGAAGTCCGAATACGCTCTGCAGCTCAAAGAAAAGCAGAAAGTCAAGTTCGTGTACGGCATTCTGGAGAAGCAGTTCCACAAGTATTATGAAAAAGCTGCGAACCAGAAGGGCAACACCGGCGACAACATGCTCGTTCTGATCGAGCGCCGTCTGGACAACGTTGCATACCGTCTGAACTTCGGTAAGACCCGCCGCATGGCGCGTCAGATGGTTACGCATGGGCATCTGCTCGTGAACGGCAAGAAGGTCGACATCCCGTCTTACGAGATCAAGGCCGGCGACGAGATCAGCATCCGCGAAAAGTCGCGCGAGATCCCGTTCTTCAAGGAGTTGCGGGAAGAGGGCGCAGAGCGCACGATTCCGCAGTGGCTCGAGCTGGACGCGGAGAACCTCAAGGGCCGTGTTGTTGCTCTGCCGACGCGCGAAGACATCGATATGCCGATCGAAGAGCATATGATCGTTGAGTTCTACTCGCGGTAATCCTGTGAAATAACCGAACGACATCACCGAAGGAGGGTACTACCAATATGATCGAAATTGAAAAGCCGAAACTGGAATGCGTGGAAAGCTCGGGTTCGTACGGCAAGTTCGTCGTAGAGCCGCTTGAGCGCGGATTCGGTACCACTCTGGGCAACTCGATGCGTCGAGTGCTTTTGAGCAGCCTCCCCGGCGTTGCGGCAACATCCATTCGGATCGACGGCGTTCTTCATGAGTTTTCGACGATTGAAGGCGTCAAGGAGGATGTGACCGAGATCATCCTGAACATCAAAGAGCTCATCGTCAAACTGCACAGCAACGAGCCGAAAAAGGTCGTTATCGATGCGATCGGTCCGTGCGAAGTGACGGCGGGCGATATTCTGCCGGATGCGGAGGTCGAGATTATTAATCCCGATCTGCACATTGCGACGGTGGACAACAACGGCAGACTGCACATCGAGATCAATCTCGATCGCGGCAGAGGATATGTCGTGTCCGACCGCAACAAGCGTCCGGATATGCCCATCGGTGAAATCGCAGTCGATTCCATCTTCACGCCGATCACCAAGGTCAACTTCACCGTTGAGAATACGCGCGTCGGTCAGATTACCGACTTCGATAAGCTCACGCTGGAGATCTGGACAGACGGCAGCATTCAGCCCGAGGAAGCCGCGTCCCTTGCCGCGAAGATCCTGACAGAGCATCTGATGCTCTTCATCCATCTGACCGAGCATGTGCAGGACGTTGACATTCTTGTGGAGAAGGATGACAAGAAGAAGGAAAAGATCCTGGAGATGAACATCGAGGATCTGGATCTGTCAGTTCGTTCCTACAACTGCCTCAAGCGCGCCGGCATCAACACCGTAGAGGAGCTGGTGCAGCGCAACGAGGATGATATGATGAAGGTTCGCAACCTCGGACGGAAGTCTCTCGAAGAAGTACAGCAGAAACTCGCGCAGCTGGGACTTACCCTGCGCACAGATGAAGATTAAGGAGGAAGCAACAATGGCAAACCGGAAATTCTCTCGGACCACCGATCAGCGTGTTGCAATGCTCAGAAACCTCACGACCGCACTCATTTGGAACGGCAAGATCGTAACGACCGAAGCACGTGCCAAGGAAGTTCGCAGTATTGCTGAAAAGCTCATCACGCTCGCCGTGAACGAGTATCAGAACTACGATATGGTTGAAAAGGAAGTCCGTAACGAAAAGGATCAGATCAGCAAGGTCGAGAAGCCGCAGGATCGTCCGTCCAAGCTGCATGCTCGCCGTCAGATCATGGCGTATCTGTACGATGTGCCCGAGCCCAAGAAAGCGGATGAAAGCAAGAGCGAGTACAAAGAGCGCACGAAGGACAACGCGCATCCCGTCGTGGAGAAGCTGTTCCGTGAGTACGCGCCGAAGTACGATGAGCGCGCAAAGGCAGGCAAGAAGGGCGGCTATACCCGCATGTATAAGCTCGGCGCCCGTCGCGGAGACGCGGCTCCCGTGGTTGTACTGGAGCTTGTCTGAGAAGCAATCGAAAGAATCGAAGAGATCGCCGGCAAACGCCGGGCGGTCTCTTTGCGTTTTGGAAGAGCCGCGGGAGCCGGAGAAAAATAAAAGGATGCGCTTCTTTTTGCCAAGCTTTTTCTTCTCCGAAGAATAGGGAGAAAGCCAAACAAGGAAGAGCCGCG
>CACXMS010000028.1 GCA_902768795.1 uncultured Eubacteriales bacterium
ACATCTGGCTTATATCGATATCGAAATGGGCAAGCTCAACGGGCTTGAACTGTGCCGTGAGCTGCTGAAAATCAATCCCCACACCAACGTGATCTATCTGACCGCATATCCCGATTACGCGCTGGAGGCGTGGAATACCGGCGCCTGCGGCTTTGCCGTAAAACCTCTTTCCGCTGAACAGGTGCGCGAACACCTCACGCGGCTGAGATTTCCGATAAGGGGGCTGCGGCTATGATGGATTGGACGACATATTTCGATTCTGTGATTGATTCAACTACCCTGCTGATCGCCGTGCTGGGAATATCGGGCGTTTTGATCCTGCGCGACCTTGAAAACCGGTGGCGGTGGTTCAGCGTTGTTTTTTTCTCCGATATGGTTTTGAAAACCTCGGCAAGCATGATCAGCCGGTTTTCAGCTGTGTATTGGCATAACGTACCGCTTCAAACAGCGTTTGATTTTCTCGCCACTTTGTTTTCATCAACGATCATTCCTCTGCTGACGCTTTACATCCTTCATTGCTGTTCGCAGGAGCCGCGCAAGTCTTTCCTGTGGAAGCTGATCCTCATCCTTTGGGGATTATCCGTAGCGGCAGCCGTCGGCGACCTGCTGACACGCACACTTTTTGCTGTTCCGACGCAGGACAGTACAAAGCATAAACGCTGGCTGATACTGGTTTATCTGCTTTTTACGGCAATCAGTATGATTGTCTGCTTAGTCGCGGTGATCTGCAGAAGAAAACAGCTTTCAAAACCCCAATTCATTCTCATATTGGTATATTTGTTGGCGCCTGTTTCTGTCATGCTGCTTGCGATGGAACTGATGCTGCTTGTTGATCAGGGAACGCGGTATATCAAGCAAAAAGAAGAAATTGCTGACCAGAAGGTAAGACTTGCCGTACTTCAAATGCGCCCGCACTTCATCTACAACACGATGACGAGCATCTATTATCTGATCAAGCAGGACACGCCCAAGGCGCAGCAGGTCACCTTGGATTTTACCAATTACTTGAGAAAGAATTTCACGGCGATTGCGAAAGAGGGAACGATCCCCTTTACCGAGGAGCTGGAACATACGAGGGCTTACTTGGCGGTCGAGCAGGTACGCTTTAAAGGAAAGCTGTTTGTTGAATTCGATACGCCTTACACGAGCTTCAGACTGCCGCCGCTGATCCTGCAGCCCATCGTGGAAAACGCCGTCAAGCACGGCGTCGATCCCGACCTCGATCCGCTTACCATCCATATTCAAACCCGAGAAGTAAAGAACGGCGTTGAAATAACCGTTGCCGACACCGGGCCGGGCTTCGGCGCGAAGGACAACGACGAGCCGCATATTGCTTTATGGAATATCCGCGAAAGGCTTGAAATGATGTGTAAGGGAAAAATGGAGATCGCTCCGCGCGACGGCGGCGGTACGGTGGTGACGGTATTTATCCCACAAGCACGGAGATAACCAGAATCACATCAGTATTTCGGCATAATTATTTCCTCGTTTTTATCAAAACAATACCTTACCCTCACTCTTGACGCCGAAAGAAACAACCTGCGAAGATTTCTATATCCTCTCAGGTTGTTTCTTATGTAGCACGCGCTGCAGCAGCCGATCTTCTTTTCGGCCACGCGGATCTTTTTCGCCTCGTGTCCCGCTTCCCTTGCCCCGCGCATAAACTCGTCGCACAGCAGATCCGAATTGCCGCCCTTTCTTGGGCTTCCCGACAGAAACAATACCTTCTTCCTATTCGCTTATCTCCTTATGGTTTCCCCGTTTCGCCGTAAAAAAGGATGTCCGTCTCTTCTCCCCCTGCGTCTCTCGATTTATTGCGCGGCGGCGTACTGGCTGTGATACAGCATCGCGTAGAATCCGCCCTTTTCGAGCAGCTCCTCATGCCTGCCCTGCTCGACGATCTGCCCGTCGCGCATGACCAGGATGCAGTCCGCGGTGCGGATCGTGGACAGCCGGTGCGCGACGACGAAGCTCGTTCTGCCCTCCATCAGCCGCGCAAACGCTTCCTGCACCTTGAGCTCGGTGCGCGTATCGATCGAGCTTGTCGCTTCGTCGAGGATCAGCATCGGCGGCAGACACAGCATGACGCGCGCAATGCAAAGAAGCTGCTTCTGCCCCTGCGACAGCGAACCTCCGTCCTCGGAAATATAGGTGTCGTACCCGTTCGGCAGCCGTTTGATGAACGAATGCGCGTGGCTCGCCTTCGCCGCGGCGATCACCTCGGCGTCGGTCGCGTCGGGACGGCCCATCGTGATGTTCTCCCGGATCGTGCCCGAGCGCAGCCATGTTTCCTGCAGCACCATCCCGTAACTGCCGCGAAGACTCTTTCGCGTCGCTTTTCGGATCGGAACGCCGTCCACCGTGATCCGGCCGCTCGTCACGTCGTAGAACCGCATCAGAAGATTGATCAGCGTCGTTTTGCCGCAGCCCGTCGGCCCGACGATCGCAATGCGCTGTCCGGGATTTGCCGCAAGATGCAGATGCTCGATCAGCCGCTGATTTGGCCGGTAGGAGAAGCAGACGTCGTGAATCTCGACCTTGCCGCGCACGTTTTCGAGCGCGACGGCGTCCGTTTCGTCCGGCGTTTCGGACGGCTGTTCCAGCAGCTCGAAGATCCGCGCGGCGCACGCGAGCGCGTTCTGCAGTTCGGTCACGACGCCGGAAATCTCGTTGAACGGCTTCGTGTACTGGTTCGCGTAGCTCAGAAACATCGTAAGCTGACCGACCGTGATCGCGCCCGCGCCGCCCGTCGCCGCGATCAGCGCGCCCGTGATCGCTACGCCCGCGTACACCAGACTGTTGACAAAGCGCGTGGACGGATTCGTGATCGACGAGAAGAAGATCGCGCGGAGCGAGTATTTCTGCAGCCGGGCGTTGATTTCGTCAAACCTGCTCTGCGTGCGTTCTTCCTGTCCGAACGCCTGCACGACGTTCTGCCCCGCAATCATTTCGTCGATCAGCGAGGTCTGCTGTCCTCGCGTTTCGGAGCGCAGCCGGAACATTTCATAGGTACGCTTTGCGATAAACGACGCAACCAGCAGCGATACCGGCGTGATCAGAACGACGACCAGCGTGATCGCCGGATTCACGGCAAGCATGAATCCGAGCGTGCCGAGGATCGTCAGTACGCCCGTGAAGAGCTGCGTAAAGCCGATCAGCAGTCCGTCCGCGAACTGTTCGACGTCGGTCGTCACGCGGCTCGTAATCTCGCCCGTCGTATGCCGATCGAGATAGGAAAGCGGCAGCGTTCCGATCTTGCGGAACGCATCGTTCCGTAAATCCCGCACGGTGCGGTAGGTGATGCGGTTGTTCAACGCGCTCATGCCCCATTGCAGCGCGGCGATCAAAGCAACCGAGATTCCGATCCGGATCAGGATCCGCATTAGGCCCGCAAAATCGACGTCGTTCCTCCCGAGAACGCAGTCGATCGCGTCGCCGGTCAGCACCGGCACGTACAGCGTCAGCGCAACGACCGCGGCCGCCATCAGAAGCGACAGGATCACAAGTCCCTTATACCGTCCGATCCGGACGAGCACTTTTTTGAGCGTTTCCCGGCGAACGGGGTCGGATGCTTTGCGTTTCATCTCACACCGCCTCCTTCGGGAACTGCGAATCGTAGATCTCGCGGTAAAGCGCGCACGATTTGAGCAGCTCCTCGTGAGTGCCGACGCCTACCGCCTGTCCATCCTCAAGCACAATGATGCGATCGGCGTGCAGAAGCGACGCCGCCCGCTGCGACACGATGAATACCGCGGCCTCGCCCGCCGTTTCCCGCAGCGCTTTTTGAAGCGCCGCATCGGTTGCAAGATCGAGCGCGGACGCGCTGTCGTCCAGAATCAGGATGTCGGGCTTTCGCACAAGCGCCCGCGCGATCGTAAGCCGCTGCCGCTGTCCGCCCGAAAAATTGCGCCCGTTCTGCTCGACCGGCGCGTCAAGTCCGCCCTCGCGCGATGCGACAAACTCCGCGGCCTGCGCGGTACGGAGCGCTTCCCAAAGCGCGTCGTCGTCCGCGTCCGGATTTCCCCAGAGCAGATTCGAACGGATCGTTCCCGCAAAGAGCTGCGCCTTTTGCGGCACGACGCCGATGCGCCGGCGCAGCTTTTGCGAATCGTATTCTTTTACATCCACGCCGCCGACGCGCACGCAGCCCTTCGTCGCGTCGTAGAACCGCGGGATGAGCTGTACGAGCGTGGATTTGCCGCAGCCGGTCGGCCCGATAACGCCGATCGTCTCGCCGCGCTTCGCGTCCAACGAAATGTCCGTCAGCGCTTCCCCGCCCGCGTCCGCGTAGGTCATCGACACATGTTCAAACGAAACGAGCGGCTCCGCCGTGTGTTCGGGCGTCAAAGCGCCGCTTTCCATGCCGGGTTCGATTTCCAGCACCGACGCGATGCGGTCGGCGCAGGCGGCGGCCTTGGTCATGCTGATGATCAGGTTTGCGAGCTTGATCAGCTCCACGAGGATCTGCGACAGATAGTTGACGAGCGCAACCAGTTCGCCCTGCGTCAGACTGCCCGCGTTGACGCGGATCGCGCCGGTTTGCAGCAGAACGATCAGCGCGGCGTTCAGGATCAGATACGTCACGGGATTCATCGCAGCCGAGATGCGGCCGACAAATTCGCTGCGCTTTGTCAATTCCGCGTTCGCCGCGACGAAGCGCGTCTCTTCATCGGCCTCCTTGCGAAAAGCGCGGATCACGCGAACGCCGTTCAGGTTTTCCCGCAGCGTACCGGTTACGCCGTCCAGGTTTGTCTGCGTCTTCTTATAAAGCGGTATCGTCCAGAGAATCACGCCGAACACGACGGCCGCCAGCAGCGGAATCGCGACGGCAAAGATCCACGCGGCCTTTGCGTCGACCAAAAACGCCATCAGCATCGCGCCGAACACGATAAACGGCGAACGCAGAAACAGCCGCAGCGTCAGATTGACGCCGGACTGCACCTGATCGGCGTCGCTCGTCAGCCGGGTGATCATCGTCGACGTCCCGAGCCGGTCGCGTACGGAAAACGACAGCGATTGCAGATGCGAAAACACCGCGGTCTTCAGCGAGGCGGCGAAGCCCGTCGCGGCCTTTGCCGCAAAAAACTGCGCCGTGATCGCGCTCACAAGTCCGACCAGCGCCAGTCCGACCAGAAGCGCGCCCATTTTCCAGATGTGCGCCGTGTCGCCGCTCGCAATGCCGCGGTCGATGATCGACGCGATCACAAGCGGAACGAACAGCTCAAACGTCGCTTCGAGCAGCTTGAACAGCGGCCCCAGCACACATTCCTTCGTATAGGGGGATAAGAATTTCAGCAGTCGTTTCATACCGTCTCCGTATATCCGGTTTCTTCCCGTTCAGTTTATCGAAAATGCGGCATAGATGCAAGACCCGATCGTCTCCCCGTAAAAAATATATGATCTTGTGTTTTTTCTTGCAAAACGCGGCCCGGCGTGCTATGCTGTCTGCATGACGAAAAGCAGAAGGAGTTTCCCATGGAGCATTTAACGATCCCCGCCGGCTACCGTCCGGCGCTGTCGCTGCACGATACGCAGGTTGCGATCAAAACCGTCAAGGACTTTTTCCAGAGCGCGCTCGCGCAGCAGCTCAATCTGCAGCGCGTTTCCGCTCCGCTGTTTGTCACGCCCGAATCGGGTCTGAACGACAACCTGAACGGCGTCGAACGGCCGGTCCGGTTCGGCGTCAAGGAGCAGGACGAGCGCACGGTGGAAATCGTGCAGTCGCTCGCCAAATGGAAGCGCATGGCGCTCGGGCAGTACGGATTTGCGCTGCACGAGGGGCTTTACGCGGACATGAACGCGATCCGGCGCGACGAAACGACCGACAACATCCATTCGATCTACGTCGATCAGTGGGACTGGGAACGCGTCATCGCCAAGGAGGAGCGCACGGTCGAAACACTGAAGGAGACCGTCCGGCGCGTCTATAAGGCGATCAAGAAGACCGAAAAATTCATGGCGGTCCAGTATGATTATATTGAAGAGATCCTCCCGAAGGAGATCTTCTTCATCACGTCGCAGGAACTGCTGGACCGCTATCCCGACAAGTCCCCGCGCGAACGCGAGTACGCGATCACCAGGGAAAAGGGCGCGGTATTCGTGATCGGCATCGGGGACCGGCTTTCGGACGGAGCGCGGCACGACGGCCGCGCGCCGGACTATGACGACTGGTCGATGAACGGCGATATCCTCGTGTACTATCCGGTGCTGGACATCGCGCTTGAGCTTTCCTCGATGGGCGTGCGAGTCGACGAAGTCTCGCTCAGACAGCAGCTCGAAAAAGCGGGCTGTCCGGAGCGCGCCGCGCTGCCGTTCCAGAAGGCGATCCTGGATCGGAAGCTGCCGTACACGGTCGGCGGCGGCATCGGGCAGAGCCGCATCTGCATGTTCTGTCTCCGCAAGGCGCACATCGGCGAGGTGCAGGTTTCCGTCTGGCCCGATTTCGTCCGCTCCGCCGCCGCGGACGCCGGCATCCCGCTGCTGTAATCATGCGAAATTCAAATTGAACTGACTGCGTCGCGCCGGAAAACGGCGCGTTTTTTTTGCAACCGTTCACGCGGTTCTCCCCTCTATATAGGTGTAAGCGCTTACAGAAAGTGAACAAAACCGATGAACAAAGACTACTTTGACCGGGTCTACGAAAAGACCTGCCGACGGCTGCTCCGCTATGCCGTGCTGCATCTGTCCGATCCGACCGACGCGGAGGACGCGCTGCAGAACGTATACGTCGATTTTTACCGCCGCATCGAGCGGTACGGGCATCTCGACATTCTGTTTCCGCAATCGTTCCTGCAGCGGATGCTGCAGCGTGAGATCGCGCGAAACTACGCCGAACGCGCCGGGCGCGCGGCGCAGCCGATTGAAGTGTACGAAAACGTGCTCGCGGAGGACGTTTCCTTTGAGGATCTTGCGCTTGACCGCGTGCTTGCCGAACAGGTCCTCACGTACGCAAAAGCGCTCCCGCCCGAAACGTATCGCGTTTTCGTGCTGTATTACGGGTTCGAAATGAGCGTTTCGGACATCGCCGCCGAATTGAACATCGGCAAAGAAGCGGTCAAAAGCCGGCTGTTTCGCGCAAGAAACACGCTGAAAAACCGCCTGACCGCCACCGAACAAAGGAGAATTCTGCCATGAACGAAAAACAGTTTTATCATGCCGCCCTGGAAAAAAGCCTGCTCGGCGGCAAATCCCAAAAAGCTCGGATCGACCGCGCCGTCCGCGCGGCGTCCTCCGTCGAAAAAAGACCCGACGGCCGGGAGTGGAATCCGAGTCCGATCCCCTGGATTGCGATCCCCGTGACCGCGCTGCTGCTGCTTGCCACGCTGACCGTCGCGCTGACCGGCGGGTTTGCGCGAAAAGGGCATGCAATCACACAGCCCGGTTCCGCTTCGCCGCAGCCGGCGCCCGCGCAAAACGACGGCGATCTGACCGTTCTGATCGAGAACCCGATCCGTGCGGAATCCTTTACGGTCAGACTGCTGCCCGAATTTGACCGCGATCTGTACGACGAATGCCTGCTGTGGCGCGAAAGCCAGGGCGGCGCGCCCGTCACGGAGCAGGATTGGGGCTGGCTCCGTGACTCCAGAATCGAGCTGCTCGGCGTGATGCAGCAAGCCGGCGCATCCGATCCGCTGATCTGGCAGATCCGCTTCACGCCGACGAACATGCAGCCGTTTTCCGAATCGGACTTTTCCGCGCCCGGACAGGTGCTCGAGTTTGCGGTCAACTCCGCGCAGTACACGGTCGAAGGCGACAAAACCTCGTATCCGCTCGGCGGCGTCTATAACGCCGTATCCTTTGACGCCGATGCGGACGGCATCACGGCCGCCTGGTGCTCGGACCGTGCGCTGCCCGAAAGCGGCCTTGTCACCGTCACGGTGCAGTACGGGATCATCGACTGCAAGGTCGAGGACATGCAGCGGTACTTCGGCTCGGTTGCGATCGTCGAGCACACGTTTACGCTCGACGCGGGCGCGCTGAAAGGAAGCACGACGCACGTTTCGGTCCCGCTGTCCGGGATGCATTGGCTGACCGTATGCAAGGAAACGCATACCGGCTACCGGAACGAGCAGCTTTCGCTCGACGGCGTCGTGCTCGACGCCGAGGTGTGCCGCTCGGGGATGGGCATTCTTCTGACGTTCACCGTCCTGGATGCGCCCGAAAGCATGAGCGAATACCAGCGCAGCGCGATTCCGCTGTCGCTGCAGAACAATTCGTTCGGCGAGGGCGAGTCGCCGCTGATCTACGTCAACGGCGAACCTGCCGGCAGGGCGCTTCGGATCCGGCGCGGCTATCCGTACGACGGCTCCGTGCCGCAGTATCTGATCCCGGCGTCGTCGCTGTCCGGCCCGATCTCCTCGCTCGGAATCGAGGGTTTTCTCAACTGCGTGACAAACGGGGATTTAAGCTATGACTGGTCGTACGATTCCGCCGCGGGCCCGCTTTCCCCGCTGCTCTGCTTCGCGTCCGAACCGCTGTTTTACGTCGATCTGCCGATTGCGGCGAAATAACCGCGTATGCCAAAATCGCAGAGGTTGTCTCAAAACGGTTTCCGCACCGTAAGGCGCTGCTCTGAAAGGATGCCAAAAGCCGGTTTCTTCTGCCGAAGAAAAATCAAAGCGGTCAATCCCTTCCGGCGCTTATTCACCCACCGGGTGCGCGCCGAAAGGTATCGCGCTTGGCAGAAAAACCGGCTGATTGCGACGGAATAATAAGAAGAAATGGCGCAGACGGCGCCATTTCCGCCAACCGGTATTATAATAATGCGATTTGTCGCAATGATCCGGCTCCTTTCACAACAGCCGCTTGCTTTTTTTGCGCGAGTTTCGTATAATACGGTTGACAATGGATTGTGAAAGGAGCAGAACCGATGCTTTACGAATATCCGCTGCAGACCGGCAAAGAGGGATTCATCGACATTACCGACAAGGTGCGCGACGCGGTGCGGCAAAGCGGCGTGTTTGACGGCATGGCGACCGTTTATTGCCCGCACACGACCGCCGGTGTGACGATCAACGAAAACGCCGATCCCGACGTCGTGAACGATCTTTTGCTCGCGCTGAACGAAACCTATCCCGACCGACCCGAATTCCGGCACGCCGAGGGTAACAGCGCCGCGCATCTCAAGGCGAGCGTGATCGGCAGCAGCGTGACCGTGATGATCGACGACGGCAAGCTCGTCCTCGGCCGCTGGCAGGGGATCTACTTCACCGAGTTCGACGGCCCGCGCCGCAGACGGTTTACCGTAAAGATCATCGGACAGCAACGGTAAAACAAAACGATGAGAGCTTACGAACGCTTTTTGAACTACGTCGCGATCCATACGACCAGCGACGAATTTTCCGGTACGCATCCTTCCGCAGCGCGGCAGTTCGATCTGGCGCGTCTGCTCGTGCACGAACTGAAGGAGATCGGCCTTTCGGACGCGCACGTCAACGGAAAATGCTATGTCTACGCCACGCTGCCGGCAACGCCCGGCTGTGAGGACGCGGTGCGCCTCGGCCTGATCGCGCACATGGATACCTCGCCGGACTGCAGCGGCGAGAACGTGAAGCCGATCCTGCATCCGAACTACGACGGCAAGGATCTCGTTTTGCCGAGCGGCCGCGTGCTCGACGTCGAAAGCTTTCCGCATCTGCCCTCCCTTGCGGGGCGCACGCTGATCACGTCCGACGGATCGACGCTGCTCGGCGCCGACGACAAGGCGGGCATCTCCGAAATCATGACCGTGCTCGAGCGGCTGCAGAGCGAGCATCTTCCGCACGGAAAGCTGTCGATCGCGTTCACGCCCGACGAGGAGATCGGCGAAGGCGCGGACTATTTTGACGTCCGTTCCTTCGGCGCGGACTATGCCTATACGATGGACGGCGGCGCTGAAGGCGAGCTGGAATACGAAAACTTCAATGCGGCCGCCGCGACCTTTACGATCCGGGGCTTTTCGGTGCATCCCGGCAGCGCAAAAGACATCATGGTCAATGCGCTGCTCGTCGCCTGCGAGATCAATTCCCTGCTGCCCGCGCGCGATACGCCGCGCGATACCGACGGATACGAGGGCTTCTATCATCTCCGGCGGCTCACCGGCACGATCGAGGACGCCGAAATCTCCTATCTCGTGCGCGATCACAGCTACTCATGGTTCGAGGGACGGCTCGCTACGCTGCGGCACATTGAAAAGGTGCTCAACGAAAAGTACGGCGCGGGCACGGTCAGGCTCTCGATCCGCGAACAGTACCGCAACATGAAGGAACAGATCGTTCCCTGTATGCACCTGATCGAGAACGCGGAAGCGGCCACAAGGGAAGCCGGCATGGAGCCGAAAACCGTTGCGATCCGCGGCGGCACGGACGGCGCGCGCTTAAGCTACATGGGTCTGCCGTGTCCGAACCTCGGCACCGGCGGGTATGCGTACCACGGCCCGTGCGAACACATTACGGTCGAGGGCATGGATCTTGCGGCGGATATGCTGCTGCGGCTCGTATGCCGCTATGCCGCGCAAAAGCGGAACGCATAAAAAGACTGTCGTAAAAGAGGTCAGGCCGTTTGCGGCGGATCCGGAAACAGAACGCAGAACAAGATAAAGGTGTTTTCTCAAATGAGCTGCACCCCGTTTGTTAGGCATTATATCACATGTCTGACAAACGGGGTGCGGTTCACTCTTTCTCGGGTCAGATTACATAATCATTTTCGCCGCGCAAGCGGTGCTGATCGACAATGTCCTGCAGCGTAACGCTGTCAAGATACGCCGAAACGACGCGGCCGAGGCCCTGCCAGACGGGCAGCGTCGCGCAGTCCGCACTGCGCGCGCAAAGCGACGGATCCTCCGCGCATTCGAGCGGCGCGAGCGAACCCTCCGTCAGCCGAAGAATCTCGCCGACCGTACAGGCCGCAGGCGATTTTGCAAGCCGATACCCGCCCTGCGCGCCGCGGTTTGCCCGCAACAGCCCGGATTGGTGCAGGATCGGCGTAATCTGTTCGAGATACTTTTTGGAAATGCCCTGACGCTCGGCGATCTCTTTCAGCGAGATATACGAGCCGCCGCCGTGTTCGGCAAGATCGACCAGCATTCGCAGCGCATAGCGCCCTTTCGTCGAAATCTTCATGCGTGCTCTCTCCCTTCCGACCGATCATACCATATTCCCGGCCGCAATGCAAGCCCGCCGAAAACAACGTCAGCCGGCCGTTTCCGGCGTTTCCGTTCCGTTCGCAGACGGGTCGCGCCGCACATATTCGATCACGCTGTTCGTGCTGTGCGTGCGGGACATTTCCTCCATGAACGCATACACGCGGTCGCGCAGATCCTGCTGCGCTTCCTTGCGGGGCAGGTTCGGATCCGGATATATGGGCTCGGAAACGTAAATGCGGACGGTCGCCTTGCGCCGAAGCACCTTGTCGATTCCCTCCGGCTCGGAATACGCGGTAAAAAACGCGAAAACGGGTGCGTTCAGACGGATCGGATAGGAGAACGACGTCGCCGGGAACGGACGCACGCCGGTATAGTACGGCCAGATATGCGCTTCGGGAAAGATCGTGACGTCGCGTCCGGCGCGGAATGCGGCTTCCTGCGCCCGAAAGAACGGCTTCATACCGCTGACGCGGTTCGGGATCGCGATCGCGCCGAGCATCTGGACGACCGAACGGAGACCGGGAATCGAAAACGCGTCCGGTCCCGCCAGCATGTCCGCTCTGCGCGGAAACGACAGCAGCGACGGGGTATAGGAATCGAAAAACGAGGTGTGGTTTCCGTAAACGTAGCACGGCCCTTTCACAAGGCGGCGGTTCTTCCGGTTCACAAACCGGACGCCGAGCACGACGCGATGCATCAGCCATACGAGCGGCAGCGCAATCGCGTAGTACAGCACATGCGAGACCGCCGTAAAGAAGCGGCCGTGGCGGTACGGGAACGATTCGTCGACAACCTTCGTTTCAATGTTCGTTCCGGCAAAATCGTCATGCACGGGATCGTCGTAGTAAACGACTTTACGCGGCGGCTTCATGGGCAACCTCCTGCAGCATCCGCTCCATTTCCGCCATGCAAACCGCCTGATCCTTTGCGCTTCCGCTTGCCGCGTACCGCGCTTCGCAGACCGCGCGCTCCTCGGGATGCTCGATCCACCAGTCGATCACGCGGGCAAGCGCCTTCGGAGAGCTGTGTTTGAAAATGCAGCGCTCGTCGACCGCGAACGTGTGCGTCGCGGACAGCTTCGAATCGGAAACGATCGTGAGCTTGCCGCACTTGATCGCCTCGAGGCACGCAATGCCCTCGAGCTCCATCTCGGCCGGATGCACATACAGATCGCAGCAGTTGAACATGTTCCCGATCTCCGTGCGCTCAAAGAACCGGAACATGGGCGGGATCGGCAGCCGCGCCGCAAGACTGCGATAATACGGCTCCTGCGGGCCCTGCCCCGCCAGCACAAGCTGGATCCGGTCCCGATACTTCGAACGGTTCACCGCCTTCAGCAGAACGTCCTGCTCCTTTTCGCGCGAATAGCGCCCGACGGAAAGGATCACGATCCGATCGCGCCATTCGGCCGGTTTTTCAACATGCTCGCGCCGTACGCTGCTGTTTACGCCGTTGGAAATCACGTATCCGCGCGTTGTTTTGCGGATCGAGGATTCAAAGACGTCACGGATAAACGCGGACGGGTAATGGATCGCGTCGGCATACCGGAAAAAATGCCGGTACAGAAACCCGTAGATGAAATAACTCAGAAAGACGATCTTGTTCAGACCGACGTACGCCGTCATGTTCTCCGCCTGACAGTGAAATCCCGCCGTCACCGGAATGCCCCTCTGCTTTGCGACCTTCATCGCTTTCGAGCCGAGCGAAAACGGCGTCATAATATGCACAACGTCCGTCCCGTCGAACGCCTCCGCGATCAGCTTCGGATCGCCCTTCGCCAGCGAAACGCCGACCTTTGCGACATACCGGTTGAACGGCCAAAGGTTCAGCTTCGGCGCGATAAAGAACCCCTCCTCACCCCGGCGGTCCTCATCCCCGCACAGCACGCGAACGGTGTGCCCCTTTGCCTTCAGCGAACGGATCAGGTTCATGGCGGCAACGGTCGTCCCGTTGTTCTCCTCCCCCAAAACGTCGCATACGACAGTAACAATCATACTTCCCCCCCTTGTCCGCCAAGCGGCAGACAAGCTCATTATACGGGACTGCCCGATAAAACGCAACCGTTCCCAATCATTTTTTGTCGAAATTCACACATTTTTTCCATATATGCGGAAAAAAACGGGGGAAATTGTAAATTCTTTCGCCGCGTTCCGTTCTTGACGCAGCGCAAAAAAGCGCATAGAATAGGGAATATGGAACAGAAACGGAATGATCGGGCAGTCTTTTTTGATCTGGATGGAACGCTCTGCGATACGCTCGCGGATCTTACCGCATCGCTGAACTACGCGCTGCGGATGTTTGACGAACGAACCTGTTCCGAGGAGCAGGTTCGCTCGTTCATCGGCAACGGGCTAAAAAAACAGATCGAGCGCGCGTTGCCGGACGCCGACGGACAGCGCCGCGCCGCGGTGCAATCGATCGCGCGCGCGCATTACGAAAAGCACTGTACGGATCACACCGCGCCGTACGCCGGCATGCCCGAAACGCTGGAACGGCTCCGCAGGCGCGGATACCGCCTTGCCGTGATCACAAACAAGCCGCACGGCGCGGCGGTGAAGATCCTCGAAACGCTTTTCCCCGCGGGGACGTTCGACCGGATCTCTGGTCACCGTGACGGCGCGCCGCTTAAACCCGATCCCGCGCCGTATTTTGCGGCTGCGGATTCGCTCGGGGTTTTGCCCGCGAAAACGGTGTACGTCGGCGATTCGGACGTGGATCTGATGTTTGCCGCTGCCGCCGGCGCCGATGCGATCGGCTGCGGATGGGGATTTCGCGGCGCGGCGTTTCTGAAGGAGTGCGGCGCGAAGGTGATCCTTGCCCGTCCCGCGCAGCTTTTGGAGGTATTGCAATGAGCGATTCGAGTGCAGAAAAGAAAGCGCGCCGCGCGGCGTGGTTCTGGAAAACCTTCCGGCCGATCGTGCACCGGATCTTAAAACGCCGGTTCCGGTACGATCTGAAGCCCGGCGATCTGCCCGAAGGCGGATTCCTGTTTTATTCGAACCACGAGACCGATCTCGATCCGCTGTTCGTCGGCTGCGCTTCGACCGTGCCGCTGGCGTTTGTAACGACCGAGGCCGTGCATCGGATGGGGCTCCTTTCGAAATTCATCGACCGATGGTTCTATACGATCGACCGCTATAAGGGCGGAACGGACGCGGCCTGCGCGCTGCAGGTCCTGCGGACCGTGAAGCAGGGCCGGCCGGTGTGCATGTTCCCGTCGGGCGAACGCGCGTTCACGGGCAGGTCGCCCGCGATCCCGTTCGCCTCAGCCAAAATCGCCCGATCCGCCAAAGTCCCGCTTGTCACCTTCCGGATCAGCGGCGGCTATCTGACCTCCCCGCGCTGGGCGGATACGATGCGAAAGGGCGTTGTGCACGGCAAAATCGTGCATATCTATTCGCCCGAGGAGCTTGCGTCACTCTCCGCCGAAGCGCTGCACGCGCGGATCACGGCCGATCTGTTCGTCGACGCATACGCGCTGCCGCCGGTCCCGTACCGGGGCAGGCGGCTTGCCGAGCGGCTCGAAACGGCGCTGTATCTCTGCCCCCGCTGCGGCCGCGCGGACAAGCTGAAGAGCAAGGGCTGCGCGTTCTTCTGCGAATGCGGCCTTACGGCGCAGCTCGACGAAACCGGGCGTTTTTCGGATTCCGCGCCGTTTCTGCACCCCGGCGCCTGGGACGACTGGCAGCAGGCAAGGATGCGCGAGCTTGCGGCGGCGGCTTCGGACGAGCCGGTCTTTTCCGACGACGGCATGCAGCTCTTTTTGCTTGATGAAAACCACGCCCTGCAGCCTGTGGCGCAGGGGCGCATGACGATGTCCGGCGTTTCGTTCACGCTCGGCGATTTTTCCGCGCCGCTGTCCGCGCTGGACGGATTCGGCCTGACGCAAAAGGACAAGCTCTCGTTTACGCTGTCCGGCGCGCATTACGCGATCCGCGCCGCGCAGCCGTTCTGCGCCCGGAAATACTGCGACCTGTTTCGCTGCGTCCGTGCGCTCTGACGGCTCTTTATTGCAGCATTCGCATGCGTTCGCACACGCAAAGCAGGAATTCCGTATTCGTCGGAACGCCGCGCGTATCGGCCGCGCCGTAGCCGAAATAGGACCGCTGTACGGCGCAGTCGCCGTCCTTCCACGCGCGATCGATCGTGTGCCGGATCGCGCGGGACGCCATGACCGCCGACGTTCCCCGTCTTTCGGCAAGGATCGGATACAGCTCGTCCATCGCCGGGATCTTACGATCCGGCTCGGCGCACAGCATCATCGCTTCGCATAAATACCGATACCCGAGCAGGTGCCTCGGCGCCGAAAGCGCGTCCAGACAGCTTTCTGCGCGAGCCCGAAGGTCTTCCCTGCCGCGCCCGCACAGCCGCGCGCCGATCCGTATCAGCCGGTCCGCGTCGATCTGCCCGCTTGCCGCATAGTCCCATCCCGCCAAAGCAAACGGCTCCTCGCGGTTAATTGCGATACATTTTCCCGGGACGTCCCCGCGCGGGATATCCTTTCGCTCCAGAAAAACCAGCTCCGCCCCGATCGGCGGCTCCTTGCAGACCGTCAGCGTTTCTCCGATCCGCTCCGCGGCCTTTTCAAACGCATCGGCCTTTGCTTCCGTAACATAATACCACATCTTTTTCGCCCCCTGCACCCATTGTATCAACAGCGCCGTGAAAAAGGCGTGAACCCGCTGTTCCGTTTTCTGAACAAACAATGAACAAAGGCGGCGGCAAGGCGCAGGCCGACCGTCCGCGAGAAAGCCCCGGTCCCCTGTCGATGCGAAAAGCGCCGCTAAGCCGTCAATGATTGTATGAGAACAGCGGGAGGTTCTTCCCGCTGTTCATCAGTTGACGTATCCGAGCTCGATGTACAGTTGATAGTATTCGTCATACAGTCCGCAGCACGCATCCATGCCCATGTTGGCGCTGAACGCTTTTTGCAGAACCTGCTGCCAGCTTCCGTATTTCTCAAACAGTTCATCCGGGGTCGGTCCGTCCTCGTGTCCATAGGTTTCCAAATTGCTTTGTTTCAACTTTTCGAGACCGTCCGGATCCTTCTCGTATGCGGCAAGGCGAAGGCGGTTTCGCTCGGTTGAAACGGCCCGCGCCATTTCCTCCAATGTCGCGCCGTCCGCGCGCATCGCATACAAAATGTCCGTCATGGTGTCCATGGATGCGTGATAGGCCTCTCGCTCTTTCTTTGCGCCGGCGACAAACTGCGGATCGGACCAGTCATATTCCGCGTAAACGCCCAGCCGCGTTGATTCCGGATCCGGTGAAAAGCCGTACACCGCGGCGGGGTTTTCCACGATGTCTTTCATCGCCTCCGGGTTTTCCCGGGGATCGTGCTCATATACGAAGCCGCCGTCCGAGGCCGGATTCGTTTCGTCCCGTCCGACCCCTGCCGCGGCGCACCCGCAAAGCATCACAAGGATCAGTCCCATACATGCCGATCGAAACAGAGCCGTTTTCATTTTCGTATCCTCTCCTTTGATGGATTAAGGCGAATCTCAATCCGCGTTTGCGGCCCGGCCGACGCCCGTTCAATCCTGTTTCCACGGCCTTTTTGCGCCGGTCCAGCCGTTGTTTTTCCAGTATAGATAGTCGGTATATCCGGGATTCTGTTTTCCGAGATTTTTCTGCAGCATTCTCACCGCGCAGAATTTCATCCTGATCATGAATCCCGTACGCGCGGGCTTTGCGTAATCGATTTTCCGCATCTGTTCCGCGGCTTTTTCGAGCTTCTCCGTCATCTTCGCTCTCTTCGTTTCGGGAATCCTGTCCCATACGACTTCGCTCATCAGCTTGAAGCTGACGACCTTGATCCTGCTGATCCCCCACCAGGAAAGACTGTCCCGGATGTCCTTTGCCGCCGACTTCCCGCCGGCGCCGAGACATTGCGTGATGATCACGGCGCGTTTCGAAAACATCTCCTTCGCGGGGCGGTGCGGCATCCATCGGTATCCGAAATGATCCAGCAGCGTCTTCATCGCGCCTGTCGTGTGGAAAACGTACGCGGGCGAGGTGAAAACCAGCAGATCGGCATTTCGCATCGCTTTTTCGATCCTCTGAACGTACGCCGCGTCCTTGCATAAATGCTCGTCCTTCAAAAAGCAAACGGTGCAGCCCGCGCAGAAGTTCGGGCAGTCGCGCGGGAGAAAAAACTCCGTGATTTCGGCTTCGCCCCGGAATTTCCCAAGAAAGATTTCTTTCAGCCGATCGGTAACGCCCCTTTTTTCCGAACCGTTGATCACCGTTATTTTCATCGATTGTTCCTCCTGTCTTCCGTGTGCTTTTCCCCGTCCCGATTTGACGGTCCGGAATTCTTCAGCGGATAAAGCCGGATATAATCCAGCGACGGCAGATATCGTTCCAGATCGGACCTTGGGAACGGGCTCCCGTGCGCGGGACAGAGCGTTTCAACGTCCGTTTTCAAAATCTTTTCCCACGACCGCTTATACTGCCGCAAATCTTCGATCCAGATGATCACTCTTTTTCTGCTCGGAAACCCGTTCATCGCCGCGTCTCCGCAGAACAGGATCCCGTCTTGGATCATTGCGATGTGATCCGCCGTGTGGCCGGGCGTTTCCAGGATTTCATACGGAAAGCGAAGCGCTTTGAACGCCTCCGAATCAATAGAGATCAGTCGGTCAAGGTATTCCTCCCTGATCGGCGGATACGTGTGCCCGCCGTGACCGAAAAAAGCAAGAACCTGACAGAAAAACCACGCCAAACGGGATGAGCATCCTCCCTCGAAGGATTTCTGTCCGCGCTTCAGGCCCTCGATCGCCTTCGGATGCAGAATGACTTTCGCATCCGTCACGGCGAGAACGTCGTTCAGAAAGCCCGCGTGATCGTCATGGGCATGGGTAAGGAAAACATACCGGATGTTCTTCGGATCCAACTTGTATTTCTTCAATTTTTGCCGAAACCGACGGAACCCCTTCTCGTATCCCGTGTCGATCAGAATGTATCCGTCCTCTCCCGGAACGAGAAAATTGTTGACCGCCCGGTTTCCCAAATTGTAAATGCCGTCTTCCATCGTCAATCCTTTTCGCCGGCGTTCGGAAGCGATCGGATCATTTTGAACATGCCCGGTCCGTCCCAATCGCACGGCCGCTCCTCAAATCCTTTCCGCTGATAAAACGGCGCCGCCTCTTTCGTGCTGATCAGCTCCAGACTCACCGCCCATCCGGGAGATATCGTTTTGCGGATATAATTCTCCAATGCGTCGATCAGAAGCGTGCCGACGCCCTTCGACTGATACGCCGGAGACACCGCAAAGTCCTTGGTGTAAAACGACATGCCGCCGTCGCCGATCAGCCGTACCGTTCCGACCGCTTCTTCCCCGTCATACGCCGTAAAGGCTGCCGCCGTGTTTTCCAGCGCCTTGCGGATCTGCCCGATGCCGGGCGGTTCCCAGCCGACGGAGGTATAGAGCTTCCGGAACGTTTCGGACGTCAATGTGTTGATTTTGAGTTCCATTTTCCCTCCGTAAACAGGTTATTATCGCTTTCCTCCCCTATTATACAGAAAAAGCCGCCCCATTTCAAGAAAGCGGAACACTTAGTTGAAAAAAGCGTCTTTTGTCAGCAGACAAAAGACGCTTTTTTCGTGGCGTACCTGGGAGGATTCGAACCTCTGACCTTCAGAGTCGGAGTGGCCTGATTTGAAGACCAAAAAGTTAGTATAATAGGGAAAAAGTGCCTATTTTAGGGCATTTCCGGCATTTGTCCGGAATGTTCAATACATGCAAATAAGTACCCCAAAAGACACTTTTTACCACACAGTGTGTAGTCAGATTGTAGTCAGCTATTCAATTGATGATCCAATATCATTTCCAACGACTACACGCTGTAAGTCAACGGTATCACGCTTTTCAACATGAAATATGAGTTGAAATATAAATAATTACGGAGTTAAAAGCCCGAAGCGTTTGCGCGCATCGGGCTTTGATACAAATTACATATTACTTCCCTTGTGATCCTGTGCAAGATATTCTTTGACACATTCGATCCACTCTTCTTCATCTATTGTAAAAAACGCAGATGAAATCACGTCGTTTTCGAGTGCTTTGATATATGCTGCGGCAATTTGATAGCTGTTTTCAATGGTTATTGGTTCAACAGCTGTTTTGCAGAACTCAGCAAATACGGAAGGATCGGCTGAGCCGATATCTTCAAAAAGAAATGGATTTGCTCTGCTTAAGAAATCGCCGAGTTGAGCGTCTTTACTCTCATCCCATTCCGCATCAAGCACATAGTAGACCATGCAAAACAATTCAAACTGATTCATTATTTCTTTCTCCTCCGTTTCACTGGATTATTGTTCAGACCGGTTTCGTTGTTCCACGGTCGAGGTTTGCTATTCAAACCTCCTTCGTTGATTGTTCCGTTTTGATAACGTACCCATGTTTGCGAACCATCCTTATTAGTTTCTGCATTCCATGAATTACCATATTTATCTTTGCCAATGAATTTACTATTATCATTTGCAAGGTTGATTAGTCTGCTCCTGTTCGCTGGCGTATCAGTTAAGTGTCCATTCTTTCCCGAAAATATGTGCTTCAATTGAGCCTCTTTTGTTGGTAATGATTGACTTTTTCCTTTACCAGATAAAGAACCATTTGTTCCACCGAACCCACCATGAATCCCTGCTCCCATTAGGCGCTCACCGCCTTTCGATGGGCGGTCATGTATTCGCTGTCAAACGCAAATATTTGAATGCCGCGTTCTATATATTTACAGAAAACAGCATCCGGCGCAGCGCCGTATACGATGATCGATTTAGGCGATAACACGTTTATAACATGAGCCAACCCTTGTAAAAATTGTTCTCGCTCTTGCAGCAGTTTAATGCACCCATGGGAGCCAACAGAAATGGTAGAATTCCTAGGAACGCCCATGCAGCAAACATCATATGTTCGTTCGTCGCCCCACCGAACATTTGCAATCACCGGCAAACCGTTGCTTTGCAGCCAAACGGCGATCGCATGGCTTCGATAGATGTTCCAGTGTTGCATTACCAATGGCATATCCCGATAGACACTGAAATCCGGAGCGATCACGCCTTTATATCGTTTCAAAATAGGCAGATAGCGCTTTGGATTATTCCAAAGTCGTTCAAACGAAGCATCGTCCTCATAAAAATGAATCCATGAATCGTAATCTGATCCGCTTACTGCTTTTGTAAACGATACCAACTTTGTAGGAATCGAAGACTCTTTTGCGATGCACGGAATCTCCAAATCACCGTCGTATTTTGCGTTCTGTACTAAAAACGCACGAAAAACATCTTTGCACCCTGCTCTGGTGCAGTTCACTTTTGACATATTCGTTTTTCCTGTCCGGCACAGTACAGCAGGGCAGTGTGCCTTTGGATAAATTTACCCTGCCGCTTAGCATCCGAACAGCGTCAAAAGCAATTTGCTAGATTACGAGTTAAGCTGCTCGAATGTGCAAGAATGTTCGTAACAACCTCACAAAGAGTGTTCGTAACAACTTCATTTGGGGGTTGACATCGGCGACGAGATCTCATATAATGAAATCGCTAGATTACGAGTTGAGAAGCTCGGAAAATGCGTTGCAAAAATTGAGAAATCAATTAGCGCAATGCTTTTTTATTTTGTATACAAGCAATGACCTTCACCGCCTTTCAAGTTTATTACGATTTTCAGCAAACGCTCTGGAAACGTGATAGTAATCCGTGATTGCTTTCGTACCCATTCCACGGCTTTCATTGTAGGGAATCATCACTTCTGCACACAATGCTTTTGCCTGCCATTCTACACTGCAATATGCGGGGATCTCTTTGTCGGCAAAACTGCGTTCATAGACTGGGGTGAATCCGATATTAAACAGAAACACATGGCAAATTTCATGGCAAATGAATCCAAGATATGCGCCTATTTGTTTTTTATATGCCCCATTGTATATTGACTCTTTGATCTCAATCGTAAAGCCGCCAATATCATTAGGGACACACCTCGCCATAGTACGCTTTGGAATTTTGCTGTCTTCTACAATGATGTAATTGCAGCCTTCAAAAACATCACAAATCTTGTCAAGCACTTCGAGTACGGGAAATGGACCTGTTGCCGGAACATCGAATAATCGTCGTAAGAAGCGAGAGTAGTGTCGTAGGTCGTCTCTGCTCGTGGGTTTAGTCTGATAATCCATTAATCACGTTTTCCTTCCTTCTTGTTCAAGAGAGTTATGATCTTTAATGCTGTTTCGTCGTCCATATCGTCAAACGAACGGGCAAACTGCATCGCTGCACGCCGCTGAGTGACGCCAGCGTTGACAGGAATGATTTTGTACTGTACCTTTGACTCCTCGATTGCTGCTTTCAGTTTGGCTTGTTCCTTTGTGTCGAGATTATAGTGATGTATGATTTTCTCGATCCATTCTGTCGGTACGTTTTTCTTTCCGTTCTCAACGGCTGACAGAAACGGGACTGACGTTTTTAGAATCTCAGCTAAATCTCCCATAACTTCATGATGCTGAATTCTGAGAATTCTGACAAATTCTCCAAAGCTTGTATACGCCATGTTTGCTCCTCCTAGTTTTTCATGAGACTATCATATCAGAATTAGCACCAATTGTCAAGTAAAAATATTAACCTAAATTGGTGTAATTAATTTCAAATATTTGGGATCAGAAAATATATCGTCTTCTGTAAGCGATCCCTCGACACCAAGAAGTGCTCTGAATAGTCCAATATCAATCAAAAAAGAAGGAGTGGTTTGGGAACCATGTTAAATATGTGCGAAAGCAATTGTGGATTTTCAAAAAATCGATTACAGAATGGCAACCAGAACCGGGATGATAAACGTGATGATGAGGGGAACAGTGAAAAGCCGCCCTCGTTGCGGTTGCTTGGAGAGCGTCGCTCGTCCTCATCGTTGTCATCGAAAATCAAAAATCTTGCAACCTTGTATTTTTACGGTTTTCGCTATGAAACAACAGTGGAAATAGGAGCGTATTTCGTATATCGTCCAGTCTCGAGCATTTCGTCCAGATGTTCATCAAGCGCATCTGCTGCTTTTCGCTCTTTATATTGAGACAAATGTGTATAGATGGATAATGTAACCTCTATATCAGAATGGCCGAGGAACATTTGTGCCGACTTAACATCAACATTGGCGTCATACAACATAGTTGCATAGGTATGACGTATAGCCCTTCTCTTTCAGCAGATGCCCAACGGCGGCAAGAATCTCACCCTTCGGATCGGTGACGACGAAGCTTGCATTGCATTCCATGATCCCCGGCAGAGCGAGGGAGCGGGTTTTGCCCGCGCCGCTGCCGCCGAGGGTAAGGATGTTCAGATTTCGTCTGTGCTTATGAGTGTCCATGCCGAGCCGGACGTGCTTGGTCAGTGGAAAGCTCTGCTTTTGTTCAATCTGTGCGTTGACCTGCTTCGGAGAACCCCACTTTGCGGAGCCGTGTTCCTCGCCTTGCCGGAGGTTCGGTCGCGTTCCGAAGTACACGATCCCGCCGAACGCATATATGGCAAGGCACAGCAGAAGCGATCGTGGGGTGCTCTGACACCATTCAATCGAAAATGGCGATTGCATGTGTT
>CACXMS010000029.1 GCA_902768795.1 uncultured Eubacteriales bacterium
ACGCTTCTCTCCTCGATGTGTATTGTCAGTTGTTTGCAATCGGCGCTGCCGTCTTCTTGCCGTTTACGATCTTCAGCATGAACGGGTGTACCGTCGCATACGACTTCGTTCCGTCAAGCGTAATGATATACGGCTGCACCGATAGTCTTTTCTGATTCTCAAAGTAACTGTTCGGCATGCCGATCACCGTCTGCAGGGCAACCTTCTGCGATACGCCGCTATAGAACTTGTCCGGCGTCAGAGAAACAAGTCCGCTTCCGGTCTGAACCTTATAGTCCCCGATGATCTCATCGTAGCAATACTCCGCGCCGAACGCAGCATCCGAGATAACCTTGCCGTTTGCAAGGTTCACAAGCCGGAACCCGACGATCTGACCGTTATACCCGAGCGTAGCCGGATCCGGTACCGAGGTTAAGAACCGCAGGTCGGTCTTATTCTGTGGATCGCTTGCCGCAAGACTCGTATGCCGGAACTGCACATACACGTCGAGCACCTCGATCGGGATAAACCGCGCGTAGCCGGTGGTTTCGGTGGCGGTACGTTCCGTTGTTGCGCCTTCCCCGACGGAATCATAGTAACCCGCGAACACATACTTGCCGGCATACTGATTGCCTACCAATGTCGGATAGTTGGTCGTTGAGAAGCGCGGATAATTGTTCTTTGGGAGCTTGGCATAAACCGTCTTATCGGATTGTTTTTTGATCTCCACGCAGAACTGCTTCTGCGTTTCGCTTGTTCCGAGATTCAGCCGCGACTTATCCGCAATATTGGTGAAGTATCCGGGATTACCGGCTTTATCTATATGGGCATACGTTATCGAAGAAGTATCGGCAGCAGTTCCCTCACCACCGGTTAGCGAAGGACAGTTGCTTAGTGTATTAGAAAAATCATCTTGAACAGACGAGGTACTCCACTTGCCGTCATCAACATATATTGTATTGAGGCTTGTACAGCCCTCAAACATAAAATGCATCTGAGTAACCCTGCTCGTGTTGAAACTCGAAAGATCCAATGTTGTCAATTGGCTGCATCCTTGAAACATATAGCCCATTTGGTATACGTTATTCGTGTTAAAGTTAGTCACATCCAGGGACGTCAGACATCTGCATCTGCAGAACATCCCATACATATATTGGACTTTCTCTGTATTAAAATTTGTCACATCCAGCGACTTCAAACTGTTGCAATCAGAGAACATACAAGTCAAATCTGTAACATTACTCGTATCAAATCCAGAAACATCCAAATGTTCTATGCTTCTGCACTGTTGAAACATTGCGCGCATAGATGTAACGCTACTGGTATTTAAATGCTCCAGTCCATCGATAGAAAGCAAAGTCTCGAATTGATTAAACCAATGCACTAAACACGTTGGTCTGGCGTTTGCAAAAGACGGATCAAAGACAACTTCGACGGCTATTTTGTATGCACTAAAGGGCTCTGTAGATGATTCAAACCCACTTACCGCATAGGTTTCCGGCAGGGGGCCGTAATACAGCGTCAGGGTCTTGGTATTCTCATCCCAAAGCGCATAGGTCGTTTCACCGGCATTGCTGCGCTCATCGTCGATGTCCTCGAGTTCAATCTCCGCATTCGGCTCTTCGGGATCTGCCGCCGGGTCTTCCGGGTCGGTCGGATCTGCGGGATTCGTCGGGTCGTCCGTGGGGTCGTCCGGATCGACAGGGTCGGTCACATCCTCGGGATCTTCGAGGTCGGTGGGATCATCTACGGGGTCTTCCGGATCTACAGGATCGGTCACATCCGCGGGGTTGTCCGAAGGATCATCTGCGGGGTCGGTGACGTCCGCAGGATCGTCCGTGGGGTCAGTTACGTCAGCCGAATCGGTCGCCGGGTCTTCGGTGGGGTCGTCCATCGGATCGGTCACGGGGGCCGGATCGGTCGCGGGCTGTTCGCCATCCTCCGCAAAGACGGGCGCGATCAGGCCGAGCAGCATTACGCACGCGAGCAGGATCGAAAGGAGTTTCTTCATTTGGGTGCCTCCAAAATAGTATTGTGGTCGATAAAGCGGGTAAGTTTCTCTGTTTATACCAAAAACACGTATATCGAAATATCACCCGCATACCGGGCTTTTTTCAACATTCGGTTCTGCCGTTCACAGTATAACACAAAGCGGTCGATAAAGTCTACCTTTTAACCGATTTTCAAAAAAATAAAGCCGGAAAGAACATTTCCTCCGGCTTTTGCCTTTTCCAAACAAAAACACCGGAAATAACCAAAGAAGCGTGGAAGGAATTGACAGCAGCTGGGACATGGGATACACTATATTATTAAAGTCGTATGGGTTCGAAAGAGCCGTCGGCGCGGATATAAGGGAGGCAAGCATGAAAAAAAGAGTTTTGATTCTGACGGTCGCCGTTTTGATCCTGCTGGCCGCAATTCCGTTTGCGGCAGCGGCGGAAAACAAGCTCGGAAAGAAGATCGAAGGATTTGAAGTGACGGCGAAAGAGCTGAAGAACGGCGTTGTGACGCTGCGGGAGGACTCCGAAGCCGGTGATCCTTACGTGCTGTTCATCGACTCGGACAAGGACTGGAAAGCGACGCTGGAAAATACCAAGCTTGTAAAGTTCTCGGATCAGATGCTGGTTGGATCGATGCGCGTTCCGGCTGAGGTAAAAAACGAAAAGGAAGCGTCCGGCGAGGCAAATACGCCTTCCTATCTGACGCTGGAAATCGCTGCCGTTCCGGCCCCCGGTCAGACCCTGACGCAGAAGCTTACCTTCACGGTCGGGGAGGAAACAAGCGAGTATGAGATCCGGATGACAGCGCCCGCGCCCAAATTCGAACTGAAGTGCACAGGCCTCAGCGGCAGCAAGATCGTGTTCGACAAATCCGCGGAAAAGGGAGAGGAGCTTGTTGTTCTGATCGAGTCCGATCTTGCCTGGAGCGCGGAGCTGGAGGATGCTTCCTTCGTGCGCTTTTCCGTGCCGACGGGATTCGTGGGCGGACTGTTCGCATCGATCGAGAGCGATACCCGTGCAAGCGGATCCGAGCAATCCGCGATGGTGTATGCGATCAAGCTGGATACACCGGCCGCAAAGGGCACAACATCCTCGGTTAAAATGAGCATTCGCGTCGGAAACGAGATCAAGATCTACACGATCTCGCAGACGAAGCCGGACGATCCCGCAACCCCGACGCCAACGGTAAAGCCGACCGAAGCGCCCGATCCGGTGCTGAAGGTCAAGAACGACCATATTTCCGGCAAAACGATGACGCTCGACGAAGACGCGTCTGCCGGCGATTCGTATACGCTGATCATTTCGGCGGATACCGATTGGAAAGCGGAGCTTGCGGATTCGAAGTTTGTCGTTCTGGAAAAAGGCGTGGACGACAAATACAAGTCCGCCACGGTCAAGGATACCAGAAATGCGTCCGGCGCGGCGGGGAAGACGCTTGCGCTTTCGGTCACGCTGCTGGATCCGCCGGAAGCCGGCGAATCCAAAAGTACAAAGCTGACGTTCCATATCGGCTCCAAAACCGTGACTTATAAAATCCGGATGAATGAACCGGAGGCCACGCCGGAGCCGACCGAAGAGCCGACGCCGGAGCCGACCGCAACGCCCGAACCGACGCCCGAGCCGACTGCGGAACCGACCGCAGAGCCGACCGCAAAGCCGACCGATACGCCGGAGCCGGTTCTTACGGCGGAGCCGACCGAAGCGCCCGTGCAGCCCGGCCCGTCCGCGCAGACGTTCCCGCTGTGGGCCGTGATCATCGGCGGAGCCATCGTGCTTGCCGGCTGCATCATCGGCATGGTGCTGCTCGTCGTTCGCCGCAGAAAATAATCCGTTTTGACAGAAAAGCGCTTTCCCGCGTTTTGTGCAGGAAAGCGCTTTTGCTTGGGGGTCTTTACTCTTTGGGCTCCTGTTTTTCGTTCTCTTCCTTCTTGGGGGATTCCTCTGCCCAGTCGGTCGCAACGTCCACGCCCTTGCGGACGCTCTTGGCGATCGTTTTGCCGAGGTCCTTGCCGAGTACGGCAAAGTCTTTGCCGACCTTCTTCCAGTTGCTCTTCAGATTCTTTTCTTCCATGGTTTGTGCTCCTTTCGTGTTTTTGAAACGGATTCAAGATTTTTTTATCAGCCGCAGCGCGGTCAGGCGCGCTTTTTCAGTAAAGCCGATCGCCCGGTATGCGGCGTTTGACGGAGGATACTCCGGATCGGCGTACAGCATCGGGACGCGTCCTTCTTCCAGAATTTGGGCGCAGACCTTTGTAAGAAGCGCCTTTGCATATCCGCATCCGCGGTAAGGCGCATCGGTCACGACGGAATGGACGTCCGAAAAGCGGTCGCCCGCATCCGCCCTTTTTGCAATCGCTGCGATCGTGCCGTCCGGCGCGCGCCAGCCGAATGCATGTCGGTTTTTGGAAAACGCTTCGCCCATTTCCAGCTGTGCGGATGCGGAAAGCGAAACGCCGTCTTCCTGGGCGAGCATACCGAGCAGCGCGCCGGCACGTTCGGGCGGGACGTCCGCTCCGCAAAGATATTCTCCCGGCGCGGACTTCGGGATCAGCCGATCCATCCGGTACACGGCGATCCGCTGCGTCCGATGCAAAGCGGCGTCCCAGGCAAGCGCGGCAAGGCGAATAAAAGACCCTTTCGCAACGATCCCCGAAAGGCATCGGGCTAAGCGCATCGCCTCCAGCGACTCGAGTAGCGCGGCAAGCGTTTCGTCCGAAATGCCGTTTCTTGTCCATACCCATGCGGGCGAGTTCGGATCGATCTGCGCGACAAGGCATGATTCGCCGTCCGAAAGCAAAAGCGGTTTGCCGCTGTCGAGCATATGCGTGATCCGCAAAAACGCAAGCGCGTCGCAGGGCGGGATCAGCGTGTTCAGCCGCTCGCTGCCGGGCGGACAGAGACGGATCGGGGCCATGCCTTGCACCTTTTACCGAAGCCGCCAGACCTGCGCTTCATACGGACGCAGCGTTCCGACGGTTCCGGATTCCGGGTAATTGCAAAGCAGAAGCTCCATGCGCGCGGCGTCGTACCCGCGCGGGAGACGGTACCGCTGCGGCTTTTCGGAAAACGCGCAGACAATGAGGATGCGCTCGCCGCGGTACGCGCGTTCGTAGAGATAGCGCTTTCCCGAGCAATGCTGATATTCACGGTACGAGCCGTACAGCAGCGTTTCGCTCGATTTTCTGAGCTGAAGCGCTTTGCGGTAGAACTGCAGGATGCCGTTCGGATCCTGCTCCTCGCGGGCGACGTTGACCGAAGGATAATTCGGATTTATACAGAACCACGGCGTTCCGGTCGTAAAGCCGGCGTTCGGCGCATCGCTCCATTGTACGGGCGTGCGGGCCGAATCGCGTGAGGAATAATAGATGCGGCGCATCCGCTTCGCTTCGGACTGGTGCGTGAAGAACGAATGGTAAGCGTTGATCGAAGCGACGTCGTTATACTGGTCGATCGAAGCGAGCCGGATGTTCGTCATGCCGATCTCCTGCCCCTGATAGAGGAACGGCGTGCCCTGCTGGAACAGATAGGCGGCGGCGAGCGCCGTGCCCGATTCGCGGCGGAGCCGTTCGCTTCCGTAGCGGCTGATGACCCGGGGATGATCGTGGTTTTCGATGTACAGCACGTTCCAAGCTTTGCCCGCAAGCGCATACTGCCAGCGCGAAAACGCCGATTTGAGCTTTCGCAGCGAAAACGGATGGTGGAGAAGCTCGGTCATGATGCAGTCCGCCGACATGCAGTCGAACTGGATCATCATATCCAGAACGCGGTCTTCTCCGGTCAGATAGCCGAGTGCCTTTTTGATCGGCGTCATCGGTGCTTCCCCGATCTGCACGGCGCCGTATTCCTTTGCGACCGCGCGGAATTCGCGCAGGTATTCCATCAGATGCGGACCGTCCTTATAGAACGGCATCCCGTTCGCCTTCGGCAGGAACGGGATCCCGTCGGGCAGCGGTTCCTGCTTGGAAATGAAGTTGATGACGTCCTCGCGGAACCCGTCGACGCCCATATCGAGCCAGTAGCGCATGATCGCTTTGACTTCTTCGCGTACGCGCGGATTGTCCATGTTCAGATCGGGCTGTTTCTTTGCAAAGATATGCAGATAGTATTGCCCGCGCTGCTCGTCGTATTCCCATGCGCGCCCTTCAAACTGGCTGAACCAGTTGTTCGGCGGTTTTCTGCCGTTTTTCGTCTGCTTCGGATCGCGCCAGATGTAGTAATCGCTGTACGGATTGTCTTTTCCCTTGCGGCTTTCCAGGAACCACGGATGCTCGTCGGACGTATGATTGATGACCAGATCCATCAGCACTTTCAGACCGAGCGCATGCGCTTTGTGCAGCACCTTCTGAAACTGTTCCAGCGTGCCGTATTCCGGGTGAATGCTGCGGTAGTCGGAGATATCGTAGCCGTAATCGGCGTTCGGCGACGGATAGATCGGGCTGAACCAGATCCCGTCGACGCCGAGCGAGCGGATGTAGTCCAGCTTGTCGTACACGCCGTACAGATCCCCGATCCCGTCCCCGTTGCCGTCGCAGAAGCTGCGGATCCAGATCTGATAGAACGACATTCGCCTGTAATCCATCTGCTCCATCGCGTCACTCCTTTCGCATCCGCCCGAGGTCGGACGCAACTTTTTCGGTAAGATCCTCCCAGATTTCCGTCCGCTTTTCCCGGAACGCGCCGATGTTTTCCATCATGCCCGCCGCCGCGCTGTCGATGCTGTCCAGCAGTGAACCGAAAAAGAGTCGGGTTTTGGTCAGCCGTTCCATTTCGCGCGAGGTCAGACTGACGAGAAGATCGGTTGCCTGCGCTTTGCGGCGCGGGAGCTTTCCGCTGCGCTTCAGATCCAGGATCGCGTTGTAACGGTCGAACGCGGCGGCGACGCAGGTCTGCCAGGAAAGATACAGCTCCTCCATCGCGCGCTCGCCGATCGCGTGCAGCTTCGGCAGATCGCCGAGCACGTTCTGCAAAAGCGCCGCCATCGCTTCGTACGTTTCGTCGATGAGAAATCCGTTTTGCCCATCCGTAATTCCCTCCGCCGCGCAGGAGCCGCGGATCAGGACGCAGGCAAGCCCGCAGGCCGCCGCCTCACGCACGACGAGGCCGTTCGTATCGAACGTGGACGGGAACAGAAACAGATCCGCCCGCGTGTTCCATGCGCGAAGGACGTCGCGGTCGTAGATCGGTCCGGTAAAGATGCACTTTCCCGGAGTGCTTTCGGTATCGGCAAGGCCGTATTCCCGAGCGCGCTTTTGAAACAGTTCCAGATCCGGGCCCTTTCCGACAAAGACCATGCGAAAATCCTGTCCGGATTCGGACAGCCGCTTCAGCGCGTCAAGGATCAGCGGGATGCCCTTGTAGGAGATCATCCGGCCGACGAACAGCAGAACCGGAACGCCCTCTGGAAGATCGTATTGTGCCGCCAGGGCCGCAGTGCTTTTTTCGTCCGTACGCCCCTTCGGGAAGTCCACGCCGTTGTTCATAACGCGGTATTCCCCGGTAAAGCCGATCTCCTTGAGACTTTCGCCCGCGCCGCGGCTGACGGTCCAGATCTCGTCGCACGCTTCGATGTTGCCGACCATCGCGCGGATGCACTCGTCCGCGGCGAATTTCGGCTTCATATAGCGCCGGATATCGATATCGTACTTGGTGTGATAGGTCAGAACGACCGGCGCGTCCGTCTGCTCGCGCAGGATGCGCGCAATGACGGTCGAAGCCGCGGGACAGTGCGTATGGATGATGTCCGGGCCGAAGGACGCCAGCTGTGCGATCTCCTTTTCCGCGAACGGAACGCCCGCGCGGTATCCGTTTGTGATCGCGGCGGTATCAATGCTCGGATAGGCGACCACGGGATAATCGTATTTTCCGTAGTCCGCATCCGGGTAGCTCGGCGTTCCGACAATGACCGGCGCGCCAAAATCCTTTTGCAGATATTCCGCGTAATTCATCATCACGTTCACAACGCCGTCGATCACCGGCGGAAACGATTCGTTCAAAAGACAAACCTTCATTTTTTCTCCTTTTGTGTTCCCTTGCTGCCCGGACGGATTATACGACGACCTCATATTCGCCGGAGCCGCCCTTTTGACAGTATTCGGCAAGCGATTGCGGCGCAAAGATGCCGCGATCGGTTACAACGCCGGTCACAAGCTCCGGCGGCGTGACGTCAAACGCCGGATAATACCCTTTCACGCCGTCCCTTGCGGTGCGGACGCCCATCGCCTGCAGCACAAAGTCCGGATCCCGGAACTCGATCTTCACATCCTTGGCCGACGGATGCACAAGGTCGGGCGCGCCGGTCACATAATACGGCACATTAAGATACCGGCAGGCGATCGCGATCTGAAACGTGCCGACCTTGTTGATGACCGAACCGTCCATGCAGATCGCGTCGGCGGCGGAGGTGAAGATGTCGACATGCTCGCTTTGCAGAACGAACGCGGGCATGTTGTCGGTAATGACCGTTACGTCGAACCCCATTTCATAGCAGACCGTCGCGGTCAGCCGGGCGCCCTGAAAATAGGGTCGCGTTTCGGGGCAGAAGATGCGAAACGTTTTGCCGACGCGCTTCGCTTCCTTGAGCATCATGCCAACGATCGTTTCCGCAAAGCACTGCGTCAGGACCGTTCCGCCGTCCGGAATCTTTTCAACAAGATACCGCGCCATCGTTTCGATCTTGCGGTAGCGGGAGTCGTTCGCTTCGATCGCGCGGCGTTTGATCGCTTCGGCGACGTCTTCGCCCGACGCCCACGCCTGTTCGGCGGCTTGCAGCATCGTTTTGCAGATCTGTCCCATGCGCTTTGCGGTCGTCGGACGGGCGTTTGTCAGCGCGTCCGCCGCCCGGGAAAGAAATGCGCGCTGCTCCGCTTCGCTGCGGTCGCGGCATTCGAACGCGGCGAGCGCCATACCCATCGCAGCCGCCGTGTACGGGCCGGCGCTTTGCGTCACCATATCCGCTACGGCCTTTGCGACTTCACCGTACCGTTTGCAGATCACGAATTCCACGCGCCGCGGGTAACAGCGCCGGTCCAGAATCCGAACGGTCCCGTCCTCGTACCACGCTATGTTTTCGTACCGGAGCATAAACGCCAGATCCCGATCCGCCCGTTCCATTGCAAAACCTCTCCCATTTTTTACTATTTTAACACATTCCGGGCCAATGTTACAAGAGTAAAATTGCTCTGTAAAAAGCTTGCACAATCCCGGAAAACTTGCTGTGATTTCGCGGGGAAACGGCTTGACACGGCGCGGCGCGGGTGATACTCTCAAAGCAGACGAGCGGGCGTTTGCCCGCGGAAGAAGGAGGAGAGCGTATGAAATTGAACGACGCTGCTGCGGAGTACCGACTCGCGCGAAAGCAGGGCCTCAAACGGTATCATGACGATCTCAAACGGGGCGTTTCCCCCTATCCCAAAGTACTGGATGAGCTGCTTGCCGACAGCAGGATTGCGGGACGGGTCGAGCTGGGGCTCTTCGAAATTCCGATCGATCGCATCATCGGGACGGCAAACGCCGGCCGACGCACCGCGTTTTCCGCGGACTTCATGCCGCTTCTGGAGGAAAACACCGAGTTCGGCATGAAATGGATCAGTCTTTGTGCCGACCATCTCGATTCAACCGGCATCCGCGATCCGATCCGCTGCTATGAATACCGCGGAGATTTCTATATTCAGGAAGGCAACAAGCGCGTGAGCGTTCTGCGGTATTTCGGCGCTGCGACCGTGAGCGCTTCCGTGCTCCGCATCGTTCCCGCCTGGAGCGACGACGAACCGACGCGGGTCTATTATGAGTTTCTCGACTATTTCCACAAGAGCCGGCTGTATGCGATCCGGTTTGACAAGCCGGGCCGGTACGCGCGCTTTGTGGCGGCGCTCGGATTCACGCAGGATCACGTCTGGACGCCCGAGGAGCGGCAGGCGGTGCAGAGCTTGTATCTGCGCTTTTCGCACGAAGCGGAGGCGGCCGCGCTGAAAGACAGTTCGCTTTCCGACGCGTTTCTGCATTTCCTTGCGGCCTATTCGATTGAGGAGGCCCGTGCCATGACGGCCGATGCGCTGCGCGCCGCGATCACGGCTTCCGCCGCTGCGACCGACGCATCGGTTTCGGTGACGACCGAGACCGAAGCGGCGCAGGAGCATAAGACCATGCTGGATCGCATTGTGGACGCGGTTCTTTTGCCGGATCATATCGGCGCCGCGTTCCTGTATGAATACGATCCGGCCGAAAGCGACTGGATTGCCGCGCATGAAGCCGGCCGCAAGTACGCGGAGGAAAAGCTCGGCGACAAGGTGACGACCAAAACCTACGTCATCTCCGAAGAAAACGACGCCGACGCCTGCTTCAAGGCGGCGGTGGAGGACGGAGCGGGCGTCGTTTTTGCCACGACGCCGTCGCTGATCGCCGCGTGCCGCAGAGCGGCGGTGGCGTACCCGCAGATCAAGATCCTGAATTGCTCGGTCATCATGTCGTATCCGGGCGTCCGAACCTATTACAGCCGCATCTACGAGGCGAAGTTCATTTCCGGCGTGATCGCCGGCGCAATGTCGAAAACCGGGCGCATCGGCTACATCGCGTCTGCGCCGACGTTCGGCGTCCCGGCGGGCATCAATGCGTTCGCGCTCGGCGCCCGCATGACGAATCCGAATGCCGGGATCAGGCTGCGCTGGTCGTGCTGCGAGGAGGATCCGATGGCGGCGCTGATCGCGGATGGCGTGGACGTGATTTCCAACCGGGATCTGCCGATTCCTTCCCGGCCGCAGGAGCATTGGGGATTGAACGCCGTCGAAGCCGACGGCGGGCTGCACGCGCTTGCCGCGCCGTACTGGAACTGGGGCGAGATCTATTTCCGCCTGCTTTCCGATATTCTGCAGGGGCACTGGGTGGACAGCACGTTTCGCAGCACCGCGCAGGCCGTCAATTACTGGCTCGGCATGCAAAGCGGCGCGGTCGATCTCGTTTTTGCCGAGGATCTGCCGGACGGCGTAAAAACGCTTGCGATGCTGCTCAAAAGAGAGCTTACGAACGAAAGTCTGTTTCCGTTCTTCCGCCGTATCATTTCTCAGGACGGCGCTTTGCGTTCCGACGGACTCCGGCTGTTCTCGCCGGAAGAGATTCTGCGGATGGACTGGCTGTGCGACGCGGTGGAGGGTGAGATTCCGCCGTTTGAGAAGATCCTGCCGATGGCGCAGAACATCGTCCGGCTGGAGGGCATCTACCGCGATACGCTCCCGCCGGAGAAAGCGGACGTCACGCTATGAAAATTCTCGTCCTGTCCGATGTGGAAGATCCGTTTCTTTGGGATTATTATGTTCCGGGGCGGCTCAACGAATATGATCTGATTCTTTCGGCAGGCGACCTGAAAGCGGAGTATCTCCGCTTTTTGGTGACGATGGCGCGCGTTCCCGTGCTGTACGTGCACGGGAACCACGATACGTCGTATGAAGTCGATCCGCCCGAGGGCTGCGACTGCATTGAGAACCGGCTGATCGACTATAAGGGCCTTCGCATCCTGGGACTCGGCGGCTGTCCGCGCTACAAAAACGCGAAGCATCAGTATACCGAGCAGCAAATGACGCGGCGCATCCGAAAGCTGCGGCACGCTTTGAAGAAAGCCGGAGGCGTCGATATCGTTCTGACGCACGCCGCGCCGAAGGGCTGCGAGGATCTCGAGGATTACGCGCATCGCGGATTTGACTGCTTTCTTTCCCTGATCGGGCAATGGAAACCGAAATTCCTCGTGCACGGGCATGTTCACCTGAATTACGGCGCCGAGCGGCTGCATCGCATCGGCGATACGCGCGTCATCAACGCCTATCAGAAATATGTCATCGAGATCGAACCGGAACCGCGCGCTTTGAACCGCAAACCGCGCTTTGCCCTGTTTTCGGCGCGCCGCGATCCCTTTGAAACATACTGAACGGCAGACCTCTGACGTCAAAAGATCCGAACCGGGTTTTTTGACGTTTTTTTGTCGCCCCGCGCTGAAAAAAACACCCTGGTTGAGCCGTTTTGGCTTGCGTTTTTTGTCGGATACATGATATAATAATATATCAAAATATATGATTCGTCCGGACGCGGCTGCGCGGGGCGGTTTTGTCCGGAACAATCCCGGAGAAAGAGAGATATTGTTATGGCGGAGGAAAAACGTTTCACCAAGGCAACCTGGCAGATCATGGAGCAGCTCCTTGAAGTGGACAATCTCGACGACGCGCTTTCGGGCAGCCTGGAGATCATCGTAAAAACGCTGAACAGCGAAGCCGGCGCGATCTGGCTTTTGGATCCGAAAACGGATCGGCTGAGTCCGATGTTCCATATCGGACCGGCGGACATCTCCAATATCACCGTTGAAAACGGGCTCGGGATTGAGGGGATTGTGACCAAAACCGGAAAATCCGTGATGGTCGAGGATGCGGCGACGGATCCTCGTTTCGACGGAACGGTGTTTGATGACAACGGGCTTGTGACCAAAACCATGATCTGCGTGCCGTTGAACAACCTGCACGACGTGATCGGCTGCGTGCAGATCGTCAACAAAAAGGACGGAACGCTGTACGACGCCGACGAGCTGCAGCTTTGCGAACGCATGGCTTCCCTTGCCGCGATCACGATCGACGAAAAGGGCCTGATCGTCGATCTCGGAGAACAGAAGGAAGTCCTTGCGACGCTGCGAAACGTCACCAAGGAATTTCAGTCCGGCGACAGCGTCCTGAAGGTTCTGAAGGGGATCAACCTCGACGTTTATCAGAATGAATTCGTCGTTGTGCTCGGCGAATCCGGCTGCGGCAAGTCGACAATGATGAACATCATCGGCGGCATGGACTTTCTGACCGACGGCGAACTGACGGTCGAGGGGAAGGACTTTTCACATCCCACGGACGCGGATCTGACCGCGTACCGGCGCGAATACATCGGCTTCATCTTTCAGTCCTACAATCTCATGCCGAACCTCACGGCGCTCGAAAACGTACAGTTTATTGCGGAGCTTGTCAAAAACCCGATGCCTGCGGCGGAAGCGATTGAAAAAGTGGGCTTAACCGATCGCGCAAACAACTATCCCGGACAGATGTCCGGCGGGCAACAGCAGCGTGTATCGATCGCCCGCGCGATCGTGAAGCGTCCGAAGCTGATTCTGGCGGACGAACCGACCGCGGCGCTGGACTACACGACGAGCATCGAGGTGCTTTCGGTCGTGGAGGACATCGTCCGCAATCAGGGTGCGACGGTGATGATGGTCACGCACAACCCGGAGATTGCGAAGATGGCGGACCGCGTGGTCAAGGTTCGCAGCGGTAAGGTTGCCAGCATCAAGAAGAATCTGCATCCGGTCCACGCCGAAGAGCTGGTCTGGTGATCCGCTATGAAAAAGACGCAGTTCTTGGATGCGATCCGAAATATCAAAAAACGGTTCGTTTCGTATCTGTCTGTCATTGTGATCGCGCTTTTAGGCACATCGATCTTTCTCAGCATCGGCTTTGCAAGCAAAGCGATTCTCCGTAACGGTACGGACGTTTACGACTCGATGCGTTTTCGCAGCGTCGAGGTCATCTCCACGCTTCTGATTTCGGAGGAGAATATCGCCGCGCTCAAGGCGCTGGACGGCGTACAGGCGGCGGAGCCGGTTTGGCAGGCGGGCACGGTGGTTTATCATGCGGATACAAAGGAAAACGCGTCTTTTATCACCGCAGGCGAACAGATTAATGTCCCGCAGGTGCTGGAAGGACGGCTTCCCGAAGCGGCGGACGAATGCGCGATCGAACAGTCCCTTGCGGAAAAGCTGCATTTTCAGGTCGGCGATACGTTGAATGAGTATGAAATGACCGACGACGCCGGACAATACTTTTTGGGAATGGAATTCACAGTCACCGGTATCGTACAGCATCCGGATCATCTCAGCCTGACGATCCCATCGGCGGGCTATGTCATCGTCCGGAAGGAGGCGTTCGATCTCGAGACCCTGCAGGGTGCGTGCATGAAAGCGGAGGTTCTGATCGAGGATGACGGCAGCCGTTTTTCCGACGCGCACAACAAAGCTGTCCAAAAGCAGATCGAACAGATCGAAGCGCTTGCCGTCGTTGAGACGCCGAAAACGGACGCCGCGGTAAAGGCGGCGGGTCATGCGCAGATCGATGCCATGGAGCAGGCGAACCGACAGGATCTGGAGCGCGCGCGGCAGGAAACGCCGCCGGATGAAGAGCAGATCGCCTATCTGGAGTCGAAATTTGAAAGCTTTGCAGCATATCACGAATCCATCGACAATATGGCGCCGTGTCGGTGGATCGTCCTCGGCGAACAAGGCAATACCGGATTCGTACAGGTTCTTACATGCAGCGAAACGCTGAAAACCATCCAGATCAATTTTGCGCTGATGTTCGTTTTGATCGGCGCGCTGACCATCCTTGCGACGATCGGCAAAATGGTCAACGAGCAGCGCACCCAGGTCGGCACGGTCAAGGCGCTCGGCTTTTACAACCGTGAGATCCTGCAGAAGTATCTTTTGTTTGCCGTGTCCGCTGTGATCATCGGAACCATCCTCGGCAGCATCGCTGCGCGGTTTTTCATGGAAGGCGTCGCGCTGAACAACTACAGCGATTCCTTTGCCGCCGACCTTTCCGCGCCGTTATTTGATTGGGGCTCTGTGCTGCTCGTACTGTCTGCCGGCGTCGCCCTTTCCGCAGGCGCAGTCTGGATTTCCTGCCGGAGACTGATGAAGGAATCCGCAAACGCGCTGATGCAGCCGCCGGTTCCGTTGGTTTCGCGCAAGGCGCAAACGAACAGAAAACATGTGCTCGGGCTGTATGCGCGCCTGATTTTGCGCAATATCCGCACCGATTGGAAGCGCGTGACCCTCACCGTCGTGAGCGTACTCGGCTGCTGCGCGATGATCGGCGTCGGCTTTACGCTGAAAAGCGCGATCAACAATTGCCCCAAAAAACAGGATTCCGAAGTCCTGCATTATGACGCCGTCATCAAATGCCTTCCGAACGCATTGGAAGGTATACAGACGTTTTTGGACGAGGCAGGCGCGGACAATATTCGCCTGTACCGCGCCGATTTGATGGTACAGACCGAAGAGGTCGGTCTTGCACAGCTGCTGTGCGGCGATATTGCAGAGCTTCAGACGATGATGCATCTGGAGGATTGGAAGACCGGCGAGCCGCTTTTGCCGACGGACGACGGTGTCTATATCTATCAGCGTCTGGCGGAGACCGAACATCTTACCGTCGGCAGCGAACTGAAGCTGACGCTCGGGCTTTCGGATGCGGCGACGGTCAGGGTCGCCGGCGTATTCCGTAACTATCTCGGTCTGCCGGTTGTGATGAGCAGCGGGTACTATCAAGCGCTGTTCGGAAAGCCCTGCGAACCCAACGCCTTCCTGGTGCGGTGGAACGGCGCAGACAAGGATGCGCTGATTACGCAGCTTCAGGAGGAAACATGGGGCTATGAATCATGGATGCCGTATGACGGTGATCGCGCGGCGTTTGAAGCCGCCACTGCGTCGATCAATTCCGTCGACGCGCTGCTGATTGCGATTGCTGCGATCATGGCGGGCGTTGTGCTGCTGAACTTGACAAATACATTTGTTATGCAGAAGAAGCGCGAATTGATCATCATGCGAATCAACGGTTTTACGGTCAAAGAGCTTGTCGGCTATCTGCTGCGGGAGACAGCATTTACCACCGTGATCGGCATTCTGCTCGGCGTCGCTGCGGGCTGCGGGATCGGGTACTATATCGTTCGCTCGGTGGAGTTGCCCTATACACAGTTTGACCGCAGCATTGATCTGCCGGCATGGCTGTATGCCGCGGGAATCACCGCCCTGTTTGCTGTCGTCATCAACGCGATCGCGCTTGGAAAGGTGAAGAAGCTGAAGCTGAACGATATCGCATAAGGATCGGAAGGGAACGGACCGGAATCGGTTGGGAACGGTATGAAACGGACACAATTCAAAGACGCGTTACGCAACATATGGAAGCAGAGGATCTCGTTCCTGTCGATCATCGTGATTGCCCTGCTCGGCGCGATGATCTTTCTGGGTTTGGAGTATTCCGTTTATGCGATGCGGAAAAACGGTTCTTCGTTTTATGCGAAAACCGCTTTTCGCGATATCGAATCGATCTCCACGCTGCTGTTTTCGGGAAACGATCTTGACGCCATTCGCAATACCGAGGGCGTAACCGATGTCGAGGGCGTTTTGCAGACGAGCGCGAAGGTAACGGCGGAGGATGTTCGCACGGACGCGAACGTGATTTCCCTGACGGAGCGGATCAATCTTCCGCTTGTTCTGGAGGGGCGGCTTCCTCAAAATGACCGGGAATGCGCCGTTGAACAGCGGCTTATGCGGCAGATGGGCTGGAAAACGGGCGATCGCATTTCGCTGACGGACGCCGGAGGCAAAACGGCGAAGTATCTTCGGAACGAGACGTACGAGATCACCGGCGTGATCCTTCATCCGGATCATATCTGCAACAGTCTTTCCGAAACGCTTTATATTGTCGTGACGCGCGATGCGTTCGATACGCACGCCATCGGCGATAGTTATATGAAAGCGGAGATCATGACGGACCGGAGCGCGGACGCAAACCGCTATGAGCAGCCGTACCGCAGCGGCGTCAATACGGTGATCGAACGGCTTGATGCGCTTGCGGCGTCCCGCAAGGGCGTCCGGGAACAGGAAGCGAAGGAAACGGCCGAACAGCTGCTCGGGGAGAACCGGGAGAAGCTGGCGGACGCCAAAGTCAAGCTGGAGAATGCGCGGCTTGAACTGGATGACGGCCGGACAAAGCTGGAGGACGGCGAGCGGAAGTATGCGGAGGGCGAGCAGAAGCTCAGGGACGGGCGGCAGAAGCTGGATGAAACCAAACAAAAGCTTGCCGACGCCGAAGCAGAGCTGGAAAAAGGCCGCAAGGAACTCGACGAGGCAAAGGAAAAGCTGGAGGACGGCGCAAAAAAGCTGGAGGAAGGCAAGAAAAAGCTGGATCCGGCACGGTGGGTGCTTGCGTATAACTGGAATCAGATCGAGAGCGCAAAGGCGAAAATTCGCGATAAACTGCGCGCCGCGCTGGAGGATCTGATCGGGGAGGATTCCTCCGAATGGGTTCACTGGGCTTCGCCGAAGCCCGCAAATCCGAGCGACTCGAGCGAGCGCGCCGGAGATTTTTGGATCACCGAAACCTACCGGTATTCGATCGGCACTTCGCTTTCCGACAAGATCGGAGGGCTGCTCGGATCGGTTAATATCCCGGAACGGGTGCTGCGCGCCGTGTTTGAGAAGTACGGCGAGGGCGAGTATGATGCGGGTGTCGCGCGGCAGCTGCTTGCGGACCGCCTTGCGGCGGCTGCAGGGAAGTATCAGAAAGAGTACGACGAGTTGGCGGACGGATGCGCCCGGTGGGACGCGGGACAGTGGGCTTACATTGCCGGGCTGGTGCAGTACCGCGACGCGTTGAAAGAGTATGAAAGCGGCCTCACCAAATATGAGGAAGGCGAAGAAAAGTATGCCAACGGTCTGAAGGAGTATGAGGACGGCCTGAAGATCTCGGAGAACGCGAAGGAAATCCACGACAAAAAAATACGCTTCTCCCCAAACGGCAAAAAGGAACTGGACGACGCGCGTCTGAAGCTGAAGGATGGCGAACAGCAGTATGAGGACGGCCTTGCACAGTACAACGAGGGCGTCGAAGCGCTGGCAGAAGCCGAGAAGAGCGTCGAAACGCTCGGCCCGTGCAACTGGATTACGGTCAGCACTTTCGGAAACGCGAGCTTTGTGCAGCTCGGCGTGTCCGCCGATAACCTGAAGAGCATGGAGATGACGTTTGCGTTGCTGTTCATTCTGGTCGGCGCGCTGGTCATCTATGCGACCGTCAGTAAAATGGTCGACGAACAGCGGCGTCTGATCGGAACGACGAAAGCGCTGGGCTTCTTTTCCCGCGAAATCTTTGTGAAATACCTGCTGTTCGGCGTTTCGGCGACGGTGTTCGGCTGTCTGCTGGGAATTGCGGCCGCACGCTTCGGAATTGAGCGGCTCGTTCTGAACGGCTTCAATCTGTATTATGACATTGATCTGAAAAGAATGGCGATCATCGCGCTGCCGAGCGTGATCGTGGTTGCGGCGGGCGCGCTGCTGGCGATTGCCGCCGTTTGGTTTGCGTGCGCGAAGCTGCTGCGGCAGCCGGCCGTGAAGCTGATGCAGCAGTCGATCCCGCAGGGCGCAAAGCGCACCGCTTCCGGAAAAAAAGGCGCGCTGTCGCTGTATTCCAGACTGATTCTGCTGAATATGCGGACGGATCTGAAGCGGGTGCTTGTGACGGTAGTCAGCATTGCCGGCTGCTGTGCGCTGGTCGTAATCGGCATTACGCTTCGGACTGCCGTACAGAATACGATCGGGCTGCAGATGCGGGATGTAATCCACTACGACGGCATGGTCGTAATCGATCCGGATGCAGACGCCGGGGCGGCGGAGAATGTCGAAACGATCCTGACGGACGCAGGCGCTTCCTTTGTTCCGCTGAGCCGGCAGAACGTCACCATTCGCATCCGGGAACTGGACCTGCAGACGCTGTTTGTCGGAGACATATCCGGACTCAACAAAATGGTCAGTCTTTCTGACGAAAAGACCGGCAAAGCGGGCATTTCCGTCAGGGACGGAATCCTGGTTTCCAACCGTTTTTCGGAGACCAACAAGGTTCAGCCCGGCGATTCGTTCGAGATCACGCGAAACGGAACGGATACGGGGACGGTTACAATTGCCGGAACGTTCCTGAATTATATGGGCCGTTCGATCTATATGGACAACGACTGCTATCGTAAAGTGTTCGGAACGGATGCCCGGACGAATGCCTATTATATCCGTTGGAACGGGTCGGAGTCCGGGCCGATCCTCGAATCGCTTCGTGCCGTGAAGGGCTATGAGAGCTATCAGCCGTCCGACAGTTTCCGGACCGCGTTTGAGGCGGCGACCGGCATCATGAACCTGGTCGTTCTGCTGTTCATTTTCATGTCGGCGGTCATGGCGGGCGTCGTGCTGATGAACCTGACGAATATCTATATCCTGCAGAAAATGCCGGAACTGGTGATCATGCGGATCAACGGCTTCACGGTTCGGGAAGTCATCGGATACGTGCTGCGCGAGACGTTTCTTACGACGTCCTGCGGCATTGTGCTCGGCATTGCGCTCGGAACGTTTGTCGGCTATCGGATCGTTCGGTCGCTCGAACAGAGCTATCTGATGCTCGACCGCAGAATTTCGGTCCTCTCCTGGGGGATCGGCGCGCTGCTCACGGTGGCGTTTACGGTTGTCATCAACTGGATCGTGCTTCGGAAAGTGAAACGCCTCAAGCTCACGGATATGTCCTGATTTTTTCCAAAAAACAAGCGGCGCCCGGTTTGACCGGACGCCGTAATTCATTCGACCCGTGATCGGAGGATATCCGGCAGAGCAGCCAGTTTTTCGTTCAGCTTCCGGTAGATCGGCCGCATGAACGGTTCGCTGCATGCCGCGACCGCTTCGGCAAGCGGAAACCACGCGGCCGCGCTGTTTTCGTCGGGCTTGTGCCGGAGCGGTTCCGCTTCATCCGCCTCGAGCAGATAGGTCGCGTTCAGATGCAGATGCGCGGGCACGAAACGTCCGTGCCTGCGATGCGCGTTGACGGGAAGCGTTTCAATCGAGTAGATCGCACGGGACAGCGGACGGACCGAGGAAAGCCCGGTCTCCTCCTGTGCTTCGCGCACCGCGACGGCAAGAAGATCCCGCTCGCCGTCCGCGTGTCCGCCGGTCCACGCCCACGAATCATAGAGGTTGTGATAAACCATCAGAACTTTATCCCGCGCGCGGTTCACGATCCAGGACGAAGCCGTCAGATGCAGCACGAGGTTCGTTCGATCGTAAAGATCCGGGAAGCGGGAGAGCGCAGCCAGCATGACCGCCTTGTCGGCGGCTTCCTGTTCGTTATACGGCTCATAGGCAGAAAGCATTTCCGAAAATTCCATGAGAAGAGTATAGCATATCCGAAAACGGGACGCAAGCGCTTCCCGTGATGCGAAACTTCCTGTTTTTTCACGTTCCGTTTGCTTTTCGGACTTCCCTTTTTCAAAGCGGTATGCTATACTGAAACGGAAAGTGAAAAGGGGAGAAGGGTATGTATCGGAGAGTCTTGTTGAAAATCAGCGGCGAAGCGCTTTCCACTGCGGAGCGTCCCGTCTGTTTTGAAAAGATCGAAAAGACCGCGCTGGACGTGAAAAAGCTGTACGACGCGGGCATGCAGATCGGAATCGTTACCGGCGGCGGAAACATCATGCGCGGGCGCGACACCGTGGCGCAGGATCGCAGCCGCATGGACAATATGGGAATGCTGGCGACGGCGATCAACGCGCTTGCGCTGCAGGACTGCCTGATCCGGCTCGGCGTTCCGTCGGTCGTGATGAGCGCGGTTCCGATGCACCGCTTTTGCGACGAATTTACGGCGCGCGGCGCGGTGGAAGCGCTGGAAAACGGAAAGGTCGTTCTGTTCGCGGCGGGCTCTGGATGTCCGTATTTTTCCACGGATACGGCGGCGACGCTGCGCGCGCTGGAAATCAAGGCGGACGCGCTGCTGCTTGCCAAGAACGTCGACGCGGTCTATTCCGCCGATCCGAAGAAGGATCCGAACGCGAAGCGGTATTCGCATCTGACGTACCGGAAGGTGCTCGAAGATCAGCTGCAGGCAACCGATTTGACGGCGATCACGCTGTGCCGCGAACAGGGCATGCCGATTCTCGTGTTTGCCCTGAAGGAGATCGAGCGCGTGGCGGCGGGCGAAGCGGTCGGAACGCGGATCGACGGCACGGAAGAATGAAAAACAATCAGATTCAAATAGGAGGAACCCCGTATGCCGAAAGAAGTATTGGATGAAACCAAGGAACGTATGAAGAAAACGATCAATGTTCTGAAGTCGGAGCTTTCGAGTCTCCGCGCAGGACGCGCGAATCCGCAGGTGCTCGACCGGATCGCCGTGGATTATTACGGCTCGATGACGCCGATCACCCAGCTCGGCAACGTTTCCACGCCGGAGCCGCGGATGCTGATCATTGCGCTGTGGGACACAAAGATGATCGGCGCCGTTGAAAAGGCGATCCAGAAATCCGATCTCGGAATCAACCCGGCGAACGACGGCAAGATCATCCGTCTGATCTTCCCGGAGCTTACCGAGGAGCGCAGAAAGGACCTGGTCAAGACCGTCCGCAAGAAGGGCGAGGAAAGCAAGGTGGCCATTCGCTCGATCCGCCGCGACGCGATGGATCAGATCAAAAAACAGAAGAAAGACAGCGAGATCACCGAGGACGATCAGAAGCAGCTTGAGACGAAGCTGCAGAAGCAGACCGACGATTTCATCAAGGAAATCGATGCGATTCTGACCGCCAAGGAAAAGGAGATTCTATCGGTTTGACGGACGTATTGGGACTTCCGCTGGACGTGGCTTTGGAGCGTCTGAAAGCGGAGGGGTTGGCGGTCGCGTGCATCGAGGTTTCTTCCCGTAAGGGCTCGAAGGGCAATGACGCCCGCGTGATCAAAACACAGCGCACCGGGGACGGCGTTACCGTTTTCTGGGCGCGGTTCAAAACCGAAGCGGATTGACGGGAGAGGTGCAGAGCGTTTCTGCTTTGCACCCTTTCGGTATCTTTGCAGGGAGGACGTATGAAGTATTCCGACGCACAGCTAAGGGAATTCGGCCTGACGCGGGAGCGCATCCCGCGGCATGTCGCGATCATCATGGACGGAAACGGCCGCTGGGCGACGGCACGCGGTCAGATGCGAAGCGCGGGTCACCGCGCCGGCGTGAACGCGCTGCGCGACATTATCCGGTTTTCGTCCGACGCGGGAGTCGAAGCGCTGACCGTCTACGCGTTTTCGACCGAGAACAAAAAGCGTCCGCCGGAGGAGATCGGGGTGCTTTGCGCGCTTCTGATCGAGTATTTCAAAAAAGAAATCGACGAGCTGGACGAGAACCGCGTCCGGATCCGGAGCATCGGGGAATTGAACTGGTTTCCCGAAAACGTGCAGGCGGCGGTTCGAAACGCCGAAATCCGAACCGCAAAGAACGAGGGCCTGAAGCTCAACATTGCGCTGAATTACGGCTCGCAGGCCGAGATCATTCGCGCCATGCAGCTTGCGTCTATGGCGGCGGCCAGGGAGGGGCGCGTGCCGACGCAGGCGGATTTTGAAGCGAATCTCTATACGGCGGGGCTGCCCGAGGTGGATCTTTTGATCCGGACGAGCGGCGAAGAACGCATTTCGAACTTTTTGCTGTATCAGCTTGCGTATGCGGAGTTGTATTTTACGGATCTCTATTGGCCGGACTTTACGAAGGAAGAGTACCTGAAGGCGCTTCGCGACTTTGCGGGCAGAGCGCGCCGATTCGGGGGATTAACCGCGAAAGACCGTGCATAAGGTATATGGAATGAAACAAACTGTTATCGTACTTGGCAGCACGGGCTCCATCGGGCGTCAGACGCTTGAAGTGCTGCAAATGCACCGCGACCGTTTTACGCTGCTCGGCCTTTGCGCCGACCGCGATTCCGAAACGCTTCGCAAGCAGGCGGCGGAATGGAAGCCGAAGTATGTCGCCTGCCGGGAAAACGCCGATCGGACCGCGTATCCGGACGGCACGGAATTGCTGACCGGCGAGGACGCGTCCGCACGGATCGCCGCGATCCCGTGCGACGTTGCCGTGCTGGCAATTTCGGGCTTTGCGGCGCTCAAGCCCTTGCTCGCCGCAATCCCAAACGGCAAACGCATTGCGATCGCCAACAAAGAGAGTCTCGTGTGCGGAGGGGATCTGGTCCGCAAAGCGCTGAATCAGTACGGCGCCGAGCTGATTCCGATCGACAGCGAGCAAAGCGCGCTGTTCCAGTGCCTGCAAAACGGTCGCAGAAGCGAGGTTCGCCGGCTGATCCTGACCGCGTCGGGCGGGCCGTTTTTCCGAAAAACGCGCGAGGAATGCAAAAACGTTTCGCTCCGGGAAGCGCTGAACCATCCGACGTGGAACATGGGCCGCAAGATCACGCTCGATTCCGCCACGCTGTTCAACAAAGGCCTTGAGATCATCGAGGCGTCGCGCTTGTTCGGGTTCGGCGCGGATCAGATCGGGGTTCTGATCCATCCGCAGTCGATTGTGCATTCGATGGTCGAATACTGCGACGGTTCGGTGATCGCAAACCTCGCGGTACCGGATATGCGTCTTCCGATCCAGTACGCGCTGACGTATCCCGAGCGCATCGGATCCCCCGTAAACGCGCTGGATCTGATCGCATCGCACGATCTCGAGTTCTTCGCCGCCGATCCCGGGCGGTTCGGCGCGCTGCGGCTGGCATACGACGCGCTGCGGACGGAGGGCGGCTGCCCGATCGTTTACAACGGCGCGAACGAACAGGCGGCCTCCTGCTATTTTGCAAATCAGATCGGATTCACGGAGATCGAAACGTGCGTGGAAGCGGCGCTCGAAGCGTATGTACCGCATCCGATCACATCGATAGAGGCGATTTGGGACGCCGACGCCGAAGCGCGCGCGCTGGTACGTCAATTCGTCGAAAGGAAAAAACAATGAGTTCCGTACTGTACATCATACTTGCAATTCTGATTCTGTCCATTCTGATCGTGCTGCATGAGCTCGGGCATTACCTGGTCGGCAAAGCGTTCGGGTTCGGCATTATGGAGTTTTCCATCGGCATGGGGCCGGTTCTGTTTCGCGTCAGGGGAAAGGAAACGGACTTTACGCTGCGCGCATTTCCGATCGGCGGTTCCTGCCGGTTCTTTGAGGAGACCGGGACGGATCCGGACGGGGAAAGCGACGAGCAGCCCAAAGAGCCACGGTTCCCGCCTGAGCGAAGCTTCAACGCGCAAAAAGTCTGGAAACGGCTGCTGGTAATCGTCGCCGGTCCGCTGATGAACGTGATGACGGCGCTGGTTCTTGCATTCGTGCTGCTGCTTTCGTTCGGCGCCACTGTTGACGCCGGGAAGGAACAGATTGTGCAGGTGACCGAAGTCGAAGCGGATACGGCTGCCGCACGCGCGGGTGTACAGGCCGGGGATATTCTTCTTTTCGTTGACGGAAAGACGTTTTCCGACTATGCCGGCTTCTCCGAAGCATTCTCGGCCGTGCGTGCGAACGAAGTTGATCTGGTCGTGCTGCGCGGCGCGGAAATAAAGACCGAAGAAACCAAAAACGGCGACAGCACAACGTATGTAACGACAGAGAGCGGCGGCGAGCAGATCTCGCTGCACGCGACCGATATCCGGGATAAGCACACGGGCAACAACCGCCTCGGCGTCAGCCTGGCGCTGTTGACGCGGTCCTATTATGAGCAGCGGTACAATGTGCTGACCGCGGCAGGCGCGTCCTTCCCGTATTGCTGGAACATGATCCGCCAGGTCTACGGCGCCCTGTTCGATCTGTTTACCGGAAAGGCCTGCATCAATCAGATGTCCGGCGTGATCGGAACGGTTTCGATCATGTCCGATACGATGCAGACGGCCAGCGCATACGGCGTCGGCGACGTGATCTACGTGATCCTTCTGCTCGGCGCGCTGATTTCCGTGAACTTCGCGGTCGTGAATCTTTTGCCGATCCCGGCGCTGGACGGCGGGCGGCTTGTGTTTATCGTGATCGAAATCATCCGCGGGAAGCCGATCCCGCCCGAAAAAGAGGGAATCGTCCATTTCATCGGCATGATCCTGCTGCTGGTGCTGATTGCCGTGATGATGGTCAGCGATCTGATCAATTGTTTCCGAGGTTGATATGACAAAACAGGTATGGGCCGGAAAAACGCCGATCGGCGGGGGCGCGCCGGTTGCGGTGCAGTCGATGTGCAATACGGACACGCGGAATGTCGAGGCGACGGTGGAGCAGATTCACCGCCTCGAAGCCGCCGGGTGCGAGATCATTCGCGTCGCCGTATTCGATCAGAAAGCGGCGGAAGCGATCCGCGCGATCCGCGACCGGATCTCGATCCCGCTCGTCGCGGACGTGCATTTCGATTATCGGCTTGCGCTGAAAGCCGTTGAAAACGGCGTCGATAAGCTGCGGATCAATCCCGGCAACATCGGCAGCGCGGAGCGCGTCCGCAAGGTGGCGGATTGCTGCAAGGCGCACGGCGTGCCGATCCGCATCGGCGTCAACGGCGGTTCGCTCGAAAAGGAGCTTCTTGCGCTGTATGCCGTTGATCCGGCCGAAGCCATGCTGAAAAGCGCGCTCGGCCACGCAAAGATTCTGGAGGACTGCGGGTTCGACGACATCGTACTGTCGCTCAAGTGCACGACGGTCGCCGCGACGGTTGCGGCATACCGGCTTGCCCATGCGCGGACAGACTACCCGCTGCACGTCGGGATCACGGAGACGGGACCGGTGGAAACCGGGATCATCAAGTCCGCTGCGGGGATCGGTTCGCTGTTGATGGACGGGATCGGGGATACGATCCGCGTTTCCCTGACGAGCGATCCCGTGCGCGAGGTGGAGACGGGACTGGCGATCCTGCGCGCGGTCGGCGTGCGGAAGGACGATGTGGAGATCGTTTCCTGCCCGACGTGCGGCCGCACACGCTGCAACGTCGAAGAGGCGGTATCGTATGTCAACGCGCATATTCGCCACAATGCGGGCTATCTCAAGGTCGCGGTCATGGGATGCGCGGTCAACGGCCCGGGCGAAGCGCGCGCCGCGGATCTCGGCGTCGCGTTCGGCGACGGAAAGGGCGTTTTGTTCCGCAAGGGCGAGATCATCGAGAGCGGAACGTATGAAACGATGCTGCGCCGCGTTGTCGAGGTCGCAAACGGCATGCTCGGCAGCTGAGAGGGCAGGGGGAGACGAATGAAGGAAGAACTGCGCGAGGTTTATGAGCGATCGGGCATTTCGGAAGCGCACTTAGGCATAAAGAACGTACAGGTCCGGCGCGGGCAGAACGAGATGCAGATTTTCTGCGAGCGCAAAAAGGGCTTGGTTGAGGACGAACGCCTGCTGCAGTGGGAATCGCTTTTGCGGGAACTGCTGCCGGAGTGGCGTGTTTCCTATACCTATACAATGGTGAGCGCCGAACCCGCCGCGATTATGACGCCGAAAAAGAAACTGAACGACGTCGAAGCGCCGATTCCCGAGGACGGCGTGCTGTACGGAAAAGCGATCCGAAAGAACGAAACGACCGCGATCTGCTCGATCGAGGAAAATGAAAACGATACCGTGCTGGTCGGACGGATGGTTTCGGCCGAGCTGCGCGATGAATGGACGCGCGAGGGAAAGAAACCGAACTGCCGGCTGCAGCTGAATCTGACCGATTTCACCGATTCCGTGTATTGCTCGGCGAATCTGAACGAGGAATGGCAGGCGATCCGGCTGCAGAACTGGCTGAACGCCGCGGACAAGGCGGGTAAGGATCTGAAAGTCAAGGGCGTCTGCAAAACGAAGCGGAAAACGGGCGAGCGCGTTTTTTACGCCGACGCGATCGAGCTGTCCGAGCGGAAGCTTCGAATGGATGCGTCCGAAGAAAAGCGCGTCGAGCTGCACCTGCATTCGCGAATGAGCACGATGGACGGCATAACAAACCTGACCGATGCCTTCAAAACCGCAAAAAGATGGGGGCACAAGGCGATCGCGATTACCGATCACGGCGTCGTGCAGGCGTTCCCGGAGGCCGCGAAAGCGGCAAAAGCCACAGGCGTGAAAGCGTTGTTCGGCGTAGAGGGCTATCTGATTCCCGATACCGATTTGCAGCCGCTTGAAAATGCGGTTTATACGGTATTCGATATTGAAACGACCGGTCTGAAAGCCGAAAAGAACGAGATTATCGAGATCGGCGCGGTGCGCGTTGAAAACGGCATCGTCACCGATCGGTTTCAGTCGTTTGTCAACGACGGCGAAACGATCCCGAAGAATATCACGGATCTGACCGGTATTACCGAAGCGATGATCGCCGGCGCGCCGCCGACGCGCGAGGTGCTGGAGCGGTTCCGTGCTTTCGCGGACGGAACGACGCTGGTCGCGCACAACGCGTCGTTTGACGTTGGATTTATCACGCATCACGGCGCGCGATTCGGAATTACGTTCCCGATGCCGTACGCCGATACGCTGATGCTGTCGCGGTATCTGCTGCATGACGAGCTGCCGAATCATAAACTGGATACGATCTGCGGATGGTTCCGTGTCGATATGGGCAGCCATCACCGCGCAGACGACGATGCGAACAGCTGCGCGATGATTCTGCTGGAGTTTATCCGGATGCTGACGGAGCGCGGCGTGCAGTCGCTTCCGGTGATTCCGGACGCCGACGCCGCCTACAGGCATCAGCAGACGACGAAGGAACGGCACCGCTCGTTCCATATCATCCTGCTTGCGCAAAGCCAGATCGGCATGAAGAACCTCTACCGGCTGATCAGCTATTCCCATCTCGACCACCTGCACGGCAAGCCGATGATCCCGCGCAGCATGCTGTCCGTATTCCGCAAGGACCTGATCCTCGGATCCGCGTGTGAGGCCGGAGAGCTTTTTCGCGCGATTCTGGACGGGGAACCGGAGGATCGGATCGAGCATATTGCCCGGTTCTATGATTATCTCGAAATTCAGCCGATCGGCAACAACGCGTTTTTAATGCGCGAGGGCAAGGTGAAGGACGAGGACGGTCTGCGGGACCTGAACCGCAGGATCGTAGCGCTCGGCGAAAAGCTCGGGCTTCCGGTCGCCGCGACCGGGGATGTGCATTTTCTGGAGCCGGAGGACGCGATTTACCGCGCCATATTGATGAGTAAGCTGGGCTTTGAGGACGCGGAGCAGCAGGCGCCGCTGTATTTCAAGCCGACCGACGAGATGCTGCGGGAATTTGCCTATCTCGGAGAACGGAAAGCGCACGAGGTCGTGATTGAAGTACCGAATCGGATCGCGGATCTGTGCGGCGAACTGAAACCGTTCCCGGACGGGACGCATGCGCCGAAGATCCCGAACGCGGCGGAGGAGCTTCGTTCGATGGCGGTTGCCAGGGCGCATGAGGTGTACGGCGATCCGCTGCCGGACGTCGTGCAGGCGCGGCTCGATAAGGAACTCAAATCGATCATCGGCAACGATTTCTCCTCCCTGTATCTGATGGCGCAGCGGCTTGTCAAAAAGTCGCTGTCGGACGGCTATCTGGTCGGCTCGCGCGGATCGGTCGGCTCGTCGCTCGTTGCGACGATGGCCGGCATCACGGAAGTCAACGCGCTGCCCGCGCACTATGTCTGCCCGAAGTGCCGCTTTTCCGATTTCAATGTCGATCACACGGTGTATACCGTCGGCGCGGATCTTCCGAACCGCGCATGCCCGGTCTGCGGGACAAATCTGAAAAAAGACGGCTTCGATATCCCGTTCGAGGTCTTTTTGGGATTTCACGGCGACAAGACGCCCGATATCGACCTGAATTTCTCCGGCGAGTATCAGCCCGTCGCGCATAAATACGTCGAGGAGATGTTCGGCAAGGGTCATGCGTTCCGGGCGGGGACGATTTCCGGCATCGCGGAAAAGAAGGGATACGAATGCGTTTATTCGTTTCAGGAAGCGACCGGCCGCACCTACGGAAACGCGGAGATTGAGCGCCTTTGCAAGGGCTGCCTGAACGTTAAGGTCACGACCGGACAGCATCCGGGCGGCATCGTCATTGTGCCGAAGGATAACGATGAATTCGTGGAGATTTACGATTATACGCCGGTGCAGTATCCCGCGGACAAGGTGGATAAGAATACGATCACAACGCATTTTGATTTCCATGCGATGGACGACCGCCTGGTGAAACTGGATATTCTCGGGCACGACGATCCGACCGCGCTGCGAATGCTGGAAGATATCACCGGGCTGAATCCGCGGTCGATCCCGCTTGACGATCCCGAAACGCGGGAGCTGTTCTGGTCGACCGATTCGCTGCATATCGATCTCAGCGAGATCGACTGCTCGCTGGGAACGCTCGGCGTGCCGGAGTTCGGAACGGGCTTTGTCCGGCAGGTGCTCGAAAACACGCGCCCGACGACGATCGAGGAGCTCGTGCGAATCGCCGGTCTGACGCACGGAACGGACGTCTGGCTGAACAATGCGGAGCCGCTGGTGATGGGCGGTATCGCAAAGCTGAACGAAGTGCTTTGCACGCGCGACGATATTATGAACTATCTGATCGCGCACGGCATGGAAGCGTCGCTGTCCTTCAAGATCATGGAGCGCGTCCGGAAGGGAAGAGGCCTGACGGACGAGATGGAACAGGCGATGACGGAGGGGAAGATTCCCGAGTGGTTTATCAGCTCGTGCAAAAAGATCAAATACATGTTCCCGCGCGGCCATGCCGCGGCTTATACGATGATGTCGTTCCGCGTCGCGTACTATAAGGTGCATTATCCGAAAGAATTCTATGCCGTGTATTACACGGTGCGCGCGGATGCGTTTGATATCACCAAGTCGATCGGCGGCGCAGAAGCAGTTCTGCAGCAGATCCGTCTGCTCGAGGAAGGATCCGTGCAAAAGACCGACAGCGAAAAGAAAAAGGACAAGGAGCTGCAGACGATCCTCGAACTTGTGTATGAAATGAACCTGCGCGGGATCCCGATGCTGAACGTCGACATCTATAAGAGCGCCGCAACCCGGTTCCTGATTGAAGGCGACGCGATCCGTCCGCCGTTCAATGCGATCCCCGGCGTCGGCGGAAACGCCGCGGAAGAGATTGTGGCGCGGCGCAGGATAGGCGCAGTTTATCCGACCGTGGAGGATTTTGCCCGCGAGACCGGCGCGAACACCGGAATCGTTGCGTCGCTGGAGCAGCTCGGCTGTTTCGAAGGCATGCCGAAGAAAAAGCAGATGTCGCTGTTTGATTTCTGATTTACAGAAAATTCATAAAATCGGGTTTGCTTTTCCAAAGGAACGCTTGACTTTCCGGGCTTCTTTCGTTAGAATATACATGAGTAATCCTGTACTGCCTCGTGCGTTTATTGATAGATTTTCGATTCGATTGTGGTTTTGGACCGTATTTCGGCCTTTTGATAAATCCGATTTGTTTTGTTGTATATTGATAACCGGGCAGGTGTGCTCGGTTATATTATTATAGATAGGAGTAAGCAATGGACTGGTGGGAAATTGTACTGATGGTCGCCTGCCTGGTGGTCGGCGCTGTCGGCGGAATCCTGATCGGATATAAATACCGCAGGGATGTGGCTGAAGCGAAAGTCGAAAAAGCCGAAGATACCGTAAAACGACTGTACGACGAAGCCGAGAAAAAAGCGGAAGAGATCCGCAAAGAGAAACTGCTGGAAGCCAAAGAAGAAACGATCCGAATCCGTTCCGAAGCGGATAAAGAGATCCGTGAACGCCGCGCAGAGGTGCAGCGCACCGAGCGCCGTCTCTTCCAACGGGAAGAATCGCTCGATAAAAAGCTCGAAGGCGTTGAAGCCCGCGAGCAGGCAATGAACAAGCGCCTTGCCGAGATCGACAAAGTCGAAGAAGAAATCAAGGAGATGCATCGTAAGCAGGCCGAAGAGCTCGAACGGATTTCGGGCATGACGGCCGAAGAGGCAAAGGCGATCCTGATCAGCAGCGTCGAGCAGGAAGCGCGCCGCGACGCGGCGGTACTGCTCCGCGATATCGAACAGAAAACCCGAGAGGAAGCCGAAAAGCGTGCGCGGAACATCGTATCGCTTGCGATTCAGCGCTGCGCCGCGGACCAGGTCGCGGAGGCGACCGTTTCGGTCGTCGCGCTTCCGAGCGACGAAATGAAGGGCCGCATCATCGGACGCGAGGGACGCAACATCCGCGCCCTCGAGACAGCGACCGGCGTCGATCTGATCATCGACGATACGCCTGAAGCCGTAATCCTGTCGTCGTTCGATCCGGTTCGCCGCGAGGTTGCCCGCATCAGTCTTGAAAAGCTGATCATGGACGGCCGGATCCATCCTGCCCGCATCGAGGAAATGGTCGAAAAGGCGAAGAAAGAGGTTGATACGCAGATCCGTGAAGCCGGCGAAGCCGCTGTTTTAGAGGTCGGCGTACACGGCCTTCACCATGAACTCGTCCGGTATCTCGGCCGCATGAAGTACCGTACCAGCTACGGTCAGAACGTGCTCCGCCATTCGATCGAAGTCGCGCATCTTGCCGGCATCATGGCGGCGGAAATCGGCGCGAACGTAACGCTTGCCAAGCGCGCGGGCCTGCTGCACGATATCGGCAAGTCGATCGACCACGAGGTCGAGGGCAGCCATGTTCAGATCGGCGCGGACCTCGCCAAGAAGTATCGCGAGAACGCGCAGGTCATTCACTGCATCATGGCGCACCACGGCGATGTGGAACCGAACTCGATCGAAGCCGTTCTGGTGCAGGCGGCGGACGCGATCTCGGCTGCACGTCCGGGCGCGCGCCGCGAGACGCTCGAGACTTATATCAAGCGCCTTGAGAAGCTTGAGGAGATCGCCAATTCGTTTGACGGCGTCGATTCCTCGTATGCAATTCAGGCGGGCCGTGAAATCCGCATCATCGTCAAGCCGGAGAAGATTTCCGACGCCGATACGGTGATCGTTGCGCGCAATATTGCAAAGCGGATCGAGAACGAGCTGGAATATCCGGGACAGATCAAGGTCAACGTGATCCGCGAGACACGGACGACCGAATATGCAAAATAAAACGGGATTGCAGAGGGCATATCGGAGGATCGGTATGCCTGCTCCTTTTGAACGGAGGAACAGATTATGCGCTATCCGATAGCGGACGCCCATTGCGATTACCTGTTCGGCGCGATGGAATACGGCTGGAACATTCAAAAGGGCAAGCGCGAGCAAACGATGACGCTTCCGAATTTCCTTGCGGGAAATCTGAAGCTGCAGTTTTTTGCCGCGTGGACGGACACGACGCTGTCCTTGCCGCCGCTTGAACAGGTTCTGATGATGATCGACCGGTATTACGAGATGCTGGAAACCACGCCGTCGATCGTTCGCCTGACGCGGGAGTTTGACCCGACGGGGGACACCATGGCGTCGGTGCTTACGGTCGAGGGCGCCGAGTGCGTCGAAGCGTCCCCGTCGATCCTGCGGGATCTGTATCGGCTCGGCGTCCGCGCGATGACGTTCACCTGGAACAGCAACAATGAGCTTTCCGGCGCGGCGCAGGGCAAACGGCAGAAGGGCTTTACAAAAGAAGGGAAAGCGATTCTGCAGGAAATGAACCGTCTGGGAATGGCGTTCGACGTATCCCATCTTTCCGACGCCGGAATTGACGATGCGCTGCGGTGGAGCGATGCGCCGATCTTCGCATCGCATTCCAACTGTCGCGCGCTGTGCAATGTTCCCCGGTGTCTGAAGGACGAGCATATCCGCGAGATTGCCCGGCGCGGCGGCGTGGTCGGAATCAATTATTACGGGCCGCAGCTGACGGAAAGCGGCAAAGCCGTGATCGACGATATCGTGCGCCACATTCGCCATGCGGTTGAAATCGGCGGCGTGAACGCCGTGTGCCTCGGATCGGATTTTGACGGAATGACGCGGTATCCGGAGGACCTGCCGAATCCGTCGAAGCTGCAGGATCTGTGCGCTGCGCTCGGGAAAGCCGGCTTTTCCGAGAACGAGGTCGAACGGATCGCTTACCGGAACCTGCACGATTACATCGTCTCCTTCCTATAAGGGACGGAACTCGCCAGATCCGCTGGCGACGCGGCATCCAACCGCTGCATTTCGCGTGAGATCGTGTCCGTTTCGACACGGTCAAAGAGCCGCAGACGGATGCGCTCCGCGACCGTCATTAAAAATGCGGAGTTGGACGGCGTCGGTTTATCGTCCCGGGTGGTGTAGCCGAAGAAGGACTCGATTTCCCTGAGATCTGCGCGCAGCCAACCTGTTTCGATCGCGTGACGCATCGAGTGCTCGATCTGCGGGACCGGTTTTCCGGTCTGTTCACTGACAGCGGGATACAGCTCGTACATCATGGAAACAGGCGCGCCCGAGGGCTGATTCAAAAGATAGAGCAGCGCGAGCCGCAAAAGATGAAATCCCCTGAGATGCGGGGAGATCCCGAGCCGAAGGAGCATTTCCGAGCAGTAGCGATCCATCATGCGTTCGGGCGGCGTACGGATTTGAATGTCCGGCTGAAAGGACTCGATCCATTGCGCCACGTTCTGCGGCGAAACGGGCGGGAAGAAACAGCTGACGACGTACGAGGGCAGCGCAAACGGCAGCGGACGGTCCAGAATCAGATAGACCCGCGGAAACGGATCGACTGCGAGCCGATCCAGCCGAAAGAGCATTTCGAATGCGTCTTCGTCTTTTTCGGGGATTTGTACGATCAGATCGCTTGCGCCTTCGCGGAAAAGCCGTTCGAGCGTACGGTTGATGTTGTCCAGCGTCATAACCGGCGTTGCCGGGGACGATTGTGCTGTAAGGGAATAACGCATGATGACGAACCTCCTTTTTCTGCATTTTCATCGATTTTTCGGCAAAAAGCAATAACGGTTTTGTTACAGAACGGTACGCAATGATGAACAATCGATGAAGGACTGCAAATCACGCAATTTGCAGGTCGCTGCTGCCCGGATTGACACGGCAGGACGGCTTTGCTATAATGAACGAAATCTCGGAGAGGAGGCAGGCAATGGAAGACGGAATTCGGTTGATTCGCTTGGCTGCAGCAGCGCTTGCGTGCGTCTTTCTTTTTGCCTGCGCTTCAAAAAACTCTTCAGGCGAAATCGAACCGACGCCGCTCGCGACCGAGGAGCCAAAGCCCTATGCCGTGACGACGGTTATTGCATGGGAGCCGACCGCGACGCCCGAGCCGACGGAGGAACCGACCGCGACGCCCGAGCCGACATGGGAGCCGACCGCGACGCCCGAGCCGACATGGGAGCCGACCGCGACGCCCGAGCCGACGCGCGATCCGTATGCGCCGAAGGGACTGGACACGCTTCCGGAGACGTTTCCGGAGCGGGTTCTGGCGATCGCCCGGAATGAGATCGGATATACGGAGAACCGTTACGATTCGATCGAATACGAAGGGGAGATCCGCTGTTCCACACGATTTGGCGCATGGTACGGGCGGCCGTACAACAAGTGGTGTTCGATGTTCACGTCCTATTGCGTCTATTATGCGGGCATGACCGATTATCCGTTCGACTATTCCTGCATCCGGCACGAGTGCAAACTGAAAGCCGCCGGTTATTGGCGCGACTGGAATTCCTACATTCCCCAGCCCGGCGACATTGTTTTTTTCCGATCGGCGAGCAAGATCTATTCGGCGCACAGCGCGATCGTCGAAAGCGTGCTTCCGGCGGACGGAGTCGAGCCGGCGCGCCTCGTGACGATCGACGGAAACATCATTGTCGACGATGCTTCCAATCAAAAGGGCGTTGATCGCATGGAACGGACCTTCCAGAGAGTGATCGGCTGCGGCACATATACGAAGGGAGAAGTCTATCCGGAGGTCGAATCTTTCCGCAATGAAGACATTCCGGCCGAATGTACGCCGATGTCTGCGCCGGATTGGGACGTGCTTACGTTTATCGGCGCGGACAGAACGCCCTATGCGCGCCGCTGCTTCCCTGAAAAATTCCAAAAAAATCCGCAATGATTTTCGCCGTATCATTAAAGAAAGGACGGTCTTCCGCCCTTTCATTCTGTCGGTATTTTGTTTTCGAATCCGCCGAAAATGGTCTGGCGCTTTTTGCGGCAGTCCCGCCAATTCGGATCGGTTATTTTGCAACGACCTTCTTAAGCTTTGCAAAGCGGGGCAGGCCGCTTTCTTTGACCGGCTGCACTTCGCCGTTCAGAAGCGGGAGCAGGTAATCGATATACGGCTTTTCGAGCCCGTTGCCCGCTGCGTTGATCCACTCGCGCGGAACCTTCTTCTCGGTGTTGGCGCAGAGCGTCAGATCGACAAGCTTCAGATTGCAGACGTATTTCCCGTCGGCGTCATAGCTCCGCTCAAACGCGACCATCTTATCCGTCACGCCGTTCACGGCGTTTTCGACAGCCGCTTTGCCGGCAGCGAACGATTCGTCGATGTCGGTCTGGGAGGCGCAATGCGCGGCGCAGCGCTGCAGCAGAGACAGCTCGATTCCGCGCGTTTTGACGTCGGGCAGACGGTTTTTGATCATGTCGACGAGCGTCGCGGCGAGTCCGCCGAGCTGCTTATGACCGAACGAATCGACTTTTGCGTCTTCGGCGCCGTACTCCGCAATCAGCTTACCGCTCGCATCGTGGATGCCTTCGGAAACCGCAACGAGCACTTTACCGGTTTCCTTGTAGATACGCTCGACGTCGGCAAGGAACTGTTCCGGGTCGAAATCGACTTCGGGCAGATAAATGAGGTCGGGGCCGCAGCCAAAGTAATCGGCGGCGGAAGCGCTGGCGGCGAGCCAGCCCGCATGCCGACCCATGATTTCGACGACGCAGACCATCGAGGTGTCGTAAACGCGCGCATCCTGATAGATTTCCATGCAGGAAGTCGCAACATACTTGGCGGCGGAGGGGAAGCCGGGGCAGTGATCGGTGCCGTAAAGATCGTTGTCGATCGTCTTGGGAACGCCCATCACGCGGCATTCATAGCCGACGCGCTGCATATATTTCGAAATCTTGTTGCAGGTATCCATCGAATCGTTGCCGCCGTTGTAGAAGAAATAACGGACGTCATACTTGCGGAAGATTTCCAGGATCCGCTGATAATCGGTATCGTCCACATCGGGATCCTTGAGCTTATAGCGGCAGGAACCGAGCGCGGAGGACGGAGTATGCAGAAGCAGGGAGAGCTCGTAAGCGTCTTCTTCGCCCATATCGTAAAGAACATCGTCCAGAACGCCGCGGATGCCGTGGGCCGCACCGTAAACCTTCGTGATATACGGACTGTCCAGCGCAGTACGGATTACGCCGTAAGCGCTTGCATTGATAACAGAAGTCGGACCGCCGGACTGGCCGATGATCGCGGAACCAATCAATTGCTTCATATTGAAAACTCCAATCTTTGTATTTTCCGAATAATATTATACAGACTGTCGGTCACGTTTTCAAGCATTTCCCCTAATTCTTACATGCGGGATTCTGATCGGAAGAAGTTTTGGGACGGTTGCCGAACAGCCGGGAATTTCGGATCAGAACGGTTTCGAGCAGGGTTCCGAGCACGCCGCAGCAGATAAACTCGCCGATGAATACGCATCCTGCGGTCAGCAGCAATCCAACGGCGACCGGGAAAGCGGAAAAAGACGCGTCAAGACCGTAGCAGTAATAGATGACAAACGGGACGATCAGCGTGTTGGCGAGGATCGGCGGGATGGAGACAAGAAAACGGTGCTTTCGAAGCAGATAGGTGCCGACTGCGCCGAGCAGCGTGGCGAGCGTTCCGAACGCAATGTCCCACGGGACAGATCCGGTCAGAATGTTAGCGACAAGGCAGCCGACGGTCAATCCGGGGATCGCGGCAGGGGTAAAGAACGGCAGGATGGTCAGCGCTTCGGAGAGACGGAACTGGATCAGGTTTTGCCCGGAAAGACCGAAGACGGAGCTGAGCAGCGTCAGCGCAACGTAGAGCGCGGCGATGATGCCGCTTTGTGCCAAAAACAGCACGCGGGAATGAGCGGTTGCTTTCATGAAATTGTACTCCTTAGTTTTGTTTTTCGTGAGGATGGTTTCGAACTCACGTGTTCAAAAGGTTCTTCGAACTGCTTTATCTTACGGGAAAGGAAGGCGTTTGTCAATAGCGTTACAAGCTCTTTTCAAATTCGAGGAGCGCAATTTGAAAAAAACACTTGCATTTTTCCGAGGTTTATTGTAAGATATGCAAGGTGCAGTTCGCGCTATGCAGAGATGGCTGAGTTGGTCTAAGGCGCACGACTGGAAATCGTGTATGCATGGAAGTGCATCAAGGGTTCGAATCCCTTTCTCTGCGCCAGGCAAAAACACCGTCCGCACGGGCGGTGTTTTTGCTATGGAAACGAAGGGATTCGACCGAGCGTCCGCAAAACCGTCCG
>CACXMS010000030.1 GCA_902768795.1 uncultured Eubacteriales bacterium
GTTTCAGGATAGACAAAGCGGTTGCTGATGGTCTCCGCAAAGCACACACAAGCCGAGTTCCTTTTGTTTGAAAGAAAAAGACCCTGTCGGCCTTTGCTAGTTTAATCCGTTTTCCTTTGCAAAATGAATGATCGGTTTTTTCTATATAATATAATTCATCTTGTTTTTGTATCAAGTTCTTACACCACTAGTTTCTTTTTAGAAAAGATGAAAAGAGTGAAATAACCGGTGACTAATAGCGCAGAGAGCATCTGTGCTATTGCTGAACATATTCGAATGTCATGCATCAATTATCCCGGTTGACAGGACGCGGAATCTGCTTCCGGGAAACGGTGACCTGCGTTCCCAACAGGATCGGGAGATGGGTTTTTGCGAATTCAACCAGATCCGTCGCCGCTACCATAAAGCAAGACCACCCATCCGGGTGGTCTTGTTTTATAGCGTCGGGACAGTGAGAACGAGCGCATAGCGCACCGTTCGGTAACGGAGCGAAGCGAAGTTCTCGGAGATTTTTCCTCTGTCTTTTTATTCAAAGAATCTCCGTAACGGATCGCCGCTACCATAAAGCAAGACCACCCATCCGGGTGGTCTTGTTTTATAGCATCGGGACAGTGAGAACGGGCGCACAGCGCACCGTTCGGTAACGGAGCGAAGCGAAGTTCTCGGAGATTCTTCCTCTGTCTTTTTATTCAAAAAATCTCCGTAACGGATCGCCGCTACCATAAAACAAGACCACCCATCCGGGTGGTCTTGTTCAGTGCTGTATAAAGTATCGAATGCTATTTGCTTTCGGTTTCGGCAGACGCGCCGATCTCGCGATAGTCGGACGGCGACATGCCGTACTCCTTCCGGAACGCGCGGTAGAAGCCGGTGTAGTCGCCGAAGCCGTAGGTGCGACATACCTCGGTAACTTTTGCGCCGGAGCGGATCGCGGCGGCGCAGGCGGCGAGACGCTTTTTGCTGAGATACCGATGGACCGAAAGTCCGACGCTCTGCTGAAAGAGATGGGAGATGTAGTATTTACTGAGATAGAACTCCTGCGCAATCCGATCCAGTGAAAGCGGTTCTTCAAGATGCGTGTCGATAAAGGCGGTGATCGCCTCGTAGGTCGACACGCTCTCTTTTTTGGTCGGACGGTGCGTTTGCTCATAGGCAAGACGGTTCAGATGCAGCAGCAGATTGCAGATATGCAGGCTGATTTGCGTCTGCTTGCCGAAGCGGTCGGCGTGCAGCTCGTCCAAAAGGGCAAAGAGCTCGCCGCGCAGCGTGTTGAAGGTGAGCAGATCAAAGTGCAGGAGCTTTCCGCTTGCGGCTTCGGCGCGGCGCGTGAGATAGGTATAGTCCGAAGACTGCCGATTCAGCGCATCCACATAATCCCGGCTGAGCCAGAACACGAACCGGCGATAGGGCACGGTTGGATCGGAGAGCATCGCGCGGTGTTGCACACCCGGCGGCACTACGATCACATCCCCCTGCGAAAGCGGATAACAGCGATCGCCCAGCTCCATGGAGACGGCGCCTTCGACAAAGAAATAGAATTCATAATAGTCGTGGCTGTGCCGTCCGACGCTCTGAAAATGCAGATCACTGTAATAATAGATTTCAAAGTCCCGCGAGAGCATGTATTGCCGCGGGTTGAACGCCGTGCTGCGCTCCTTTTTCATATGCATCACCCCCCCTCTATTATAGCAAGATTTGCAATATATGCAACAACCAAATCCATCGGAACGGAACAGGATTTTTGCTACGATATAAACAGAACAAAGAAGGAGGCGCATGCAATGCCGATGCAAATGGGATTTCGCTGGTACGGCGAAGGAAACGACAGGATTACTTTGCAGGACATTCGGCAGATTCCCGGGGTCAGAACGATCGTCTGGGCGCTGCACGACAAGATGCCCGGCGAGGTCTGGCAGCCGGACGAGATTGCAAAGGTTGTGAACAAGATCAAGGCGGCGGGATTCAACGCGGACGTCGTGGAATCCGTGAACGTGCACGACGACATTAAGATCGGACTTGAAACCCGCGAGCAGTACATCGAAAACTATATCCAGACGATCCGCAACCTTGCGCCGTTCGGTGTGAAGGTCATCTGTTACAACTTCATGCCGATCTTTGACTGGACGCGCAGCGACCTGTTCCATCCCGTCGGCGACGGTTCGACCGCGCTCTTTTATCAAAAGGATATGATCCAGGACGATCCGAAAGAGATGGCGGCATACGTGATGAGCTTCACCGAACAGTACCATATGAGCTTTCCCGGATGGGAGCCGGAGCGTATGGCAAAGCTTGACGAGCTGTTTGAGAAGTACAAGGACGTAACGAAGGAGAAGCTTTGGGAGAACTTCCGGTATTTTCTCGAAAAGCTCATGCCCGTGTGTCACGAGACCGGGATCAAGATGGCGGTGCATATGGACGACCCGCCGTGGGACATCTTCGGACTGCCGCGGCTTCTGGTGGACGAAGCGAGCATCGACCGGTTTTTGAAGATGGTGGACGATCCGTATAACTGCCTTACGCTCTGCTCCGGTTCTTTAAACGCGAATCCCGAAAACAACGTGGCGGAGATCGTGAAAAAACACGTCGACCGCATTGCCTTTGCGCACATCCGCAACGTAAAACACTTTGCAAACGGCGATTTCTCCGAGGCAAGTCACCGCGACTGCGACGGCGACACCGGGATCCTCGACATCCTGCGCGCCTATCACGACGGCGGATATGAAGGTTATATCCGCCCCGATCACGGACGGCACCTCTGGGATGAAAAGCCGGGCAGCGTACGCCCCGGCTACGGACTCTACGACCGTGCGCTTGGCATTATGTACATGCTCGGCGCATGGGACCTCATGGATAAGGAACAAACAGAAAAGGAGTGCAGATAAGATGAAACAGAATGTTTTGAACACCGATCTTTGCGGCAAGGTTGCCGTGGTCACAGGCGCGGGCGGCGTGCTCTGCTCCGCATTTGCCAAGGTACTGGCAAGAGCCGGCGCAAAGGTGGCGCTTTTGGATCGCAATTTTGAAGCGGCAAACGGGTTCGCCGCGGAAATCGTCGAGGAAGGCGGCGTCGCAAAGGCGTATGCCTGCGACGTGCTCGATAAGGACGTCTGCTACGCGGTCGCCGATCAAGTGTGCCGTGATCTCGGTCCGTGCGACATTCTTCTGAACGGCGCAGGCGGCAACAATCCCCGCGCCACCACCGACAAGGAATACTTCGAGGTCGGCGACATCGAAGGCGAGACCAAGAGCTTTTTCGATCTCGACAAATCCGGCGTGGAGTTCGTCTTTAATCTCAACTTCATCGGCACGCTGATCCCGACGCAGGCATTTGCCCGTCAGATGGTGGATCGCGAGGGCTGCAATATCCTGAACATCAGCTCCATGAACGCCTATACGCCGCTGACCAAGATTCCGGCATACTCCGGCGCGAAGGCCGCCGTTTCCAACTTTACGCAGTGGATGGCGGTGCATTTTTCTAAGGTCGGTATCCGTGTCAACGCGATCGCGCCGGGCTTCTTCGCAGGCAAGCAGAACCACGCGCTGCTGTTCAACCCGGACGGCTCGCCGACGGAACGCACCGGCAAGATCCTTGCCGCGACCCCGATGGGACGCTTCGGCGATTCCGAAAAGGAGCTTGCGGGCGCGGTACTGTTCCTTTTGAACAACGACGCGGCGGGCTTCATCACCGGCGTGACGCTGCCCATCGACGGCGGATTTTCCGCATATTCCGGCGTGTAAGGAGGAACGGACATGAACGCAATGAACGAGCGAATTTCTGAAATCGGCGTGGTGCCGGTCATCAAGCTCAATCACCCCGAACGCGACGCAGCGCTTTTAGGCAAAGCCCTGTGCGCGGGCGGCGTTCCGATCGCGGAGATCACGTTCCGCGCGGCAGGCGCGGACAAGGCGATCCGGTTGATGAAGGAAGCGAACCCCGAAATGCTGGTCGGCGCGGGCACGGTCACGAACACCGCGCAGATCGACGCCGTGATTGCGGCAGGCGGTGAATTCATCGTCACACCCGGCTTCGATCCGGAATTAGTGGCATACGCACAGGCAAAGAACATCCCGATTTTTCCGGGCTGCACGACGGCGACCGACTACCATCAGGCGCTGAAGTTCGGTTTGGAGGTGCTGAAATTTTTTCCTGCCGAACAGTCCGGCGGTCTTGCGAAGATCAAGGCGCTTGCCGCGCCGTTTCCGATGTTCAGGATCATGCCGACAGGAGGTATCAGCTTGAAGAATTTGAAGGAGTATTTTGCATGCCCGGTGATCGCGGCATGCGGCGGCAGCTATATGGTCACCGCGGATCTCATCGACAACAATCGCTGGGACGAGATCACGGCCATCTGCAAAGAGACCAGAAGAATCGTTGAAGAAGCGAGAGCATAAGGAGGTACCTATGGAACTGAACTTACGTCCGAGAGAATCCTGCCGTTTTGACGCCGTATCGCTGGGCGAGGTCATGCTTCGGCTTGATCCCGGCGAGGGACGCATCCGCACCGCGCGCTCCTTCCGCGTCTGGGAAGGCGGCGGTGAGTACAACGTCGTGCGCGGTTTACACAAATGCTTCGGGCTGAACGCGGGCGTCATCACCGCGTTTGCGGACAACGAGGTCGGCAAGCTGATGCGCGATCTGATCGAACAGGGCGGCGTTTCCACCGACTTAATCTATTGGAAAAAGACAGACGGCATCGGGCGGATCTGCCGCAACGGGCTGAACTTTACGGAACGCGGCTTCGGCATTCGCGGCGCGATCGGCTGCTCGGACCGGGCAAACACCGCGATCTCGCAGGCGACGCCGGGCGACTTTGATTTTGACTATATCTTCGGAACGCTCGGCGTGCGCTGGCTGCACACCGGCGGCATCTATGCGGCGCTCTCCGAACAGGCAAGCGAAACCGTCATTGCCGCCTGCAAAGCGGCGAAACAATACGGCACGCTGATCTCCTACGATCTCAACTACCGCCCCTCCATGTGGAGCGCGATCGGCGGGCTCGAAAAGGCGCGTGAGGTGAACCGCGAGGTCGCAAAGTATGTCGACGTCATGATCGGCAACGAGGAGGATTTCACCGCGTGTCTCGGCTTTGAAATCGAGGGCAACGACGAAAACCTTAAGGAGCTCAACTTAGACGGCTATCGCAAGATGATCGGTCTCGCGGCGGAGACGTATCCCAACTTCAAAATCGTGGCGACCACGCTGCGCACGGTCAAGACCGCGACGGTCAACGACTGGAAGGCGATCTGTTGGGCAGACGGCAAGATCTATCAATCGAAGGAGTACAACGGGCTGGAGATCCTCGACCGTGTCGGAGGCGGCGATTCCTTCGCGTCCGGTCTGATCTACGGGCTGATCACGACGGGCGACGCCGAAAAAGCGGTCAACTACGGCGCGGCGCACGGCGCGCTTGCGATGACGACTCCGGGCGATACCTCCATGGCATCGCTCAATGAGGTCGAAGCGGTTATGGGCGGCGCAGGCGCGCGCGTCAGGCGCTGAGAGGAACGACATGAAACCGTTTATGGACAAGGATTTTCTGCTGCATACGGAGACGGCGAAGCGGCTGTATCACGACGTGGCGGCAAAGTGTCCCATCATCGATTACCATTGCCACCTGAGCCCGAAGGAGATCGCGGAGGATAAGCGCTTTTCGAGCATCACCGAGCTTTGGCTCGGCGGCGATCACTATAAGTGGCGGCTGATGCGTTCGTTTGGCGTTGCGGAGCGATACATCACCGGCGACGCTGACGATCGCGAGAAGTTTCGCGCTTGGGCGGAAACGCTGTCGCTTGCGATCGGCAATCCGCTGTACCACTGGAGCCATCTGGAGCTCAAAAACTATTTCGGCTACGACGGCATTCTGAACGGAGAGACCGCCGACGCGGTGTTCGATCTGTGCAATGAAAAGCTCCGTGACCCCGCGTTTTCCGCAAGGAATCTGATCCTGCGCTCGGATGTGGCGGCGCTCTGCACGACCGACGATCCCGCGGATTCGCTTGAATGGCATAGGCAAATCGCGGACAGCGGCTTTACCGTCAAGGTGCTGCCGAGCTTCCGTCCCGACAAAGCGCTCGGGATCGAAAAGGCGGACTGGACTTCGTATCTGCACATGCTCGGAATAGCGGCGGGCACGGAGATTCATTCCTTTTCCGATCTTTGCAGCGCGCTCGAAGCGCGCACGGCATTCTTCGATGCGCTCGGCTGTCGCGTGTCCGATCACGGTCTTGCCGCCGTGCCGTATGCGTCGGCATCTTCGGAAACGGTGGAAGCGATCTTTCAAAAGCGCCGCGCCGGCGAAGCGCTTACTGCGCAGGAAACCGCAAAGTATCAGACCACGCTGCTGCTGTTTCTCGGACGAACCTACGCAAAGCGCGGTTGGGTGATGCAGCTGCATTTCGGCGTGATCCGTGACAACGCAAAGCGCGTGTACCGCACACTCGGACCGGACGCGGGCGTCGATTCGATCGGCGACACCGTAAGCATCTCCGATCTCGCCGCGTTTCTGAACGCCCTCGACGAGACCGACGAGCTGCCGAAGACAATCCTGTATTCGCTGAATCCAAACGACAACGCGGCGCTTGCGACGGTCATGGGCTGTTTTCAGCGCGACGTGCCCGGCAAGCTGCAGCTCGGCAGCGCATGGTGGTTCAACGACCACAAAAAGGGCATGCAGACGCAGCTAATCGATCTCGCCGCCGAGGGGCATCTTGCGACCTTTGTCGGCATGCTGACAGACTCGAGAAGCTTTTTAAGCTACGCCCGCCACGAATATTTCCGCCGCATCCTCTGCGATCTCTTAGGAACATGGGTCGAAGATGGAGAGTTCCCGAACGATGAAAAAACGTTCGATCGCATCGTCCGCGGCATCTCTTTTGACAACGCACGCAGGTATTTCTGCCTGTAAACACAGCAAGCATCATTACTGCAACAAATATTGCAATATTGATGCTTGTTTTTGTATGAGCCGTTTTGTAAAATAAATATAGAATATCTTAAGACGCATCTGGATGTCTCAATGGAAGCGGGGATGCAGACCGTTTGGGAAAGGTATATAAAACCCATGATTTATATGCACGGCGTGCCGGATGAGATGCACATGCTCTATTATTACCAATATTTCAAAGCGGGCGTTTTGAGCATGCTGAAGCTATGGCTCGACCGCAGCTGCATAGAATCCCCGCAGGAGGTTGCGGAGATGATCACAAAAACGCTGGACCGCTAATAAGAAAAAAGGGGTTGTCTCAAAACTCTTTGACGCGCCCATAAGGCGCTGTTGATAAGGCAGGCAGAAGAGGCGTTTTGTCAAGGGGGTTTTCAAGTATTGTTGTTGAGTTGACAGAATAGCAATCTGTAAAGTGCTCTCTGCCGTTAGTATGTTTGAAAAGGAAAAACAGCAGAGCGGATTAGCTTTAGTCTGCTCTGCTGTGCTGAAAAAGTCTGCTCGGATGCTGATCGCGCCTTACGCCCACGGATTTTCGGTCGGGTACGGCAGCGACTTCGGCTGATTGTAGGCGATGTCCTGTACGCCGAGGAACCTGAAGACCTCAAACAGGGATTTGCCGTGGTGTCCGAACGCGACCGCGCCGTGGTGCGGGTAGCGCTTCTGAATCAGCACGTGGCGGTAGAAACGGCCCATCTCGTGAATCGCAAACACGCCGATGCCGCCGAAGGAGGTCGTCCTAACCGGCAGCACCTCGCCCTCGGCAATGTAGGAACGCAAGAATCCGTCGCTGTCGCACTGGAGCCGGTAGAACGTGATCTCGCCGGGCGCAATGTCGCCTTCAAGCGTGCCGCGCGTGAAGTCCGGCTCGCCGCCGTTTTCAAGCAGGCGGTTCTGAATCAGCTGGTACTTGACCGCGCGGTCGGCGCACATCTTGCAGCTCGGCGTGTTGCCGCAATGGAAGCCCATGAAGGTATCGGTCAAGGTATAATCATATTTGTCCTTAATCTCGGATTCCCACATCTGCTTCGGGACGCTGTTGTTGATATCGAGCAGCGTGATCGCGTCGTTCGATACGCACGCGCCGATGTATTCACTCAATGCGCCGTAGATATCGACCTCGCACGCGACGGGGATGCCGCGGGAGGCAAGGCGGCTGTTGACGTAGCACGGCTCAAAGCCGAACTCCTTCGGAAACGCCGGCCAGCACTTGTCCGCGAGCGCGACGTACTTTTTGTCGCCCTTATGCGCTTCGATCCAGTCGAGCAGGGTCAGCTCAAACTGCGCCATGCGGGAAAGGAGATCGGGGAAGTATCTTCCTTCGCCCATCTCGGCGGCCATGTCGGCGCACACGTCCGGGATGCGCGGATCGTTCGCGTGCTCGCGGTAGGAAACGAGCAGGTCGAGCTCGCTGTTTTCCTCGATCTCCACGCCTAATTCATACAGCCCCTTTATTGGGGCGTTGCAGGCGAAGAAGTCCTGCGGACGCGGGCCGAATGTGATGATCTTGAGATTCTTCACGCCGATAATCGCTCTTGCGACCGGCACAAAGTCCGCGATCATCTTTGCAATATCGTCCGCGGTGCCGACCGGATATTCGGGAATATAGCCCTTCAGATGGCGCATGCCGAGGTTGTAGGAGCAGTTCAGCATGCCGCAATACGCGTCGCCTCTGCCGTTGATCAGGTCGCCGTCGCCTTCCGCCGCCGCAACGAACATACAGGGGCCGTCAAAGTGCTTCGCGATCAGCGTTTCCGGCGTCTCGGGACCGAAATTACCCAAGAATACGACGAGCGCGTTGCAGCCCGCCGCCTTCACGTCGGCAACCGCCTTTTGCATATCGCGCTCGTTTTCGACGGTCACGGGGCATTCGTACAGTTCGCCCTTGTAAGCGTTGACAATATTCCTTCTTCTCTTTTCGGACAGCGCGATCACAAAGCAGTCGCGCGAAACGGCGATCAGACCGAGTTTGACTTCCGGGATGTTTTGCATGAATCGTTCCTCCTTAACACTGTGCAATATCGATATTGTTACCGACAAGGCCGATATACGCGCCTTGCTTCGCTTCGGAAGAATCGGGATGCGCGAGCAGCCATTTGTTCCGCGCCCAAAGCATCCGATCCTCGTCGTTTTTCAACGCGATTTCGGGCTTTTCGGTGTTTGTTCCTTTCGGCAGCACGACCGCGACGCGAAAGCCTTTCGCTTCGTACGTGTGGCACGGGGCATAGTGCAGCGTCGTTTCATAAACCTCGATGACGACGCCTGCCGGCGCACGGAACGCCTTCACCTTTTCGGTGTCGAGCTTGCCGTTTTCAATGTCTTCCATTTTGGCAAGCAGCAGAATAAAGTCCTCGTCGCCGATGTTCAGTTCGCTGTCACGGTGGTATTCGAGGCAGTTCAGTTTCGTGTTATGCCCCCAGCACATACCGAGCTGGATTGGCATCCCGCCGTAGGCGTTAGCCCGAAACGCGCCGAAGATTTCGCACGCTTCGAGCGCGTCGATACCGGGCTCGTACGCCGTTCCCTGCTCGGGCAGCGGGATTTTTCGCATCGCCGCGATCAGTTCCGCGGTGTCATATCCGGACAGCACTTTGCCGTACGGAACGAATTCCGGATCGGCGACAGAATAAATATGCATTATTTGATCTCCTTATACAAGTCCTTTACGCTCGGATAGATTTTCCGGAACTTGCGGTACTGCGCTTCGTACTTTGCCGCAAGCTCGGGATCGGGGTAGATTGTCTCCTTCACCGAAACGAGCGCGTCTGCGCATTCTTTTACGCTCGGATACAGCCCTGCGCCGACCATGGCAAGCATGGCGCCGCCCATACCCGGGCCCTGCTCGGTCTGCGGCAGATCGAGCGGGATGTTTAAGATGTTGCAGAGCATCTTGCGCCAGACGGGGCTCTTCGCGCCGCCGCCGCAGACCTTCGAGCAGTCAATCCTTACGCCGATGCTCCTTGCCACCTCAAAGCTGTCGCGGATCGCAAACGCCACGCCCTCCAATACCGCCTGCACCATATCGCGGCGGGTCGTATCGAGCGAGAGGCCCACAAACGTGCCGCGCGCGTCAACGTCGTTGATCGGGCTGCGTTCGCCCATGAGGTACGGGAGGAAGAACACGCGATTTTGCCCGAGGTTTTCCTCCATGTCGATCTGCTCGGATGCGTAGTCGGATGTTTTGAGGATTTCTTCGCAGAACCACTTGTTGCAGCTTGCGGCGGAGAGCATACAGCCCATCAGGTGCCAGTGTCCGTCCGCGTGCGCGAACGCGTGCAGGCCGTTTAAGGGATCGACGCCGAACGAATCGGAAGAAATGAAGATGGTGCCGCTTGTGCCGAGCGAGATATTGCACGCGCCGTTGCCGACCGTGCCGGTGCCGACGGCCGCCGCGGCGTTGTCGCCCGCGCCCGCAACAACCTTGACCGAAGCGGGAATGCCGAGCGCCACAGCGACTTCTTCTTTCACCGTGCCGATCACGTCGTAGCTTTCGTAAAGATGCGGCAGTTGTTCTTCCGTTACGCCGCAGATGGAAAGCATTTCCTTTGACCAGCGTTTGTGTTCGACGTCCAACAGCAGCATCCCGCTTGCATCGGAATAATCGCACGCGTGCACGCCGGTCAATCGATAGTTGATATAGTCCTTCGGCAGCATGATCTTGGCGATCTTCGCAAAGTTCTCCGGCTCATGCTTTTGCATCCAAAGAATCTTCGGCGCGGTAAAGCCCGCAAAGGCGATATTGCCGGTGTAATTTGACAGCGTTTCCTTGCCGATCGCGGTATTCAGCCATTCGGTCTCCTCGGCGGTTCTGCCGTCGTTCCAGAGGATTGCGGGACGGATCACGTTGTCGTCTTTGTCCAAAGCGACGAGCCCGTGCATCTGCCCGCCGACGCCGATACCGACGACTTCGGATGCGTCGAAGCCGGACAAGAGTTCCTGTAAGCCGCTTTGCAGCGCGCCCCACCACGCTTTGGGCTCCTGCTCGCTCCAGCCGGGATGCGGGAACAGCAGCGGATATTCCCTGACCGCAGTATTTCGGATTGTGCCGTTTTCGTCCGCCAGCAGCAGCTTCATCGCGCTTGTGCCGAGGTCAATTCCGATCGTCAACATGCTGTTCTCCTCATACAATCGTAAAGCTGATAAAGTCCGCCGCGTCGTCGCCCGTATAGCGGAAATAGAGCGCGTGCGTACCGGCGGGGATATTGCAAGCGCCGACGCCGTTCATCGGGACGGTCGCAACGACGTCGCTGCCATTCGGGTCGGTGGAAACGATTAACTTGCCCGCTCCGCGGCCGGTCACGGAGATCGTCTTTTCCGTACCGTCGAACGCAAAATACGTAAGCCCGCCGTGGCCCCGTCACGCATATTTGCAATGTACTGGTCGCCGTTTTCTTCGCGGTCCTTACCCGTCTGCGTGAAGTACGGGTGCGCCTCGAGCCGCTTTTTCGGATTCTTGCCGTCCACGCGGCCCGTCTCATGATTTGCCGCCCATAGGTTGCAGGCGATCCGCGCTTCGTAGGTTCCCTTGCCCCGCAGCGGGCCGCCGTTCAGACCGCAGCTTGTAACTTCCGCCTGTTTGAAGCCGCCGTCCGGGGTACGCTCTAACTTTTCCGCACACGCCTGCCGCGCGTAACTCGAGCGGTCGGTCTGCCGGTGATAGAAGATGTACCAATCGTCCCCTATGTTCAGAAGCCCGCCGTGCGTGTTGCCGAGGTAATTGTTTGCGTGGCTCTCGTCGGTGTTGCCGTCAAGGTACAGATCGCCGAGATCGACGAGCACGCCGCCGTAGGTGAAATCGCGATCGGGATAGTCGCTCATGGCGTAGCAAAGATCATGGTTGTACTGGCTCGAATACACAAAGCAATACTTTCCGTCGACCTTGCGGATGGAACTTGCCTCAAAGAACGCATGCGTGAACGCGTCCTCCTTGCCCTTGATCGGGAAGATGACTTTCGGTTCCTGTTTGATGGTCACCATATCCGGTTCGAGCTCGATGACCACACCGCCGTCGTTTCGAAGGTTATGGAACCGCGACGCAACGAACGGAACCTTGGTTTCAAAGCCGCTGTACAGCCATACTCTGCCGTCGTCGTCGGTCAATACGCCGGGATCGAACGGGAACTGCTCGCCGGATCGCTTACCCCAGACCTTGCCGTTCTTGTGATGCACCTTGCCGTAAAACTCGTACTTGCCCGCGGGCGTATCGCAAACCGCGACGCCGAACTCGCCCAAGAAATCGAACGCATAGTAAAGATAATATCTGCCGTCCGGGCCCTGCGTGACGTCGGGCGCGTACAGTGACCGAATGCCGAGCCGGTTGCCGGGGTCCTGCGTTTTCCGATAGATCACGCCCTCGTACTGCCAATCGCTTAGATCGTCGACCGGTGCGCTCCAGCAGACGTAGTCGTTGACGCAGAAGATCGGCGCGCCGAAGGCGTCGTGGCTGCCATACACATACACGCGATCGCCGAACACATGCGGCTCGCCGTCGGGGACGTACTCCCAGCTGGGAAGATAGGGGTTAAAGACCTGCTGTTTCATCGGCTATTTCTCACATGGATTTCTGATTCTGTTTTACACCGTCTTTTCCGAAAAAGCAAGCGTTCTTGCGTAACCGTGCCAAAATTCAGCACGAATGATGCGATTGCTCTTTTTGCGCAGGAGGCGTTCACTTTCTGTACTGCTCGGGGATCTCGACCGCGTTTGCGGAGGGGACGCCCTTGACGGTTTCGGTTTTGGTGAAGAAACGTTCGTAAAGCTTATCCAGGATCGTGGGCTTGCCGGTCTCCCTGATCGGATGTACGAAGCGCTCCGGCACCTGATCGATCGTCTGCCACGTCGCCATGGCGTCCTCCATTTTCATGCCGCCCTGCACCGCTGCCTTGCGCACCGCGTTGACCGCCTGCACCTCCTGCATCTTCTTGCCGGAAAGTGAATAGCGCGTCATGCAGAACGTGGTGACGAGCCATGCCGCCATCGGCAGCAGGCAGAAGCAGATGATGGCCGAAAGCTTCATACCCTCCATGTACGGCGTGCCCTCTGCAGGCAGCGCGTTGAGGCTCGGCACGAGGAAGACGATGAAGATCTGCAGAAGCAGCGTCTGCAAACTGGAGATCAGCTTATCGACCAGACTAAACACCGTACCCATAATGCCCGGAACGTAATTGCCGGAGCGATAAGTTTCGTAGTCGGTACAGTCGGCAACCATCGGGATCGTCAGGTTGTCGCAGCAGTTGAACGCGCCGTAGCCGCAGCCGTAGAACACGATGAACAGGATCGTATAGAGGTTGATCGTGATCCGAAAGCCGCCGTCCATGATATAAAGCGAAAGCCACGTCGCCGGATTGTCGTGGTGATAGAGGCACAGCAGGATCAGCACGCCGATGTAGAAGAGGAACGCGAAGATCGTAAACTGTGCGACGCCGCGCTTCTGCCCCTTCTGCCCTGCGGTCTTGCTGCCCCAGACGAAGAAGATGCCCATAAAGATGAAGCACAGTGCATAAAATGGGATGAACAGGCCGTTGTAATCGCCCATCAGGCAGCCGTAGACGAGGAACGCGACGGTACCGGAGGTGGCAACCGTGGAAGCGAGCTTGTTGAGGCCGGCGGACAGCACAAGCCAGCGAATCTCCTTATTCTCCTTAAGGATGCCGACGTAATCCTTGAGCTTTGCGGGCTTTTCCGAAACGCCCCAGAACTCCGGGCGATCCTTTTCCGCGATCGCGGCGACCGCCATGGTCGTATAGATCGCCGAGAGAATAATCACGAACGGCACCATAATGTTATAGAACTGCGGGCCGTACGCAGCGCCGCGCAGCGTCTGCAGAACGCCGGCTGCGTCGGTATACTGAATCGTACCTTTGGCGCAGATCGCTTCGTTGGTCAGCACGCCGCCGGCCATGACGTTAATCAGAACGATCGAGCCGATCATGCCGATCATGTTCCAGATCACGAACTGGCTGCGCTGCTTCGGGTCGTTGGTCAGGCACGTCTGCCCCGCCTTCGTGCAGGCGCACTGGGCCGTGTAGCCGATGACGTAGACGATATAGCTGACGATGTACACCACCCAGCGGAGCCAGCCGAGGTTGTCCGGGATGCCGCGGAAGAACACCATCATCAGAAGGAGCGACAACGCAAGCAGGCAGTTGCCGACGATCATGAACGGACGGAACTTGCCGATCTTCGTTGCGGTGCGGTCCATGAATCCGCCGCAGATCGGATCGGTGATGCCGTCGAAGATTCGCATCAGCGGCGCGAACAGGCTGTTGAACGTGCTGATCGCGAGCACGACCGTCGCGCTTGCCACCGCACCGCCCAGGGCCGCGGCAGTCGAGCCGGAGAGGTACATGATCGCGTAATAGGTGAAGTAGGTGTAGAATGCGAAGTAGACGTTCGTCGCCGCGTTGTTGAACGGGAACAGCGCGATCTGCCACTGCTTTGCACGGTTGACGGCATGGTTGGATTCCATCGTGTTTTCTCCCCTCATCAAGTATTGTGTCAAATGAACACTGAAAACTTAAGAATGACTCATGAAAAAATGTTGAGCTTCCGTATTCATCACTCTTTATTCGTCCAGTTCGCACCCTTGTCGCCGGTGTCCTTCAGTGTATAGGAAGGATTCGGCTTCGATACCTTATGGAACGTTGCTTCGTCGCTGAACTCGCCGCTTGTGGCCTTGATCACGGTGTTGGCGGTCATCGGAACTTTGAACGTAAAGACGTGGCTGCCGTGCTGCGTTTCGAGCTTGTCGCCGTTGACATACAGCGTGACCTCATTCTGATTCGAATAGACCTTGACCGTGATTGCGTTTTCGGTGCGATCCTCGTACCGCTTCGAGCAGATATGCACAAAAGGCTCGTCGCTCCACCACGCTTTGTAGAGGAAGAAGCTGTCCTTCTTCGTTTTGCGGTCGAAGGTCACAAGTCCCTTGTGGTTCATACCGGGCTCGCCGCCCTGATCACGCGCGTCCGCCGCAAAGTCAAACATGTTCCAGACGTGCGTCGCCCACATGTACGGATTGCGCTCGAAGCACTTGAGCATGAACTCGTGGTACTTCGCCTGATATTCCTCGGTATGGTCGCCGCGGCGCGGGTGCGACGAATGCAGGTTCGGCATGCCCTCGCAGCCGTACTCGCTGTAGCCGAGGCAGCGATCGGGGTACACCGTATGGAAGAAACGCATCCAGACGTCGTTCAGCCACATGCCCGGTACATACCAGCCGAGATACAGATTCCACGAGACCGTGTCGGTGATATGCGCGACCTTGTTGAACGGGCCGCACATAGCGTAGCAGGCAAGCGTCGTGAACCGTGTCGGGTCCATCTTGTGACAAAGGTCGTTCAGCACATAATGGTTGTCGAGCATGTCGGCCTTGTCCTTCGTGCTGATCGTGATTTCGTTGCTCACACCCCAGCACACGATAGACGGATGATTATAGTTTTGTGCAATCAGCTCTTTCATCTGACTGATCGTGTTTTCCCGGCCGTTCGGCATGTGTTCGGAGATGTACGGAATCTCCGCCCAGACGACCATACCGCGCTCATCGCAAAGATCGTAGAAGTACTGATCGTGCTGATAGTGCGCAAGCCGGATCGTATTCGCCCCGATGTCGCAGATGACGTCCATGTCCTCGCGGTGCATGTCCTTCGTGATCGCGTTGCCGACGCCCTTGCGGTCCTGGTGGCGCGATACGCCGCGCAAGGGGTAGCTTTTGCCGTTCAGATAGAAGCCGGTCTTGGAATGGTAATGGAAATCGCGAACCCCGAACCGTGTACGCACCTCGTCACAAAGCTCGCCTTCAACAAACAGCCGTGCAACCGCGGTATACAGGTACGGGTCCTTGCAACCGTTCCAGAGGTGCACGCTTTCGATCGTAAGTTCAACGGGGTTTCCCTTGCCCTCGGCGACCGTATGCCCTTCGCCGTCGCGGATGGAGACTGTGACGACGCTGTTTTGGGCGTTATGCCACGTTTCGACCTTGACCGTGCCCTTCCGGTATCCCTCAATCGGCTTTGCCGTGACCCGGATGCCCGGGCCGCCGTAGTAATCGAGATCGAAATGATTCTTGTTGACCACGAGCAGCTCCACGTCGCGGTAGATGCCGCCGTAGAACGTGAAATCGGCTTTCTGCGGGTACACGCGATCGTTCACGCCGTTGTTGACGAATACGGTCAGTTCGTTTTCATCCTGCAAGAACGCCGTGATCTCCCTGCGAAACGTGGAGTACCCGCCGTCGTGCGTGCAGACTTCCTGCCCGTTTATGATCACACGCGCGCTTGCGTTTACGCCGTGGAATGCGAGATACACGCACTCGGTTTCGGGATCGAACGCGGGACGCGCGAACGTCTTGTCGTATCGGCACTCGCCGCGCTTATAGTCGTTGCCGCCGTCCTGTCCGTCAATCGCGTTCCATGTATGCGGCACGCTGACTTCGGTTCTGATTCCCGCAAATCCGGTAAAATGCCACTCCTCATTCAGGTTGATCGTTTTGCGCATAGATACCCCTCCGTTTTTCTCTGGCTTTACAATATCGTATCCCAAACAAAAACGCCATCCAAACCGCATAAACTGCTTTTTTTCCGGCGTATTCTTGCAATTTATTTTTCAGAAAGTTCGGTTCAGAAACGCGGCGGAGCGTTGGAGGCTTTTCAGCGGATCGCCGTCGATGTAGTTGCGGTGCGTTTCCAGCACGACGGTGTCCGTTCCGTTTGCTTTGGCGATTCCTACCCAACGCTCCAGCGGCAGATTGCCGTAGCCGAGTTCCGTCGAATCCTCCCTGACAATCGGCGTCAGCGGCGTTCGTTTCAGGCGCGCGCCGCGGTCGTTGATGTGCCAGCAGCGCATCCGGCTGCCGAGCCGTTCCATCCATGCCGCGACGTCTGCGCCGCCGTCCGCAAACCAATAGCTGTCGAACTCAAAGTTCAGCGCAGTGGGGTCGGTGTTCCGCACAAGATATGCATAGGCACGCTCGCCGCTGTCTCTGAGCCGGCACAGCTCAACGTTATGGTTATGATACAGAAGCTCGATCCGATCGAGGGAAAGCAGCGTTCCGAGCCGATTCAGGTCTCTGCACAAGTCGCGCATGGCAGCGGGATCGGAATAGTCGAACCGATACAGGCCCGTCAGAATGATGCGGTTCGTTCCGAGCGATTTTGCCGTTCGGATGACAGCGTCCGGATCCTTTTTCAGCGTGCCGAGATCCTCGTGCAGCCCCATGACCGAAAGATGCGCGCCGCGCGTCAGCGCCGCCCAGTCGAACGCGCCGCCGCGACCCGCGGGCATACCCGCCGCTGCGGTCAGCGCCCGCACGAAAACGGACGTTTTCCGGATCATGTACCCGTTCAGTTCGACGCCGTCGTAGCCGGCAAACGCGATCTTTTCGAGCAAGTCAGCCGTCTGCTCCTCATTTCGAATCACCTTTCCCAGCATCAGCTGCTGCACTGCTTTTTTCATGCGGTTCTCCTTTTCTTCGGAAAACGTTCCCTTTCTGTCCTTTTGCTCTCACAGTATACAAAATGCAGTCGCCGCCCGCTATAAAAGCCGCATAAGCTTCGTTTCGGACGGCGTAAGTTTTCCTATTTGGTTTTTCGGCGCTTCCGCCGCACCGACAGCACGATCAGAAGCACAATTCCTGCGTGGATCAATACGACCGCACCGAGCACGATCCAAAGCAGCATCGATGCCAAAACGGGCTGACGGATCTCCGTACGTACTCCATAGGCGTACGATTTCGGCGCTTCGGTTTCGTCCGCAAAGGTCAGGCGCCATTCGCCCTCGCCGACGCGCTCAACGGAAACGATTCTGTCTGTATCAAGGTTCAGTGCCGGACGCATGCAGATCGGCGCAGTGAAGAACGCATTATCCCAGTTCTCGAAAAAGTCCATCAGCCAACCGCTGTAAAAGACAAGGCCGACGTCGATCGGAAAGCTCGGATCGTGTGGGGAGCGCAGCCACCAGTTCGCGGCAGTTTTGCCAAACCGTGCAATCCTCGATTCGTCGCTGTCGAACCCGTAAGTGGGATTCGACGCTTCCTCTGCCGACAGCAGAAACACGCGATCTCCGTCCAGAATGTTTTCCGCCGCGTCGAACCGCACGACCGCCTGATGCTCTCCGACGTCGTTGAACAGCGTGGACGGAATCGCGATCGCCGCGTCGGACTTGTACGTCGGCAGGATCGCCGCCTGCTCCGCTTCGGAAAAATGCGTTGCGAAGAAATCCGCGCACCAGGCTTTGGCGTCACTGCCGGCGTAGGCGTTCGTCGTCGGTTCCTTTTCGTTGCGGAAATACAGCCCATTCCGCGTATCGCGCCCGATCAGGTTTTCGCTGAGCAGGAACATGCCCGCTTCGCCGGTGTTGGTCTGCTCCGCGTCGAGCACGCGCCACGCGCCGTCAAAGCCGATAACCTCGTCCGCGGTCCCGAAATACACGAGATCTCCCGCCTGAATCTCCGAGACGGAACCCGTTTCTTCCGCAAGCGACGGACAGAACGAGCCGAGCAGCAACAGGCAAAGCGCCCATCCTGCGATACGCTGCAAATGATTTTTCATGCGCTTTCCTCGCCTTTCTTGTTCTTTCTATGTCGAATGACGCACAGCGCCGCAAAACAGACCGTCAGCGCGGTGGAGGCAATCGCTGCGATCCGCAGCACGGTTTTCCAGGCCGGCGTCACGGAGATAACCGTGGCGTTGCCGATGTTCATGGCGCTCGAACGCGTGACCGAATAGATCACATTTTTCGCTGCTCGCTGAACGGCGTTCGTGATCGCCGGGTCGTTCCCGCTGCCGTCGAGCGTGCCCATGCTCCCCTTCTGCCCGCACCAGATGTCCTGTCCGGCAAGGATGCCGAGGCGGTAATCCATCCACTTCGCGTTCATCGACATATCGGTGACCGTCGCGCCCTGCATGCCCCATTCGCCGCGCAGCACGTCGGTCATCAGCCCGCGATGGCTGCCTGCCCAGACGACGCCGATGCGGTTGAAGCTCGTCATCACGTTCATGGCTCCGCCGCGCACCGCGCCCTCGAACGATTCGAGATACACCTCACGGATGCTCTGCTCGTTTGCAAACACGGACACACCGTATCGGCCCTGCTCCTGATCGTTCAGCGCAAAGTGCTTGACGTAGGCCAGCGCGCCGCGGTCGCGGACGCCCTGCACCTCGGCGGCACAGATTTCGCCGGCAAGCCAGCCGTCCTCGGAATAATACTCGTTGTGCCGTCCGAGATACGGCGTCC
>CACXMS010000031.1 GCA_902768795.1 uncultured Eubacteriales bacterium
TCGCCGTTCAGAACCGCGCCCAGCGTCCGCGCGTTCGCTTTCTCCAGCTGCGACAGCACGCTCTTCACCATCTGCGGCGTGTCCTTCCCCGCGCGCACCACGATCACCGCTCCGTCCGTCTTCGGCGCGATCAGCGCCGAGTCGATAAATAAGCCCAGCGGCGGCGTGTCGATCACCACAAAGTCGAACGTTTCCTTCGCAAGCTTCAAAAGCGCTTCGTATTTTTTCGACGACAGCACTTCCACCGTATCGCTCCGCCGCGTGCTGACGTCCAACATATACATGTTCTCCGTCCGCGTCTCCAGACAGTACTGCATCAGCGTTTCTTCCGTCGCGTTCAGTACCTCGCTCAGCTTCGCGCTCCCTCTCAGGTGCAGCCGCGTCGCTACCTGCGGCGCCCGAAAGTCGTTGTCGATGATCAGCGTCTTGCGTCCCGCCTGTGCCTGCGCGATCGCCAGCGCGCACGCTACCACCGTCTTTCCGTCGCCCTTCTGCGGGCTCGTTACCACGACGCTTCGGATCGGCTCGTCAATCCCCGCAAAGTCGATGTTCGACCGCAGCGTCTTTGCCGAGTTCATTAAATCCCGATCGTTCAGGGATACCGGTTGTTTCTTCGCCATTCCCTTCCCGCTCCTTACTTCTTCGTCTTCATCACAGATACCGTCGCCAGCACCGGGATTCCGCACTGCTCTTCAATGTCTTCCGCCGTCTTCAGCGTATTGTTCCCAAGATACACGATCACCAGAACGCCAACCGTCGCCGCAAACGCAACCGCCATTGCGATCAGCGTGTTCCGCATCCGCGGCGGTCCCGAAGGCCGCGTCGGTACGACCGCTTCGTCCACCACCGATACGTTCGACACTTCCATGACCTCTTTCACCACGTCCGCAAATACCGTCGATATCGCGTTCGCGATATACGCCACCGATTCCGGGTACAGCCCCGTCACCGTCACCCGCAGAAACCGCGTGTTCGTCACCGAGCTCACCTTTACCGTATATCCGCTCAGGCTCGGCAGGCCCAGCATTTTGCAGACGCGATCCGTTACTCTCCGGCTCGAGATCAGCTCCGAATAGTCGTTTACCAGCATCAGACTGCTGCTCAGGTCGCTCGTGCTGATCACGTTATCCCCGCTCAGCTGATTCCGTACATACAGCGTCGTGCTTGCCGAATACTCGTTCGGCGACGTTGACGGCAGATAAAAATACACCGCCGCAACGATCCCCACAAGAACCGTTGCCGCCGCTATGATATACCACTGGCTTAAAAGATTCACCAGCAGTTCCACAAGGTCGATCTCTCGTCCCTCGGACGCCCTGTTTTGCATCCGATTGCTTCTTTCCATCGCTTCGGATTCCTCCCTCGCCGCTTCGGCGCAGTCCTCTCCTCATACCATGCCTACTTTACCTTCCCCATTCTACCATACCCTCCCCCGTTTTTCAAGCCATCCACCATACCCTCCCCCGTTTTTCAAGCCATCCCCCGCTTTTTCCGAACTTTTTGCGTTTGCCGCGCCCGGCGTTTTTTTTCGTTTTGTTCATAAAATATTCATATATTCCCGAAAACCACTTGCGAAAGCCGCCGGAACATGATACCATATCCTATAGGATCGGAGGTAAACGGAGCATGGCGAAACGATCGGACTATCTTTCCTGGGACGAATATTTCATGGGCATTGCGCTGCTGTCGTCGTATCGCAGCAAGGATCCGAACACGCAGGTCGGCGCCTGCATCGTGAACGAGCACAATAAGATCATGTCGGTCGGATACAACGGGTTTCCGGTCGGCTGCAGCGACGATGAATTCCCGTGGGACCGGGAAGGCGCGGAATACGATACAAAATATCCGTACGTCTGTCACGCCGAGCTCAACGCGATCCTGAACAACGCCGGCGCATCCCTGCAGGGCTGCCGCATTTATGTTGCGCTGTTCCCCTGCAACGAATGCGCGAAAGCGATCATTCAATGCGGGATCCGTGAGGTCGTGTACCTCTCCGACAAGTATGCGAACACGCCGATGACGCGCGCGAGCAAGCGCATGTTTGCGGCGGCGGGCGTGAAGCTGACCAAGCTGACGCCGACCCGAACCGAAGTTCTGATCGATTTTGACGAGAGCAAAGTATAATTCTTTCGGAAAAATATTACAACTTTGTTGCATCTGCACCGCTTGCCGTGTGGTATAGTATAGACAGAGATCCCGGGCAGGGGTTTGCCCGTCGGGATTTGTATAATGACAAACAAGGAGGTTTCAGGAATATGAAACGAATTATCGCAACGGTCCTGGCTGCGGTCCTGCTCATGCTGGTCTTCCCGATCGGCGCGCTTGCCGAAGATCCGGCCATCAAGGTGTCCGGCGCGGGAACCTTTGAGCATGACGGCTCGTCGCACACGGTTACCGCAACCGTGGAGAACGCAGAGACGGATACGTATAAGATCGAATACTCGGTCAACGGCGGCGACTACACAACGGAAGCCCCGTCCAAGTCCGACGTCGGGACCTATTCCATCTCGATCAAGGCGACCAACGAAACGAACCCGGAAGCCGCTGTGCTGACCAAAACCGTGCAGCTCGAGATCACAGAGCCCGCGCCGAAAGCGAAGCTTGTGCTTTCCGGCGGCGGCACGGTCAAATATGACGGCAGAGCACATTAGATCAAAGTCTCGATTGAAAACGGCAGCAAGGACGATTATAACTTTGCCTATACGGTCAACGAATCGTCCGTCGAAAGCGTTTCGCTGACCGATCCCGGCAGCTATGCGATCAAAGTCACCGCAACGCCCAAGGAATCGGGCGAAACGCTGGAAGCGACTGCGACGCTCACCATTGAAGAGCAGGCGACGCTCGAGATCTCCGGCGAAGGGACCTTCGAACACGACGGCTCCGAGCATAAGATCACCGCTACGGTCAAGGACGGCTTCGGCACCTATACGGTGAACTACTCCTCCGACGGCGGAAGCACCACAACGACCGAGCCGATCGGTGTCAAGGACGTCGGCGAGCATACGATCGCGGTCATCGCTTCGAACGGCACGAACACGCTGACCGGACAGGGCGTGATCAAGATTACGGAGAAGCCCGTTACGCCGACGCTGAAGGCCGAGAGCTCGAAGTTCGACTACGACGGCAAGGAACATTCGCTCAAGGAAGCAACCGTTGAAAACGGAACCGGCTATACGATTGAGTACTCGATTGACGGCGGCAGCACCTGGACCGAGGCGGTTCCGAAGCGCAAGGCCGTCGGCAAAGATACCGTGAAAGTCCGCGCAATCAAGAGCGGTGAGGAAACGCTGACCACCGGGGACGTTACGCTGGAAATCGTCCAGAAGACGATTGAGACGATCACGATCGTGAACTGCAGCAATTCCTGCAACGTCCGCAAGGGGCCGTCCTCCTCCAGCGACAAGATCGGCACTGCAAAGAAGGGCAACGTGTATCCGTACCTCGGCAAGGAGGGCAAGTATTACAAGATCCAGTACAAGAGCGACGTGGTCGGATATGTCCATGAGGACTATGCCAAGAAGGGCGAATCACCCGTCGATCCCGATCCCGAACCGACCGGAAAGACGCTGACGATCGTCAACTGCAACGAATGGGTCAATGTGCGCGCGGGCGGCAATTCCTCGACTGCGAAGATCGGCACCGCTCCGAAGGGCGCCAAGTATTCGTACCTCGGCAAGTCCGGCAACTACTACAAGATCCAGTACACCGCAAGCAAGGTCGGCTTCGTTCATAAGAAGTACGCCAAGATCAGCGGCAGCGATCCGGAACCCTCGGGCGACATGGTTGTTTCGATCGTCAACTGCCATACGGACTGCAACGTGCGTGCGGGCGCCAGTTCGAACACCGCGCTGCTCGGCACCGCTCCGCGCGGCAAGACGTATAACTACCTCGGCAAGTCCGGCAAGTATTATAAGATCCAGTACACCGACAAAACCGTCGGATACGTGCATCAGAACTACGGCAAGCTCGTCGACGGCAAAGTCACGCCCGACCCCGAACCGACCGGCGACAAGACCGGTGTAATCTACAACTGCAAGACGATGGTCAACGTCCGCGAAAAGGCGACGTCCTCGTCGGCGCTGCTCGGAACGATCAAGAAGGGCGTCAACGTGACGATCCTCGGATATGAAGGCAGCTGGGTGAAGATCAAGTACGGCACCGGATCGGCATTCGTGTTCGCCAAGTACGTCAAAACCAAATAACAATTCCAAAAGTGACGCGGTCTCCGGCAAAGCGGAGACCGCGTTTTTAATACTTATGTTTCAATCCTCATGGAACGTCGGGAACGTGATGGAGATTTCGGTTCCGATGCCCTCGCGGGATTCCAGACGGATCTGCGCGTGGTGCTGCTCGCAAATCTGCCGAACGATCGCAAGTCCGAGACCCGTGCCGCCGGTCGCTTTGCTGCGGCTCTTGTCGACGCGGTAGAACCGCTCAAAAATCCGCGCCTGATGCCCCTTCGGAATGCCGATGCCGGTGTCCCGCACCGTCAGAACGTGATGGTGAACGCGAACCAAAACGGATCCGTTATCGCGATTGTACCGGATCGCGTTTTCAATCAGATTGTAGACCAGCTCCGACAAAAGCGCCCTGTGACCGGTCACGACCGAGGATTCGCCGGACAGGGAAATCGATGTGTTTCGGCTGCGCGCGGCCGATTCCAGAATCTCAATATTCTCTTTGGCAAGCGAGTACAGATCAACTTCCTCCGCCTGCTCCATGATCTGCTTATCGTCAAGCTGTGTCAGTTTGATGATATCGGTCACGAGCTTCAGCATGCGCCGCGCTTCCCGGTTGATGCGGCCCGCAAACGCGCGGACATCCTCCGGCTTTGCCATGCCGGATTCGATCATCTCGGCATAGCCCGAAATGGACGTCAGCGGCGTTTTCAGCTCATGCGAAACATTCGCGGTGAATTCCTGTTTGCGCCGATCATCCACGTTCGTGAGGTACAGAAGCGCGCCGCAGCGCTGATTGCCCTCCAGCCGGTCACGGTAATCAATCTGCATCGTATGCGCGCCAATCTCGTACGTTTCCGTGTCGCCGTTGCGAGCGGAACTGATGAACGACCGCAGCCGATCGTCCAGCTCCCTCGAATGATGATTCTCGTTCAGCTGCAGAAATTCACGCGCCGCCCGGTTCACGTAGACGATCTCGCCGTCCAGATCGAGCACCAGAACACCGTTCGGCAGCGATTCGACGATCTGCCGAAACAGTTGCGCTTCCCCCATAGTTCAGTCTCCGAGACGGTAGCCGACGTTGCGGATCGTGACGATCAGCTGGCCGGCCTCGCCGAGCTTCTGGCGCAGCGTCTTGATGTGCATATCGACCGTGCGCGTTTCTCCGGCAAAAGCGAAGCCCCAGACGGTGTCCATCAAGCGGCTGCGGGTGACAACCGTCCCTTTGTTCTGCAGAAGGAATTTCAGCAGCTCGAATTCCTTGAACGTCAGCTCCACGGGCTGATCGTTTACCGTAACACGATGCGTTTCGATATTCATGACGATCGGATCGTACCGCAGGATCATGCCGGCGCCCGCGTTCAATTCGCCGGTCGTCCGGCGCAGCATTGCCTTTACGCGGGAAACAAGCTCGGATACGCTGAACGGCTTCGTGATGTAATCGTCCGCGCCGGTATCGAGTCCGCTGACCTTGTCCGTTTCGGTCGTTTTTGCCGTGACCATGATGATCGGAACCGTCTTCGTTTCGGTATCCTCGCGCAGATGCTTCAAGATGCTCATGCCGTCTTCTCCGGGGAGCATGATGTCAAGCAGTACGAGATCGGGGATTCGCTTGCCGATGGCTTCATAAAGTCCCGTGCTGTCGGCAAAGGATTGAACTTCGAGATCGCTGTTCTGCAGCGCATACGTTTCCAGCTCGCGAATGTCGATATCGTCTTCTACCAAATAAATCAGTGCCATTGTGTACCTCCTTTACTTATATGCCGCTAATTCTCTGATTGCCTCGGCCATTACTTCGGTATTGAACCGAAGATCGTCCAGGGCAACGGATTCGTCGGGAACGTGGCAGAGATTCTGATCGCCCTCCCGGACGATGCCGAACGCCACGGCATTGGGCAGCTCACGCGCGTAGGTGCCGCCGCCCATCGTGAGCGGCTTGCTGTCGCTCCGATTGATCGTATTATAGACGCGCATCAGCGTCGAAACCAGCTCGCTGTCCGCCGGTAAAAAGTGCCCCGGCTTAATGACCTCACTCACGCGGGAAAAACCGATCCTGCCGTATGCCGCGTCCCAGGTTTTCAGCAGATCCTCCGCCTGCAGAGAGAACGGATGCCGGCAGTCGCACGTAAACGTCGCTCCGGTTTCATCGACCGTAAACATGTCCGGCGAATAGGTCGTGCGGCCGGACTCGTCGGACACGTCGATTCCGAACCGTTCGCCATGAAGATCCATTGCCCACAGCGACGAAAGCCCGTTCACAAGCGATGCGTCCGGCTCCGGCAGCTCCTGTTCCCGCAGCACCTGCAGCATCGCCTGCAGCGCATTCTTTGCAAACGACGGCATCGAAGCATGGCCGCCGCGCCCCGTCACCGTTACGGTGTTGCCCGCAAAGCACGCGGTAAATCCGTCCGGGATCAGCGTTTCCTTCGCAGGGACGGGCAGCGTTGCCGTTACAACGCCGGGGATCACGTTCGCCGCCGTACCGACCGAAACGCGGATGCCGTAGGTTCCTTCGCGGCGATACGTCGCCTGCAGGATGCCCATTTCGGAATTAACGACCGGATATTCCGCATCCGGCGTGAACGCCAGCGTCGGCGGACCTTCTACTTTCAGGTAATGTGCGACGCCGAGCGAACCGATCTCCTCGTCTGTTCCGAGGATAATCCGCACCTTTCGCCGCATCCGGACGCCGCTTTCCTTCACCGCGGCAAGCGCATACATTGCAGAAACCGCCGCGCCCTTATCGTCGAGCGTGCCGCGTCCGTAGATGCGTCCGCCGTGCAGCTGTGCGCCGAAGGGCGGATAAGTCCAACCCTCGCCTGCCGGAACAACGTCGAGATGCGCGAGAATGCCAAGCGTTTCCTCTCCCTCGCCGTACTCGATCACACCGGCGTATCCGTCCAGATTCCGGACGTTCTCAAAGCCGAGATTGCGGGCGATGCTCAGCGCGGTCTGCAGCGCTTCATCGACCGATTTGCCGAACGGTTTTCCTGGCATGGCGGGCTCTCCGCGGGAGACGGACCGCACGCTGACCAAACGCTGCAGATCGCGGATCTGGCTGTTGAAAGTACCTTCGATGAATTCTTTCATAAAACTCCTCTGTCAGTTCACGGGCGAGAAGCCCTTCCCGAGCACCTCGCGCGTGTCAATGATCGAAACGATCGCATGTTCGTCATACTCGCGTACGATTTTGCGGATTTTGGTCAGCTCGTTTGTCTTGGCCAGAATATACACGAGCGTCTTATCCTTATTGGTAAAGGCGCCTTTGCAGGGAATCAGCGTCACGCCGCGATGCAGCTTCAGCACTTCGGGCGCGATTCGGTTCCATTTGTCCGAAATGATGAACAGCGTCTTGTTCCGGTTCATGCCGAGCATCATATTGTTGAACACGATGCTCTGTACGCCGAGCGCGATCACGCTGAGCGCGCCGCCCTCGATGCCGACCCGAAAATCGCCGGTCTGCACGGATTGCAGAATGCCGAGTGCGAGCGCAATCACCAGGTTCACGCACATCGCCAGCGATCCCATCGGGAACGAGGTCCTGCGGTTGAGCATCAATGCAACAATATCCGTTCCTCCCGTCGAACCGCCGAGCCGTACGATCAACGCACCGCAGAAGCCCATTACCATCGCTCCGAACATCGCCGAAACAAACCGCCACGCGGTGTCCGTCGTGTCAAACGGAGACGGGATGTGATACGTTTGCACAAGACTTTTCAGCACCGCGATGCCCGCCGAAAACAGGAACGTCAGCAGCGCGGTATACAGAACGAACCGCTTGCTCAGGTCGCGGTATGCCCAGATCAACAGCGGTATGTTGGTCACAATAATCACAACCCAGGTCGGAATCAGATCGCCCGTCGCATAGCCGAGCAGCATGCCGATCCCCGTTACGCCGCCGGATACAACGTTGGCCGGCGTATAAAACAGAACGACCGCAACCGATTCCAGAAGGATCAGCAGAATCATCAGCGGAAGCGCGCGCGCTTCGCGGCGTACCGTCAACGTTTTTTTCGGATCGCGCAGTTTAACAACTCTTTTCATATGCCCCTTGCCGCAAATGCCGTAATATACCTGAATACTTTTTATTAGTATAACGTAAAAAAACGTGTAAAGCAAGGACTTTTCTGCGGAATTTCAATGAAATGTAAAATCTTTTCCAAATGGCGCGGGAAAACAAAAAGACCGCAGATTGCGGTCTTTGCTTTGATTGCCTTGAATCAATACTTGCGCTTTCTTGCGGCTTCCGCCTTCTTCTTGCGCTTTACGCTCGGCTTTTCATAGTGTTCACGTTTGCGAACCTCCGCGAGGACGCCGCTGCGGGCGCACTTGCGTTTCCATCTTTTCAGGGCGCTTTCCAGGGATTCGTTTTCGCCGACTCTGATTTCCATTCTTTTCTCCCTCCCCTCTGTGAACAACATTGCGCGTCAAACACGACGCAAGTGATATTATACGACAAACCTTCGGATTCGTCAATCCTTTTTTTCATGCGTTCCGGTGAAAAAACGTGCGATTCACCGTCTGTTCCGGTTGCATCGCCGCGCAGACTGTGCTATACTTGTAAAAAATATAGGATAGAAGAAAGGAGCCGGTATGGATACGGTATCATTTGTTCAGTTTCAACAGCACATCATCGATAATTGCGGCAAAGTGATCGTGGGAAAAGAAGAGGTCATCCGGCAGATCGGCGTTTGTCTGATCGCATCCGGGCACGTCCTTCTGGAGGATCTGCCCGGCACCGGCAAAACCATGCTTCTGCGCGCTTTCTCCAAGAGCATCGGCGGGTCCTTTAAGCGCATTCAGTTTACGCCCGATATTCTGCCTTCCGACCTGACCGGCATTCATTTTTATAATCAGAAGACCGGCGAATTCGTTTTCCGGGAGGGGCCGCTGTTCGCAAACGTCGTGCTGGCGGACGAAATCAACCGTGCCGTTCCGCGCAGCCAGTCCGCGCTTCTGGAAGTCATGGAGGAACGTCAGATCTCCGTCGACGGCGAAACGTTCCGGCTTGAGGAGCCGTACATCGTTATGGCAACGCAAAACCCCGTGGAATCTTACGGCACGTTCCCGCTGCCCGAAGCGCAGCTCGACCGCTTCTTTATGAAGCTGTCCCTCGGCTATATGACGCCCGAACAGGAAAAATCGATCCTGCGCCGCGAGGATTCCAGAGTCATCGTCGAACAGCTCGGTCCGGTGGTCGGCGCAAAGGAGCTCGCCGCCTTGAGACAGGCATACCGCGAGGTCAGGGTAAGCGACGACGTTGCGGACTACATCATGGCCATCATTACCGCCACGCGGCAGAGCGAACGGCTTGCCTGCGGCGTTTCCGCGCGCGGATCGCTTGCGCTGTACCGTGCCAGCCAGATCACCGCGGCCATGGAGGGCCGCGACTATGTCATTCCGGAGGATGTGAAACGCGAAGCCGTTCCGGTTCTGGCGCACCGCGTCATTCCCGCAAGCCGCAGCCATCTCGACGGCGCAGGCGTGATTGAGGAGCTTCTCGCAACGATCCCGGTTCCTTTGGAGCGTGCATAACAGGTTTTCCGATTGGAAAAGGAGGCAGCCATGACCGTCATCATTCCGATCCTGTGTGTGGTGATCGCTCTCGGCGTCATTGAACTGCTGAGTATGAATACCATGCGGCGGATTGCGTTTCGCTGCGAGGTCAATATGAACCTGACGGAACCCGATGAGACGGCGACGCTCTCCTACCGGGTCTATAATACGTCTTCCTGGCCGATCATGTTTGTCGGTTTCTCCTTCCGGTTTGACGATGCGGTCGAGGTGCGTGAAAGTGAGGAATGGAAGCAGCGCTACAGCGTAAGCGGAACGCACAACCTGTTCGGCAGGGAGCTGTTTCTCCTGCCGCACAGAGGCGTGAAGGGGTCTGTCTCCTTTTCGCTGAAGCAGCGCGGCGTCTTTTCCGTCGGCAAGGTCTATCTCGAAACCGGAGACTTTCTGGGGTTGAAAACCGACGTGGTCTCGCGCGATCTCGGGCAAACCGTTGTCTGCACCGCAAAGCTGCTGGATCAAAAACCGGATATCCGCATCCTCGGCGGACTTTTGGGGGAATTCACCGCGCAGCGCTTTATCTGCGACGATCCGAGTCTTGTTCTCGGTTACCGCGAGTACACCGGACGCGAACCGCTCAAGGATATTTCCTGGCTGCAGACCGCAAAGCTGAACCGTCTTATGGTCAAGAATCACGATTTCACCGTGGATCGCAACGCGGCGGTTCTCGTGGACATCGAACCGGTGGAAAAGGCGACGATGGAGCATTGCCTTTCCCTGGTGCGAACCGTCTGCGAATACCTCGAAGCCGAGAAAATCCCGTATGCGTTTCAATCCAACGGAGACCTGTTTGAAACGGAGCGCGGCGTCGGGCGCAAGCATCTGATGACCATTCAGCGCAGGATCGGGCGGTCGAATTATATATCGTATCAGACCTTTGACAACCTTGTCACACGCATGATCGCAATGAAGCGCGACTATCGCGGCTATATCGTGATCGTTCCGCAGCAAACAAAGCAAAACGCTGCAAGCATTGCGCGGCTTCGCACAGGCGCGAACGCAGAGGTGTATGTGCTGGCAGCCCGGGAGGAGGAACGGCTATGAAACCGATGTCTGCTTACCGGCTCACGGCGCTGACCTGCGTTTGGTTCGCCTTTTTCAGTCTGCTCCCCGCTATGAAGGTCTGGTCGCTCGCGCCCGTCCTCGTCCTGACCGCGGTCCTTATTGCATCCTTCGCCGCCGTTCAGCTGAAGCATCCCGCCGCGCGGCTCGGCGTTGCGCTGCTGCCGCTTCTGACGCTCCTGTACGCCTGGCAAAGCGGGCTTTTGATGACCATCGTCTGCGCCGCGCCGATCCTTCTGATCGCCATCGCGCTGGCCGCAGATCGCGTAGCCATTGCGTATTGGCGGTTGAAACGCGAATTCATCTGGCTCGCGGCCGCAAGCATCCTTCTCCTTCTCATTTCGTTCAATCCGATTCTCTTCAGCGCCCAAAGCTGCGTCTTCATCGGCGGATTTCTGATCTTCGGGATCCTCTCGCTGCGCGCGGGCAGAGCCGGGTCGTATCGGAGTTTCCGTTGGCAGGCCGGCAACGCGGGACTTTTCCTGATGGCGGTCGCCGCAGCGGCGGGCGTCGGAACGATCCTGATGATCGGGTTCGACAAGCTGATTGAATGGCTGAAGCAATTTGACGTCAAGCAGAAGGTTATCCGGGAAGTCACCACGCCGCAGCCGATTACCGGCGAAGCGATCCGAATCAACCCGACGCAAAATCCGATGACCTCATCCGTTCCGCGCGAAACCGCTGCGCCGCAGTCGGATGTTCATGTCGTCATCAACACCAAAAAACTCGATTTCTGGTGGATCGCAGCCGGCATTATGCTTGTTCTTGCGGTCACATTGCTGATCGTTCTGCTCCTCACGCGGACAAAGGACAAGAAGAACCCGCAGGAGCTGTTGGAACCGGAACCGGAGGAGAATCGCAATCCGAAGGCAAAGCGGCAACGCCGCAGCCGCCGCAAGCAGACAAACAGCGACAGGGTGCGCGAGATCTACCGGGACTATCTCCGGTATCTGCGCGTACAGGGCATTATGATCCGGAATACCGCGACGACCTCGGATATTTCGGAGAACGCCGCCTCGCTGCAAAAGGACGATACGACGCTTCGCGCGCTTTACCGCAAGGCGCGGTACGGCCGGGCGGACGATCCGATTACGGACGAACAGGTTCAGGAAGCGAAGGAATGCCTGGAACGGCTGACCGCAAAGCAGGCAAAGCAGACGGGCGTTACGCTGCAGGAGCAATAATCCAATAAACAAAGCAGGAGCTGTCAGAATTCTCTGACAGCTCCGCAGACTGTCAATAACGGGTTCAGATCGTTTTCGACATATAAAAGCAAAGAAATCTTGTATGTAAAAACGGCCGCTTCGAGACCGTTTCTTATATTATTTCATCGAAAATTAGCCGGTTTCTCGCCCTCGCGATAGCGTCAGTATACGCTTCGGGCGAGAATTCCGGCTTCTGAACCCCCTTCTTAGCAGTCTGTTCAGCGTGTCAAAAGGTTTTTTGACACGCAATGAAAGAGCTGTCAGAATTCTCTGACAGCTCCCAAATTTTCCCTGCCGCGAACCGATCGGGCATCCCTTTAATCTCCTTTTCGGCTTCTCGCAGACCGGGCCATACGATTCAATGGTGACCCGTCGGGGATTCGAACCCCGGACACCTTGATTAAAAGTCAAGTGCTCTACCGACTGAGCTAACGAGTCATACTGGCTGGGGCGGCGCGATTTGAACGCACGAATGACGGAGTCAAAGTCCGTTGCCTTACCGCTTGGCTACGCCCCAGCGGAGCATTTCGAAGGTCCCGCTTCGAAACGCAAATGGGGTGGATAGTGGGACTCGAACCCACGACCTCCAGAGCCACAATCTGGCATTCTAGCCAACTGAACTATATCCACCATGCAACGTCGCGGCGCGCATTACCCGCCGATCCCCGACGGGTAATGCCTGTTTTTGGCGCGCCTGCAGGGATTCGAACCCGGGACCTACGGCTTAGAAGGCCGTTGCTCTATCCTGCTGAGCTACAGACGCATCGCAGTTCCGAATTCATATTGTAACAGACAAGTTCGGTTCTGTCAATCGTTTTTTCACATTATCTTCCACAGCACTTTTTATATTTTTTGCCGCTTCCGCACGGACACGGATCGTTGCGTCCGACCGTCGGCGCGGCGACAAAAATCTGCGACCTGTGGAATTCCTTCGTCAGCGCTTTGCGCTCCTCTTCCGTGCGAACGCCGTTCCATTCCGGCAGATTGTACAGCCAGTCCGCCTTCGCACGGTGCATGTTCGTATACAGCTTGTCAAAGTCGACCTTCAGCGCAACCCGGCTCTCCCCGGTCAGCGATTCGAGATCGATCTCGCCGTCCGCAAGACTGGAGTTGATTCCGTCCAAAAAACCGACGAACACGTACGGCTCCATGCCGAATGTTTCTGCAAGCTCCCCTACCGTTCCCTCAAAAACGGTTTCATGGTTTTGCAGGATCCTGCGATAATTCTCGGTTTCCGCCTTGAAGTATTCGCTCCAGTACCGGTTGTACGCTTCCTGTGTGCGTTCTTCCTGTCCCTTGGCCTGCCAATCTCCGTATAAACTCATACTCTGTCCCCCCTCTTTTCAAACGTTTCCCATTGTAATGCAAACGTATCCCGAATGCAAGCGTTGTTTTGCACGGTTCTCGGAATATTTACGTTCCACAGCAGGATCGCGCCCTCGCCCGTATCGGAATAATAGCGTTTCCGATATCCCTCCTGCTCGAAATCGAACTTCCGGTACAACTCCTGCGCGATGCGGTTCGTTTCACGCACTTCGAGCGTCATGGACGAAGCGCCGAAATAATCCCCGACCTCCATTCCCGCAAACAGAAGCGTTTTTCCGACGCCCATCCTGCGATACGCCGGATCGACCGCAATGTTGGTGATATGGCATTCATCGAACAGCACCCACATGCCAAGGTATCCGACGATCTTTCCCGCGTATTCGGCTACCAGATAATGCGCGACGCGATTCGACAGCTCGCTCATCAGCGCGGCTTTCGACCAGGGCGTGCGAAACGACAGCGTTTCAATGCGGTGGACATTCGTCACATCCGCTTTTTGCATGGCGCGAACCGTGATCATAGGCGCATCCGCTCCGCCTGCGACAGCTTCAGATACAGAGGAGAAACCTGCTTCTCCCCCTGCCGCCCGGAAGCGATCAAAACAACCGACGACGCCCGCGGCATCGCGCGGTCTTCGGCCGCCGTTCCCGTGATGCGGCAATCCTCCGAAAGCGCCGCCGTGAAGGGTTCCAGCTCGCATGCCGCCGGCGGTACAAGGCATTCGCCGCCCCAATATACGGCGCCGTAGCCGTTTCCGTTTCGGGCATCGATCAGCGCGCACACGGGGGCGTTTTCGTTTTGGAACGGCTGTGCAAGCGTTTCCAGCGAATTCACGGCGATCACGGGCTTCCCGTGCGCCAGTCCGAGCGCGTTCGCAAGACACACGCCGATCCGGACGCCCGTAAAGGACCCCGGCCCGACATCGACCGCAAAGGCGTCCATATCCGACGTTTTCAGACCGTGCCGCCGCAAAAGCTCCTCCGCCGCAGGCAAAACCGATTCGGCATGACGCTTTTCGGCAGACAGCAGCATTTCGTCGCATACGCCGTCCAGGTACAGCGCGACCGAAGCGATCACGTCCGTCGTTTCAAATCCGAGCAGTTTCATAATGACTCCACCAATTTCTCATATACGCTCCCGTGCGGGAGAATCGTAACGGTGCGCGGCGCATCGCCCGCGCCCTCGATCCGGACGTCCAGGCGCTCCTTCGGCAGCGCGCCGGGCACGAGGTTTGCCCATTCCATCAGCAATATGCCGTTCGCGTTCCGGTAATCCGAAAACCCGATCGCGTACAGTTCATCCTCGTCCGCAAGCCGGTACGCATCAAAATGATACAGCGCCGGCGTCGTGGGATATTCCTGCACGATCGTGAACGTCGGACTTGTCAGCCGCGTCACGCCGAGCGCCTGCGCCGCGCCGCGGGCGAAAACGCTTTTTCCCGCGCCGAGCGAGCCGTACAGCGCGACAAACGCGCCGCCTTCCAGCCGCTCACCGATCCGTTTTCCGATCGAGAGCATTTCCGCTTCCGAACCGATCACAAATACCCGCCCCATCAGAACAGATTCCTTTCCAGCAGCTCGGCGGAGAAGTCGCCGAATTGATCCCGGGCAATCGCCGCGCGCGCGTCCTCCATGAGCCGCAGCGAGAACCGCAGGTTGTGGATCGAAATCAGCTGCGCCGAAAGGATCTCGTCCGCCTTGATCAAATGGCGCAGGTACGCGCGCGAAAAATGGCGGCACGTATAGCAGTCGCAACCTTCCTCGATCGGCGAGAAATCGTGTTCGAACGTCTTGTTCCGAAGCATCAGCCGTCCGTGCCGCGTCAGCGCAAGACCGTTTCTGGCGGCGCGCGTCTGCAAAACGCAATCGAACATATCGACGCCGCGGTGCACGCCTTCGAGCAGACAATCCGGGCTCCCGACGCCCATCAGATAACGCGGCTTGTTCGCGGGCATATACGGCATAATCGTTTCAAGCATCTCATACATCACGGGCTTCGGTTCGCCGACGGACAGCCCTCCGATCCCGTAGCCGATAAAGTCCATTGACGCAAGCGTCTTCGCGCTCTCGATCCGAAGGTCCGGATAGACGCAGCCCTGCACGATTCCGAACAGCGCCTGATCGGGTCGGGTATGCGCTTTTTGGCAGCGCTCCGCCCAGCGGTGCGTGCGATCCATCGCACGGACGGCGTACGCATGATCCGCGGTTCCGGGCGCGCACTCGTCAAAGCACATCGCGATATCCGCGCCGAGCGCCTGTTCGATCTCCATGACTTTTTCCGGCGTAAACAGATGTTTGCTGCCGTCCAGGTGCGAGCAGAACAGAACGCCGTCCTCCCGGATATCGTTGATTTTGGCAAGACTGAATACCTGAAAACCGCCGCTGTCGGTCAGAATCGGCCGGTTCCACTGCATGAACGCATGCAGTCCGCCCGCCTCGCGGACAAGCTCGTGACCGGGTCTTAAATACAGATGATACGTATTCGACAGAATGATCTGCGCGCGGACATCCTCCAGGTCGCGCGGCAGCATCGCCTTTACGGTCGCCTGCGTTCCGACCGGCATATAGATCGGCGTTTCAACGACGCCGTGCGGCGTATACAGTTTTCCGAGGCGCGCGCCGGTCTGCCGATCGACGTGCAGCACTTCAAAGTGAAACGGATGTTCCATAGGATTCCCTCTTATTCAATGAACATGGCGTCGCCAAACGAGAAGAAGCGGTACCGCTCCCGTACGGCGTGCTCATAAACCCGCAGCATTTCCTCGCGCGAGGCAAGCGCCGAAACGAGCATCAGCAGCGTCGACTCGGGAAGATGGAAATTCGTGATCAGCGCGTCGACCGCCTTGAACCGATACCCGGGCGTGATGAAGATGTTCGTTTCCCCGACGCCCGCGTGAACGACGCCCTGTTCGTCCGTAACGGTTTCGAGCGTGCGCGCCGACGTCGTTCCGACGCAGACGATCCGCCCGCCGCTTTGCCGCACACGGTTGATCGTTTCCGCCGCCGTCTCCGTCACCTCATAGTGTTCGCTGTGCATCGGATGGTCCTCGATGTTTTCAACCGAAACGGGACGGAACGTACCGAGCCCGACATGCAGCAGAATATCCACGACGGTTACGCCTTTTTCCCGGATGCGGCCGAGCAGCTCTTCGGTAAAATGCAGGCCCGCCGTCGGCGCCGCGGCCGATCCGCGCTCTTTGGCGTAGACGGTCTGATAGCGTTCCCGGTCCTGCAGCCGCTCCGTGATGTACGGCGGCAGCGGCATCTGGCCCGCGCGGTCGAGCACCTCTTCGAAAATGCCCCTATAATTGAGCCGAACCGTCTTCCCGCCTTCGGTCGCCGTATCGCCGAGCACCGTTACGGAAAGCTCGTCCGTCACATGATAAACGGTCCCCGGCTTCGCGCGCTTGGCCGGACGGCAAAGACACTCCCATTCGTCCCCCGTCCGTCGCCGCAGCAGCAGAAATTCCATCGTTCCGCCGGTTTCGGGACGCGTTCCGATCAGGCGCGCCGGAATCACGCGCGTGTTGTTTCGCACGAGCACGTCGCCCGGGCGCAGTTTTTCGAGAATATCGGTAAAGACGCCGTCCTCGATCGTCCCGCTGTCCCGATGATAGGTCAGAAGACGCGACGCGCTCCGCTCGGGGCACGGCGTTTGTGCAATCAGCTCCGGCGGCAGTTCATAGTAAAAATCACTCGTTTTCAACGGTTCCTTCTCCCCGCACCAATTCTTTCCGAATTATACATAACTTCACGCCGAAAAGCAAGAAAAATGTGCGTTGCGCGGGCGCCGCGATTCGACGCTTTTCCCCGCCGTGCGGCATGCAAAAAGAATTGACAGATGAAATTATATATGATAAAATTCCCAATGGATTTTTTCAGGATTCGTATTTTGAACGCAGGAGGAACCAGTATGTCCAAATATTTTGGCACGGACGGCTTTCGCGGAGAAGCAAATGTCAATCTGACGGTTGAACACGCCTTCCGGATCGGCCGTTTTTTAGGATGGTATTACAGTCAGGGGCACAAAGCGCAGATCGTGATCGGCAAGGACACGCGTCTTTCCAGCTATATGTTTGAGGACGCGCTCTCCGCAGGTCTTGCGGCGTCCGGCGCCGACGTGTACCTGCTGCATGTTACAACGACGCCTTCCGTTTCCTACGTGGTGCGGACCGAGGATTTTGACTGCGGCATCATGATCTCCGCAAGTCACAACCCGTATTACGACAACGGCATCAAGCTTCTGAACGGCGACGGCGAGAAGATGGAAGACGCCGTCATCGACGAGGTTGAAAAGTATCTGGACGGCAAGCTTCCCGAAGCGCCCTACGCGACGCGGGAAAACATCGGTCATGTGGTCGACTACTCGGCCGGCCGCAACCGCTACATCGGCTACCTGATTTCGCTTGCGACGCAGTCCTTCCGCGGCAAGCGCGTCGGGCTTGACTGCGCGAACGGCAGCACATGGCAGATCGCCAAGAGCGTTTTCGATGCGCTCGGCGCCGAAACCTATGTGATTCACAACACGCCGGACGGCGTCAACGTCAACCTGAACTGCGGATCGACGCACATCGAATCGCTGCAGAAGCTCGTCGTCGACGAGCATCTGGACGTCGGTTTTGCGTTCGACGGCGACGCGGACCGCTGCCTTGCGGTCGATGAAAAGGGCCGCGTCGTGAACGGCGACCATATCATGTACATCTACGCGCGCTATCTCAAGGAGCAGGATAAGCTTCGCAACAACACGGTCGTGACCACCGTCATGTCGAACTTCGGCCTTTATAAGGCGCTTGACGAGCTCGGAATCCGGTATGAAAAGACCAAGGTAGGCGACAAGTACGTTTACGAGAACATGCGCGAGAACGATCATCTGATCGGCGGCGAACAGAGCGGACATATTATTTTCCTGAAGTACGCGAATACCGGCGACGGCGTTCTGACCGCGATCAAGATGATGGAAGTCATGCTGAAGAAGAAGACTACGCTGTCCGCGCTCGCGGCGCCGATGCACATGTATCCGCAGGTGCTGAAGAACGTCATCGTGACGGACAAGGAAAAGACCCTGGCTTCCGATGCGGTCAAGGCCGCCGTCGAGAAAGCCACGGAAGAACTCGGTGAGGACGGACGCGTGCTGCTTCGCGCAAGCGGCACGGAGCCGGTGCTGCGCGTGATGTCGGAAGCGAACACGTTTGCAATCTGCGAGCACCATGTGGACGCGATCATCGAAGCAATGAACCAGGCGGGCTATCTGATTCGGGTGAAATAATATGATGACAATTTCGGATTTGCTGGATTTGAACCATACCGTTGCCGCCGCGCTGTTTGCCGGCAAAGCATACCCCTGGGAAGTGCTTCCCGAGATCGGCGATTTTATCATCGCCCTCGGTCAAACGCTGCCCGAAGACGAGTTCGATCACCCGGCCGAAAACGTCTGGATCGCAAAGGACGCCACGGTATTTCCGTCGGCGTACATCAACGGGCCCTGCATCATCGACCACAAAGCCGAGGTGCGGCAATGCGCCTTTATCCGCGGCAACTCGATCGTCGGCAAGAACGCGGTCGTCGGCAACTCCTGCGAGCTCAAGAACGCCGTGCTGTTCGATAACGTGCAGGTCCCCCACTTCAACTACGTGGGCGATTCGGTGCTCGGTTATAAGTCGCACATGGGCGCCGGCTCGATCACTTCGAACGTCAAGAGCGACAAGACGCTTGTCGTCATCAAAAACGGCCGGGAGCTTGTTCCGACCGAGCGCAAGAAGGTCGGCGCGATGCTCGGCGATTACGTCGAAGTCGGCTGCAACAGCGTGCTGAACCCCGGAACGGTGATCGGGCGGAACAGCCGCGTCTATCCGACTTCCTGCGTACGCGGCGTCGTCCCGGCAAATACGATCCACCGCAACGACGGCCGTCTGATCCCGATCGTATAGAAGTCGAATCCTGGAAAACGCAAGAGAAAAAAATCCCTGTTCGAAGAAAATAACAGTTGACAAACGGTTTGGACAAGGTTATAATATCACTTGCGTCGCGGGAATAGCTCATTTGGTAGAGCGCAGCCTTGCCAAGGCTGAGGTGGCGGGTTCGAGCCCCGTTTCCCGCTCCAATATGCCTCCTTAGCTCAGCTGGCTAGAGCACCTGACTCTTAATCAGGGTGTCCAGGGTTCGAATCCCTGAGGGGGTACCAAAGTCGAAACGCCCTGCTTTTAGGGCGTTTCGACAGAAAATGCGCTTGTAGCTCAGTGGATAGAGTGCCCGGCTACGAACCGGTAGGTCGCAGGTTCGAATCCTGCCAGGCGCGCCATGTCGAGTGGTGATAACGGATTTCAGCAGGTCGTGTGTTATATATTAGAAGCAGATTATATCCAAGCAAATCATACTTGAATGTATATATTATTCGTCGTCCTCGTCGCTGCCTTCTGAGGCGGTCGGGTCAAAGTCTATCAAATTCTGTTCGATTGCGAGCGTTTGCCTATACTGTTCCGCGAGCATTGTACGGTTAAACGACGCCGACGGGTCATATTGATAAACAAGCTGCTCCAGCTCATCGAGCGACGTGCGGAAAAATTCCTTGCGAAGATTGACCTTGTTTACACGCTTTTCATTCAAAGCGGTATGCAAAGCGGTTTCAAGACCGACGGCGTCCTCGGAGAATATCAAACTATGCACATCGAACCCGAACGGGACGCTTGCGCTTCCCAGCTCGTCTATACGCTCCTGCGGATCAAGCCGTCGCGTCATGCCGACTTTGAACACGTTGTCGCCGAATGCTCCGAGGTTGCTTATCACATAGACGTGACCGGCTTTTCCGTTCGCAAGATTGACGATCTCCTCCCGCTTTTCGTTCAAATCGGCGACCATGCTTTCCAACTCCGCGATACGCTTCATAAGCAAATCGTTCTTTGCGCCGTCGGCTTCGGTCGCCGCCTGGGCGCGGAGCGTTTCAATCTCGGACGTGTATTTGCTTGCTTCTTTTTCAAGCTGCTGTTTTTGCCGTTCAAGCTCGCGCCGTTCTGCGGCTTCTTCGCGCATCTTTTCGCGCAAAGCACGTTGTTCTTCCTTTATGCGTTCTTGCTGCACATAATACTCGTATTCAATTTTGATAAGTTCCTCAAACATCGTTCCCATTTGTGCAAGGAACTTTTTAATAGTCGGCGCTATTTGTTGATTTCCATCAACGGCGATCTTCTCAAATTTCGCAAGCATCGAATGCAGCGCGATTATATTCTTTTCGAGTTTGTCGTATTTCAAATTGTAAAGGATATTCTGCAATTCGGAACGGAGCGCAAGCGTCATAAACTGATACATGGCGCGGACGGCTTTAGTTGTGTAGCGCGCCTCATACGTTTTTTGCACCGCGTCTATCTGTTTGTTTATCTCGTTTGCCCGCTTTCGGAGATCCCGCAAGTCTTGACTATGGAAATGCAAAGATACCGTCGGGGAAAGAAGATCGTCCAGCTCCTCGACGGAATATTCGACAGGAACGTCGTCTGGGCAATTTTTGACCGCGTTTTGCAAACTCGCGTATGCGGAGCGCAAGCGCAAATACTTCTTTGATTCGGTATCGTGCTTTTTCGTCAGCTCCGTAAGCGCGTCCGTAACCCGTTTTGTTTCCGCTTCGTTCTTCTGCCGAATATTCCATAGGTCGGAAATGGACTTTTGCAGCTCCGCTATTTCCGCTTGCTTTCCTTTTTCAAGGTTCGACAATTCTTCCTGTTTCCGCTTTATTGCACGGTTGACTTGAAACAAATCTTTAATCTTGCTGAATAACGACATACTACACTCCTTTGAAATTATTAATTCATTTCTTTTCCGAATTTATAAAAAAGATCATTAATAGCTTTATTCAAAGACCAAGTCTAAATTTATAATACAATATAAACAGGCATAAATCAATCAAAATCCAGACTAATTTGCGGATATTAGGCAGAAAAAGACGATTTCTTTTTTTCAGCCAGATTTTTTGTCGTGGTAATAACAAATGCCAACCAATATTTATAGTCAAGTCCGTTATCAACACTCGTACCAAAGAAAAGCCCACCCTTGAGGTGGGTTTTTCTTTGGCATTTTTATGGGGGATTCGAACCGAGGTTCGTATACGCGGCGAAAGCCGCGTGCTCGGCATCCATCTTTTCTTTCCGAACTTTTTCATTTTCACATTCTCCCTCGTCGTCAGCGCTTTCACGCTTATCTGCCTATTCGCTCACCGCGCGCGGGCCGATGAAATCCCAGATTACCAGATAATCCTTCGGCAAGATGCGGCTTGCAAGCCATCCGCTGCGCTGGATCGGATACGTTGGAGTCCAGTCTTTAATTACGATCGGTTGATAATAATATCCTTCTCTCATTTCACCTTGTTTTTCTTCTATCCAATAAAGATCATAATATCGGATTGCGAAATAATTCTTTACCTTGTCCGGGTTAAAATTTGTATTTAGCCACGAAAGCGGCGAATTCTCCAAAATCTCATAATAAACCGGAGTGTCATAATATTCGTCATGTTCTCCAATATAACTTGTGCCTGACTCTTTCAGATTTGGTCGTCCAATTAAATTGGATGTTTCAATTATATCTCTACTATCATCTATTTCTTTATTATACCAAAAATACAGAGAATACTCCGCGCCATATTTTTCATATCTTCTTTCATCATCCTTATCCGCATATACAGCACGTTTTACCGGAATAAACCCGATTGCGGTTAGTGTTATTGCGATCGAAACAATCAAACAGGGAATCAGAATCCATCTTTTCTTTCCGAACTTTTTCATTTTCACAATCTCCCTCGTCGTCAGCGCTTTCACGCTTATCTGCCTATTCGCTCGCCGTGCGCGGGGCGCCGATGCGGTACGCAAAAAGCTGCAGCGGGACGAACCGTTCTGTTTTCCGGTGCAGACAACGGCGCCGCAGAAATATGCTCCCTGCCGTTACAGCGCCGCGGCGATCGCGGCCGCAAGGCGAACATTGTTGTAAACGAGCTGAATGTTGGAGGCGAGACTGTCGCCTCCGGTCAGGTCCTTGATGCGGGCCAGCAGGTACGGCGTCGTTTCCTTGCCTTTGATTCCGAGCCGGTTCGCATCGGCAATCGCCTGATCGATCGCGCGGTTGATCACGTCCGCGTCCATCGAATACTCCTTCGGAATCGGGTTGACGACGAGCATGCCGCCCGCATAACCGAGCGCCTGCTGCACACGGATCGCCGCCGCAAGCTCTTTGGGCGCGTCGCACCGCCACGGAACGCGAAATCCGCTGCTTCGCGTGTAAAACGCAGGCAGTTCGTCGGTTCCGTATCCGATCACGGGAACGCCCTTTGTTTCGAGGTATTCCATCGTGAGCCCGAGATCGAGGATGCTCTTTGCCCCGGCGCATACGACGCAGACGGGCGTTTGGGCGAGTTCCTCCAGGTCCGCGGAGATATCCATCGTCGTTTCAGCGCCGCGATGCACGCCGCCGACGCCGCCCGTTGCAAACACCCGAATCCCGGCAAGCGCGGCAACGATCATGGTTGCGGCAACGGTCGTCGCCCCGTCCATGCCCCTGGCGCACAGCAGCGGCAGATCGCGCCGGGACGCTTTCGTGACCTTGCTCCCTTCCCTGCCGAGATAGTCAATCTGCGCGTCGGTAAGACCCGCGCAGAGCTTTCCGCCGATGATCGCGCAGGTCGCCGGAACCGCCCCGTTCTCGCGGCAGATGCGCTGACAGTTCAGCGCGGTTTCCACATTCTGCGGATACGGCATGCCATGCGAGATAATTGTGCTTTCGAGCGCGACGATCGGACGCCCCGCTTTCTTTGCCGCTTCGACCTCGGGGGAAAGCTGTAAGTATTTTGAAAATTCCATAGACCTGTCCTTTCTGAACGTTTTTTTCGATAAAATTCAATTTTTCACTTGTATTATACCATGAATATGGTAAAATACAAATGGATTATTTCAATGGAGGATAATATGAAACGATCTTGCGGAATTTTGATGCACATCAGTTCACTTCCGTCGAAGTACGGGATCGGAACGCTCGGCAAAGAAGCGTTCCAGTTTGTTGACTTTTTGAAGGCCAGCGGACAGGGATACTGGCAGGTTCTGCCCGTCACGCCGACCGGCTACTCCGATTCGCCCTATCAGAGCGCGTCCACGTTCGCCGGCAACCCTTACCTCATCGATCTGGATCTTCTGATCGAAGAAGGGCTTCTGACCGCGGAAGAAGTCGACCTCGATTGGGGCGGCGATCCGCGATACGTCGATTACGGCAAGCTGTGGGAAAACCGTTCCGGCGTCCTTCGCAAGGCTTTCGCGCGCTTCGATCGTCGCAAAATGGAATCGTTCCGTGCCGAAAACGCGGACTGGCTCGAGGAGTACGCGCTGTTTGCCGCGTTAAAATCCAGGTTTGACAACAAGCCGTGGACCGAATGGGACGACCCAGCGATCGTTGAGCACCGTCCGGACGCCGTTGCGTACTACCGCCAGATCCTCGTGCATGACATTGACTTCCATTGCTTCGTTCAATACGAGTTTGACAAGCAGTTCCGGGCGCTCAAAGAATATGTGAACGCAAACGGCATCCGCATCATCGGCGACGTTCCGATTTACGTGCCGCATGACTCCGTTGACGTCTGGAGCAATCAGCATCTGTTCTATCTCGACGAGCGTCACAATCCGAGTCTGCTCGCGGGCGTTCCCCCGGATTATTTCACCGAGCTCGGTCAGCTCTGGGGCAACCCGATCTACAACTGGGACGTCCACCGTCAGGACAATTTCGCCTGGTGGCGGCACCGCATGGAGCGCACCGGCGCGCGGTTTGACGTCGTCCGCATCGACCACTTCCGCGGCATCGAAAGCTATTGGGCCGTTCCCTACGGCTCGGCCGACGCGCGTCCCGGCCGCTGGTATCCCGGCCCCGGCATGGATCTGATCCGCGCCATCCAGCAGCAGTGTCCGAACGTGGATATGATTGCGGAAGACCTCGGCTTCCTTACGCCGGAAGTCAAGAAGCTGCTCTCCGACTCCGGTCTGCCCGGCATGCGGATCCTGCAGTTCGGTTTCGATCCGACCTGCGATTCGCGTGAGCTTCCGCACAATTATACGCCGCACTGCATCGCTTATACCGGAACGCACGACAACGCCCCGATCATGGGCTGGGTGTCCGAAGCGGCGCCCGAGCAGATCGAGTATGCGGTCAATTACCTCGGTCTGAATGAGCGCGAGGGTATGCCGTTCGGATTTGCCCGCGGAATTTTGAACTCCGTTGCAGAGCTGGCGATCCTCCCGATGCAGGATTATCTCGGGCTTGGCAACGAATCGCGTATGAATCTCCCCTCCTCGACCGGCTGGTGGAAATACCGCGCCCAAAAGAGCGACTTTACGGAAGCGCTCGCAAAACGCATCCGCTACTATGCCGAGATCTCCGCGCGCTGCGATGTTCCCGGCAAAACCTCCAATCTCTGATCACGCAGCAATTAAGGGCGGCGCTTCCGAAAGGAAGCGCCGCCCTTTTTGGTTTCATTTTAATCGACCCGACCTGCGTTTTGCAGAGGGTCGGTTTTCGCGTCAGTTCTTCTCGAGCGCCTTGTAAACAACCGCTGCAAGCGCCGCGCCGGCCAGCGGTCCGACGATAAAGACCCACAGACTGCCGAGCGGAGCAAGGTTTCCGGAAATCGCCGCAACGACCGCGGGGCCGATGCTGCGCGCCGGGTTCACGGAAGTGCCGGTGAGACCGATGCCGAGAATGTGTACGCCGACAAGCGTCAGACCGATCACGAGTCCGCCGAACGAACCGTGGCTCTGCTTCTTGGAGGTTACGCCCAGGATACAGAGAACGAAGATGAACGTGAGAACGATTTCAACCACCAAACCGGCGATCGGATTCTCGCCGACACCGGCAAGGCCGTTGCTGCCGAAGCCGCCGGTCATATCCTTCACTTTGCCGAGTCCGAAGATCAGGGCAAGCAGACCGGAGCCGGCCAGCGCGCCGACGCACTGCGCGGCAATGTAGCCGAAGAACTCTTTCAGTTTCATTCCGCCCGAAAGCAGAACGCCCAGCGATACGGCCGGATTGATGTGACAGCCGGAGATGTTGCCGACCGAATAGGCCATAGCGACGATCGCAAGACCGAACGCCAGCGCCGTCAGGATATACCCGCCGCCCGCCGCAGCGTCACAGCCGACCAACATAGCCGTGCCGCAGCCGAGCACGACCAGCACGCATGTTCCGATGCATTCCGCAATATACTTCTTCATTTGATGAACCTCCTTTTGCTTATGATCAGGAACAGATACAGTATATCATTTCCGAAGCAACTTCGCAACCTGATTTTTTCCTTTTCGTTCCATCTATTTTATTCGAGCCGGTTTGTTTTTCCGGCCCCGCCGGTCAAGATCATCTCTTTTTGGATCTACTATATGCGCCGGCTCTTCCGAAAAGTCCCGAAACTGCTTGACGAAAAAAACGAATTGTGTTACAATCGGTGCTATCCGAATCAAGGAGGTTTTTTCCGATTATGAAGCTGATTCCGGGAACAAAACTTTCGGAAAGCGCCAAAACGGCGAAATTCCACAACGGCTGGATTCTCTGCATCCTGATCACGCTGCTGCTTTTCATCATCGCTTCTACGCTGCAGTCGATCGTTTTAGGGCCTGTAATGACAGTCCTGATGTTCAGCGACCCGTCCCTGATACAGTCCGCGGCAGCCGGTGATTTTTCCGGCATTATGGAACATTCCATGGAGATCACGCGCAACATGCCGTGGTGGTTTATGGTTTTGAGTCTTATTCTCACCGTGACCGTGATCGTTGTCTGCCTGTTCTATACGACAAAGATCGACCGGCATTCGATTGCAACAATGGGATTTTGCGGTTCCAGACCGGCTTTGGAATACCTGACGGGCTACGGCATCGGCTTTTGCATGTTTTTTGCCGCGCTGTTGATTTGCGTGGTAACCAAAGCCGCGACAATCGACGGGATTTCCGACCGGATTTCCTGGGCGGTTCTGCTGTTCTTCGTCGGCTATCTGATCCAGGGCTTGTCCGAGGAAGTGCTTTGCCGCGGCGTTCTGATGCAAAAACTCTCGATCCGCTATGCGCCGATCGTCGCCATCCTGCTCAACTCCGTATTTTTTGCCGCTTTGCATCTCGCAAACCCGGGCATCACGCCGCTCGCGCTTCCGAACCTGGTCCTGTTCGGCGTCTTTGCGTCGCTTTATATGTGGAAGCGCGGCAATATCTGGGGCATCGCTGCGCTGCATTCGGCATGGAATTTCACCCAGGGCAATCTCTTCGGCGTGCAGGTCAGCGGCACGGCGCTTGCTCCTTCCTTGTTCAGCGTATCGCTGGCCGAAGGCAGCACATGGATGAACGGCGGTTCCTTCGGGCTGGAAGGCGGCCTCGGAGTTACCATCGTTTACGTGATCGGCATCGTGATCCTGCTGTTCCTTCCTGTTCGCAAAGAAGCGCGGCTGGACGCATAACGGGCTGCATTTCTTCTCCAAGTCACCACACAAATATGCTGAGATCCGCCGGTTGTCCGGCGGATCCGTTTTCTTTTCGGGTTCGGAATGAAAAACGTCGTTTTGCGGAAGACTACCGATGAATCTGCATCGGAGGTCATTATGAGATCTGTTTGGAAAGAAACGGCAAATATCCGGTCGTTCCCGAAGCTCGAACGGGATCTGAATACCGACGTACTCATCATCGGCGGCGGTATGGCGGGCGTTCTGACGGCGTTCCTGCTGGAGCAAGCCGGCGTGGAATGCATCCTGTGCGAAGCGGAAACGCTCGGAAGCGGAACGACCGCAAACACAACCGCTAAAATCACAAGCCAGCACGGACTGATTTACGATAAGCTGATCCGTGAATTCGGCGAACGAAAGGCAAAACTGTATTACCGGGCAAACGAAGAAGCGATCAGCGCGTTCCGGATGCTTTGCAAAACGATCGACTGTGATTTTGAGCAAAAAGACAACTATATCTATACGCTCGACGACGACCTGAAAATCGATCGGGAAATGTGTGCTCTGGAGAAGCTCGGTATTCCGGCCGTATGCACAACCGCAGAGAACCTGCCGTTCGAAGTCGCCGGAGCGATAAAGTTTTCCAACCAGGCGCAGTTCCACCCGCTCCGGTTCCTTTTCGGCCTTCAGAAAGGGCTTCGGATCTTTGAGCATACGCGCGTGCGGGAACTGAAAAAAGCCGAGGACGGCATCCTTGCCGTGACAAGCGGCGGAACCGTTCGGGCAAAGCGCGTCGTTGTCGCCACGCATTTCCCGTTTCTGAACAAGCACGGCGCATACTTTCTCAAGCAGTATCAGCACCGGTCCTATGTCATTGCGCTGGAAAACGCGCCGGACCCGGGCGGCATGTATCTGGATGACGATGAGAGCGGTTTCTCGTTCCGAACGTACCGGGACCTGCTTTTCATCGGCGGAGGCAGTCACCGGACCGGCAAGCCGGGCGGCGGATACCGCGTTCTGACGGACTTTGCCGCGCGGTATTTTCCGAAATCGACCGCAGCGTATGCCTGGGCGGCGCAGGACTGCATGACGCTGGATTCCGTTCCGTACATCGGGCGGTACGCTTCCGGGACGGGAGGACTTTTTGTGGCGACGGGATTCAACAAATGGGGCATGACCGGCTCCATGGTCGCCGCAAGACTTCTGCGGGACATTCTGACCGGCGCGGACAGCCCGTATACCGAGCTGTTCTCCCCGGCGAGGAGCATCCTCCGCCCGGCGCTGTTTTCCAACGCCGTACAGTCCGTTGTCGCGCTGCTCACGCCGACCGCGCCGCGCTGTCCGCATCTGGGCTGCGCGCTGCACTGGAATGCGGAGGAGCGCAGCTGGGATTGCCCGTGCCACGGTTCCCGCTTTGCAAAGGACGGCACGCTGCTTGACAATCCGGCGACGGGCGATCTGAAATCCGTACAAAAATGAGCGTCGCTCCCGAAGCCGGGAGCGGCGCTCTTTCTTCTCTGCTCAGAGCAGGCGTTTTCGGATTTCTTGCCGTGGCCTGGTATTTTCAGCTTCCGGTGGATTCATAGCGGCGTTCGCAAAGCGTCCAGATCCACACCGCGAGAGCGAAGAAAACCGCGGAACAGCCGATGATCGCAAGGGAAAGCAGCCACGGGTTATGGGTGCCGTAGAGCAGCGTATCGACCGGAAGCGAAATAAACAGTCCGAACGGCAGCACGAAGATCAACAGCGCCCGTATGAGGCCGGGATAGATCGCCAAAGGATATTTCGCATAGGCCGAGAAGTTGTAAATGACCTGAAGCAGCGGCCCGCTGCGCTTGAAGACAAACGCCAGCGCTGCCATCGCCACCTTGAGCGAGGTAATAATCACTGCGCCGAAGACCGCGCCGACCAGCAAAGCGGCGACCGTTCCGAATGTGACCGTAACCGTAAGATTCAGCGCGCAGACCGTGATCAGCGCCGCGCCGAGAATCAGTTCGCCAAAGCCCTCCGGCTGAAAGGTTTCGGCAAACACCTGAAACAGCACCGGCACCGGACGCAGAAAGTGCATGTCCATATCCCCGTCCTTGACCCTGCGATAGGCCACAAGCCAGAATTCGTCACTGAACAGGTGGTCGAGCGCGATCGGTATCATCGAAAAGCCATAGAAGAAGCCAACCTCCGGGAGCGAATAGCCGGCCAGCGTTGGAATCGCCTGCAGGATGAAATAAAGCGCGGCGAGCGAACAAAGATTGGAGAAGAAGAACGAGAACAGCGCGACAATCGTGTCCTTCTTGTACTCCAGCCGGGAGATCATACTCCGTTTGATGCAGGTGAAATACAGATGAACGTACCGCATATCAGCCCCCCTGCACCGTGACCTTGCGGACGGCGTGCATAAACAGGAACTTTGCAAGCAGCTCCAGCACGACAATCCATGCCGCCGACAGCGCGACGGAACCCAGCGACCGGGCAAGGTCGTATTTCATCATCAGGATCAGAATCGGGTTCTGGCTCATACCGGCAAAAGGCATCCAGTCAAGAACCTCCCGCAGTCCCGCCGGAAAGAACGCAATCGGCAGCAGCGTTCCGGAAAGAAAGGAGATCAGCGTGACCTTGAGCGAATTCAATCCCCAGCCGGAGGAGGTATAAAAGCACAGCACACCGAAGATGTAGGAGATCGTATCGTTAAGCAGCGACGCGCACAGCCCGGACAGCAGGAACAGCCCCAGATGTGCGAAGAACGCCGGGAAGGTCAGCCCCGGCAGAAAGCCGAGAACGCCGAGCGTTACAAGCGCCGCGGTATACAGCGGCAGACCGAACAGCGCCGTCATCGTGAGCAGCGTGCCGAGAGAGGTCGCTGAGAATTTCCCGCGGTAACTGATGGGTTTGATGAGGTAATTGCCGATCGTGCCTTTCTTGATATCGGTGTTGATGTTCCACAGCGTGTCGTTGTTGTACGTCACAAAATTGAAAATCGTCGTCAGCACCACGTAAGAGATCATCTCGCGGTAGGTAAAGCCGTGAATCTCGGCGTCAATGCCGCCCGCGCTCGACCGGTAGACCGCCAGCCACAGAAAAACCATGCAGGCAACCTCGCATACCGTGATGGCCGCCCAGATCAGAATATTGAACCGGTAGGCCATCGTGTCGATCGCGCCGGCGCGGAGGAAGGGCTTATACTTTTTCAGCATGCTCCGCCTCCTGCTGTTCGAGAATGGTCTTGACCACGTCGCCGATGGAGATTTCGGCTATTTTCATATCCATGGCCTTCAGGTCACGAAACGCATACTGCACCACCTGTTCGAGGGCGACCTTGTCCGCATCGAAGCGCAGAATCATGCGGCCGTCCTCCTCGGAGACATCGACTTCGGGCGAAAATACGGGGGCGGTTTCGGCATGGATCTCCGCCGGAACGGAAACCGTCAGGGTCTTGAGATTTCCGAAGCGGTTCTTGAGGCGGGCAAGCGGGCCGTCGTAGAGAATGGTTCCCTTTTCGAGCAGGATGATGCGCGAGCAGAGGTTCTCAATGTCGGTCATATCGTGCGTCGTCAGCACAACAGCGGTGCCGTACGTTTTGTTCAGCGCGTGAATCGCCAGCCGGATTTTCTCCTTCACCAGCACGTCCATCCCGATGGTCGGCTCGTCCAGGAACAGAATCTGCGGGTTGTGAAGCATGGACGCAGCGAGATCCGCCCGCATGCGCTCCCCCAGCGAGAGCGTGCGGACCGGTTGGGAAAGAAAGCGCGTGATGTCCAGCACTTCGCCGAGAAAGCCCATGCGTTCCCGATAGTCGGCGTCGGAGACCTGATAGATCTCCTTCAGCACCTTGAACGACTCAATCAGCGGAATATCCCACCAAAGCTGCGTCTTTTGTCCGAAGACGACGCCGATGTGCTGCGCGACCTGCCGTCGCATGCGATATGGCTCCATTCCGTCGATGCGGACGCTGCCGGACGTCGGCGTGAGAATGCCGCACATCATCTTGATCGTCGTCGATTTTCCCGCGCCGTTCGCACCGATGTATCCCACGATCTCCCCGTCCGGAACGGTAAAACTGATCCCGTCCACCGCCCGGATCTCGTCGTATTTCCGGGAGAACAGCGTTTTCACCATCCCCGACAAACCGTTCCCGCGAATCGGCTTTTGAAACACCTTTGTCAATTCATTTACTTCGATCATGGGCGCTTCCCCCCCTTTTAATGCAAAACCGCTGCTCCGCGGATCCGATTCCCGAAATTTCAGATGAACCGGCAGTTCCTTGCAATTCTTTCGTATTTATACTATTATAATATTTCATTTTTCTTTTGGCAAGACAAAACGGATGCTGTAAACACGGAAAATCTACGAGTGTCAAACATAGGTAGCACTTTTGAGCAGGAGAAATGTCAAGGGACGGGTGGAGATTTTTCAGCGGAAGTCGTTCGACTGCATGCGCAACAGCATGAAGCCGAAAAATACGACCCAACCTTGACATGTGCCAAGTGATAGACTATTGTCCCGGCGGGCTTGCCCGCCTTGTTTCCTTTACATCACCCACAAATAATCCGCTAATACTTCGTTCGGTGAACGCAACCCCAGATACAGCTTTATGTAGCTTCTTTCATATCCGTACCGCTCCCGCATCTCCTGATATGCCAATATCAGGTCTGTCCAACCATGCTTCTTTGCTAACCGCTTTATCCGCTTCAGTTTTGTCTCCGTATGTGCTCTCGGGCTGTTATGTGGCCTTCGACTGCGATCTTTCAGACTTTGCCATGTCCCGTCCCATTGCCCGTACCACTTGTAAAACGTCTTTCGACTGATGTGATACCTGTTCGCTGTTTCCGTTGCGTTCCCATGCTTTCGGTAATACTCCATTACACGTTGACGAAAGTGTGCTTCCTGTGCTATTCTATCCATGCAGAGAGCACCCCTTTTGTGATAGTTGGTTGGCGCCTTTTATTCTATCACATGGCTCTCTGTTTTTCTCTATTTTCTGTTACCTATGTATTGTACCAAAACATATTCTTTCAAATAATCTATGTTGCACATGGGCTACAATTAAAGTTTTGTGGCTTTTAACATTCGTCTTAAGAGCCCTTGACAAATCTTTATTTCTCTGTTATCATAAGTATGTTAAGTCTAACAAAACATACTTTTCAGAAGGAGTGGTAATGTGACTAAGCCCAAGGCCAAGTATGCATGGACGGTTACCGTCGGCACAAAAGGACAGATTGTTCTTCCAAAGGAAGCGAGAGATGTTTTTGACATCAAACCCGGTGATACCTTGATTATTTTAGGT
>CACXMS010000032.1 GCA_902768795.1 uncultured Eubacteriales bacterium
GTGTTCGCATGCAGCATGTCTTCGCCGATGCACTTGCCGACTTCGGCGGCCAGCTCGCGGTTGTGTGACGACGCGATCACGTCTTCGCTCGGGAACGCCATACCGCTGTTGCCGCCCATCAGGCTCTTGGTATAACCGGTTGGGCCGTCGCCGGCCTGCGTCGCCGGAAGATTGATCGCAGGCAGCGCGTGCGTGTTGTACGCGCCGTTGTAAATCATGTCGAGCAGCTCGCCGTACGCCACTTCGGAGACGAGCGCATCCCACGCAGGGTCGTCGTACACTGTTTCGACGAGATCGATTGCATTCAGCGCGCCGTCCTGCCCGAACGTCTGCACGGTCGCGTCGGCATAATACGCCGCTTTCATGCGTTCGGCGATTGCCGCGCGTCCGCTTTCCTCGTGCGTCAGGCCGTCCGCCCACATTCCGTCGGTCACACGGAGAACGACGTTCGTTTGCGGGAACGTTCCGGTCCAGTCGGCGCGGCTGAGATAAGTCACGGTCTGCCCGTCTGCGCCTGCGTACTTGTTCAGATCGGCGTCGTCGAATTGATTCGTGATCGCGTTGCCCGTATAGGCGGAAACCGCATAGGTCGTCGTATCGAGCGCGGCGACTGTCCATTTGGCGCACAGGGAAGCGTCGCCCGGCGCGTCCATCCGCGACGCGTCCGCACCCTTGGCGGCAAGGATGTTATTGACCGCGTTGTGGGCGTCGGTTCCGACGGTGAACCGGTAGTCGCCCGCGTCGAGGATGTACGTTTTTGCGTTGTTCGCGTCGTAGCTTGTCAGGTCGTCCTTGCGGATCGAGATCGTAAACCGTTCGAAATCGCCCGCCTTGATTTCCTTCTTGTCGAAGCCGCACAGCTCGACCGACGCTTTTTCGACGCCGTTTAAGCGGTCGTAATCGGTGTAGGGCGACTGGAAATAGATCTGCACCGTATGCTTGCCGTCGATCGCAGAGGTGTTTTTGACCGTCACGGACGCTTCGATCGTATCGCCCTTGTCCGCAATCGCGAAATCGGAATACTCAAACGTCGAATAGCTGAGCCCTGTGCCGAACGGGAACGCGACGTCGGCGGCATAGTCGTAATTGCCCGCGTTGCCCTGCCCGAGCACATAATCCTCATAGCGGGTCTCGTAGTAACGGTAGCCGACGTAGATGCCCTCCTGATAGACGACGTAATTGCGGTTACATTTTTCGATGCCCGCGTCGCTGTTGTTCTGTGCCGCTTCGAGGCCGAGCTCGTCCGCGTTCGTGTACGGGAACGCGTCGTAATTCGCTATGGCGGGCATAGAATGGTTGTTCTTCAGAAACGTATCGACGATGCGGCCGGAAGGGTTCACCTTGCCCGCCAGAATGTCAGCAACCGCCGGAATGCCGTTCAGCCCGAGGTTGCCGACCCACAGCACCGCATCAATACCGTAGTTTTCGACAAAATCGAGCTGCAGCGTCGAGGACGAGTTCAGCAGCACGACGATCTTTCGGAACGTGCCGTTTTCCTTGAGCGCCCTGAGGTTTTCGAGCAGCTCGACTTCCTCCTTGCACAGGCGCAGGTAATCGCCGTCGGTCATGTATTCTTTCAGACTGTCCAGCCCGCTCGGCAGGTCCGCGCCCTCGCCTGACGAACGCGACAGCAGCACCAGCGCGCAGTCGCCGTAGTTTTGGAACGTCGCCTTGAGCGCGTCGGAATACTTCTCCCACGGAACCTCGTTGATGCGGTACTGGTCGGGGCTGCCGCCGGAAAGCTTTGCGTTTTCGCGCTTGTAGCCCGCGGTCTTATAGAACTTCCAAAGATCGGTATTGACGCAGCCGGGCGCAAACGACGCCTCAAGCGCGCCGTAGAGGCTGATTGCGTCGCCGGTTGCCATAAACGCCGAGCCGGTGCCGGTCATCACGGGGTCCGCGACGGACTGCGAAAACAGGGTGAACTTCGTATCCGCGGGCAGCGGCAGCGTATGGTCGCGGTTCAACAGCAGTGCCGCGCCCTCCGCCTCGACGCGGTAGCAAGTTTCCATGTCGTGCGCGACGAGCGCGTCCTCGTCCTCGTATTCCGTCCAGTAAAAGATCTGTGCGTCCGGATCGGGCACGATCTTCTGCGTTTCGGCGTTCAGCGCCGCGTTGATCATGGTTTCATAATAATTCGTCACCGGGATCGCCGCGCCAAGAACGGCGGTGACCACAAGCAGCAGAACGGTCGGTACGATCCACGGGTTTCTCTTTTTCATTGAACGCCTCCTGCAGTTTTCTCTACAGTTAAGTGTACGGCATTCCCGCCCTTTGCGCAACAAACGCCGCGCAGCCTTGCCAATTGGGCGCATAAACTTTTCCAAAAAATAGAACAAAGAGCCGCGCGGGCGGCTCCCTGTTCGAAGGAGGAAGGTAATGAAGATGATACTTCGGAAACTATCCGTTTTGCTTGGCCTTTTTCTTCGTCACGATCGCCAGCACCAGGAACAGGGCGGTCAGGACGCCGAAGCAGGCCGCTATTCCGTACAGGGCAAGCTGCCACCACGGGGTGATCGGAATGATTTCCGCGCTGCCGACGTTCATTGCGTGCGAATGCGTGTAGTTATAGGCGATGTTCTTTGCCGCCTGCTGCACGGCCGTCACGATCGCGGGATCGTTGTTCAGTCCGTCGAGCGAGCTCATACCCAAGCCGTAGCCATCCCAGAGGTCCTGTCCGGCGAGCACGCCGTAACGGTAATCCATGTAGATCGCATACACAGAACAGTCGGTGATTGCGCCGCCCTCGAGTCCCCATTCGTCGCGCAGGATACCGGTCATGAGATTGCGGTTTGCGCCGCTCCAAACGACGCCGACACGGTTGAACGAGCTCATAACGGAGCCGCCGCCGTCCTTGACTGCGCCCTCGAAGCCCTCGAGGTACAGTTCGCGGATCGCCTGCTCGTTCGCCCAGGTGGAGATACCGTAGCGTCCCTCTTCCTGATCGTTCAAAGCAAAGTGCTTGCAGTAGACCACAACGCCCTTACTGCGGATCGCTGCAACTTCGATCGCGGCGACTTCGCCGGATACCCAGCCGTCCTCGGAATAATACTCGAAGTTACGGCCGGAATACGCCGTGCGGTGGATGTTCGCGCCCGGGCCGTAAAGGCCGGCATAGACCGTCGCAGCGCCTTCCTCGGTGGCATGGAGGAAGTCTTCGCCGATGCAGGAGCCCATCTTTTCGATCAGCGCGCGGTTGTAGGTCGCTGCCATGACGTCTTCGGACGTATAGGCCATTGCACTTGCGCCGCCCATCAGGGAAGCCGTGAAGCCCTGCGGGCCGTTCTCGTCCAGCGTGCCCGGCAGACCGATCGACGGAGCCGCCTGCGTGATGTGAAAGCCGTTGTATATCAGGTTCGTCATCTCATCGTACGGCATCTGGGAAACCAGCTCGTCCCACATCGGATCGTCGTATGCAACGTTGAACAGTTCGCCCGCCTTCATCGTGCCCGCCGAGCCGACCGTCGGCATCGAAGCGTCCGCATAGTAGGCCGCTTTCATCGCCTCGACGATCGCCTTGTGGCCTTCTTCGGAATCGATCAGACCGTCCGCCCACATTTCGGGGGTGATGGACAGAATCTGCGTGGTCGGGTAAGTACCGATCCAATCCTGACGACTGAGGTACGTCACGGTCTGGCCGCCGTTGCCGGAATACTTGTTGAGGTCCGCGTTGTCGAACAAGTTCGTGATCGCGTTGCCGGTCTTGGAGGAAACCGCATAGGTGGTCTTGTCGAACGCTGCGTTCGTCCACTTCTGGGCCAGCGCCGCGCTGCCGTCTACGTTCGCGCCCTTGGCGGCGAGAATGTTGTTGATCGCGTCGTGCGCGTTTTTACCGACCGTGAAGTAATAGTCGCCGTCCTCCAGGATGTAGGTCCTGGCGTTGTTCGCGTCGTAAGAGGTCATGTCTTCTTTATCGACGATGATCACAAAGTGCTCGGTCGCGCCTGCGGCGATCATCTTCTTATCGAAGCCGCAGATTTCGACGGCGGCCTTCTCGACAAGGTTTTCGCGGTCATACTGCGTATAGGGGGACTGGAAGTAGATCTGGACGGTATGCTTGCCGTCGCGGTCGCCGACGTTCTTGACGTCGACTTCGACCTGGAAGGTATCGCCCTCGTCGGTCACTTTGAAGTTGGAGTATGCAAACTCGGTGTAGGAGAGGCCGTAGCCGAACGGGAACGCGACGCAGTCGTCGTAGCTCCAGTCGCCGGAATTGCCCTGATTCAGCACGGAATCCTCATAGCGCGTCTCGAAGTAGCGGTAGCCGACATAAATGCCTTCCTGATAGACGACATAGTCGCGGTTCGCCTTCGCCACGCCGGCGTCGGTGTTGTTCTGCGCGCTGTCGACGCTGTAATCCTCACCGTTCGCCCAGACGTACGCGCCGAAGTTCTCCATCGCCGGCGCGGAGTGGTTGTCCTTCAGAAACGTATCCACGATACGGCCGGACGGGTTCACATCGCCGACAAGGATGTCCGCAACGCCCATCGCACCGTTCATGCCTACGTCGCCGATCCACAGCACCGCGTCGATACCGTAATCATCCACAAAGTCGAGCTGCAGCGCGTTCGAGCTGTTCAGCAGAACAACGATCTTTTTGAACGTCCCGTCCGCCTTGAGCTTTTCGAGGTTCTCGAACATTTCGATCTCCTCTTTGCACAGACGCAGGTAGTCGCCGTCAGTCATGTACTCTTCCAGCTCCGGAAGCCCGTTCGGGACGTCCGCGCCCTCGCCGCCGGAGCGTGCCAGCACCACAAGCGCCACGTCGCCGTATTCGGCCCAGGTCTTTTTCAACGCGTCCGGGTACTTCTCCCACGGGACCTCGTTGATGCGGTACTGGCCCTGGTTGCCGCCGGTCGTTGCGGCATTTACGCGCTTATAGCCCGCGGTCGCGTAGAACTTCCACTGATCGGTGTTGACCGTGCCTTCGCCGAACACGGTTTCGAGCGCGGTGCGCAGGGAAGTCGCTTCGTCTGCATTCATCGAGCCGGAGCCGGTGCCGCCGTAGAGCAGGTTAAAAGCCGACTGCGAGAACGGCGTAATCTTGTCCCCGCGATTCAGCGGCAGCGCGTTGTTCTTATTCACGAGCAGTGCCGCGCCTTCGCCTTCAATATCGCGGCAGAGCTGATACTCGTCGGCAACGAGGTCTTCCTCGTTCTCATACGCCGACCAATAAAAGATTTCCGCGCCTTCCTCGGCGACGACCTTCTGCGTCTGCACTTTCAGAGCCGCGTTGATAACGGTCGCAAAACCTTGCGTAATCGGGATCGCCGCAATGCAGATGGCCAGAAATACCGCCGTGATCGTGGTCAGAACCACCCAGATGGTACCCTTCTTTTTCATGCTTCCAAAATCCTCCCTTGGGATGTTTTCTGATGATACTTTACATGGTTTTTGATCGCTTTCCAACCGAAACCGCGTAAACTTGCCGCATGACAGCATAACCTTATGCGCCGGTTTTTCGGTGCAAAAAGCGCGTCCCGCCTGCTTGGGACAGACGGAACGCTGCGGAAATTCAGATGTTGATTCGGTGGTAAGGCTTAGCCCTCGCCGCCTGCGGAGCTGGAAGCGTCGCCGCCTTCGGAGGATTCTTCGCCGACGGAGGACGATTCGCCTTCGGCAGGCTCGGCTTATGCCGCGACTTCGGTGACGTTCACGCCGTCCACGGTGTAGGTCTTGGCAAGGCCTGCGCCGCCCCAAACCTGGGTGAAGCCTGCGGAGAGTTCTGCCGGCGCGGTGACGGTCAGCGTTGCGCCGTCTTCGCTGATCTCATAGGTGAAGCCGTCAGCGCTCATGCCGTAAGCCGGCAGCGCAACGGTCATCGTCGTTTCGTCGACCGCGTAGAACGCCTTCAGACCGTCGGTCCATGCGCCCTTCAGGCCGGTCATGGTCTTGGTCTCTTCGTCGAGCAGCCATGCGTTCGGAACGATGCCGAAGATCGTCGCCGCATAGCCTTCGAGCGGCGCATCTTCGATCTGAGACAGGACGACCGCATTGCCGACCTTCTCATACTTGACGTTCATGCCCATCGCAACAGTCAGCACCGCAGTGCCGTCCGCATTCAGAACGAGGGACGGATCAAACAGGTTGCCGCCGAGGTCGATCGTTGCGCCGGTGTACGGAGCATCCTCAGCGGGCGCTTCCGCTTCCGCCGGAGCAGCCGCCTGCAGCGGGGAGATGTCCGCGCACTTGAGCGTATAGTCACGCATGGTTCCGTCGCCGAGATCGATGGAAAGATCGATCTGCGCGCTGCCGTCCGCACTTGCCTGAATCTCCACGGGTTCGCCGCCGAGGGTCAGACCTTCCGCGTTCCATGTGCCGTCCTTGACCTTGTCGTAGCCCATATAGAGCAGGGCGGTGCCGTCTGCAACAAAGTACAGGGTCATGCCCGATTCATCGGCAAAGGTCACGATGCCCTCGGGCATTTCGGGATCCTCTTTGTACGCCGCGATCAGGGCGTTGCCGTCTGCGAACTTCTTCTCTTCGCCGCCGGTCATCGTGACGTTACGGCTGTAGGACATGCCCTTTACGATCGGGAACGTGAGGTCGAAACTGTATTCGCCCGCGATCTCGTACGCATAAGCGGTCTGGTCGTTGGAGGTCGTGCCGTCGTCGTTCACAACCGCGATCTTGATCTGGAGGCAATCCACGCCGTCCTTGGTCACGGCCTTCCACGTACCGGTCATGAAACCGGACTCGTAGGAGGGATTGGAAGCGAAATCGCTGTGATCATACTGGAGATACAGGTAACGGTCGCAAACGGCGGTGCCGTCAGCGTTCAGGTTGAGCAGGAACGCGCCGGTCATCATGGATGCGCCCTGACCGCCTCTCTCCTCGTAGTTGCCGACGAGCTGATAGGACTTGGCTTCCGCTGCCGGTTCGGTGGATGTTGTATCGGTCTTGGTGGGTTCGGTCTGGGTCGTCGTTGTGGTGGTGGTCGTGGTGGTCGTGCTGCCGCTGCCGGTGCAGGCGATCACGGCGAAAGCCATCATCGTCGCAAGGACGAGTGCGAGAATCTTTTTCATTGGGTGCCTCCTGTTTTGATTTTTAAATTGTTTCGGTGTTATGTTCCATGAACGCAGCCGCCACATGAACGACTGCCGCAATGGCAAAGAGTACTGTAAAGACGATCGCCAGCGTCGGGTTTCCGCCGAAGAACGGGACCTTGGTCAGCACGTCGGCGAGCGGGTAAGCGGTTTCGACCGCGTGCATTGCAAGCGCAAGACCGTAAGCGACCGCCGCAAGGATCGGAACGATCCGCAGCCGAAGCCATTCGCCCGCCGCTGCGACGAGCGCGCCGCCTGCCATCAGTGCGAATACGATCCAACGGAATACGCGGTCCCACTCCCCCGTGACCGGATCGGCGGTGAGCGCATAGGCGATCAGGTACGCGATCGCCCCGACGAGCGCGACGCATGCCGCACCGACGGTGAACCAGAATCCGGGTTTCCGGTTTTCAACGAACGATTTCATATTACCGGCCCTCCTTCTTACCCTTGATGAGCGTCAGAACGAACATCGCGAAGCTTCCGAGCGCCAGCACGCCGATCAGGGCGTTCAGACCGATCAGAGCCGGCTGCCACCACGGCGTGTAGCTTTCGATCGCAACCTCTTTGGCAAGGCCGTTGACGAGATTCGAACGGCTCATCGCGTACAGATAGTTGTGCGCGACCTCGCGGAGCTTGCCCCAGATGAAGCCGTCGCGTTCCTTGACGAGCAGATTGCTCGCTTCCGGCACGCGGCCCGGGTCGTTGTTGAACTGGTTCGTGCCGGCTGCCAGCGCATCCGCGGTTCCCATATAGGAAGCGGAGTCCTTGGAACTGTCGGTCATGTTGATGCCCTTGAAACCCCATTCGCCGCGCAGTACTGTCGTCATCGTTTCATAGTCGGACGCGGTCGGGATGCAGCCGATGCGGTTGTACGCGGTCATCGTACCGAGCGAATGCTCCGCCTGCAAGCCGCCTTCGAAGCCCTTCAACGGGCCTTCGCGATACGTCTGCTCGGTCATGAAGGTAGCGACGCCGTGCCGGTTCGTCTCCTGGTCGTTGCCGCAGAAGTGCTTGAACATGCCCGCAAGGCCCATGTCCGCCATCGCCTTTGTCTGCAGTTCGCCGCAGTAGTAGGACAGTATCGGGTCTTCGGAATAATACTCGAAGTTTCTGCCCGAATAAGGCGTCCGGTGGAGGTTGCCGCCCGGCCCGTAGATATGCCGGAAACCGAGCCAATAGCTTTCCTCGCCGAAGAACGTGCCGCGCGCTGCGATGTGCTCCTTGTTGAACGTGGAGGCGCAAACCATTTCCGCGTTGAACAGTACGCCGCCTGACTGATAGCCGTCCGGGCCGTCGCCGCCCGCGTAGGCCGGGAAGTCGATCGACTCGATCGCGTCGAGCGCCATCTTGTCGCCGACGATCTGCGCCAGTTCCGAAACGCTCAACTGATCGATAAACGTTTCCCACTGCGGGTCGTCATAGTCGACGTCCTTCATCTCGATGAACGAGATGCCGTTCTCCTGCTTATACTTGTAAACCGTGTAGTCCGGCGCGTCATCGGGCTTTTCGTACTGGAAGTTCTCCATCAGGTCCTTGATCTCGGCCGTGGCTTCGATATCCAACACCGGATCCGGGAACGTGTTCCAGTCGCCGCGCGTCATATAGGTCACGGCGCCGTCGATGAAATAGTTGAGGTCGCGATCCTCGAAGTGGTTCGATACCACCTCGCCCGTGTACGGGGAGACCGCCCAGGTCTTGTTGTCGGTTTCGGACAGCGTATCCCTGACCGCCTTATTTGCGTCGCCGGAAACCGCGTTGCCCTCGGCGTCAAACATGCCGGTCACGCCGCGCGCCGCCAGCACATTGTTCAGCGCATCGTGTGCGTCGCTCCCGATCGCAAAGTAGTAGTCGCCCGCGTCAAAGACGTAGCTGCCCTGCTTACTCGGATCTGCGCCGTTTACGGCATTGCTGTCGTAGCAGGCGAAGATGTAATCGGAGAAGGTCAGCGTCAGCGTTTCGCTCTCGCCCGCGGCCAGTGCGGAGGTCTTGGCAAAGTCGGCCAGCTGGATTGCGCTCTTTTCGGCCTGTCCTGCTTCCCACGGAAGCTGGACGTAAAGCTGCACGACGTCCTTGCTTCTGCCGTCAAAGCCGCCGTTATTCGTGACCTTCACGACTGCGGTAACTTCGTGGCTCGTCTTGTCCCAGTCGACCGAGACAAGTTCCTGCGTGAAGTTTGCATAGGACTGACCCGCGCCAAACGTATAAACCATTTCGTCCGCGTAGTTCCACGAGCCGTCCTTCGACGCGTAGACGCCCTTTTCGCTCGTCGCGTTGTTGACGCCGAGCACCTGATCCTGATACCGGCTCTCGTAGTACTTGTAGCCGATGTAGATGCCCTCGGCATAGACAAGGTACTTGTTCTTGTAGAGGCCGGTCAGGTTCGTAAACGTGAAGTCGCCCGCGTTCTGCATCGCAGCCGAAGACAGCGAATTCGTCGCGTAGGTGATGACGTTACGGCCGGATACGTCGGACTTGCCCGCGATCACGCGCGCCGCGCCGGTCATGCCGTAGTTGCCCGGATACCCGATCCAGAGAATCGCGTCCACGCCGTAGTCCTTCAGCTCGTCAAGCTCCATCGCGTAGCCGGAGTTCAGCACAACAATGATCTTGTCAAAGCCCTCGCTTTGGATCAGCTTCAGCGTGTCGATCTCCTCCTGATGGAGCGCCAGTTCGCGCACGCCCTCGGGGCCTTCCTGCCACTCGCCCTGCAGGCCGTGGTTCAGGTCGCCTTCCTCGCCGCCGTAGCGGGACATGACGTAGATCGCCGCGTCCTTGTACCCCGCAAACGCGGAAGCGTCGTAGGTGCTTGCAGAGATTTCTCCGATCAGGCCGGTCTTGGTGCGCGTACCGCCCGCGGCCTTGATGGCGTTGTAAACCGTTTCGTTAACGCCCACGCCTTCCTGTTTCAGCGCGTCGTAGAGGTTGATGCCCGTGTTGCCCGGGCCGCCGGAACCGCCGTGATAGACCGGCGTCGCGGCCGCAAAGCCGAACAGCGTCACGTTCGCATTTGCTGCGATCGGCAGCGCGTTGTTCTCATTCCGAAGCAGGACGCTGCCCTCTTCCTGATCCTCGATCAGATAGGATTCGAGCGCTGTACGCATCTCATCCTTAGAGCTGTACGACGATCCGAAGTAGGTCGTGTCGTCGGTTGCCTGCTGCACCGGCGGCAGCGTGCCGAGGAACAGGTTGACGTCGCCTTCGCGGTGGAACGCCAACGCTGCGCCGAAGCTTGTCAGGCAGAGGAGCAACGCGAACAGCGCTGTCAGCCCCCGCCAAAGATTGGATCGCTTCAACATGGCCGCTCTCCCGATTTCTTACAGGGCGAAGCCGGTCGGAACGCCGAAGTTGTCGAAGTCGAAGGAGCAGAGCTTTTCGTTGACCTGAACGGTCTTGGTGCCGGTGAACGTCATCTTCGCGAGGTATTCCGCAGCGGTCAGCGGATCGCCGTACCCCACGATTGCGCCGGTTTCGTCGGACTGCTTATCGGCAACCGCTTTGCCCATCGCTTCGGTCCAGTTGTCGGTATCCACGTAATACTGCTGATCAAAAGAGCGGATCAAGCGGGTCGGGGCGGAGAAGGTAACGTCGGTCAGGTCGTCGTCCAGATCGTTCGGCGCAGAAGTGTAGGTGCCGAACAGCTTGGTGATCGAGTTGGTTCGCTCATTCTCGGTGTGGTCGTTCGTGCTTTCGTCGAGGACGACTGCGGAGAACGTTGCGTCGGAAACGATGATCTCATACGTCCCGTCTTCATAGAGCGTGATTTCGCTCTGCGCATAGTTGTAAAGGTAGAAATTGTAGGTCGGACGCATATTGCTGTAATCCGCTTTGGCCGGGCTGAGATACACGCCCTTGATCTTCGCGGATCCGCTCGGCTTTGCCGCGCCTGCGCAGGCAAGGATCAGAACCGCAACCATCACTGCAACGATTGTCAGCATCAACTTCTTTTTCATTCTTCTTTCCTCCTGATTGTTTGGGGACTTCCCCTGTTTGCGTCTTCTTTATACCGGAACGGCACGTTTTTCGCAACGCAAACCGCGTAACCTTGCACTTAGACAGCGTATTCTTGCGCGCTTTCTTGACAATCCTTTTACAGAATGGTATCATGTCGAACAGAGGAGAAACGAATGGTTCGGATTGCAATCGTCGAAGACGAGCAGGAGCAGGCGGATCGCCTGCAATCGCATATTCGCCGCTACGGAGAGGAGCATCAGATCGGCACGCAGGTGACGGTCTGTTCGAACGTTATTACGTTTCTGGAGCAGTACAAGGCCGAGTTCGACATCGTGTTTATGGACATCATGATGCCGATGATGAACGGCATGGACGCCGCGCATCTGCTGCGGGAAAAGGACGACAAGGTCATGCTGATCTTCGTCACGAGCATGCGCCAGTACGCCCTGCAAGGGTACGACGTCGCCGCCGCCGATTTCATCGTCAAGCCCGTCCCGTATGCGGAATTCACGCTGAAATTCACACGCGCGCTCGCCAAGCTTCCGCAAACGAAAGCCGAAGACCTGCTGCTGCGCACCGAGGGCGGGTTTGTTCGCCTGACCGCCGACCGGATCCGGTACGTCGAAGTGCGCGGCCACCATTGCGCCTATCATACCGATACGAGCACCTACCAGCAGTACCAGACGATGAAAGCCGTCGAGGATGCGCTGCCGAAAGACCGCTTTGCGCGTTGCAATAATTTTTTGCTTGTCAATCTGGCGTTTGTGGAAAAAATCGAGGATCTGACGGTCTGGGTCGCCGGGGAGGCGCTCCCGATCAGCCATCCGCGCAAGAAACCGTTTTCCGACGCGTTTGCCAGGTTTGCGGGGAGTAAGCAGCATGACTGATACAATTACCCGCGTCCTCGGAAAATACGCTTTTGAAGGCTTCGCGCTGATTCTGACCTTTCTGGAATCGCAGCTTGCGGTTTCCCTGTTCTGCAACCAACTGAAGAAGCGGTACGGATTCCCGATCCGTGCTTTCATGATGGTGCCGTTTTGCTGCATCGTCTGTTATCTTTTGGCAATTCTGAACACCGAACTGCCGTCGCTTACCATGCGCGTGCTGTGCTATCTTTTGATCAACGGGCTGAACATTCTGTTCGTGTTCGTCTGTTGGGAAGGGCGTATTGAGGAACTGCTGCTCGCGTTCTCATCCGGTCTGGCCGCGTATCAGATCGGCAACAAGTTCTATCCCCTGCTGCAGAACCTCCGCGGGATCAACGACCGCGTTACCATCACCCTGGTGCATTCGGAAGCCGCCGCCGTCGCGGACTGGGAATGGATTCTGTTCTTCTCACTGCGGCTCGGCGTCTACCTCCTGCTTGCGCTGATCTTCCATCCGAAAGAAAAGCTTGCCGAGGACAAGCGCGTGCGGCGCAATATCATGCTGGTTTCGGTCGCCACCGTCGCGATCGTCAACGTGCTCGTCTGCATCGCGCGCGTGTATGAAGGCGAAAGAATGGCGCTGAACATCGTCGTTAAAATCTTTTCGATCGCGTTCGGACTCGTCGTTCTGATCATCTGCGCCGGTCTCCTTTCCGGCAGCGAAAAAGAACGGCAGCTCAATATCCTGAATCAGCTTATGAAGCAGGAAAAGACGCAGTTCGAAACCGTCAAGGCGAATATGGACGCAATCAATATGCGCTGCCACGACCTCAAGCACATGATCGACAAGCTCGAAGGCAAGCTGACCGGTGAAGAAACGGCGGCGCTGCGCGAGGCGATCCGGTTTTACGACGCCAACATCAACACCGGCAACGAAGTGCTGGACGTCGTGCTCAGCGAAAAGGCGATCCTGTGCGAGAAGAACGGAATTCACTTCTCCTGTATGGCGTGCGGCAAGCCGTTTGCTTTTTTGACCGCCGCGCAGACGTATTCCCTGTTCGGCAACATCATCGACAACGCGATCGAAGCGCTGCAATATGTGGATGATCCGGAACTGAAAGTGATCTCGCTTGTCTGCAACGAACAGGACGGCTGCGCGGTGATCGAGGAATCGAACTACTACGCCGGCGAGCTGTTCTTTGCGGACGGAATCCCGACCACGCGCAAGCAGGACGCCGCGCGGCATGGCTTTGGCGTTCGGAGCATGCGCTACATCGTCGAGCAATACGGCGGCACGCTCGAACTGAAAGCCGTCGACAACATGTTCTTCCTCTCGGTTCGCTTCCCGAAGCGTCCGTAATCCGATCCAAAAACGCGAAAGCCGGGGCGATTCCCGGCTTTTGGTATGCAGGTCACGGCAGCAGCGCTTCTTCGAACTTCGGCAGCCACCAGTCGCGGTAGCCCGCCTTGGTTGCGTGGATCGTGTCTGTCATATAGAGTATCTTCTGCGCTTCGGTGATGTCGTTGAACGCTTCGTCGCGGTACATGTCGATGATCGTAATCTCCCACTTCTCGGCGATCTCATACAGTGCGTCTACCATCAGCTTATATTCTGTTTTTCCAATGAGCGCAGGATTCGTATAGAAGTAGATCGGGCAGTCCCATGTTTCTTTTGCGCGGGCGATAATATACTCGATCGCGCCGCAGATCGTACCGACGTCAAACGAAGCGCTGTCGCGGACGTCGTCCGACAGCATTTCACCGAGCTTGGTGCCGACAAAGTAGGTATCATTTGTGGAAAGCTGACAGATAAACGCATCAACGTGCGTGTCGGGATGATCGGCTATGTATTGATCCAGCCGTTCAACATAGCTGTTGATCTTGTTCGTTGAAAGTGTTGTGCCCGAAACAGCTTCCTTGATCATGATTGCGCCGTATTTTTTGCAGAAGAAGTCCGCCATGCTCTCCTGTTCGGAATCCACGCCGTAGGTAACAGACGAGCCAAGCCAAAAGAAGGTTTGTCCCTTGACCGGGCTGTTTTCTACCTCAGGCGTATTCTCTACCGAATACTGCGGCAGGTTCCCTTCCCTTACGACGTTCAGTGAGAGTCGAAGTTCCTTGTCCATACATGTGACGGTAGCGGAAGTCATTTTGCCCGTAATCACGGTTGTATTGCTCTCCCAAGGCACATTCTCCTCAACTGTTCCGTCCTGATAGAATGCGTTGATGACCAGGCCGGTCGGATCAAATGTTTCGCCTGCAAAGTAATCCACCTTGTTCGGACGCGACACGACCTGCAGCTTGTCAAGAATATGCTCGCCGGACGGTGCGGCGGTCGGCGCTTCGACTGCAGCGGAAGGTTCTTCAACTGGTTCCGGAACGTTCGCTGGCGGCGCAGCGCAGGCAGCGAGCAGCATAGATGCGAGGACAACCAGAACAAATCGTTTCATGGGTGTATAAACTCCTTATTCTCCGATTGTGTAAGAATAGGTTCCGGCGGCGGTGACGGCAAAGGTCTGTCCATCGGGCAGGATTACCGTGCCGTTGCCGTCGATCGTCGTAATGGTGACGGCGGTGCCGTTCTTTTCGACCGTGATCGTGCCGCTTTGCGTCCAGACGGAGCAGGTATAGGATGCGAGCACGTCGCTCGGCTCTATTTCGTACGACTTCCACCCCGCCTCGGTCGGACGAATGCCGGCAACGTACTTCGACAGGATGTACAGCGGCGCGGCCGTCCAGCCGTGGTTGTAGGTACCGGTTTCGTCGTTGAACTGCTCCCAAAGCGTATCCCATTCGTCGGTCAGCATCGGCGCATAGCGCTCCTTAATCCGCACAAGCGCAAGATCGGTGTACCCCATCTCGCAAAGCGCTTCGAGCACATATTTTTCGGTGAACGGGCTTGCCTCTTTTGTAGCGGTCAGCACCGCTGCAATCTTTGCGTAGTCCGATGCGTCCGCAAGGCCGGACAGCGCGAGCATCGCGTTTGCGCGATCGTCGATGTACGCGGATTCCGGGGACTTGAACCCATCGTCCGTTTCATAGGCGGCGCGCCAGTTTGCTTCGATCGACTGCATCCGCCCGGACAGAAACGCATTGTCGTCTGCGATACCGAGGTCGTCGGCGAGCTGCTGCGTCAGCCGCAGCGCATAGTAGTAGAACCCGATCTGCAGCAGATTTACATCGATCTTATTGCCCCAGTCGTTCCATGTCCACGAGCCCGCGCGGTACAGCGGCAGGCCGTTTTCGCCCATTTCAAACAGCTTCAGATAGTCTGCAAAGACGCGATAGTACGCCGTTACGGTGACGGTATCGCCTGAATGCAGCCAATAGCGGTAAACCGAGGAAACGAGCGCAAGGCTCTGGTTCGGAATCTCCTGCGGTTTGACGGACGGCGCGCGGCTCGGGATTGCGCCGGAATCGTTCGTCCATGCGATGCAGGCAAGAATCGTTTTTTTGATCAGGTCGAGCGCTTCGCCGTCGTAGCTGTACAGCGCGGCGTCGATCTCGTTCGTCGCGTCGCCCATGTACGGCCCGCGCTCACGCTCCGGGCAATCCATGAACGTATCGCGCATGCAAATCGCAATCGTGTTCAGGCTCTCCTGCCAAAGCTGATCCAATTCCGCGTCAGACGAAGTGAACGAGCCCGCCCATTCGCCGTTGAAACCGCTGAGCCGGTACGCAAGGCGCGTGAACGTCACGCCGGCGGGTGCTTCGATGTACAACACCGAACCGCTGCGCCACGGCCAGTTTTCATACGACTGTGCGCCGTCGCGCGTCACGTACGTGTCCTTGAAGTTCGCAAGGCCCTGTCGGTCGGTGTAGGTGTTCGTGTAAACCGTCAATCGCTTGCCCGCTTCGGCTTCGAGCTCGATTTCCCAGGTGAATTGGACGTTGCCGGGCGGTTCCAAGGCAAGCACCGTGTCATCGGTCAGCGGTTTGCCGACATAGTCCGCTGCGTTTGCAAAGTCGGTCAGTTCGCCGAACTTCGGCGTCTGAATCATCGCGTAATAGAGGTCGCCAAACGGCAGATCGCCGGGTTTGGCAATCAGCGTCGCGTCTTCCCACGCAGCATCGTAGTAATCCGCCGCCCAGAACGTGCCGATATCGTCCGCCGCCACATAGTACACGTTGCGCTCGGCAAGCATCGAGGACTGATCGTACTTCGGATAGTCCTTACCGCCGGTCACACGGTTCTTGAACGCCGCATGGCGGATCGCTTTCCAGTCCGCGCCGGACGCGATCACGGTATCGCCCGCATGCAGCTCGAACAGAAGGCCCGCCTGGTTATACGGGTCGCCTTCCTCGTTTTTGGCGACCGGCACGATCGAGCCGTCGCCGCTGCGCCCGTTGAACGCCACGAGCAAGGCGACCGTGTTTTCGCCCTGCACGAGGTTCGGAATCGTGACCGTATCATAATAGCTGTCGACCGGCGTTGCGCCCCGCTTCAGCGAACCGTCGAGCACAAGCAGTTCGCCGTTGACCCACAGCACATATTTGTCGACGGCGCTGATAAAAGCCGTTGCGTTCCCCGGCGCGCTGTCGAGCGTGAAGGTCTTGCGGAACGCGACGTAGCTGTCGTCCATGCAGCCCGACGTCCAGATCCAGTTCGCCGTCCAATCGGTCTTTTTATACGCCTCAATCGCGTCAACATGCGGATAGGCGCTCTTATCGGGCTGTCCGTTTTCGGGAACCGCCGCCGGTTCCGCCGTTTGGACTTCCGGTTCCGTCGCGGCCGGTTCCATTGCGGAAGAATCCTTTTTACAGGCGAGTACGCCGAACGTCATCACCGTCGCCAGCAGCGCCGCGGCAATCCGCACAAAAAGTTGTTTCATCGTCTTCACCTCACGGCATGATTTCTGCTTCCATTATAAAATCTTTGTAACGCAGGGAAAGCGAAACCGCACAACCTTCCCCTCCCGCCGCGTAACCTTTCGAAAGCTGCGCCTGCAATAAACACACCGTGTCGCACAAACTGCATGATTTACAGTGCAAGCTTGTCTTGCAACCGGGTTTGTGCTCCTGTATACTGATGGTAAAGGAAGCGAAGGGAGAAAGCGACATGCGACGCAGCGATTGGAACGACGGTTGGTACCAAAAGCACCTGCAGACGAATGAGGAGCCGCATCCGGTTCGCATCCCGGACGACGCGATGCTGCGCGAACCGCGCACCGCAAAGGCGATGGGCGGGCTGAACGTCGGCTGGTTCGAGGGGCGCGACTATTCGTACACGAAGGCGCGCTGCTGCTCGAATTCGAGGGCGTGTACCGCAAAGCGGAGGTGTATGTGAACGGCGAGAAGGCCGCATTCCGCCCGTATGGGTATACGAATTTCTATGTCGATCTCAAACCGTTTGCAAAGGTCGGCAAAAACGAGATCGAGGTGCGCGCCTATAACGCCGATCAGCCGAACTCACGCTGGTATTCCGGCGCGGGCATCTATCGCCCGGTCGCGCTGTGGACGGCGCCGGTCGATCACATCGAAGTCAACGGTGTGAAGGTCAGAACCCTGTCGCTCGGGCCCGCGACGGTGGAAATCACGGTCAAAACGACCGGCAAAGGCGTAGTAAAGGTCGAGCTGCTCGACGGCGAAACCGTGATCGCCTCCGCTTCCGGCGAGGGACGCGCGTTTACGCTGACCGCTGAAAATGTCACCCCGTGGAGCGCG
>CACXMS010000033.1 GCA_902768795.1 uncultured Eubacteriales bacterium
TTTTACGGCTGCTCGATGACGGTGATGCAGACGTTGTCCGGCCCGAAGAAGGACAGACAGCGCAGATCCGTATAGGCGTCGGGGCGGAACGGGCCGGTTTCGATGCCGTTTTCGTGCAGACGGGTGCGGATCTTGTCAAGGTTGCGGGCCGAGATCGTCAGATACTGCTGCGGCAATTCATCGTCGCAGTTGGAGCAGCGGATTTCTACCTGCGATGAGCCCATTTCCAACAGGAACTCCGTATCGTCGGAGTCCAGCGGCACAAGCCGCCGGACGACGCGGAATCCAAGCTTATCCACATAGAAATCCCAGACAGCGGCTTCGTCGGTAGCGAGCAGCGTCGTGCGCGAGAGGCTGATTTTCCGCGCAAACGGATACAGCGTTCTGTGGTGCGCGTGCCGTTTCCAGCGGTGATACGCGCGGAGCTCCTTTCGCCAGTCGGGATGCGTCACGACGAACGCGATCGAAACGAACAGAAACTGCCCGATCAGCCCGCCGATCGTGTTGGACACGAGATCGTCAAGGTCATACAGTCCGCGGCGAAAAATCAGCTGCAGGTTTTCGGTCGCCAGGGAGATGAAGAAACAGGCGACGACGGGACGGATCCGGACCTTGCGCCGAAACCACGGAAAGACGTACGGCAGCAGATATCCCATCGGGATAAAGAGCATGATATTCAGATACACCTGGACCAGATCCTCGGGCTTCAACAGGCGGATGTGCGAAATCCCCTCCGAAAAACCGTCGCGGAAGATCGTCCGTACGATTTCAAGGAATCCGGTGTCCGTTTCAAACGCAAGCAAAAGATCCTCGTACAGCGCGACGTGAACGCGGTGCGCGTCGCTTTCGGCACGGGAGAAAAACACGATAAACGCAAAGGCGATTCCGTAGATCGCAAACACGCCGTACAGAACCAGACTGCGAAGCTTCAGAAGCGAGTTGGCTTTTTGATTGACGCTGAGCCCGTGCTGCAGATTCAGACCGAGCTTTTTGCAGACCGTCCGGTCGACGATCGGAAGCAGCACAACAAAGACCGCAACCAGCACGGTCAGGGAAACGGCGGTGAATGTGTTGTTGATAATTGCGCCCATACCGCAATTATAAAGGATGTTTCGGGGAATTTCAACCGGCTTTTCGGTTTCTTTTCGGAACGGATCCCGTTTTTGTCTCGCCAAGCGCGGCGGGCGGGATCCTTTTTCTTTGGGAACGGATAATCGGGATGAAAATACGGCAGACTAAAGAAAAACTGTTTTTCGGAGGTCTTATGCTTTTATCCCGTACGCAGCGGATCATTCTCGTTGCAGGCGTCGGCGTTGCGCTTTTGCTGCTGATCGGCGTGATCGCGCTGTCCTGCACCAAGGCCCGCGCCGTGACGGACGTTCCCTCTCCGTCGCCTTCGCCCGAGCCGACCGAAACGCCTTCGCCTTCGCCTTTTGTGACGCCATCGCCCGAGCCGACCGAAACGCCGCAGTATCGGCTGCCGCTGGTACCGCATCAGGGCGGAACGGAACCGCCGGCGGCAATTCTTTCGACCGGCGCACCGGCGGAAGCGTCGGCGATCCCGCCGGCGCCGACAGCGAATCCGACCGACGCTCCGACAAAAACGTCGGTTGCTCCGTCCGCTCTGATTGAAGGCCGCTTTGACGGCGGCGTACGCGACTTCGTTGCGGTCGGCACCGAAAGCGGCGAACCGGTCGCGGTTCTGCTGGTTCGGCTTGCGCCGCCGGATCTTTGGGTCGTTTCGGTGCCGTATGAAACGCTGCCTTTAGAGGCGGGAATGAATGCGACATCGACAGAGCAGAGCCGACAGGAAAAGAACGCGACGGCGCAGCGCGTCCGGAGCGAGATTGCATCCGGACTCGGACTGCGGCTGGATCGGTCGCTGACGCTCGATCTGACCTGCGCGGGCGAGCTGCTTGCCGCGGTTCCCACGCTTTCGGGCGGAGGAATGACGTTTGATGAGCCGACGGTGACGGAGCTGATGGAGTCGAGCGGGGAGAAGCGCGCGTACGGCATGGGCGCGCTCGGCGCAGGGATCGCCAACCTGTTTTCGACGGTTTCTCCGTGGTCTTTGCCCGCTTTGCGCGAGGCGACGCGCGGCAAAATCAGCGCGGAACTGAACCTTTGGGAATTGATCGGCCTTGCGATGGCGTTTCGCGGCGTTCGCAGAGCGGACATCTCCGTGTTGCCGACCGAAACGGTCGGTTCAACGCTTGTTTTGGCGCCGGCTGCGCGCGCGGTGCTGCAAAGGACGTTTTCTTAGCGCGACGGCCGCAGGAGCATGCCCGTAAAGACCGCGGCGATCAACCCCACTGCACACGGAACAATGGCCGAAAGCAGCGTTTCGGCGCGGCGAAGAACCGCGTCGGCAGAGGCGACGGCGGGCAGCGCCCGGTCCGGGAGGAACTGCGCGACGGCATAACAGAGCGCGGCGGCCGCAAGCGCCATAAAAAATCGGATCAGAACGTAACGGCCGAAGGCGTAAAAGCGCAGGAAACAGCGCGTCTGAAGCAGGATGGAAACGCCGCCGAACATCTGGAAAAAAACGCAGAGCGCAAGCCGCGCGCACAGCGGCAGCGGCAGCGCGGCCGCCTCGATACAGCCGCCGGTCATTTCAACGAGACCCAAAAACACCGTCCGAAGCACGGCTTCGGATACGGGCAAAATGCGCGCGAGCAGTCCGGCGACGCCGAGCGCGGAAAAAACGGCGCCAAGCGCGCGGCACAGAAGCATGCAGCCGCCGATGCTGAGGATCGCCTGCATCGCGTCCGAAACGGAGGCCGAGAGGTCCGCGGCGCAGAGCTTAGCCGGCGGATCCGCCGCGCCGGACGGAGCGGAACGCCCGAAGAGAAACAGGCATCCGATTGCGATCGGATAGATCGAACAGGCAAGCGGGAGGATCACGGCGGACGAGCCGAACAGCCCGATCGCCGTAACGGAGATCAAAAACCCGGGGCTCGGCAGACCGGCGGCATACGAAAAGCGCTGCGCGTCGCGCAAGGACACCGCTCCGCTTTTTTCGGCTTTGCCGAGCACCCGCGCGCCGACCGGATATCCGCCGAGCGCGCCGAGCGAGAAAGCGAGAACGGCATGCGGGTGCAGCCCGAAAACGCGCCGGATGCGCGGCCGCGCCCGGAGCGCAAGCCCGGTCAGGATCAGATACGGCGTCAGCGCCGGAAACACATGCGTCCACCATTCGAGCGCGCCGTCCGAAACGGCTTCGGATACCTGCGAGGGAAACAGCGCGAGGGCAAGCATTGCCGAAAGAATCCACCAGAACAAAGGATCACCTCCGGGGGAAGGTATGCAGGCGCGGGGAAAAACATGCGGATTCCGAAAAAAATGCGGAAAAAGCTTGCGGATGGAACTGTTGTATGGTAAACTATAAAAAAATATAGGGAAAACGACGGAGGCATCTATGCGAATTCACGTCACTTCGGACAGCACCTGCGACCTTTCGCCGGAACTGATTGAACAATACAATATCACTATTTCGCCGCTGTATGTGGTGATGGACGGCAAATCCTATAAGGATACGATCGAGATCAAGCCGGAAGTCATCTATGAATACGTGGAGCGCACCAAAAAGGTTTGCTCGACCGCGGCGATGAATGTGGCGGATTATCTGGATTTCTTCCGCGCGAACCTCGAGGGATACGACGCGATCGTGCATTTTACGATCAGCAGCGAAATGTCCTCCTGCTATCAGAACGCCTGCATCGCGGCCGAGGAGGTCGGAAACGTCTGGGTCATCGATTCCCGAAATCTATCGACCGGCATCGGTCATCTCGTCCTCGACGCCGCGGAGCTTGCGGCCGAGGGGAAGGAACCGCAGCAGATCGCAGACATTCTGAACGAGCGCAAAAAGAAGCTCGACGTCAGCTTCGTGATCGACACGCTGAAGTATCTGAGTCTCGGCGGACGCTGCAGCCCGCTGGCGGCGCTCGGCGCGAATTTACTGAACCTGAAGCCCACGATCTGCGTTGTAAACGGCAAGATGATCGTCGGTAAGAAATACCGCATGTCGCTCGACCGCGCGCTGCTGCGCTACGTGAAGGATCAGCTCGGCGATCTCGAAACCGTCGATACGCGGCGTATCTTCATCACGGATTCGGGCGTTTCGGACGAGAACTGGCAGGCAGTCGAGAAGCTGCTTCGTGAAACGCTTCCGTTCGAAAAGATCTACCACACCCGCGCCGGCTGCACGGTTTCGAGCCATTGCGGACCGGGCACGCTCGGGATCCTGTTCTACCGCAAATAATCTGTTTCAACCGTGCGCGCAGCCCGTTTTCGCGCGAACCTCTGACAGGAAATGAAAAACACAGCCGTTCTGCTTCGACAGCGACGGCTGCGTTTGTTGTTTGATGCGGGTTTTTGTTGGTCCGGCGGCGCTTTTTTCACCGCGGGGCGCAGTCTCTTATTCCTTGCGTTCAGCATGGTTTCGTTTCAGAAAAGCGGGGTCGTTTCCGTATCGGAGGGCGGTATCTTCGTCGTTTGCGAGAAACAACGCATACAGCTCGGGCGGAATCTTCGAAGGACTGATCCGTTCAAACACGGTGAGGTTCCAGGAATGCTTGCATTTTTTGCAGCGGTAGATCAGCCAGACGTCGACCTTGCTGCCGTTTGCGTTAACCCGGAACTTGCCGCTGTTGACAAATTCCTGCTTCTTTCCGCATCCTCCGCAGCGGTGACAGACCCGGATCGAGGGGATCTCACGTTGCACGGTTCGGTTCCGTCTCCTTCATTTTGCGAAGGATTCTTTGGATCGACTTGTCCGAAACCGCGTATCGGTCTGCAAGGACAAGGATCGGCGTGCCGGATTGAAACTCCTCAAAGATCCGCCGGTTTCCCTCGAACAAATCGGTTCGGGCGCCGGTCCCGCTTCCCCAGGGCTTCTTCTGCCGGCTGGGGATATAAATTGCTTTTCCGTCTACATATTGCTGAATCGCATCAATCAAATCTCTCGGCAGAACCTCTTCTGCCCTGATATAGCTCATTCTATCCTCCTGTCTTTTGTAAGGATTCGTCTGAGCTTACGATTCATTTCATTATTTAAGCTCAGACTACTGAGCCGTTACATACCTTTTTCTCATAAAGGAAACTCCTTTTCGTCATTTTCTTTTTACAGTATAACCGCATCGGATGCGGTTTTCCACCTCGTAAATGTTTAGAACCGTTTTTGCTCCGCTTCCGTCAGTGCAGATGCGCGAGGATCATCGAGGCAAGCGCAAACAGCAGCAGCAGCGACGCGACGTCAATCATCGTCGTGATAAACGGCGCGGCCATGACCGCGGGATCGAACCCGATCTTTTTGGCGAACATCGGCAGCGCAGCGCCGGCGAATTTGGCGACGACGATCGTCAGCAGGATCGCGAGGGAGATCGTAACCGAGGCAACGACATACGTGACAAGATCCGGCCCGGCATAGTGGTAGAGCAGGACGTTGACCAGCATCATCTTCCCGAAATTGATGACGGCAAGCGCCGCGCCGGAAAGTACCGCGACGGTCAACTCCTTGCCGATGACGCGGAAGAAATCCGAAAACTCGATCTCGCCCAGCGAAAGACCGCGGATCACGGTCGCGGAGGACTGTCCTCCGGCGTTGCCGCCGGTATCCATGAGCATCGGGATGCACGCGATCAGCATCGCGCCGGCGATCGCGCCGAAGAAGGAAAGCTTATCCGTGAACAGATTGATGATCAGCTCGGTCAGCGTCGAGGTCAGCATCAGAAGCAGAAGCCACGGGATGCGATGCAAAAAGATGCTCCCGACGGCGGTTTCCAGATACGGACGGTCGGACGGCGTAATGGCGGCCATCTTCTCGATATCCTCGGTGTTCTCCTCCTGGAGAACGTCGATGGCGTCGTCGACCGTGACGATACCGACGATGCGCTTTTCATGGTCGAGCACGGGCAGCGCGATCAGGTCGTATTTTGACAGCATGTTCGCAACGGTTTCCTGGTCGTCCGTCGTTTCGCAGGTGATGACGTTCGTATCGGCGATCTCGGCGACGCGGTCGTCGGGATCGGAAAGAAGAATCCGGCGGATTGACACCGAGCCCTGCAGCGTGCGGTCGGCCCGAACGATATAGCAGATGTTGATCGTTTCCTTATCGAGTCCGGTGCGGCGGATCTGGTCGATCGCTTCCTGGGCGGTCATGTTCGGGGAAAGCGAAACGAACTCCGGCGTCATGATGCTGCCCGCGGAGTCCTCGGGGTATTTCAGAAGCTCGTTGATGAGCTTGCGCGATTCGGGATCGGCGGCTTTCAGGATGCGCGGGACGAGAATGCCCGGCATCTCCTCAATGATATCCACCGCGTCGTCGAGATACAGCTCCGAAAGGACGGCCTTGAGCTCCGTATCGGAAAATCCGCGGATCAGAATCTCCTGTTCCTCGGGGTTCATCTCGACGAACGTTTCGGCGGCAAGCTCGGTCGGCAGCACGCGAAACAGCAGCGGAAGGTCGCTTTCCTTCTGCTGCGAGAGGATCGGCGCGATATCCGCCGCATTCATTGTATTCAACAGATCCCGAATGGTGGAATAACGCTTGTTCGCGGCAAGCGCACGAACGGTTTCGGACAGATCGGTCATAAGCATTCACCTCAAAAAAGAATCCGGGAATGCAGCGTGCCCGAAAAGGACGGTACAAAGGGCTATTGCAAACGGAGCGAAAGACCCGGTGCGCGCATCCGAGGGGCGCTGCATATCATAACGCATAAAAGAGGATTGCCGCTACTGCCTGCGTCCATGATTGCCACCTGCCTTTCAAATCGGATTCGGATCGCTCCGTACAAATATTATACCCCAAGCCCAAAATCCTGTCAAACCCTTTTTTGAAAAAACGAAAAGATCCGACTTCGAAGGGGTCAGTATCCGCGCGCGGGAAGGATTACCGAACCGTCGATTGCGTTGATCAGGATCGCCTCCTTTGTGATTTGCTCGTCCTCTTCAAAAGCGTCCGAACCGCCGGGACGGAACAGAAAGACCCAGCAGGGCATTTCGTAATACCCGTCGCCGCTGCGTACCGGCGTCGTATAGGTCGTCAGAACGGCCCGCCAAACGGACGGCGTGGCCGGATCCGCCTCACTGCCGCCGTACATTCCGAACGCGACCGTATTTTTCAGGCGTTCGATGACCTCGGGAAACGGCAGCAGCGCAACGTTTTCATTCTCGATTTTCTGCACCCGGCGCGGATGATCGATCGAGAAAAACCTTAGACCGCTTTCATCGACGAACAACTCGAGGTACGATTCGCGGATCGGGCGGCTGTACTGCGTGTTTTCCGTTTCATCGTAGGTCAGAAAGCTCGTCGCGGTGAAGCGCCGCAGCAGGGGATACCCGCAATCGCGCAGAAAAACGAATCCCCAGCCCTGCCCGACGCTCTGATGCGCGCCGCGCCCCTGCATCAGATTCGCAGGGTGCGCTTCGGCAATTGCAAAGTCGGAAAACCCGAGCGAATTCAGCGCGGCGAGCGCGGTTTGTTCGGCTTTTTCCCGTTCAAGCGTCACGGGCTTCCAGAGCCGGTCCAGTTCGCGGTTCCAGACGCGATCGGATGCATACTGCGTTTCGTACAGCAGGTACGGAACGTCGCAGCAGTCGCGGCAGACCGAGAGAAAGGAATCGTTCACGGAAACGTACGCCTGCTCGCCGCTTGCGAGCGTGTAAATGTACGAAGCGGACAGGGTCAGATCCCGGTAATCCGAAACCGGACGCGGTTCGTTTCGCTCGGGCGCTTCGGCAATCCGCTCCATATAGAAGGCGGCTTCCGCATCGATTTCCTCCTGCGACAGGGGGATCAGATCCCGATCGCCGCCCTGCGAAGCGTCGGCTTCGGCCATAAAAGCACGGAATTCCCGCGTCCAGTCCTCCTTCGTCATTTCGTCCGGCGCAACGGAAACCGGCGCGGGCAGAACGGTTTCCAGAATCGTTTGCGCCCATGCCGGCGTAATGCCGATCGGCTCCGTTCGCAAAACGGGATAAACCGGCGCTTCGGGCTGCACGACGTCGGCGCGGATCGAAAGCGTCAGACCGGGCCGAAGCGCGGCTTCTTCCTCCCAGCGGTCCGGAAACGGCTCCGCTATGGAGAAAGGCGTCGCCGCCGGAGCGCTTTCGGGAGCAGCGCCGCTTTCGACCGATTCGTCCTGTGCCCAAACGGATACGGGAACGACGGCAGGCGACGCGGCAAGCTTTTCCTCCAAAACGCCGTCCGCCCTGTTCACAACGCTCTCATACTCCGGCGTCGGGACGCAGCCCGATAAGAGCAGCAGCAAAAAAATCCAGAAAAACCGTTTCACAGCAAGCTCCTTTCCTGAATCCATTCTACCGTGTTCCGGCAACGAAATCTTCACGGAATTGTCCGGATTTTGTAAGAAAATAAAAAATCCTCCCATGCGGGAGAATTTCAGCGCGTATCGCCAACGCGCGGGCGCGTCAGGCGGTCATGCCGTGCGCGGACATGTAGTCGTAAAGACGCTTGCCGTGCTCCTGTTCTTCCTTCTGGATGTGGTTCAGCACATCGCGCGCCTGCTGGCTCACGAATTCAAAAATGCAGGTGTCGTACAGGGACGATACGTGCTTTTCGGAATCGAGCGCGTCGCGGCAAAGGAATTCGTCCTCTTCGCAGCTCCGGTTGTTCTTCTGCTTGCCCGAATTGCCCGAGCCGCCGTTCTGCTGATTCTGCTGGGAGCCGCCCTGCGCGTTCATCGCGGGGATCGTTCCGTTTTCCATCTGTTCGAGCGTGTTCAGGTGGCCTTCCTCCACGGTCCGGATGCTTTCAAACAGCGAGCGAAGTTCCTCGTCGCACGCGCGGTCCGCATAGTCCGCATACTTTTCGATGCACACCTGTTCGGCGTTCACCAGGTCCTTCAGGAGCAGAGTTTCTTTTTGTGTCCATTGCATTTTCTTCATCACCTCGGCGTTAGTATTGCCCGCCCGGGGGAGGGTTATACACGAAAAAAGAAAATGCAGGGGAAAGAATTCCGTCCTTTACTTTTTGCCCGGATATGATATAATAAACTGAATCAATGTATGCGGCATAAGCGCCGCCGTCGGAGGAACGATGAAAGGAAAGTGGATTGCGTGGATTTTGTGCGGGCTGATGCTCTTTGGCATGCTGCCCTCGTCCGCGCTTGCCGAAACATCGCAGCCGACGCAGGCCGCCGTTTCGGAAGAAGCCGAATCCACTCCAAATGAGCCGGCGCTTTCCGCACCGTCCGAAGAAACGCAGGATCCCGCAGAACCAGAAGCTCAAGCTGAAGAAGCGCAGGATTTCAAAGAAACCGAAGACCAAACCGAAGAAACGGAGGATTCCGTCGCGGCGGAGGAGCCGGCCGAAGAACCGGAGCAGCCCGCGGCCGGGGAGCCGGACGAGCCGCTGCCGGAGGAGTCATCGGAACGAACCGGCGCGGAGGAGCCCGTATCGGCGGGGGAGTCGGCAGCGCCGGAAGAACCGGAGCAGCCCGCGGCGGGCGGTGAGATCGAGCTGGAAACGATCGAAGCCGGAACGGGCCGGACGGGGATGGAGCTGTTCGGCAGCTATGTCAGCCGGATGTTTGAAACCGGGAAGACCGGGGATCTTACATTCCCGCGGATGCGAAGTCTGCCGGATCCGGTGCATTTGTCCGAGCCGGAACAAACGGTCGAGCGTTTGTTGAAACAGGAAATGATCAAAATTGCCGAGGGGACGCGCACCAGCACCGTCGTCGATATTTATCTGTCCGATTACGGTTTCCTGCTGGATGATATCGACCGGACGAAGGTTGTGAAGACGCTGATCCGCGACTGCGCCTATGAAATGTACTGGTTCGGAAGAAAAGTCTCGGTCAGTTACAGCGCTCCTTTTGAATATCTGCGTCTTCGGATGAGCTTTCGCGTGGACGACGACTTTATCGGCGACGCGGCATATACGGTCGATCCGTCGAAGGTGCTGACGGCAAAGGCGGCCGTGCAGAACGCGCAGACGATCGTGGATCAGAACGCGGCGCTCGGCGATTATGAGAAGCTGCGAAAGTACAGGGATGTGATTTGCGCGCTGACCGATTACAATTATGACGCAGCGGCGAATTCGTCCGCTTACGGCGAAAATCCGTGGCAGCTGATTTATGTGTTCGACAACGATCCCGCCACGAAGGTCGTTTGCGAGGGTTACGCGAAGGCGTTCGAATATCTTTGCAACAAATCGACGTTTAAAAGCAGCCTTGTCAACTGTTTCTGCGTCAGCGGAACCGTCCGGTTCTACCTCGGCGGCGGGGGCGGTCACATGTGGAACATCGTGACGATGGACGACGGCCGCAACTACATGACGGATATCACGAACTGTGATTACGGTACGGGCGGGAGCGACGTTCGCTTCCTGCTGCCGGCGGAGTCCGGCTCGGTGGAGGACGGGTATTCGTTTGAAACCGGGGACTTTTATCCGTATGATACCGATACGAGACTTTCCTGTGCCGATGGACCGCTGACGCTTTCGACGACGCAGTATCTCGTTTCGATTCGCATGAATCCGGAGCCGACGAAGAAAACCTATTTGCGGGGTCAAACGTTCGATCCGGCGGGCGGCGGGCTGCTTCTGACCTACAAGAACGGGACGACGGAAACGATCGCGCTGACGGACGAAGGCGTTTCACTCGCGGGGTATGACAAGCTGTGCCTCGGCGAGCAGACAATCACGGTTTCCTACGACCATTGCACGACGGGCTTTCAAATTACGGTGAGCGGCGAGCAGCCGGTCTCGGCGGAGGTGACTTCGCTGCCGGATCAGACGGTGTATCTGGAAGCAAAGGATCCGTTCGATCCGACGGGCGGCGTAATCACGCTGACGTATGCGGGCGGCGAAACGGGGACGGTCGATCTCGGGGACGCTTCGGTCACGGGGTTTGACAATACGGCGGTCGGCGTTCAGACGCTTTCGGCTGCGTTTGCCGGGCAGACCGCGCAGTTTTCGATCACAATCAAGGCCAAGACGCTGATTGCGGTTTCGATCCTGACGCTCCCGGAGAATCTGGTGTACTTTGAGGGCGATCCTTTCGACCCGGCGGGCGGCGTGCTGCAGCTCGAATACGACAACGACACGACGAGCACGGTCGGATTTGCCGATGCGGCCGTGACGGGATATGACTGCGACCTGATCGGCGAACAGACGCTGACGGTTTCGTTTGGCGGCAAGAGCGATACGTTCACGGTAACGGTGCTGCGGAAAAACATCATTGTTTTTGAGGAGGGCGCGCTGCCGTCGTCCGATACGGTCGATGTGGACGGCGTTTCTTATGCGGTTGCGAACGAGCAGGTTCTGCTGCCGTACGGGCTGGACGCCTCGATCATGACGGAATACACCTTCAACACGGCTTCCGAGGATCCGCATACGATCTATCCGATCGGCATGAAGGTCTGGCGGATCGAGCCGTACGGCGAGATCAAGATCGCGCGGCCGCTGCCGGATTTTGAGAACATTCTGCAGTATTCGGGAAGCTCAATCCGGTTTTCGGGCAAAAAGGGCATCCGCATGATCACGTCGGTCCCGAAGGATAAGCGGAGCGCGCTGACCGGCAACGGCCTTGCGGGGTATACGCTGGTCGAGTACGGAACGGTCGTCGCGTGGGACAGTGAGCTTGCAGGCGCTTCGCCGGTGCTGAACGGGCCCGGCGCAAAGCAGGCGTATGCGTATAAGAAGGGTGTTGCCGATCCGATTTATAAGAAGACGGGCAATCTGATCCAGTATACGAACGTGCTGGTCAATCTGACGGATGAGAAATGCGTGCCGGACCTTGCGATGCGGCCGTATATGATCGTGCAGGACGGGAGCGGCGTGCGGTGCGTGATCTACGGCGGTACGATCCGGCGCAATATCGGCTATATCGCCTGGCAGAACCGCAACGCGTTCAAGCCGGGCACGGATGCGTACAAATACATCTGGGGCATTATCCGCTATGTGTACGGAGATCTGTACGACGCGGATTACAGAGGATAGCCGGAACTGTCAAACGCAAAGGATCCCGAAGCGGAGCAGAGCTTTCCGTTCCGGGATCCTTATTCATTTACTGCTTCTCTCCGTCGGACAGAAGATCCTTTGCCGAGATATGCGGATTGTGATATCTATTGAGCAGCGATTATGAGAGATATGGATGCAAGTTGAAGCACCGCGCCGTGTTCACCGCGGCGATCCGCAAGTTCATGGAGATGGAGACGCTGACAAGGCGCTGCCCAAATTATGGCAGCGCTGTTGTATTCCGAAAATCGCCTCAACCCCAACGATTGCCATTGAGCCCCCAAAAATAACATTGGATTCAAAATCTATCTCCAAGTATAGTGTGCAGTTTGGTTCCGGGCTCGGTGTTGGTTTCGGAGTTACAGCGGCACAACAGGCGGGAACAGAGATGCTAACTCTGCAACAGTTTGTGCCTGTTCCCAATTTGCCATTCCCTGTTTCCAGACCAGCGTGGTGACTTGAAGTTGACCGGAAGCTGCCATCTGACGCAATACATCCATATTATAAGGACCGGCTGCTTGCCCGTTAACCGCAACATGGTATGCTATAACAGGAATCACCGGCGGCACTGCCGCGTTTTGACCCGCATTCGCATTGGAAAGGATTCCGTTCATCGTTCCGGCGATATTCTGCCCAACAGCACCGCCCAGAGCCATGCCGACCATCATAGTCGCCGGATTGAAACCTGCGCTGCCGGATTCTCCTCCCACGTTGATTGATCCGGCGCCGTTTGCACCCATTTGTCCAAGTGCATTTGCGCCAGCAATGCCGACTTCTGCCTGCTTCTCAACCTGGTAAGCTCCGATATTCGAGCTTTGTGTCTGCTTGTGCGCTGCATATTGCGCTTCTTCGCGCTGAATGCGCAATCTTTCTACATAGTCGGCAGTTTCCGCTTCCACTTTGACGGTAGTGACGTTTCTTGTTACAGACATGAGATGTCGATATCCTTCACTTGTTTTATCAATTTCGATCACTCCGATATCGACGCCTGTGGCGGTCACGCCAAAGGTCTCCTTCAATCTTTCGGTGATATCATACTCGACGGCGTCGTTTATCAAGGCCGTCTTGCTTTCAATTTGTACAACGGGAATATTATTCGCAGCTGGCGCATTTGCAACCACGTCTTTGACATAACGGCTGATCGCGTCCCGAATCTGCTTTTGGAATATATCCAGATCAAATTCGATCAGTCTATGCAACTTGATAAATTCTCTGTAGTCTGTTATTTGGAATGTAACCGTGCCTCGTACCGCAACCGGAACACCGAAGTCCGGGAAGCGCGGATCGTACACATCAAAGAAGGGAACGGCAAATCTTGTCTGGACCGCCTTCGCCAGATTGATAAAATAGACTTCCGCCTGGAAAGGGGTGTCTCCGCCGTACGCCAAACCGATGATGGAAGACAACACCGGAAGATTCGCTGTTTTTATATGTTCATCAAACGGACCTTCAATGAAATCCTGCATCGTTCCATCTTTTTGACGATAGACAAATACGGCAACCTCGCCGTCTTTCACGCGCAGGGCAGACCCCCAGCGAATTGCGTTTTCCCGGGCGTTATTTCCGCTTTGCGTGCCTGCAGGGTGCCACTTCCAGATTAAATAATTCGGTTCGTCGCAGCGAATGACGTTCATGATTCCGCCGTTTTT
>CACXMS010000034.1 GCA_902768795.1 uncultured Eubacteriales bacterium
AGAGAAAGCCAAGCCCGGAGGAGGCGCGGGAGTTGGAGTAAAATCAAAAGGATGCGCTACTTTTTGCCAAGCTTTTTTCTTTTCAAAAGAGAGAAAGCCAAGCCTGGGGGAGCCGCGGGAGCCGGAATATAACCAACAGGACTCGCTTCTTTTTGCCAAGCTTTTTTCTTTTCAAAAGAGAGAAAGCCAAGCCCGGGGGAGCCGCGGGAGCCGGAATATAACCAACAGGACTCGCTTCTTTTTGCCAAGCTTTTTCTTCTTCGAAGAAAAAGCGGGAAACGTTAAAAAGAATTTGCATTTTAGACGCACATTTTTCACTTCGCTCTGTTATAATAAAACCGAACTATGATGGAACGGGATCGGACACAACAGAATCGGCGTCGTTTTCTGCTGCTGGGCGTCGGAACGGTCGTTTCGGCGGCGGCGCTTCTCCTGGTGCTGTTTTATTGCGTCCCGCGCCGGGAGGCGGTGGATCTGAGGCCGTATGTGACCGTCGGGCGCGACGCTTCGGGTGAACCGAATGCGTCGATCGACAGGGACGCCCTGCTGAAAACGCTGCATTTGCCGACGTCGGCAGAGGACCCGCGCGCGGCGGAGCGGCTTGCGGATGTTCGCGCGATTTCGAATATGAGCGTGTATCTGTCCTATACGGGCGGGAGCGAAACGATGCGGGTTTCCGTGCAGGCGGATACGGACACCCTGAAACGGTACGGCATCGGGTTTTCCGCACTCTCCTGGGATCAGGAGATGCGCGGATATGTGGCGGGATCGTCCGATTCCGCAGCGAACGCATCGGTCGAACCGGAGACGGCGGAACCGACGGAAGCTCCGCAAAACGGCGCGCTGCTGCGGTCACTGGTCGACGCGGACGGCAACGGATACAACCTGCGGGCGGTTTGCGAGCTTGTGCAGGAGCATCGGGATCGCGCTTTGCGCTCACTTTTCGGCGATGCGGAGTGTAAATTCGAAAAGCTGCATGTCATTTTCAGCGTGAACGACGAGCGTACCCAAAATTGCTATCAGGCGGTTTATCGCGCCCAGATCGAGATTGAGGGCGAGAAGGCGGGCGATCCGCAGTATTTCACCGTATTCGCGCACAATCTGACCCTGACGGAGAACGGCGTCGTGGCGGCGAGCGCCGCGGTGGGAACGTATCGGAACGAGGCGAACGCGAAAAAAGCGCCGTACGGGAACGCGACCGTGCTTTCGGGCGGCGGTATGAAGGTTGTCGGCAAGCGTGCGTTTGATCAGAATGGGTTCGTGCAGTTCCCGGACAGTCCGACCAGCTATCGCATGGCAAACGGCGTCTATTGGTCGCCGACGTACGATGCGCTGGACGAGGATCAGATCTGGAAGCTGACGGCCGTTGAGGGACATTCGATGGCAAATCTGCTGCGGTATGCGCGAAAGGAAATCTACGCGCGCTACTATGCGGGGTTCGACGAGCGCACCGAGCGCGAGTTCTATGAGCATTACAACAGCTTTTCGTGGTATCGGGAGATGGTTCCCGACCGCACGGCGGATATGACCGAAACGGAGCGCAACAATGTTCGCCTGCTCCGGGAAATACAATCTTTCATCGAGAAATGAGGTGTCCTATGAAAACTCTCCGCACCGTTTTGATCACCTTCGGCCTGACCACGCTGTTTTACGGCGCGTTCGCGCTGCTGATCGTGTCGATCGATCCCGCGTTTGCCGCGCGTTCGATCTATCAGATGTTTCGCGTGACGGGCTTTCCGATCCTGATTGTCGGGATCGCCTGCCTGCTGCTGGTGCTTGTGATCTCGTTTGCGTACGCGGCGTTTCGCGACGACCCGAAGTCCCGCCGCGCGCAGTCGCGCCGTGAGGAAGAGGATTCGTTTTTGGAAAACGAAACCGTGTCGGCCGAGGAGTATGAAGCGACGTACTCGTCGGTCGTGCAGCGGAAGGCCCGCCCCCGACCCGAAGCGGAACCCGAAGAACCGGATGACGCGGAAGACGACGGGGAGAAGGATGAAACGCCTCCGCTCGATGAATCGCTGTTTCGCTCCCGCCGCACGGAAGGAACGCAGCACTGCATTTACTGCGGAACGGCGTTTTCCGCGTCCGAGACCGTCTGCCCCAGGTGCGGCAAGCGCGTGTAAGGAGGGAGTCGTATGAAACGCAGGAAAATGCGAAGGACCGTGATCCTGATCGGCCTGGTGCTCGTTGCGCTGATCGCCGCGTGCGTGATCGTCGCTTACTTTGCGTTCGGCGCAAATCTCCGGCAGATCAAGGTTTCCGATTACGTGATCACCGCCAGGGTCGGCGACCGGTACGAATTCTCGTTTGACGCCGATCGGCTGATCTGGGACATGCACCTTCCGGTTCCGCCGGCAGACAAGCTCGACCGTTACCCGGAGATTTTGGCGATCCGATCGCTCGATATTTCCGTGAAGCAGGACGGGGACGGCTATCACTTTGAAACGATCAGCACATCGACCGATCCGCTTTTTGCGCGGCAGCTTCGCAAGGCGGGGATCGTGCTGAAGAATACGCAATGGACCTGGACCGAGAACGACATCATCGGCAGCCGCGCAACGCAGCCAACCGACGGATTCACCGAACTGACGCTCTCGGATTATGTGACCGTAACGCGCGGCGCGGACGGCGCGTTTACCGCGTCGCTGAACAACGAAGCGCTTCTGGCGGCGTGCGGGTTCGATCTGCCGCTGGATCCGACGCAGCACAGCGGCTACAACGCGATCATGAGTCTCAGCGTCGGCGTCAGCGCGGCGGAGGACGGCTATCGGTTCCAGACGCAGAGCACAATGCCCTCGATCATGGAAACGCTGTCCGGGAACCATGTTCGCATCGCGCATCCGTCGTGGACCTGGAGCGAAGCGGAAATGGCTGCGCGCGCCGGAGAAGCCGGCGGGCAGCCGGTCGGACAGACCGCGACCGACGCGCCGTCATTGCCCGAAGTCCATGAAACGCCGTCGCCGACGGATCCGCCTTCGGGCGCGGCAAACGCGGACCGCGCGATCACCTCGCTGTACGGGTTCGATCAGACGGCGGTGCGCGTCGCGATCCGCAATGCGAAAAAAGCGTATTACGGCAGCAGATTCCAATCCGGAACGGTTCTTTTGAATCTGTTTGCGGTCGGAAACGCGAATACGGCGCACAAAAACTGCTTCCGGGTGGTTTATGATATCGCCCTGACCGACGGCGCGGAATACCTGATCGCGGACGTGTACGACCTTGCCGATGAGGAAGGATATACCGCGGGCGATGTGGTGCTGAGAACCGTTTCCACGCGGTCGGAAGCGCGCGCGACAACCGATCTGAAGGACTATACGCTGTACACGCTGACCGGCGGCAGCATGGCGTTTGCGGAAAACGCCGGGCGTTCCCCGTTCGACAAAGACGGGCTTGTCATAGCGAAGAGCATCAGCGAGCAGCTCACGTATGACGAGCTTTGGGATATTCCGCAGACAAAGGAATACACGCTGCTGCAGCTTCTGAACTTTGCCCGAAACGAAATGTTCGCCCGCGCGGGGCATCTGTTCCCGGAGGGCAGCTATCTGAGACACTTCTCCTCGTATGACTGGTACGAACCGGGCGACGGGAAGATTACGCTCAGCGATCTTGCGGCCAAATGGCCGGCGACCGCGTCGAACACCACGACGATCAAGTTCATCGAAACCCTGATTACGGAGGGCTGATACCCTCCGAAGCAGAAACGGATCCCCGGAGGATCCGTTTCAGGCTGTCGCAAAAGGGGTCAGACCGTTTGCGGCAAGAAAATTTGATAGAACTGCTGCAGGTTGAAAGGGCCGGAAAGCCCTTTCTTTGATTGAAAATTCGCCGCAAACGATCCTCGTTTTCGCTCCGTCGCATACGTCAGTATAGCTCCGTTGCGAAAAAGCGAATTCTGCCTCCCTTATCAACAGCCTGTGCAGCGTGTCAAAAGGTTTTTTGACACGCTGAAACGGATCCCCCAAAAAATCGGAGGATCCGTTTTTTGGATGAAAAAATTTCGAAGCGCTCTTCCCTTTTTTTGTATTTTTGATATAATAAAATATCATTGTGGGAGAACGAAATGATCGATGCGCGTATGGTACTTTGTACTGCAATGGACATGGGGCGTCGTACAGAACCTCCTCGGCGCGCTGCTGACGCTGCTGCTTTGCCGCCGTCCGCATGAACGCTTTTTCGGCGCGGTCGTTACGCGATGGAAGCTTTCGGGAAGCATGTCGCTCGGGATGTTTCTGTTTCTCGGAAAGGCGCTTTTTGAGGATGCGCCGCCTGAAGCGATTCACCGAAGTGAGCAGCGCATCCTTGTGCATGAGTACGGACATTCGATCCAGTCGCTGCTGCTCGGCCCGCTGTATCTGCCCGTGATCGGACTGCCGTCGCTCCTCTGGGCGAATTTCCCGCCGATGCGCCGGCTCCGCAGCAAACGGGGGATCTCCTACTATAAGATGTATCAGGAAGCGTGGGCAAACCGTCTCGGCCGCCGTGCGACCGGGATGCGCGCCCCCGAACAGAACGCGTAACGCAGAAAGGAAGAACATGAACAACACACCCGGTTCCGGCGGCAGAAAACGCACGCCGATCTCGTCCGGCGGCAGCGTCCGCAAGACGGAGAAAGTCGATACCAACGGTCCGGTCGGCCGCAAAGACGGCTATTCGGGCAGAAGGCAGGATACGCAGAGGACTTCGCAGGGGGGCGGCTCCCGCGCAAGCGGATCGAGCGGTCTTTTGGGGCTTCTGACCCGCGGCGGCATCGGCAAGATTATCCTTGTCGTCGTTCTGATCGTTATCGGCGTCCTGCTGTTCCGCGCCTGTTCGCGCTGCTCGATGCCCGAGATGGATATCAGCGAGCTGATCAGCGGATTTGACACAGAGGATTCGGGCAGCTCGCAGAGCGGCTCGATAACGGGTTCGAACGGCGCTTCGTTCCAAACGAACCTGCTCGGAACGCTGCTCGGCTCGGAGCCGATCGACGAAACCGATGCGTCCGCGCCGGAAGCGGTTTCCGCTACGACGTCCACCGAGACGGTGAACACGAGCGTTTCCGGCGTCGCGCGTGAAAAGTACACGACGCTTCGCGGCGGCGGCAAGGACGAAGTCACGCTGATGGTATACCTTTGCGGGACCGACCTTGAGAGCGAGTACGGCATGGGCACGGCGGACCTGAACGAGATGCTCCACGCAACGCTGAACGACGACAAGGTGAATATCATCGTCGAAACCGGCGGCACGCGGAAGTGGAACAACTCGGTCATCTCGAATACGACGAACCAGCGCTATCGCGTTACGGAAAACGGGCTGGAGCCGCTGGAGAAGAACATGGGCAGAAAGTCGATGATCGACCCGAACACGCTGGCCGAGTTCATTCAGTTCTGCGCCAAGAATTATCCGGCGGACCGTTATTGCCTGATCCTTTGGGATCACGGCGGCGGCGCGATCTCCGGTTACGGCTACGATCAGTATTATTCCGGTTCGATGACGCTCGACAAGATCAACATCGCGCTGAAGAACGGCGGCGTGAAGTTTGATTTCATCGGTTTCGACGCATGCCTGATGGGTACGCTCGAAACGGCGCTCGTCTGCGAACGGTATGCGGACTATATGATCGCGTCCGAGGAATCGGAGCCGGGCTGCGGCTGGTATTATACGAACTGGCTGTCGCAGCTCTCTAAGAACACGTCGACGGACACCGTTGAGCTTGCAAAAACGATCATCGACGATTTCAACAACGTCTGCAAGAAGAAATACCCGGGCTGCAATACGACGCTTTCGGTCGTGGACCTCGCGGAGTTCTCGGAATCGGTTCCCAAGCCGTTTGCCGAGTTCTCGAAATCGGTCGGCGTACTGCTTGACGGGAACGACTATCAGACGGTATCCGACGCGCGAAGCCAGGTGCGCGAGTTCGGGCAGGCGAGCAAGGTGAACCACGTCGACCTGGTCGATCTGGCGACCCGGATCAATACCAACGAGGCGAGCGCTTTAATCAAGGCGCTGAAGGGCTGCATCAAGTACAACCGCACGTCGACCTCGATGGCGAATTCCTACGGCCTTTCGATCTACTTCCCGTATTCGTCGTTCAAGAGCATGAGCTCCGCCGTGAAGCTGTATGACAACATCGGCATGGACGCGGAGTACACTTCGGCGATCAAGAGCTTCTCGTCGCTTGCGGCGGGCGGTCAGGTGGCGACCGGCGGAACGACCGCTTCCCCGATCGGCTCCCTGCTCGGCAGCTACACCGGCGATTCCGGGTTCTCGGCAAGCTCAATGCTGGAGTATCTGCTCGGCGGTTCCTCCGGATCCACGTCCTCCGCGTCCGGCTCGCTGCTCGGATCGCTGCTCGGCAGCTCCTCCGGCAGCAGCGATCTTTCGGGTCTGTTCGGTTCCGCGCTGACCGGTTCGTCCGATCCGACGGATTACCTGTCGGGCATCCTCGGCAGCGGCGCGTCGAGCTGGTTTGATACCGGCCGCGTTCTCGACAACGCCGAATACTACGACGCGCATTCGCTTTCGACCGCGGATATGCTTTCGACCGAGGTGAACGGAAAGAATGTCCTTGCGCTGACGAAAGAGCAATGGGATCTCGTCCAGTCGGTTCAGCTCAATGTCTTTGTCGACGACGGAAGCGGCTATATCGATCTCGGACTCGACAATGCGGACGTTGCGTTTGACGGTCAGGGCAACCTCATCCTGGAATGGAGCGGCGCGTGGATCGGAATCGAGGGGCATATCGTTCCCTATTATCTGATGGACGAAACGACCGACAACGGCGTAACGACGATCACCGGCCGCGTTCCCGCGCTGCGGAACGGGGAGCCGGTCGATCTGATGATCGTATTTGAGAACAATACGCCCCGCGTGGTCGGTTATCGCAGGATGTACGCTAACGGCGAAACGGATACCGTCGCCAAGGATTGCCTGCCGCTGGAGCGCGGCGATCGGCTGACGTTCGTCTGCGACTATTACGGCTATGACGGCAGCTATGACGCTTCGTATAAGCTGGACGGCGACCTGACCGTGTACGGCGAATTGAAGGTACAGGATATGTGGGTGGAAAATCAGCGGTGCGTATTCTGCTATTGCCTGACCGATCTGTACGGAAACGAATTCTGGACGGAATCGTTCATCGCCGAATAAGGATTACGACGGAGAAAAATTCGCCCGCCTGATGCGTTCCAAGCGCGTCAGGCGGGCGATTTGTTTGATCGGGAGCATCATTCATCGAGCAAACGCAGGTCGTCGACGTCGCCGATGATGTTCAAAGCGTACTCACGCGCACGATTCAGCGTCCTGGTTTCGTTGCTGGAAAGGTGGAACGCTTTCAGCAGGGAGAGATCGTCGTACACGGGGAAGGCCGCAAAGCGCGGCTTTTCGATCGCGCGGCGCATCACGAAGGTCGGAAGATACGCGGCGTCGGTCAGCGTGACCTCGCCCGATTCGAAGTCCTTCTCCAGCGTGAGTTTCAAGAACAGTCCGGTCGAGCGTTCAAATCCTTCGTTTGCGGTGAAGTCCCCGAGCGAGAACGCGACAAGACCGGTATATTCCTCGTCGCCGCGGGTCACGGTCATGTATTCCATGCTCTTCACGTAATGCGGATGCGAGCCGATGATGCAGTCCGCGCCCGCTTTCAGAAGCTGTTCCGCAAGCCGGCGCGTCACCTTGTCGACCGGATTCGGGTTTTCATAATCCCAATGCGCGAAAACGATGACAAATTCCGCGCCGGCGTCCTTTACACGCTCCAGATCGCGCAGCACGTCCTCGGTCAACTGATCGCCCTCCGAAAGCAATCCGACGGCAACGTGCGCCTCGTCCATCGAGATGTGCTTCATGCGCTCGTTGATGACGCGCGTTGCGGCGACGATCCCGACGCGAATCCCGTTCACTTCGATGATGCAGGGCGTTTCCCGGTCGTCTTCGTCCAGAAAAGTGCCGGTCTGATAGAAGCCCGCTTCCCGTATGACCTCGGCGGTGCGGTACATGCCGTCGGTTTCCTTATCGAGGATATGGTTGTTCGCCGTGGTCAGAAGGTCGAATCCGACGTCCTTCAGCGCGTCCAGAAGCGAGTCCGGCGCATTGAACCGAGGAATATTCGATTCCCCGGAGAGCATCGCGCTGTATCCGGCGCTTTCGCCGGCAAGCGGCACCTCGAGGTTTCCGCACATCAGGTCGACGGATTGAAAAAGATCCTTGCACGGCGCGAACAGCGCGGAGAAATCGTAGGTTCCGCCGGAACGCACGTCGCCGATGATGCCGCTCGGGATCATGATGTCGCCGATCGCGCCGATCGAGGCGACGGCAGGCGTCGGAACAGGCGTCGGGGTCGGCTCCGGCGTGGGCGTGGCCGTCGGCTCGGGCGACGGCGTGGCCGTCGGGACAGGCGTCGGCGCTTCGGTCGGATCGGCGGCGGGAATATTGATTTCGCGCGCTTCGGCTGTCGGCGCCTCCGTCGGCGCTTCGGTCACAGGGACGGGGGTGGAAGGCGAAAAGAGCGCCTCGACCGGCAGCGCGCGGCAGCCGGATGCGAGCAGCAGCAGCACGAAAAGCGCAAGGAGAAGCGTTTTACGGGTCGTCATGGCAGGTTCCCGTCAAAACTCGTCGCCCGAAGGAGCGCTTTCTTCCCCCGAGACGGCCGTCGCCGTGTTCTCCGGCGCGCTTTGGGAATACTCGGGGACGTCCTCCGCCATCTCGGGAGCGGAAGCGACTTCTTCGTCGGAAAGATACTCGTCTTCGTCCGAACCTTTCGCGGTCGGGATGTCAAACGATTGCGCCTGCAGCGGTTCCTCGTTCGTTTCCCGGACGGAGGAACGCTGTTCGAACGGATTTGTTTCGGGCAGGGGCTCGTCCTTCGGCCACTTGCGGGAGAGTACAAAGATGACGACGCCGGCGACAAAGATGGCAATGCCGATCCACTGCGAGGTCGAGAACGGGCCGTAAATGCCGCGGATTTCGTCGCCGCGGAAGTATTCGATCACAAAACGCCAGGCGGCGTAGAGCATCAGATACCATGCGGTCACGGCGCCGCGATGCTTGTTGTTTTTGAGGATCAGGATCAGAGCGGCCGCGAGCAGCAGCAGAAACAGCGATTCCATCAGCGGAACCGGAAGACGGCGCACGCCGTTCAGATACGTTACGGCAAGCGTGCCGTCATAGGTGCAAAGTCCGCCGAGGCAGGATTCGCCTTCGGCCACGCCGTAGCAGCAGCCGACCAGCAGGCAGCCGATGCGCCCTCCCGCGTGCGCGACGCAGAAGCACGGAACGATCAGATCCGAGAACGTGAAGAAATTCCGTTTCTTTTTGAGGCAGAGCAGCAGCAGCCCTATGACGCCGCCGATGAGTCCGCCGTAAAACACCATGCCGGAGGTGATGAGATCCCACAGCGCTTTCCAGCTGAAATTGCGGAACACATCGAGAAAAATGTCGGGCGTGACGATCCAGTACAGCAGCTTCATGCCGACAAATCCGCCGAGCACGGCCCAGATGATGCCGTCGAGAATCTCATCGTTCCAGTCCAGATTGGAAAAACGCTTTGCCCAGTAGCACAGCAGCACGGCAAATATCGTGCCGATCAGAATGCAGAATCCCATCGACGGAACGCCGATGTTTCCGATATAGAATAAGTAATTGCCTACCATAAGAGCTCCTTTCAAGGTCGGGCCTGTATTCAATTTACTATATCATAAACACATTTTCTTGTAAAGCGGTTGACAAACGTCGCGGAAAAAGATAAAGTAAATTCAGACCGCCGGGCCGAGTGCCGGGCGGATTTCGGATTCATTTTTCGGACGATCGGGAAAGGAAGTTTGGATATGGCGGAACGATACGATTTTACCGCAATCGAAAAGAAATGGCAGAAAATCTGGGAGGAGCAGAACTGCTTTGCCGCAGAGGAGGATACAAAAAAACCGAAGTTCTACGGACTTGTCGAGTTTCCGTACCCCTCGGGCGCGGGGATGCACGTCGGACACATCAAGGCGTACACCAGTCTTGAGGTCATCTCCCGCAAGCGTCGGATGCAGGGGTACAACGTGCTGTTCCCGATGGGATTCGACTCGTTTGGCCTGCCCGCCGAAAACTATGCGATCAAGACGAATACGCATCCGCATGTGATCACGACGAAGAACATCGAGCATTTCAAAGAGCAGATGAAGCGCGTCGGCTATTCGTTCGACTGGAGCCGTGAGATTGCAACGTCGCTGCCGGAATACTACCGTTGGACGCAGTGGATCTTCCTGAAGCTGTTCGATCACGGGCTCGTGTTCCGCGCCAAAACGCAGGTCAATTACTGTCCGCACTGCAAGGTCGTCCTTTCCAATGAGGATTCGCAGGGCGGCAGGTGCGACGTCTGCCACAGCGAGGTGATTCAGCTTCCGAAGGACGTCTGGTACCTGAAGATCACCGCGTACGCGGATAAACTGCTGAATGGACTTGACGACGTCGATTATCCCGATTCCATCAAGCAGCAGGAGATTGACTGGATCGGCAAGTCCACGGGCGCTTTTGTGGACTTTGCGATCAAAGACGTGCCGGAAAAGCTCGAAATCTACACGACCCGCTGCGATACGCTGTTCGGCGTGACGTTCATGGTCATGGCGCCCGAGCATCCGATGCTTGACCGGTACCGCGACCGGATCAAAAACTGGGACGAGGTCGAAGCATACCGCGCCACCTGCGCCAAAAAGACCGAGTTTGAACGGACGCAGCTCGTGAAGGAAAAGACCGGCGTGAAGCTCGACGGCTTTACCGCGATCAATCCCGTAAGCGGCAAGGAGATTCCGATCTTCCTCGCGGATTACGTCATGATGGGCTACGGCACGGGCGCGATCATGGCGGTTCCCGCGCACGATCAGCGCGACTGGGAGTTTGCAAAGAAGTTCGGCGCGGACATCGTTCCGGTCATCGAGGGCGGCGATATCGAAAAGGAAGCGTATACCGGCAACGGCCGCATGATCAATTCCGATTTTTTGAACGCTTACGACAACAAGAAGGATTCGATCGCGGCAATGCTTGCGTTCCTTTCCGAAAAGGGCATCGGGCATAAGGGCGTTCAGTATAAGATGAAGGACTGGGCGTTCAACCGGCAGCGCTACTGGGGCGAGCCGATTCCGCTGATCCACTGCCAAAAGTGCGGAACGGTCGGCGTTCCGTATGAGGAGCTTCCGCTGACGCTGCCGGACGTCGAAAACTTTGAGCCGGGCACCGACGGCCAGTCGCCGCTCGCGCGGATCGAATCGTTTGTCAACTGCACGTGCCCGAAGTGCGGCGGCGCGGCAAAGCGCGAGACCGATACGATGCCGCAGTGGGCCGGATCGAGCTGGTACTATCTGCGCTTTATCGATCCGAACAATACGGAGCGGTTCTGCGATCCCGAAAAGATGCGCTACTGGATGCCGGTCGACTGGTATAACGGCGGCATGGAGCACGTGACGCGGCATTTGCTGTATTCGCGGTTCTGGCATCATTTCCTGTACGACATCGGCGAAGTCAATACGCCCGAGCCGTATGCGAAGCGCACCTATCAGGGCCTGATTTTAGGGCCGGACGGCGACAAGATGTCCAAGTCCAAGGGCAACGTCGTCGATCCGATCGAAGTGATCGAACGGTTCGGCGCGGATACGCTGCGGACGTACGTGATGTTCATGGGCGATTATATGGCGGCGACGCCGTGGAGCGAGCAGAGCGCCAACGGCTGCAAGCGCTTCCTGGACCGCGTATGGCGCCTCATGGACATGGTCAGGGGCGAGGACGATACCGACAGGGAGCAGCGCAGCGCGATCCATGCCTGCATCAAAAAGGTGACCGACGATATCGAACACATGAAGTTCAATACCGCGATCGCCGCGATGATGTCGCTGGTCAACGATTTTTACGCGAAGGGAAGCGTCACAAAGGATGAACTTCGCACGCTGCTGCTGCTGCTGAACCCGTTCGCGCCGCACATGACCGAGGAAATGAACGAGCAGCTCGGCTTTTCCGAGCAACTCCACCATGCCGCGTGGCCGGTCTATGACGAGTCCGCGTTGATCGCGGCGAGCGTCGAATACGGCGTACAGGTCAACGGCAAGGTTCGCGCGCGCATCTCGATGCCGGCGGACGCCGACAAAGCCGCGGTCGAAGAAGCGGCAAAAGCGTCGGCGGACGTTGCCCCGTACCTTGCGGGCAAGACGGTACGCAAGGTCATCGTCGTCAAGAACATTGTGAATATCGTCGTGGGATAATAAAAACCATAAAACAACGAGGGGCAGCCATTCGGCTGCCCCTCGCAGACTGTCGCAAAAGGGGTCAGACCATTTTCGGCGGATTATGGAAAAGAATACTTGCAGGAGGAAAAGACGGAAAAGCCGTCTTTTCTTCGGTCATGCGCCGAAAATTAGCCAGTTTTTCTGTCGAGCGCGATAACTTTCGGCGCGCACCCGGCGGGTGAAGAAGCGCCGGAAGTTATTGACCGCTGTTTACAGCCTTCGGCAGAAAAAACCGCCTTCAGAGAAGATTTGTCAAGGGGGTATTCCAACAGCACAGCCGTCTTTATTGATCGGCTATGCTTTTTCGTTGTGTCGTGTTGTAGCTTGTGTTATAATAATACAGACAAATCGAGATTTGTGTGAGGAAAAAAGATATGATACATTTGGAAAAAATCGATTCAACTAACATATGGGAGATTGTTGATCTGAAGGTATTCAAATCTCAGAAAAGCTTCGTTGCGGCAAACTGGGTAAGTATCGTCCAAGCATACGGTGTTCGGGATTCGGCCACAGCTGCGTTTCCATTTGCCATCTATAATGACAAAAGACCAGTTGGATTCCTGATGATCGGTTTTAACGAGGCTGCGATGTATGAAAACTGGGATGACGTTGAAGCCCCAAAGTCACTTGTTAACAACTACTCCCTCTGGCGTTTGATGATTGACAAGCGATATCAAAAACGCGGTTACGGCAGAGAAGCGATAAAACTAGCTCTCGACTTTATCAGAACGTGGCCCTGCGGAAAA
>CACXMS010000035.1 GCA_902768795.1 uncultured Eubacteriales bacterium
CAATATGAAACGCCGAAGATGGAACTGGAAGAAGTAGCGGACATCATAGCGACATCGGACGCGCAGGACGGTCACAAGGTCACCGATCCGGACTGGTAAGGAAAAAACGATGAAGAAGGACAGGAAAACGATTCTGATTTGGCTGGAATTCGCGGTTATCGTGGTTCTGCTGGTATTGCTGATTTTGTCGCTGCGCTGCGCGCGTACGCCGGAAGCGCCGATTGCCGCGCCGACAGCTGCACCGACCGCGGAGCCGACCGCCGCAGCGATGGAACTGACGGTCGCGCCGACGGAAGAGCCGACAGCGATTCCGACGCCGGAACTGACCGAAGAGCCGACAGAAGAACCGACGGAAGAGCCGACCGAGGAACCGACGGAAGAGCCGACCGAGGAACCGACGGAAACGCCGAAGCAAACGACGACCGTGAAAACGACGCCGAAGCCGACGCCAAAGCCGACGCAAAAACCGACGCCGACTCCGACGAATTCGCAGGACGGGAACACGCACGAAGGGAACTGGGACGCGCTTGCGCCGACCGCAACGCCGACCCCGACCGCAACTCCGACGCCGACCCCGACCCCGAGCGACGACTGGGGCGAATTCATTAAACTGTAACGGGGCAAATCAACATACGAAACGGCCGCGAAGCAAATGCTTCGCGGCCGCGATCGTTTTGAGCGGTTAATTGCGATTGATGTGGCTGCCGACCTGCATCGCTTCCATGATTTCGTAGCGTTCCATCTGCAGGTGCTTCTTCATTGCGAGCGCTTCCTCGATCGGGATCTCGACGATGCCGCCTTCCTTTGTGCAGATGATGCAGTTGCCGCGGCCCTCTGCAAACGCGCGCACGGCATAATAGCCCATGCGGGTCGCGGTTTCACGGTCGCGCGCGTTCGGCGAGCCGCCGCGCTGGATGTGCCCGAGAACCGTGACGCGCGGGTCAATGCCGACCTCCTCCTTGATGCGCTTGCCGATATCGACCGCGGAGCCGACGCCCTCGGCCACGACGATCATAAAGTGCGTGTTGCCGGCAAGGCGGGATTCCTGGATCCGCTCCACGACGTCCTTCTGGAAATCGAGTTCGCGCTCCGGAACGAGCACCGCCGTCGCGCCGACCGCGATACCGACATAGAGCGCCAAAAAGCCGGCATGCCGTCCCATGACCTCGACGACCGAGCAGCGCTCATGCGACTGCATCGTGTCGCGCAGTTTGTCGATACACTCGATCGCGGTGTTGCACGCGGAGTCGAACCCGATCGTATAGTTCGTGCAGCCGACGTCGTTGTCGATCGTTGCCGGGATGCCGACCGTCGGAACGCCGAGACGCGAAAGCTCCAGCGCGCCGCGGAACGTACCGTCGCCGCCGATCGCGACGATGCCGTCGAGCCCGAGCATCTTGCAGGTCGAAACCGCGCGTTTTCTGCCTCTCTCGGTCATGAAGTCCTCACTGCGGGCCGTATACAGGATCGTGCCGCCGCGAGACAGCGTATGGCCGACGTCCTGCCCGGTCAGACGCACAAAGTCGCTGAGAATCAGGCCCGCCCATCCTCTGCGAATACCGATGCACTCGATGCCGTATGAATCTGCGGTACGAACGACCGCGCGAACGGCCGCATTCATGCCAGGCGCGTCGCCGCCGCTCGTCAGAACACCGATTCGTTTGAACTTTTTCTCCATAAATGCTTCCTCCTGTTTCTATGGGAATTCTATTACAGAACGTCCTTCGTCGCAACGATATCCACGCCCGTTCCGGCAACGTCGGAAATGAGCACGTCGCCGATGTGAATCGGCGCCTTTGCGGTTACGCCCGCCAACGCGCGCATACAACGGAAAATATCGTTCTTCGGAAGATCCGTTTTGGTCTTGCAGGGAACGGTCACGGCGCCGGTGCGGCTACCCGTGACACGCAATGTGGACGTCACGATGCGCGTCGGCGCGGTGACCTCCTTACGGGCATAAATGTCTCCGCGTTTGCAGGTGTTTCCCGAAACGCCTGTCACAACGCCGTTTTCGAGCGTGACGGTCATCGGGCAGCCCATCGGACAGCCGATACAGATCAGGTTCACGGTCTCCATCTTATGCCTCCTCTACGCGGATCAGCAAATCGTCCAGGCCCGGATGCGCGTCAAACTGCTCGCGCGTAAGCCGAACCTCCTCCATTTCACCGGGCGCCATGATCTGCCGCCGCTTCTTCTGCACCCGCTCGCCGTCCATCCACACCGAAACAATGCGGTTTTTCATGACGCTTCCGACGCGGAACCGGACGGTCAGCGCATCCCGGACAAGCGCGGGATCGATCGTGCTCGGCACGGTGTACCGCACGCCGCCCTCGAACCGGACGGGGATCTCCCTCCGGGCGGTTTCTCCGTTCTCAAGATATGCCGCTGCCGCGCGGCCGGCCGCCGCGGCTTCTTCGGACACGAAATCGACCAGGTCATGCACGTGCAGCACATTGCCCGCTGCGAACACGCCGGGAACCGACGTTTCGAGCGATTCATTGACGACCGGGCCGTTTGTAACCGGGTTGATTGAAACGCCCATCTCCCGCGAAAGCTCGTTTTCCGGAATCAGTCCGCACGAGAGCAGCAGCGTGTCGCACGCATACTCCTCCTCGGTGCCGGGGATCGGTTTATTCTGCGCGTCGACCGCGGCGATCGTAACGCCCTCAACGCGCTTTCGCCCGCGAATGTCCACGACCGTATGGCTGAGCTTCAGCGGAATCCCGTAATCGTCAAGACACTGCACGATATTGCGCTTCAGTCCGCCCGAATACGGCATAAGCTCCGCAACGACCTTGACTTTCGCTCCCTCGAGCGTAAGCCGCCGCGCCATGATCAGGCCGATGTCGCCGCTGCCTAAGATTACGATTTCGCGTCCCGGCAAAAACCCTTCGATGTTCACAAGCCGCTGCGCCGTCCCAGCCGAATAAATGCCGGCGGGGCGGTAGCCCGGAATATTCAGCGCGCCGCGGCTGCGCTCCCGGCAGCCCATGGCGAGAATGATTGCCTTTGCGGAAACGGTCTGCAATCCGTCCGTGCGGCTCAGCAGCGTCACCGCCTTTTCCGGCGAAACATGCAGCGCCATCGTATTGAGAACGTACGGGATGTTCCGCTCGCGCACGCCCTCGATGAACCGCGCGGCGTATTCCGGTCCGGTCAGTTCTTCGGAAAACGTGTGCAGCCCGAACCCGTTGTGAATGCACTGGTTCAGAATGCCGCCGAGTTCCCTGTCGCGCTCGACAATCAGAAGATCGCGCACGCCGGCGTCGTACGCCGCGATCGCCGCGGCAAGCCCTGCGGGGCCGCCGCCGAGGATGATCAGATCATGCTTCATCGTTCGCCTCCGCATACGCGTCCTTCGCCGTACCGACGATCAGCTCCGAGCCGCGTCCGTTCTTGGTGATGGAAGAAAGCGGCACATTCCGCTCCCGCGCCAGAATTTCCATGACGCGCGGCGAACAGAACCCCGCCTGACAGCGCCCCATGCCTGCGCGCGTGCGGCGCTTTATGCCGTCAAGGCTGCGCGCGCCGAGCGGGCGGCGAATCGCTTCAAGGATTTCGCCCTCGGTCACGCTCTCACAGCGGCAAATGATCTGCCCGTATGCCGGTTCCCGGCGGATCAGTTCGTTCCACGCTTCGGGCGAAAGCGTCTTCGGATCCGTAATGCCTTTCCGGGTCGCCTTGAAATTGCTTTTTTCGGAAAATCCGTAGCGCTTTGCAATCAGATCCGCCGTACATTCGCCGATTGCGGGAGCGCTGGAAAGGCCCGGCGATTCGATGCCCGCGCAGTCAAAGAAGTCCGGAACGCTTTCTCCGATGAGGAATTCGTGCCCGTCCTCATGCGCGCGAAGACCGGAAAAACTTGTGATTGTCTGCTTCAGCGGCGGGTTCTTCATCGAAAGTCCCGCTTTTTGCATCAATTCCGCGATGCCCTCGGCGGTCGTGTTCGTCCCCTCGCGATCCATTACGTCGATCGCGGTCGGGCCGATGATCACATTGCCGTGAACGGTCGGACTGACAAGAACGCCCTTGCCGCGTTTGCCGGGAAGCTGAAACACGGTATGCCGCACGTAGCCGGCCGCCGCGTGATCGAGCAAGCAGTAATCGCCGCGGCGCGGCGTGATATGGATCTTTTTCTCGCAGACCAGGTTGTGAAGCACATCGGCATACACGCCGGCCGCATTGACGATCGCTTTCGCTTCCAAAACGCCGTTCGACGTCTCAACGCGCCAGCCGGCGTCCATACGCTCCAGCGCGCGCACTTCGGTATCGAAGAAAAACGCCGCGCCGTTTTCGGCCGCGTTCTCGGCGAACGCAAGCGTCATTTCAAAAGGACAGATGATTGCGCCCGTCGGAGCCCACAGCGCCGCAACGGCTTTATCCGATACATTCGGTTCCAGCGCGACCAGTTCTTCCCGTTCAATAACGGCAAGTCCCTTTACGCCGTTTTGCACGCCGTTCTCATAAAGCGCGTTCAGCCGCGGGCGGTCTTCCTCATTGAGACAGACGACCAGACTGCCGATGCGATCATAAGCGAAATCGAGCTCCTTCGAGAGGGCTTCCATCATTTCGCTGCCGCGCACGTTCAGCTCGGCCATGCGCGTGCCGTGACGCGCGTCAAATCCGGCGTGGACGATCGCGCTGTTCGCCTTGGAAGTCCCGCAGCAAACGTCCTCCTCCTTTTCGACGACGCAGATGCGCGCATCATAACGCGAAAGCCAACGGGCGACGGCGCATCCTGTCACGCCCGCGCCGATGATCAGAACATCATACATCCCATTCTTCCTCTTTTTCCCAATGATAGGCGTACCTGACCGCTTTGTTCCAGCCCTTGATCCGCTGAATCCGTTCCTCCGCGTCGATCGAAGGCAAAAATACGCGGTCGATGGAACGGTTGCGGATTACGTCGATCTTGTTCTCCCAGTACCCGACGGCAAGTCCCGCAAGGTAAGCCGCGCCGAGCGCGGTCGTTTCCACGCACATCGGCCGCTCCACCGGCGCGTTGATGATGTCGGCCTGCGTCTGCATCAGATAGTTGTTCGCGCTTGCGCCGCCGTCCACCTTGAGCGTCGACAGCGTAATGCCCGAGTCGGCGCGCATCGCGGTCAGAACCTCATTCGTCTGATAAGCGATCGAATCGAGCGTCGCCCGAATGATATGGTACTTGTTGCAGCCGCGCGTCAGCCCGACGATCGTGCCGCGCGCGTACGGATCCCAATGCGGCGCGCCGAGGCCCGTAAACGCCGGAACAACGTAGCAGCCGTTCGTATCGCGCACCTTGCGCGCCATATAATCCGAATCCGCCGCGGATTCGATCATCCGCATCTCGTCACGCAGCCATTGAATCGCCGCGCCCGCTACGAAAATCGATCCCTCGAGCGCATACGTCACTTTTCCGTCGAGCCCCCAGGCGATCGTCGTAACGAGTCCGTTCTGCGAAAATACGGGTTTATGCCCGGTGTTCATCAGCAGGAAGCAGCCCGTGCCGTAGGTATTCTTCGCCTCGCCGGGCGCAAAGCAGGTCTGGCCGAACAGCGCCGCCTGCTGGTCGCCCGCCGCGCCGGACAGCGGGATCGGCCCGCCGAGGAACTTCGGATCGGCATACCCGAAAACGCCGGACGACGGCAGGGCCTTCGGCAGCATGCACTTGGGAATATCCATCAGCTCGAGAATCTCGTCGTCCCATTCGAGCGTATTGATATTGAACAGAAGCGTGCGCGATGCGTTCGAATAATCGGTCGCATGAACTTTTCCGCCCGACAGCTTCCACATCAGCCAGGTTTCGACCGTGCCGAACAGCAGATCTCCGTTTTCGGCCCGATTGCGCGCGTTCGGTACGTTTTCGAGAATCCAGCGCAGTTTCGTGCCGGAAAAGTAGGCGTCGAGCACAAGTCCCGTTTTTTTGCGGAACCATTCGACCAGTCCTTTGGCTTTCAACAGATCGCAGTATTCCGCCGTTCTGCGGCACTGCCAGACGATGGCCGGGCAGATCGGCTCGCCGGTGTGTTTGTCCCAGACGACCGTCGTTTCGCGCTGGTTCGTGATGCCGATCCCGGCGATGTCGTCCGCTGTGGCGCCGATGCGCTGCATTGCTTCAACCGCGACGGAAAGCTGCGTCGCCCAGATCTCATTGGCGTCATGCTCGACCCAGCCGGGCTTCGGAAAATACTGCGGAAACTCGCGCTGCGCGACCGAGTGCATGATGCCTCGCTCGTCGAACAGGATGCAGCGGTTCGACGTCGTACCCGCATCGAGCGCCATGATATACTTTGCCATTCCGTTTCTCCTTTTCGCTCACGCGCGTTACAGCACCGTGATCTGACACGAGCGCATCGTTTCCAGCGCGGCTTCATGCTTTTGGGGCGTTACGCCCGCGCAGGCCGCCGCATCCACAAAAATATCCGCTTCCGGGAACGCAGCTTTCAGCAACAGCGCGTTGGATACGACGCAGATATCCGTGCAAAGCCCGATCAGCGTCAGATCAAACGGCTCGCCCGCCGTCAGCACCCGCACGAGCGCAGGCAGATCGACAGAGCCGAACGTCGGTTTTTCGACATACAGAACATCCTTCTTCGCAAGCGCCTTTTGAACCTTTCCGTTCAGCTTCCATCCGTCGGTTCCCCTGACGCAATGCGGCACGGGCAGAAAACGGCCTTCGCGCGTGGAGAGATAGTCCTCTCCGTGCGTATCGAGCGTGACGAGGATCGGTCCTTCCTGCGAACGGATGCGCGCGCATGCCGCGTCCAGGATGGCCGACGCCTCCGCGGTGCCGAGCGCTCCGTCCACGAAATCGTTTTGCAGATCCACCGCGACCAAAACATGCTTCATACCGTGAACCCCCGTATTAATTCGATTTTATTTTATCATATAATGTTTCCGTTCGCAATCCGGATTTTACAAGATTTTGAAAAAACATGACGGGGATCCGAAAGCGGGGGCAGCCTGGGGAGAAATATTTTTGGACGGATTTCAGCGCAGCTCTTTTCTTTTTTGCAAAAGGGTAGTATAATGGGAAAAACAGGAACGCACACGTTTACGGAACGTTCCGAATCAACATTCAGGAGGCAAACGCATGGACTACGCAAAAGAATCGCTCCGGCTGCACGGAGAGTGGAAAGGCAAAATCGAAGTGATCGCAACGGTTCCGGTGGCGACGAAGGAGGATCTGAGTCTTGCCTATACGCCGGGCGTCGCGCAGCCGTGTCTGGAAATCCAGAAGGACGTTTCCAAATCGTATGAACTGACCCGCCGGCACAATCTTTGCGCCGTCATTACTGACGGAACCGCCGTCCTCGGGCTCGGCGACATCGGTCCCGAAGCCGGCATGCCGGTCATGGAAGGGAAATGCGTTCTGTTCAAGTCGTTCGGCGACGTCGACGCGATTCCGCTGTGCGTCAAAACAAAGGACGTCGATGAATTTGTGCAGACGGTTTACAACATCTCCGGCTCCTTCGGCGGAATCAACCTCGAGGACATCTCCGCGCCGCGCTGCTTTGAGATCGAACGCAAGCTCAAGGAAAAGTGCGACATCCCGATCTTCCACGACGATCAGCACGGCACCGCCGTCATTACGCTTGCGGGACTCACGAACGCGATGAAGGTCGTCGGCAAGAAGAAGGAAGACGTGCGGATCGTCACGAGCGGCGCGGGTGCGGCCGCCGTCGCGATCGTGAAGCTGCTGCTTTCCGCGGGATTTCGGAACATCGTTATGACCGACCGGACGGGAGCGATCTGTGAGGGACGGGAAAAGCTGAACTGGATCAAGGAAGAAATGGCGAAAGTCACGAATCGGGAGCACAGAACCGGGACGCTCGCGGACGTGATCCGCGGCGCGGATGTGTTCATCGGCGTATCCGGCCCCGGCACCCTGACGACGGAAATGGTCAGAACGATGAACCGCGACGCGATCATCTTTGCCTGCGCGAACCCGACGCCGGAGATCTTTCCCGAGGACGCAAAGGCGGGCGGCGCAGCGGTGATCGCAACGGGCCGCAGCGATTACCCGAACCAGATCAACAATGTTCTTGCGTTTCCGGGCATTTTCCGCGGGACGTTCGACGTGCGTGCAAGCGACATCAACGAAGAAATGAAGATGGCGGCGGCAAACGCGCTGGCTTCGCTCGTTTCCGAGGAAGAGCTCTGCGCGGACTACATTATCCCGGCCGCGTTCGACAAGCGCGTCGGCCCCGCTGTCGCAAAGGCCGTCGCCGAGGCCGCCGTCCGAAGCGGCGTCGCGCGCATCTGATCCTCCGAATGTGATTTTCCATCCGTGAAAATGCGGATGGTTCCGGCTGCCGTAAAAGGGGCCAGACCATTTTCGACGATAGAAAGCAAAGAAGACATCTAAGTAGAAACGGCCGCTTCGAGGCCGTTTCTTCTATCAATTCGTCGAAAATCAGCCGGTTTTTCTGTCGAGCGCGATACCTTTCGGCGCGCACCCGGCGGGTGAAGAAGCGCCGGAAGCGATTGACCGCTGTTTACAGCCTTCGGGCGAGAATTCCGGCTTCTGCCTTCCTTGCCGACAGCCTTTCTCAATGCGCCAAAAGGTTTTTTCGTTTTACTCTTGACCGGCTCTGTAAAATTTTTTATACTGAAAAGAGAAAAAAGCATCGGAGGTAATTATGCACTGCACACGAAAGATTTCCGAAGATCTGATCTGGGTCGGCGGCAACGATCGGCGGCTCGCCATGTTCGAGGGCGTCTATTCCGTTCCCGACGGCGTTTCCTACAATTCCTATCTGCTGCTCGACGATACGACCGTTCTGTTCGATACCGTCGACCGCGCCGTGGACAAGGTGTTCTTTGAAAATGTCGCCTATGCGCTCGGCGGCAGAAGCCTCGATTACATCGTCGTTTCCCACATGGAGCCGGACCACAGCGCAACGCTGCGTGAGCTGGTATTGCGCTATCCGGACGCGGTCATCGTCTGCAATCAGAAGAGCTTCGAAATGATGAAGCGCTTCGGCTACGTCGGCGAGAGCTGCGATCCATACCTCGTCAAGGAAGGCGACGTGCTCCGCACGGGACATCACGAGATTACGTTCGTGATGGCGCCGATGGTGCATTGGCCCGAAGTCATGATGAGCTTCGATCTGATCACCGGCACGCTGTTCTCCGCGGACGCGTTCGGCACGTTCGGCGCGCTCAACGGCAACCTGTTTGCCGACGAAATCGACTTTATGGGCGACTATCTGAACGAAGCGCGGCGCTACTATACGAACATCGTCGGCAAGTACGGCCCGCAGGTACAGGCAATTCTGAAAAAAGCCGCAAAGCTGGAAATCAAAATGATCTGCCCGCTGCACGGATTCGTCTGGCGCAGAAATATCGGCGACTATGTGGAGAAGTATCAGAAATGGAGTCTGTATGAGCCGGAAGAACAGGGCGTGATGATCGCTTACGCTTCCGTCTACGGCAACACCGAAAACGCGGCTGAGATCCTGGCGACCAAGCTCCGCGAGCGCGGCGCGCGCGTCACGATGTTCGACGTTTCCGTCAAGCCCGCTTCCGAAATCGTCGCGGCGGCGTTCCGCTACAGTCATCTCGTCTTCGCCTCGACGACCTATAACGCCGAGATTTTCGTGCGGATGGACGAGGCGCTGCGCGATCTGATCGCGCATAACATTCAGAACCGCACGCTCGCGTTCCTCGAGAACGGAAGCTGGGCGCCGACAAGCGGCAAAAAAATGAAGGAGCTGTTTGCCGGCTGCAAAAATATGACCGTAATCGACCCGATGATCACCGTGAAAAGCTCGCTCGGCACGGATCAGCTTGCCCAGCTCGACACGCTGGCCGACGCGATTGCTTCCACGCTGCCGATTGCAAAGCCCGCGCCCGCTGCCGCGGCTGCGCCCGTTGCCGGCGCAACCGATCCGACCGCGCTGTTCAAGCTCAGTTACGGTCTGTTTGTCGTAACCACCCGCGAGGGCGAAAAGGACAACGGCTGCATCACGAACACCTGCATTCAGGTTGCATCCAATCCGAACCGCCTTGCAATCGCGGTCAACAAGCAGAACTTCACGCATGACCTGATTGCCCGCACCGGCGTATTCAACGTATCCGTGCTGACCGAAACCGCGAATTTCGATCTGTTCAAGCGGTTCGGCTTTGCCAGCGGCCGGGATACGGACAAGTTTGCCGGTTTCACCGCCGTAAAGCGTACGGCAAACGGACTGCTTGCGGTGACCGAGAGCGTCAACGCGGTCTTCTCCGGTCACGTCGTCGAAGCCGTGGACTGCGGTTCGCATACGCTGTTTGTCGCGGACATCACCGAAAGCGAAGTGCTGCCTGGCGCACCGTCGGTCACGTACGCCTATTACTTCGCGCACATCAAGCCGAAGCCCCAGCCCAAGGTTGAGGAAAAGACCAAGTGGGTCTGCAAGGTCTGCGGCTACGAATATGAAGGCGAAGAAATGCCAGACGACTATACCTGCCCGCTTTGCAAGCACGGCAAGGAGGACTTCGAAAAGGTATCGGCACAGCCCGTGCAGAAGGCCGTCAAATGGGTCTGCAAGGTCTGCGGCTACGAATACGAGGGCGAACAGCTGCCCGACGATTACACCTGCCCGCTCTGCAAGCACGGCAAGGAGGATTTCGAGAGAGTCGAAAGCTGATTTACAGCGAATCAAAACAGGGCTGCTCCGGCAGCTCTTTTTTGTGCGCTTCCGGTAAATGCGACAGAACATGGAACTTTGTGTTAACAGATGGTTAAGTCCCTTGCGCGCGCGCACAATCAGGCGTAAACTGAACGCATGAAGCGAAAAAAGTCGAATTCTTCCTCAAAAAAGAAAAAGCAGACGTTCCTTGCCGTTCTGACGGAGATCGGCAAGACGGTTTATTATACCGTCGGCGACCTGGGCAAGCGCCTGGTCGCATGGCTGAAACGCATCTGGAAACGGTTTCGCGCGCTCAGCATGGACAAGCAGCGCGTCGTTGCGGCGCTTGCGGTGCTTGTGACATCCGGCCTGCTGTTTACGGTTGCGCTCAGCGTCGGCATTTCCGCCTGCGCCAGGAGCGGCGTTGCCGAAGCGGAAGCGTCTGCGCTTTCGAACGAAACGGATTCCGCTGTTCCCGCACGCGCATTGGAAACGGAGGAAAATGTCGCGGATTCCATTCAAGCCGATGATACGGAAGACATGAACGCGCTGACGGCGCTTCCCGAAGCCATAGAGCCGGCAGCGTCCGAATGGACGGAGGAGTCGGACGCTTCAGAGGACGATCCGACGGAGGATGCATCCGCCGACGCGGAACCGACGCCGGAACCGCTGGTGCTGAAAAAGCACGATGAACAGCCGGAAGTCATGAATCTTCAGGTGCGTCTGATCCAGCTCGGATATCTGGAAATCGACGAGCCGACCGAGTATTACGGCAGCGCAACCGAGTATGCCGTGAAACTGTTTCAGCGGCAGCACGGGCTTGAGATGGACGGCGTCGCGGGGACGCAGACGCTGGAACTGATCTACAGCGGCGACGCGCAGAAGTATACGCTGAAGGAGGGCGCCGCCGGGCGCGACGTCAAAATGCTGCAGGAGCAGCTCGTCGATCTCGGGTACCTGTCGAGCAAGGAAGTCGACAGCGTTTACGGTACGGTTACGACCGAAGCGGTTACGGCGTTCCAGAAGCGTAACAAGCTGACCGCGGACGGGCTTGCGGGTGAAAAAACGCTTGAAAAGCTGTACAGCGACTCGGCAAAGATCTCCGCGGAGCTTGCGGCAAAGCAAAAAGCCGAGGAGGAAGCCGCCGAGAAGAAAGCGAAGGAAGAAGCCGAGAAAGCGGCTGCCAAGGCCAAGGAAGAAGCCGCGAAGGCAAAGCAGCAGTCCGCCAAGGCCAAGGAAGAAGCCGCCAAAAAGAAGGAGGCCGACAAGAAGGCGCAGGAGCAGGCCGCCAAAGAGAGCCGCATCAATAAATTCATTTCGGCGGCAAACGCAAAGGTCGGATGCGAATACGTGCTCGGCGATCGCGGCCCGAACACGTTTGACTGTTCCGGGTTCGTGTGGTACTGCTTAAAGCAGGCCGGCGTATCGACGACACGCCTGAACGCGGCGGGCTATTCGGGCAAATCGGACTGGAAGGAAATCAAATCCTTCGGCAGCGTGCAGCGCGGCGACATCCTGTTCTTCCGCAGCGACGAATCCTCCCGCGTCAGCCATACGGGAATCTATATCGGCAACGGCATGATGATCGACGCATCCTCCGGCAACGGAAAAGTCGTTAAACGCGCCGTGTCCTCATACTGGAAGCGCAACTTCGTCAACGCAAGGCGCCCCTGGTAACCGCGAGCATATTTTTTCCAAAACGAAACGGCCGCGAAGCATTTGCTTCGCGGCCGTTTCGTATGTTGATTTGCCCCGTTACAGTTTAATGAATTCGCCCCAGTCGTCACTCGGGGTCGGGGTCGGCGTCGGGGTTGCGGTCGGGGTTGCGGTCGGCGTAAGCGCGTCCCAGTTCCCTTCGTGCGTGTTCCCGTCCTGCGAATTCGTCGGAGTCGGCGTCGGTTTTTGCGTCGGCTTTGGCGTCGGCTTCGGCGTCGGCTTCGGCGTCGTTTTCACGGTCGTCGTTTGCTTCGGCGTTTCCGTCGGTTCCTCGGTCGGCTCTTCCGTCGGTTCCTCGGTCGGCGCTTCCGTCGGTTCTTCTGTCGGCTCTTCGGTCAGTTCCGGCGTCGGAATCGCTGTCGGCTCTTCCGTC
>CACXMS010000036.1 GCA_902768795.1 uncultured Eubacteriales bacterium
GTAGCTGGCATAACGATCCTCGACGAACTTGTCAAGCCTGCCGTCCTCGATCAGTGCGGCGGCCTTCAGAAGACCGAGCGCAAAGGTGTCCATGCCGAGAATGTAGGCGTGGAACATGTCCTCTGTGGTGTAACTGGGGCGACGTGTCTTGGAGTCGAAGTTGAAGCCACCAGTCAGTCCGCCCGCCTTCAGCACCTCGTACATGCACATAGTGGCGTCGTAGACGTTGAACGGAAATTCATCCGTATCCCAGCCCAGCAGCATGTCGCCCTGGTTGGCGTCGATGGAGCCGAGCATCCCGTTGATGGCAGAAATGCGCAGATCATGCTGGAAGGTGTGGCCTGCGAGCGTCGCGTGGTTCGCCTCGATGTTCAGCTTGAAATCCTTGTCGAGGCCGTACTGCCTAAGGAACCCGATGGCCGTAGCCGCGTCGAAATCGTACTGGTGCTTCATGGGCTCCTTCGGCTTGGGCTCGATGTAGAAATCGCCCGTAAAGCCGATGCTCCTGCCGTAATCCACAGCCAGGTGCATAAGCTTTGCAATGTTTTCCTGCTCGAACTTCACGTCCGTATTGAGAAGCGTCTCATAACCCTCGCGGCCTCCCCAGAAAACATAGCCGCGTCCGCCCAGCTTCACGGTGAGATCGAGAGCCTTTTTGATCTGCGCCGCCGCAAAGCAGAAAACGTCGGCGCTGTTCGTGCTGCCCGCGCCGTTCATATAGCGCGGATTACTGAACATGTTCGCCGTGCCCCACAGACACTTGATGTCGGTGCCCTGCATCTTTTCGAGGATATAGTCGGAAATCTCGTCGAGCCGACGGTTGGTCTCGTTGATATCGTCCGCTTCGGGAACGAGATCGACGTCGTGGAAGCAGAAATACCTGATGCCGAGCTTATGCATGAATTCAAAGCCTGCGTCCACCTTGGCTTTGGCGTGTTCCATGGTGCCCTTTTCCGCGCCGAAGGATTTGTCCGCCGTGTCCCGGCCGAACATGTCCGTGCCGCACGCGCAGAGGTTATGCCACCATGCCATGGCGAAGGGCAAATGTTCCTTCATAGGCTTGCCCATGACGGTCCTGTTCGCATCGTAGAATTTGAAGGCGAGGGTTTTTTTGCTCTTAGGTCCCTCATAGGGGATGACCGGAATGTTCTCAAAAATCTCTTTCATGGTAAATCTCCTTTATTTGATCTCTTGAAACAGGCTCTTCATGGTGGGGTAAATCTTTTGGAACTTGCGGTACTGGGCCTCATACCGAGCGGCGATTTCAGGATCGGGCGATACCGTCTCCCGCACATGGCAGAGGGCGTCGGCACAGGCCTGGACGCTCGCGAATGTCCCCGTGCCCACCATGGCCAGCATGGCCCCGCCGTAGCCCGGGCCCTCCTCGGTCTGGGGGATGTCCAGAGAAATGTTCAGGACATTGGCCAGGATCTTCCGCCACAGGGGAGATTTCGCCCCGCCGCCGCAGAGAAAGCTGCGGTCGATGGAAAGGCCGATGGCCTTGGCTACCTCCAGACTGTCCCGCAGGGCAAAGGCCACGCCTTCCAACACAGCCTGGACCATGTCTGTCCGGCCGGTGTCCAAAGAAAGACCTACGAAGGTACCACGGGCGTCCGTGTCGTTGATGGGGCTCCGCTCGCCCATGAGATAGGGCAGGAAAAAGACGCGGTTACAGCCCAGCCTGTCGTCCGAAACGTCGACCTGCTCGGCGGCGTAGTCCGAAGTGCCCAAGATGTCCTCGCAGAACCACTTGTTGCAGCTGGCGGCGGAGAGCATACAGCCCATGAGGTGCCAGCCGCCGTCCGCATGACAGAAGGCGTGGAGGGCGTTGTGGGGGTCTGCGCCGAAGGATCGGGAGGAAATGAACAGGGTACCGCTTGTGCCCAGGGAGATATTGCAGCCGCCCTCCCCCACCACACCGGTGCCGACCGCCGCGGCGGCGTTGTCGCCGGCTCCGGCGACGACCTTGACGGTCATTGGCAGACCAAGTTCTGCGGCGATTTCCGGAAGCACCGTGCCGATTACTTCATAACTTTCAAAGAGCTTCGGCATCTGAGCTTCCTTCACGCCGCAGATATCCAGCATCTCCTTCGACCAGCACCGATGTTTGACGTCCAGCAGCAGCATGCCGCTTGCATCGGAGAAATCGCAGGCGTGGACGCCCGTAAGCATGTAGTTGATATAGTCCTTGGGCAGCATGATCTTTGCAATGCGGGCGAACTTGTCCGGTTCGTGCTTCTGCATCCAGAGGAGCTTGGGCGCTGTGAAACCCGCGAAAGCGATGTTGGCGGTGAGGTCGCTGAGCTTCCTCTTGCCCACGGCGGTGTTGAGCCACACAGTTTCCTCCGCCGTACGTCCGTCGTTCCAAAGGATCGCAGGGCGGATCACGTTGTCGTTCCCATCCAGAGCCACAAGACCATGCATCTGTCCGCCGCAGCCGATGCCCGCGACCTTCGAAGCGTCAATGCCGGCCGTTAGTTCCCTGACGCCCGCCCGTACCGCCGTCCACCAGTCCGCCGGGTCCTGTTCGGACCAGCCGGGCTCCGGGAAGTACAGGGGGTACTCCCGGCTCACCGTGTTCAAAACCGTTCCCTGCTGGTCCACCAACAGAAGCTTGGCCGCACTGGTGCCCAGGTCGATCCCGATAAAAACGCTCCGATTCATAAGCGAGCTCCGTTCGTTTCGATGATCCCTTTATAGTCCCATGCGGAGTCCTTGATGATCCGTTTCTGGGTGGAGTAATCCACATAGATGAGCCCAAAGCGGGGATCATAACCCTCCGCCCACTCGAAATTGTCCATGACCGACCAATGCTGATAGCCGAGTACGGGGATGCCGTCGTCGATCGCGCGCTTAAGTTCTTTGAGGTAGCGACAGAGGAAGTCCGTGCGTTTCGGATCGTGGACTTTGCCATCGGTGCTGATTGTGTCATGCACGGCAAGACCGTTTTCCGTGATCATAATGGGCAGCCCGTAACGCTCGTAGATGAAGCGCACATTCCAATACATCACCCGTTCGTCGATCACCCAGCCGAGCGAATTGCGGGGAATGCCGGCCGGGGCTTGCTCCACATCGCCCCAGTCGCCGTAGTTCATAGAGGAATAGATGTTGAGTCCCATAAAATCCAGAGGTTGGCAAATGGCAGCCATGTCCTTCTGTTTGGAGGCATAGATGCCGTATGCCCTGACCGGTTTCCCGAGAATCATGGGATCCATCCACCAGCGGTTCGCCATCAGCCCATTGCCGATTTCCACGCTCTTTTTCCGCGCCGCTTCTATATCTTCGACCGATTCTGTCTTCGGCACATACGCGCCGGTCGAGAACGCCGCGCCGACCATCGGCTTCTTCTTTGCATACTGCCGGATGGTCTTGACCGCTTCGGCATGAGCCAGCATACAGTTGCGGGTAAGTTTGGAAAGAGCAAGATAATTGCGCTTAAACGGCGCGTGTACGCCCTGCAGATAGCCGTTCATGATAAAGCAGCCCGGCTCATTTACCGTCATCCACCACTTGACACGATCAGACAGCGCGTCTACCAGGACTTTGGTATAGTCCCGGAACAGCGGTACGATCCTTTCAGAAAGCCAACCGCCCTTTTTATAAACCCACATCGGCATATCCCAATGGAATACCGTTACCATGGGCTCCATGCCGTTTTTCAACAGCGCATCGACCAGATCGGAATAGAACTGCAATCCTTTTTCGTTGACCTTGCCTTCTTCCGGCATGACGCGCGACCAACTGATCGAAAAACGGTAGGATTTGAGTCCTATCTCTTTCATCAACGCCACGTCCTCGCGGAAGCGGTGATAATGATCACAGGCGGTATGACAGGTCTCGCCGTGCCTGACCTGTTTTTTCGTGGCGACATCCCAGATAGACGGCGTCCTGCCGTCCTCGTTCCATGCGCCTTCGATTTGCGCCGACGCGGACGCAGCGCCCCATATAAACCCGTTCGGAAATGCTGTGCTGCTCATACTTGTTGCTCCTGTTTCAAATACGCTGTTATGGTTTCTGTAATTCTTTTCGCCCCGTCCGCATTCGGATGTACGCCGTCCCAAAACCATTCTGAACGGTTTTCACAAGCCGCATAGAGGTCGATGCAGGGAACCTCTTCTGTATTCGCAAGTCCTTTTACTGCGGGACGCAATTCGTTTTCGATCACATCCGCTCGGATGTCGAATGCCACCGGATTGCCGTTGACGGAAAACGCAGTCGGGGGCGTCAAAAGATATACTCGCGGGCGGCTCGGCAACGCGCGGTATGCCGCAAGGATCCGTTTCATATCTTCCGCATACGCTTCCTGTCCTCTGTAGTTATTGGGCTTGCTGTCGTTGGTGCCGAGCATCAGGAGGACGATCTCCGGTCGAAACGCCAAGCTCTCCCGATAGGCGGCCTCCTTTTCATACGGCAGATCGCCCTGCAGCGACGCCGTTGCGCCGCAGATGCCGAAGTTTTGGACGCAATATCCGTCGCCCAACCAGTGTCCAAGCTGCGCCGGATAGTTGTTGCATGACCAGTTTCTGATCCCATATCCATAGGTGATGCTGTCGCCGACACACGCAACGCGAATCTGCCCTTCGCGCGGCTTTCGGTTGAGCCGAACGAACGGCAGACAGCCGTGCTGCATGGTGATCCAAAGTCCCGCTGCCGCTGCCATCAATACCCCCGCTGCAATGATCCAACCCATTTTTTATTCCTCCAACGTGAAGGACAGAATATCTGCCTTTCCGGAAAGAATCTCGATACAAAGCGTTTCGCGTTTACCGCCCTCGATCGGCGCAGTCCCGTGATCGTCGAGCCGGATGCCGTTGACCGACAGCGCTGCGTTTCCGCAATATTCCACGATGATCCGCTTTGTATTGCGAAGATCAAAGTATTTATACACGACTGTCGTTCCCACCGTCAAGTCCTTTAGGATTGTCTCGCCCTTGAGTTCCGTAATGCGCGGCAGCGTTTGCTGTTTTCCGACGCCGAGGCGAATGCGCTTTCGGGTGATCAGGTTGCAGCAAAGCGCGGCGGGATAGGTTCCGGCGCCGGGCAGAGGTTTGCCGTCCATGCCCTGCGTGGTGATCTCAACCTGACGGATCGTACCGTCCGGCTCGATTTCAATGGGTTCGGCGCATGCCTGACGGGAAAAATCCGTATTGTTGGTGCAGCGGTGATAAAAGATGTAATATTGACCGTTGATGCGTTCGATGCCGCCGTGGATCGTTCCCGCGTTGTTCTTCGGCTGCGTGTTCCCGCGATAGCCCAAGTCGCTGTTGGAAACGATCACGCCGCGATAGACAAAGCCATGATCCGGATATGGGGAAGTGGCATACGCCAGTTCGTTGTTCGTCCCGGAGGAATAGACCAGATAATAGAGATCGCCGAATTTTCGAATTGACACCGCCTCGTAAAACGGATGGCGGTACAGATCGCTCCCTTTCGGCGCGGTGGTCTTGCTGTCTAAGATCGCTTTCGGCTCGCCCTTGACCGTCAGCATATCGTCCTCCAACTCTACGACGGCGCAGGAGAGAACGCAGGGTTTTGTCGCTTTGATCTCTTTCACTGAACGATTGCAGAGCTTGGACAGCACGAACCGATACAGCGGCTGCAAAGTGCGATTCCGAAAATCCCGACCGAGTCCCCAACCGTAATAGAGCCGGATGCGCCCGTTATCGTTCAGTACGGCGGGGTCGTTGGTCAGATATTTGAGCACCGGCGTTCCGTCCGCATAGCGGATATCGCCGAGATACGAAAACGGCCCTTCGGGGCAATCGGACACCGCAACACTCATCGGGCCGAACGGTGCAGTATTGGGACCTGCCGCAAAGTAATACAGATAATACCGTCCGTCATTGCCCTGCACGCAGTCCGGTGCATAAAAGTCGACAAGTTTCCCACCCCGGCTTCGCGGGTCCTGTTCCTTGCGGAAAGAAACGCCGTGACAAGTCCAGTCGGAAAGATCGTTCACCGGAGCCGACCAAACCGCATAATCTTCGGTGCAGAAGCGGGTGCTGTTTGCGGCGTCGTGACTGCCGTACAGGTACACCCGATCACCGAACACATGGGGTTCGCCATCGGGAATGTATTCGGTTAAGGGCAGAAACGGATTCGGCATAGTCGCTCCTTACGCATGCGCCGTAATCAGCGCGACGTCGTTGGTTGCAAGGGACAGGCGGACGACGGTTTTTCCGTTTTCGACCGAGAACGGCAGCGTTTCCTCTATGAGCTTTGACCGTTCCCTGATCGAAGCGACTTCGGCGCGGGTCAGATTGTCCGGCGATCCTATCTCTTTCCAAAGACGCTTGGGGTTGCAATGGTCGTCGTCGATACGTTGTACGGTCACATCCGATGCGGCAAAATCAAGGGACAGCTCTACTTCATGTCGCTTGTTTTCAAAATAATCCCCGCTCTGCGGCGTCAGAAGAATCTGAACGTTTTTCCCGTCCGTGAAAGCGCCGCAATCGACTTCACCCGATTTTGGCAGGGCAAGCCGGTTCGGGTATAGCAGGGACAGCAGCTTGAAGCCCCAGAAATTCGGCTTGAGAATGCCGTCGTTGCTGACGACGCCGAAGGAACCTACAAACGGACGCGGCAGCATGAACTGTTCCTCAAAGAGATCGGAGCAACACCAGAACATATAGGCGGCAAGCGTATTGTCAAGGTCGAGACAAGATTTAACTGCAAACGCCGCGGAATACTTCTCGTCATGCACCGGCGAACCGAACACCGCCATAGAGTTCCATTCGGTGATCAGAAGCGGACGCGAACCGACCTTTGCTTTGGCTTCCCGATCCATTTTAGCAAGCGCGCCTTTGTCCCAACGCTTCGCGTCCTCTGGCAGAAAGAACATATCCGTCATCGTTTCGGACAGTTTCCGGTGTTCTTTCACCGCCCGCTGCGATGCAGAAAACATATGCTTGATGTTGTTGATATTGATAAAATTGCCGAATGCGTCGCCCGGATAATGGTGTGTGGAAACAAAGTCGCAGGGAACACTGTTCTGCTCGCAATAGGTCAGAAACTCCGGCAGCCACTTGCACGCGCTGGTGGACGGACCGCCCACGCGGATCAACGGATCGACCTCCTTGACCGCCCTTGCGGTGGCTTCATACAGTTGAAAATAGTCCTTTTGCTTTCCGGCAAAGAAGCATCCGAGATCCGGCTCGTTCCAGACCTCGAAATACCACTGCTCCACTTCGTCTTTTCCGTAGCGGTCGATCAAAAAACGGACGAAGCGTTTGATATAGTCCGACCATGCGGAAAGTGACTTTGGCATGGTGATGTTCGGCGCGTAGCGAAGACCGAGCTTTTTGCCGCTTGCGAGCGCGGACGGCATAAACGACAGTTCCACGAACGGGCGCACACCGACGGAAAGCAGATTATCATAGATGTGCCCGACTTGCCGGAAGTTGATCTCCTCGATCTTTTGATTGCCGGGTACGCTCTTGAACATTTTGCAATCACTCATCCGCTGATAAGTCAGCATATCGTCGTCCAACACACCGTGACAGCGGATACGTTTGATCCCCAATTCATCATGCACGAGCTTGATGTGTTCCAGAACATCCGTTCGATGCAGCAAATAGGCATGGCAGTTGCCCATACCCTCCTGCCACGAAAAATCGGTTGGCGTTGTTTGCGCGTTTCGGTTGATGTTAATGTTCATTCGTTTCCTCTCTTACTGAAAGTCCTTGCAGGTCTCGCTTGCAAAAATCATCTCAAGTACCCGCACGGCAGAACGGTTCAGCGCAGCGCGGTCGAGCTTTCCCGCTTTCAAGTCATTATACAGCGTTTTTGCAACTCCCTTTGTGCCGGGCATGATCAGATCGTTGCCCGCATGGATTGCTTCCGCATACGAGCATTGATCGGTTGCATTCCAGTCGCTCATGACAAGTCCCTTAAAATTCCATTCGTCCCGCAGCACGTTGGTCAAGAGTTCTTCTGTGTTGCAGACATACTTTCCGTTGACGCGATTGTAGGAGGACATAACCGTCCACGGCTTGCCTTCCTTAATCGCGATTTCGAAACTGCGCAGATATATTTCTCTCAAAGCCCGTTCGGAGACATTTGCCGAGACACGCATCCGGTTGTCTTCTTGATTGTTGCAGCAGAAGTGCTTGATGCTGACGCCGACGCCGCCCATGGACTGAACACCGCGGGTGACGGCGGCCGCCATCTTTCCGGAAACGATCGGGTCTTCGGAATAATACTCAAAGTTGCGCCCGCAAAGCGGATTCCGATGAATGTTCAGCCCCGGTGCAAGCCACACCGAAACGCCGATCTCTTTCATTTCGCGCCCGACTGACCTGCCCACTTCTTCCATGAGTTCTGTATCGAAGCTCTGTGCCAGCACCGTTTCGCTGGGCCACGCGGTCATGTAGCGATAAACGGGAGTTCCTTTTCCCATAAACCGCTTCAGAAAGCCCTCGGTGTTCTTCAGCCAACCCCAACGCCAATCCTCCGGAAGCCCATCCGGATAACCAGGTAGACCGCTCTTTTGGATCGCCACTTTCGGAACTACATTTAACCCAGCGGGGCCGTCGGACAGGACAATATTCGGAACGCCTTTTTTGAGCAGCGATGTGCAAGTGCGCCCCGCCGCGCCCATGACCTGATTGTACGCCCGCAAAGGATAGCCGCCGCCGGTGACCAGCAAACACTTTTCTCGATCAGTCAGGGAAGCAAGGACCTTGCTTACATGCCCGCTGTGCATTTCTTCCTGCTTCACGCGCGTAATCGGATAAACTCTTTCTTCCGACAGAGAGAAATTGCCGCATGGCTCATTTTCCAAATACAGTATATACGATCCCGCTTCCAAAAGAAAGGCGTGTTTTTCTTCATCGAAGATTGCAATCTGTTCCAAATCGAACGAAACGGTTATTGTTTCGCTTTCACCGGGCGCAAGATTTCCGGTTTTCGCAAATGCAACAAGGCATCGTTTTTCGTGGTCAATCTTTCCGTCGGGCTTTTGCACAAACAGTAGCACCGTTTCCTGCCCTGCCATATTGCCGGTATTCTGTACGGTCACAACGGCGGCGCGATCCGATACGGTACTTACCTTTTTTGAAAAGGTCGTATAACTCAGACCATACCCGAACGGATACCGCGGACGGATGCCGTTTTTCTCAAACCAACGATAGCCGACATAGATGCCCTCGCGGTATTCCTCGTTTTCCAGATCGCCGTTGCGATGTCCGAATGTGTCCGCCGCAGGATAATCCTCATACCGTACCGCCCAAGTATCGGTCAATCGTCCGGAGGGACAGTCTTTTCCGGTCAGGATATCGGCAAGTGCGTTTCCTCCCTCGGTTCCCGCCTGACCATAGAACAGCACGGCGTCGATCCGCGTCTCATCCAGGATCGACAGGTCGATTACGCTGCCGCAGTTCAGTACCAGGATCAGCTTTTTATAATGGGCAGAAAGCTTTTTCAAACTCTCCTTTTCCACATCGGAGAATAGATAATCGCCTTTTTCCACGCGGCGATCATATCCTTCACCCGCCTGCCTGGATAGTACATAGATCGCGGTATCGGTTTCATCGGTCAGCTCGTCGCCTTGGATCGGCGCACAAGTCGGATACGGCATGGGCTGTTCGCCGATCTTGATAAACATCTGCATGGTGCGGATCGGGCCATAGCCGCGGATACTTTCCTCTACGCCTGCTTTCCATTCTGCGACGTCTGCCTTGTACTTTGCTTCAAAGCGATCCATCCAAAGCGTATTCGGGAACGTGAATCCTGCGTTTTGAAGCCCCTGTTCAATGGATACGCTGTAACGCTCGTGCACATCGCCGCTGCCCGCTCCGCCCTTGACCGTCATGCGGCTGCCGGGCCCATACAGCGCGATCTTGCCGGGCGGCATCGGCAGAACGCCATCGTTTTTCAAAAGAACGATGCCCGCTGCCGCCGCTCTCCTTGCCAAAGCGCGATGCTCTTTTTCCCGTTGGGATTCCTCCGGCGACATCGCCCCGAAAAACTGAAACCGTTTCATGCCTGTATCTCCACTGTCGCTGTTGCCGAAGGATAGCCCTTACTGTCTGCTTTGATTGTGATGGTGCCTTCCTTGTTTGCACGGAACACGGCAAGCGCCCGTCCTCGATAGGTATTATGGTTGGGCATGTCGAACACCTCATCTGTTTTCGTCAGCGCGCTGCCGAAGCCCAAAAGCTCTGCGTTATCCGTCACAATCTCTGCGCGTTGCTCGATATACGGCTTCAACACGCCGTTTTGATCGGTGAACTCGATCGGCACATAGAACACCTCGCCGGGCCGGACGAGCATCTTTTCCGGCTTGACCGAAAGAATCGTTTCCGTGCCACCTGTTTTCAGCTCGCTTACTGAAAGAACTGTGCCTTGCTCGTCCAACGCCTCCGCACGAAGCGTTCCTGGCGCGTACTTTGTATGAAAGATCGCTTTGTATGCTTTGATCGGTTTTATCCCGATCTCTTTACCGTTCAGCGTCAACCGCACTTCAGTGGCATTTGCATACACCTCGACCGTTGCCTTTGTACCCTCAAAGCCATGCCAAGTCCAACTGTCCAAAGCGTTGGTAAATTGCCATGCGCCCGTGACAGGCGTTTCCTTCGCGTGATTGAGCGGACGAACGCCGATATACGGCGTTTTGCGAAATCCCCAAACAATCTGCAAAAATGCCATCTGTGCAAGCGGGAGCCCGGTTATGTCAATCATGCCCTGCCCCGAAAGCAACGGCAGTCCGGGATAAGACGGATAATACCAACCCATGCAGGTCTCGCCGAGATAATCCCATGCAGCCCAAACGAAATCGCCGACGAGCTGAGGGTATTTCTGTACACGTGCCCAATTATAAGGCAGATCGCCGCTCATGGTTTCCGTGCCGAGCATCAGGCGATCCGGATATTTGTGTGTGTCAATATCGTAACGTGAGGAAGCGTAATTCAGACCGACAACATCGAGCATCGGTGCGATTTTGCGAACGACGGTTTCCGCTGTCCTGCCCTTGCTCATAAAGAACATCAACCCGCCAAGCTTTTCTGTCCAGTAATTGAAGAACGCGGAGCCTGTGCGCTTCTCCCGAAAACTCCCGTTTTCCGGAAGCGGTTCGGGCTTATATTCGCCCTTGTCTTTATAGATACCGATTCCCCGGCTTGCATAAACGTCCAGCAGCACATTAATGCCCGCTGTCACCGGACGGGTATCATCCATCGAATGCACATAGTCACGCATCCGACCGCAAAGCTCGATTCCTTCTTGTTCGGCGGTTTCCGTAACTTCGTTACCGACGGAATACAGAATCACACACGGATGATTGTACGCCGATTCCACCATGGATTGCAAGTCGTTCTGCCAATCCGAACGGAACCAACGCGCATAGTCGTGGTAGGTTTTCGGCGTGTACCAGCCGTCGAACGCTTCGTCGATCACATACATGCCCAACTCGTCGCAGGCGTCCAGCAGGATTTGCGACGCGGGATTATGAGAAACACGGATGGCGTTGAAGCCGTTTTCTTTCAGGATGCGGATGCGGCGAAGCTCGCTCTCCCGATATTCGCACGCGCCCAACACGCCGTGATCGTGGTGGATGCAGCCGCCGCGCAGCTTTACCGTCTCGCCGTTCACGACAAGACCGTTTTTCGCGTTCCATTTCAGTTCCCGGATCCCGAAGCGCTCCCGGCGCTCGTCGCTTCCCTTTCGGACCGCACAGGTATACAGATGGGGGGTGCGATCGCTCCACAGCTTGGCGTCGGGAACGGTCAAAAGCCCCGGCTTTCCCGAGGCCACGACGGTTTCTCCGTCGTAGATCGTGACCGCATCCCCGTCGGTTTCCACCTCGATCGTGGCCGGGTCCGCCGATACCGTGCGGATGCGCAGCGTTTTCACATAATCCCTGTCCCGAACGAGCAAAGTGAGCGGGCGATAGATGCCACTGCCGGTGTACCAGCGGCAGTTGGGCTGCAGGGAATTGTCCACGCGCACCGTGACCGTGTTCTCCCCTGCCTGTACGAAATCCGTACTGTCCGCATCGAACGCAGTGAACCCGTATCGATGACAGCAAACGACCCTTCCGTTCACCGAAACGGTACAGTCCCGATACACGCCCTCGAAATGCAGCACGAAAGATTTGCCGACATCTGCCTCATCGACTGAGAAGCGTTTTTCGTAGACATACCTTCCGCCGGGGAAAAAGCCGTTGTTTTTTCCACCGAGCGCGGACGTTCGGCGAGGCTCCGTCAGCATGGCGTCATGGGGCAGTGTCACGGGGATCGGCTTTTCGCCTTCCTTCAAAAAAAACCAGTTGTTATTGAAATCAAGAATCATTTCGCTTTTCTTGCGGCTTTCGCTTCCGCCTTAGCTTTCTTTTCCGCCTGTTTCGCAAGATACTTTGCGTTCTCCGTTTCAAAGTCCAGTCCGCGCTTCTCACAGCGTTCCCTGAGATCGGCGATGCGGTTTGCTTCATGCTCAGCTTCGAGCTTTTCCTTCTCCAGCCGTTCCTGCTCCTCCGGCTCGATCCACTCTTCGCCTTTTGTCAGAACCGCTTCCTTCTTGCGGCGCAGAAGCTCCGCATTAATCTCCGGCAGTTTCTTTTCGACGTCCACAAAAGGCAGGAGAATCAGCACAACAGCCGCAAGGATGATGTCGAAGAGATAAAACGCC
>CACXMS010000037.1 GCA_902768795.1 uncultured Eubacteriales bacterium
CCGAACCGGCACAGGGCGCAGCACCAATGCGCCTCGGCGTCGTTCTCATCCTCCTGCACGATGCGCTCATATACGGCGAGCGCCTTGTCGAACTCGCCCATGCGCCGGAAGTGATTGCCGCGGTTGAACCGGCTTGCCCGCTGCTCGTCGTCCACCTTCGGAAAGGTCATCGTGCTGCCGCAGGATTCGCACGTCCCGAACGTCTTGTCTGCCGACAGTTCGATATCCCCGCCGCACATTTTGCATTTTAAGAGTGCCATGTTTATCCCCTTGCCTGCAAATCGATTGATCTCATTATAGCAGTTTTTTTCCGCGCCATTTGATCAGAAATCCGGGCCGTCCAGGATCGGAATCGAGCGGGAGGCCTCGCGCGCCTGGCGCTTGGCTTCGGCTTCCGCTTCCGCTTTCTGCCGGTCCTCCTCGAGCCGCTGACGGATCTTGGCTTCGATCTCGTCGCAAAGCTCGGGATTGTCCTTGAGGAATGTGCGAGCGTTCTCGCGGCCCTGCGCCATCCTCAGGTCGCCATAGGAGAACCACGAGCCCGATTTCTGGATGATCTTCATATCGACCGCGCGATCCAAGATGCTGCCCTCGCGGGAAATGCCCTCGCCGAACATCATGTCAAACTCCGCAATGCGGAACGGCGGGGAAACCTTGTTCTTTACGATCTTGACGCGGGTGCGGCTGCCCACAGCGTCGACACCGTTCTTCAGCGTATCAACGCGGCGCACATCCATGCGGATCGAAGCGTAGAACTTCAGCGCGCGGCCGCCGGTCGTCGTTTCGGGATTGCCGAACATGACGCCGACTTTTTCACGCAGCTGGTTGATGAAAATGATGACCGTATTCGATTTCGAGACCGCGCCGGTGATTTTCCGAAGCGCCTGCGACATCAGCCGCGCCTGCAGGCCGACGTGCGCGTCGCCCATGTCGCCCTCGATCTCCGCTTTCGGAACGAGCGCGGCAACGGAGTCGACCACGATGATATCGATTGCGCCGGAACGGACGAGCGCTTCGGTGATATCGAGCGCCTGTTCGCCGTTGTCCGGCTGGGAAACGTACAAATCCTCCACATTCACGCCGAGATTCTCCGCGTAAACCGGATCGAGCGCGTGCTCCGCATCGATAAACGCCGCGGTGCCGCCCATCTTCTGCGCCTGCGCGACGATATGCAGCGCAATCGTCGTTTTGCCGCTGGACTCCGGTCCGTAAATCTCCACAATCCTGCCGCGCGGAACGCCGCCGACGCCGAGCGCGATATCCAGGTCAATACAGCCGGTCGGGATCACGGACACAGCGACCTTCGGAGCGTCGCCCAATTTCATGACCGCGCCCTTGCCGAACTGTTTTTCAATCTGGCTCAGCGCGATTTCCAATGCCTTTTCTTTTTCCAACATGTTTTCAAAATCCTTCCTTGTTCAACGATCTGACGCTTCGCTTGCGAACAGTTTTATTATAATACAAATTTATCAGTAAGTAAAGATGTTTCGACGAAAAATGTCTAAAATATGCAGAACGGTTACCGTGCGGATCCGCGTCCGGTCGCCCTGCAGCGCGAGCCGTTTCACGACCGTTCCTCTTTCCGACGCAAGCGCGACATAAACGGTGCCGACCGGTTTTTCCGGCGTGCCGCCATCCGGTCCCGCGATGCCCGTCGTGGCGAGCGCATAGGTCGTTCCGGTCCGGGCGCGCAGCCCTTCGGCCATCTCCCGCGCGCACTGCTCCGAAACCGCGCCGTGCGTTTCCAGCGTCGCTTCCGAAACGCCGAGGCGGCGCATCTTGGCCTCGTTCGCATACGTCACCGCGCCTTCCACGAAGTACGCGGAGCTTCCGGGCAGATCGACAAAGGCGGAAGAAAGCAGTCCGCCCGTGCAGCTTTCGGCAACGGACAGCGTTTCGCCGCGTGCGATCAACGCATTGTGACAGACAAGCGGCAGCGGTTCCCCGCGATCGGAATAGACCGCATCGCCGAGCCGCTCCCGGATCGTGCGGATCACGGGCAGCACAAGCGCCTCCCCCTCGGCCGCGCTCCCGCAGCGGGCCGTGATCCGGAGCGTGACCTCGCCGGTTTTGGCATAGGGCGCGATCGTCGGATTCGTCTGGGCTTTCATGAGATCGTCGAGCCGATAGGTCACGTCGCTCTCACCGATGCCGAAAATGCGGAGTTCGCGCGAATACAGCTTGTGCCCGCTCCGCTCGAGCAGATACGGCATTGCGTGATCGCGGAACATCGGCTCAAGTTCACGCGGCGGGCCGGGCAGCAGGATCGCCGCCTTGCCGTCCTTTTCCATGATACAGCCGGGCGCGGTACCGTTCGGATTCGGCAGAATCCGGCAGGGACGCGGGAACATCGCCTGTTTGCGGTTGTTCGGCGCAGGCGTGCGGCCCGTTTTTGCAAAATATGCTTCGATGCGCGCCCACTCCCCGGGATAAAATGTGAGCGAAAGGCCGAGCGCTTCCGCTGCGGTTTCCTTGGTCAGGTCGTCGTCGGTCGGGCCGAGCCCGCCGGAAAGGATCACGACGTCCGCACGATGCAGCGCCGTCCGGATCAATTCGGTCAGGCGCTTCGGATTGTCGCCCACGACGGATTGATGATACAAATCGATCCCGCTCGGCGCAAGACATTCCGCGATGAATCGCGCGTTCGTGTTCGTGACCTGGCCCATCAAAAGCTCCGTGCCAACACAGATCAGTTCAGCAATCATGGAAATCGATCACCCCTTTGTTGCGGCGGATGTATTGAATCGCGGACAGGATCGAAAGCAGCAAAGCGGCAAGCATGACCGCCTGCCCCAGCAGATTGAAATACGGCGCAAAAAAGCGGAATGGCGTACACGGATTCAGCGTGAGCATCACGATGAATACGATCTGCAGCACGGTTTTCCATTTGCCGAGCGTATCGGCGGCGATCACGACGCCTTTTTTCGCGGCAACAAGGCGGAATCCGGAAATGACGAATTCGCGCCCGATGAACAGAATTGCGGCGACCGGATGCAACGTGCCGAACGCGCAAAGCAGGATCATCGCCGTACAGGTCAGCAGTTTGTCCGCGATCGGATCCATGAATTTCCCGAAATCGGTGACAAGCCCCCGCTTGCGGGCAATTTTCCCGTCGAGCGAATCGGTGATCCCGGCAAGCACGAAAACCGCGGCCGCAATCCAGTGCGCGAGATCCTCCGAAACGCCGAACCACTCCGGCAGAAACAACGCGCACACAAAGACCGGAATGAGCAGGACGCGCAGCATGGTCAGTTTATTGGGCAGGTTCATAACGGTTCTCCGATCATATCGTATGCGTCGGCCGCCGTGATGCGGATCGGCAGGTATTGTCCGGGTTCATGGTGCCAGGAAGGAGCGACGCAAACCATTCCGTCGGCATCCGGCGCTTCGCGTTCCGTGCGTCCGTACGTGCCGTCCACGCCGGTCTCCTCGACCAGCAGGGTCAGCTCCCGCCCGATCCAGCGCGCGTTGCGTTCTTTGGAAATGCGCTCCTGCTGCGTCATCAGGCGGTCATAGCGTTCCCGGCGGATCGCATCCGGCACCTGATCTGGCATTTCGGCTGCTTTCGTCCCCTCCTCAGGGGAAAACTGAAACGCGCCGACGCGGTCGAACGGATAATCCCGCAAAAATTGGAGCAGTTCCTCGAACTGTGCATCCGTTTCGCCCGGAAAGCCGACCATCATCGTTGTTCGCAGCGTGAAATCGGGATAGCGGCAATACAGGTGATCGAGCACGCTTTGGATGTGCGCCTTGCTGCCACGCCGGTTCATGCGGCGAAGGAGCGCGTCGCTGCAATGCTGCAGCGGCATATCGAGATACGGAACAAGCTTTTCGCCTTCCGCGAGCGTATCCAGCAGCGCGGGCGTGACCGTATCGGGATAGGTGTACAGCAGCCGCACCCAGCGCAATCCGTCAATGCGGTCGAGCGCCTTCAAAAGCGGCAAAAGCCGCGGTTCGCCGTAGAGATCCTTTCCGTATCCGGAGGTGTCCTGCGCGATCACGGAAAGCTCCGTTACGCCGCGGTCCGCGAGCCGTTTTGCCTCGTCCACAAGCGTTTCCAGCGGAACGCTCGAGAGATTTCCGCGAATCAGCGGGATCGCACAATAGGTGCAGCGATTGTTGCAGCCGTCTCCGATCCTCAGGTACGCCCGATACGGCGGACTGACGAGCAGCCGCTCCGCCTTTGCGACCGTCCCGCAGGGCAGACCGAGCTTCCGGGCGATCAGCGCCGGCAGTTTCTCATACTCACGAACGCCGAGAAATAAATCGACTTCGGGCATTTCGGGCGGCAGTTCCCTGCGGTACCGTTCCGAAAGGCATCCAGTCACGACAAGCAGACGGCATTTCCCCGTCTTTTTATACTGGGCCATCTCGAAGATCGCCTCGATGGATTCCTCCTTGGCTGGCTGGATGAAGCCGCAGGTGTTCACAATGAGGATCTCCGCCTGCTCCGGCGCATCGGTAAACCCGTATCCCGCCGCACGTAAAATGCCGAGCATCTGCTCCGTATCGACCTGGTTTTTCGCGCAGCCGAGCGAAATGACTCCGACGTTCATTCTTCGTTTTCCTCGTAATCGTCAAACGGAACATCGTCCGCGCCGTCCGGCTCCGGATCGACGGCTTCGCCGCCGCCGAACACGCGGTTGAATTCGGCCTGCGTAATCAGCACCTGGCGCGGTTTGCTTCCGTCGAACCCGGAAACGTACTTCGCCTGCTCCATCATATCGACAAGCCGCGCGGCTCTTGCGTAGCCGACGCGCAGCCGCCGCTGGATCATCGAAATGGACGCCTGCCCGTTTTCCATGACAATGCGGACCGCCTCGCCGAGCAGCTCGTCCTCCTGCTTTCCTTCTCCGAAGACGCCGCCCTGTGCGCCGCCCTTGGCTTCGTTGTTGATCTCATTGAGGACTTCCTCATCGAACTGCACCGCGTCACGCTTGAAGTGCGCCATGACACGCTCGACCTCCTCGTCCGAAACGAACGCGCCCTGGCAGCGGGTCGGCTTTCCTGCGCCGTTCGGATGGAACAGCATATCGCCGCGACCGAGCAGCTTTTCCGCGCCCGTCGCGTCGAGAATGATGCGGCTGTCGATCGACGAGCTGACCGCGAACGCGCAGCGGGACGGGATGTTCGCTTTGATCAGGCCCGTAATAATGTCCGCGCTCGGACGCTGCGTCGCAACGATCAGGTGGATGCCCGCCGCACGGCCGAGCTGCGCGATACGGCAGATCGAGTCCTCGACGTCCTCGGGCGCGACCATCATCAAATCGGCAAGCTCGTCGATGATGATCACGAGTTTTCCCATGCGCTTTTTCGGATCGTCGATCGCGGCGTTATAGCCGGAGAGCTTGCGCGCGCCGACTTCGCTGAATTTGCGGTAACGCTGATCCATTTCGTTGACGGCCCAGCGCAGGGCGCTCGCCGCTTTTTTCGGTTCGGTCACGACCGGAACGCGCAGATGCGGCAGCGTGCCGAACACGGACAGTTCCACGACTTTCGGATCAATCAGAATCATCTGAACCTCCTGCGGGGAGGCCTTATAAACCATCGAGATGATGATGTCGTTGATGCAGACGGATTTGCCGGAACCGGTCGAACCGGCGATCAGCATGTGCGGCATCTTTTCGAGATCCGCAACGACGACCTTGCCGGAAATATCCTTGCCCATTGCCATTGTGCTTGTTGATTTCGCGTTCTGGAACTCCGGGCTCTCAATGATATCGCGCAGCAGCACCGTTGCGGTTTCCTTGTTCGGCACCTCAATGCCGACGGCGGATTTGCCCGGGATCGGCGCCTCGATGCGAACGCGCGCCGCGGCGAGCGCAAGCGCAAGATCATCGGCAAGCGCGGCAATCTTGCTGACGCGAATGCCGGGAGCAGGCTTGAGTTCATAGCGCGTGACGACCGGACCGACCGAATAATTCACGACCTGCGCCGAAATATTGAAGCTTTGCAGCGTTTCCTCCAGCAGCTTCGCGACGCCCTCCGGGCTTTCCGTCCCCTGCGAATACGTCGCTTCCGACTTGTTCAGGCAGTCGATGGGCGGCGGCAGATACAGCGGCGACGCATCGGCAGGCGCGTCGGGAACGACCAGGTCGCCCTCGTCCGCATCGGCATTCGGCATGGCGGCAGGCTCGGCTGTCTTCTTTGCGCGTTTTTTCGGCGGTTCAACGACCGGAGCCGCCGGTGTTTTTTCCGGCTCGTCCGTCGGGAACGAAGTCGGAATGTCCTCCTCGTCCACATCCATCAGGAAATTGCTCTTGCGCCTGACCTTTGCGGTCGAAGGCATGAATTCCGCGCTGTCGGGATCGGGGCGGTTCTCACGCCGCTTCGTTTCGGCAGCCGTTTTCGGAGCGGTCGAACGCGGAATGGTCACAGGCGGAACCGGCGCGGTTTCCGGCGCGCGCCACGCGGACGCGAGCTTCGGCTCCGGCTCGGGCGCGGGGACATCGAAAATCTCGTCAAAGCCCGGCGCATCCTTGCGGCCTGTACTGCGCTTCGCGGAAAAATCCTTCTTCCAGTTTCTCGGCGCGGGCGTGATATCGTCCTCGTCCTCGTATTCGTCGTCGCTGTCCGGCGCAAAGTATTCGTTCTTTACGGTTTCGAGTTTATCCTTGACTTTTGTGCCGAACAGTTCGGTATAGGCCTTGATGGAAATACCCGTCAGAAGCAGCAGGCAGATCAGCAGGCCCGCGATCGCAACGATATAACAGAGCGCCTTGCCGCCGAGCATATAGAGCGGCGTCATCAGCAGCATGCCGAGCACGCCCCCGCCGGTGCGAAACGAAACCGCTTCCTCCCACGCGGCCGGGAACTGATGAATCCACTGCATGAAATAATCCGCAAACGTGTAGCCCGGCGTGCCGTTTTGCTTGACGTTCAAAAGCGATTTGGAGGTAATCAGATGCAGCAGGCAGATGACCATATAGACCGCGATGATCGCGGTCAGATACGTTCCGCGCGACCGTTTGCGGCGGCCCGACAGAATCACGAAAAAGCCGAACACCACCAGAATCACCGGTACGGCGTACGCAAACACACCGTTCATGCCAAGCAGGAACGAGTTGATGATATTGCCCAGTACGCCGTCCGCTCCGCTGTACAGATAAATGCCGAACAGCGCGCCGAGCGCGACCAGCACAATGCCGAAAATCTCGATCGCCGCACGCTCCGAGCCCGTGCGTCTGACTTTGGCGTCTCCTTTCTTCGCCGCAGTCTTCTTTGCTGCGGTTTGTTTTTTCGATTTGGATGTATTTGCCATGGAGTTCCTCCGAATTCCCATATTTCTTTATTGTATTATACATCGGAAGCGTTCCCCTTGCAAGTCGCTCTTGCAAACCGTTCACAAATCATTTATAATGATGAAACTTCAAAGAAGCGAGGATGGAGCGATGCGGCAGCCGAAACTGATTATCTGGGACTGGAACGGAACGATTATGGACGATATGGAGTTCACATACTGGATAGAAAACGAAATGTTGAAAAAGCGCGGGCTGCGATCAATCCCGGATCGCGCGTTTTATCTCGATAACTTCGGATTCCCGATCATCGACTATTACCGGAAGCTCGGCTACGATTTTTCCGTGCACCCCTATGAAGTTCTCGCCGCCGAATTCCATGATATGTATGCGGAAGGATACAAAAAATGCCCCTTGAAAGCGGGCGTTCTCAAAATGCTGCAGGACGTTCGGCAAAGGGGCATCCCGCAAACGCTCCTATCGGCCTCCGAACAGAGCCGTCTGATCGAACAGACCTCCTACTACGGCGTCGGAGAATACTTCGGAGAACTGCTTGGGCTCTCGGACGATTTTGCAACCTCGAAAGTGGAGCGCGCAAAAGCGTACATTCGGGACAATCATTTCCGTGCGGACGAGGTCGTTTTCATCGGCGACACGGACCACGATTACGAGGCAGCGAACGCAGTCGGCTGCAACTGCATTCTGATGACGGGAGGGCATCAGAGCCGAAAGCGGCTTGCGGCTTGCGGCGTTCCGGTTGCGGAGAACTTCGACGAGCTGCGCGCGATGCTGTTCGAAAGCTGAGCGGGGCGGCAGGTTTGCTTTGACAATCGGTTGACGATTCGCTATAATGACGATAGAACTGCTTTTCGGAGGCGACTATGGCAAAACTCTATTTCCGTTACGGCGCAATGGGATCCAGCAAGAGCGCAAACGCGCTGATGGTGCATTACAACTATTGGGAGCGCGGCAAGAACGCGCTGCTGCTGAAACCCGCGATCGACGTGCGCGACGGCGCGCGCCGCATCAAGTCGCGCTGCGGGCTCGAAGCGGACTGCGAATTGTTCGAAAACCTCGATCTGGAAAAGGTCAAGGCCGGCGTTTACGACTGTCTGATCGTCGACGAAGCCCAGTTTCTGAAAAAGGATGAGGTCGAGCTGTTGGCCGATATCGTCGATCTTTATGACGTTCCGGTCATCTGTTACGGATTGAAAACCGATTTTCAGGGCAATTTCTTTGAGGGGAGCCACTGGCTGCTTGCACGCGCGGACACGATTGAAGAGGTCAAAACGATCTGCTGGTGCGGCCGCAAAGCGACCTGCAACGCCCGTCTCGACGGCAAGGGCGGCATCACAAAGGTCGGCGAGCAGGTTGTGCTCGGCGCGAACGACAAGTACATCGGACTTTGCCGCAAGCACTGGCGGCTCGGCGATCCCGGCCCCGCCGCAGGCCGTCAATAACGGGCCAGGACCATTTTTCGACAGTCTACGGCGCGGAATCCTTCGATTCCGCGCCGTGTGCTTTTACAGTTCATGCATTATTCGGCGGCCAGTGTGATACGGATATCGCCGGTGGAGGTTTGGATCCTGCAGGTTCCGCCCGACGTCGTTTCCGGAACGGCGACCCTGCCGGTGGACGTCTTTGCAACGAAAACCTTTTCGGAAAGAAGCGTTCCGGTCACGTCCCCGGTAGAAGCCGTAACGGTGATCTCTTGGGCATCGCAGTGGTCAAACCGAATATCTCCCGTTCCCCGCTCAACGGTAAAGCTGTTGGAAGCGATCACGTTTTTCATCGTCAGATCCCCGGTACTCCCCTTGGACCGGAAGCTTTGGCAAGTCACGTCGGACAAATTCACTTTTCCGGTTTTGACGGACGCCGAAACTTCTCCCTCGCAGACCGCGGACCGGACGTCGATCTGTCCGGTGGTAGCCGAAAGAAGGATCTCTCCCGCGCGAACCCCCTCCGTCCGAATATCTCCCGTCGTTGTTTCGATTTTCAGAAGGCCCGAGGCGGACGCCCGAAACGCAATATCGCTTGTTTTCGCCGTAATAACCGCGGTTTCAAAGGCAAACGAATCCGGAACCGTCACGTCGCCGGTATTGCTGTCAACCGTAAGCGATTGGTACCGGTCGAGCGGAAGATACACGGTAAGCGTCATGGATTTTGAGAAAAGCGCGATGTGGTCCAAAAACGACCGCTCATCCTGCAGCAAAACCTTCAGGGTGCCGTTCTCTACGCAGACAGTATGCTTTGCATTTTCCCGCTCCTCGCAAACGACGGTGCAGCTTCCATCGGCAGACGGTTTCAGAACGACGTCCGTTTCCGTTGTCCGGATCTCCAGATCCGTAAATACTTCCCCGACAGGGTAGGTATTCGTTTCGTACCGAACCGAGCTGATTTTCGAAGCGTCGAATCCGACGGCGCACAGCACGCCGATGAATATTGCCAGACCGACCGCGGTCAGCACCGCCGCCGCAATGATAATTCCCTTCTTCATTTTGCAGTCTCCTTTCTGATCAACAGAGATTTAACGGCAAGCGCCGCTTTTTTCGTCAAACAAAAGACCCCTTTTGTCGCCGCGACGCATCCATAGAACAGGAAAATCGATATTCCCGCACAAAAAATTGCCATGCCGAGCATTGCGAGCGCCTGCAGGCCGAACCCCTTGACCGCATAGAGCACGGCGGCGGCAATTCCGCAGATCGCGCACGCCCAGAGGGAAACCTCAATTGCCCACAGGCAAAGAACCAACGCCCAAACAACGATATACAAGGCAAGCGCGACCGCGGCGACGGCTGCGAGCAGCGAAAACCACAGCGGAAATCCCAGAACGATCAGTACAATCTCCCACGCCCGCAGGGAACGTTTATGTTTTATATTTGTTTTGACGATCTTCGTGAGCGGAACTTCGGAGATGGTCTGGGAAACGATATCGCCGATGGAACCGATCCCGGCCACCGCCTCCTGCTCCGTCATCCCTTCTTCCATGCGATCGTCAATCATCTCGGTGTAAAACGCGAGCCGCTCCTCAATGTCATCCTGCGGAAGTCCGGACAGCGCATTCCTTAGTTCCGCCAGAAACTCCTGTTGGTTCATCTTATTCCTCCTTCATAATAAAACGATAGACGGAAACCATCTGTTTCCACTCTTCCCGAAACTCAGCGATCCGTCTGACGCCCTCTTCGGTAATATGATAATACTTCCGAAGTCTTCCGTCATGCTCAGCCGACCGGACCGTCAGCATCCCGGCCGCCTCCAGCCGTTTCAAAATGGTATACAGCGTCGATTCGGACAACTCGATGCACGGCTTCAGATCCTTAATGATCTTATAGCCGTAGGAATCTTCCGCCTGAATCGCCGCCAGAACGCAAACGTCCAAAAGACCTTTTTTCAACTGCGCGTCCATAATACCTCCTTTTGTGTAATACATCGTATCACGTAGTATTGCGTTTGTCAAGCAGCTTTTGGGAAAATTGTTTCTTTTTTCCTTCGCGCCGCAAAAGCAGCTTCGGCAGGCGGGAAGAAAGGCCGAACGCCGCATGGATCATCCTTTTTTGAAGGCAGCAAAAATCCACGCGAAAAAGCCAATCACCGTCTTTCGCGTGGATTCCCTTCTTCCTGTATTTTTGCTTCAGAGTTTCAGCACCGCCGGAATTTCTTCGTCTTCGCCGCAGAGCTCCGGTCTTTCCTCGAACCCTTCCGAAAGATACAGCGCCCTTGCAACCGTATTCTCCGGCTCATAAGACAGCCAGCAGTATTCGGCCTTTCCGCACGGCGCGGTACGAACGAAATCCACCGCGCGTCTGAGTGCCTCTCTCCCGTAGCCGTTCCCCTGATACCGTTTGTCGATCATGAAGCGCCAGATATAATAGCTGTTTTTTGCAAAATCGAGGTTCTCTCTCCAGGCGCAATGATACCCGATCATCAGAAAACCGACCGCCTTCTTTCCGTTGTAAATGCCGAACGGAAAGACGTTCTTCCCTTCCTCCGTCAGTGCGAAATAGGCATCAATGATACTGTCGCTGTTCGGGGCGACAAACCCTTTCTGTTCTTTGGATACCCTCAGTTTCAAAACTGCGTCAACGGTATCCCACGTAAGTTTTTCCAAATGGATTTCCATATTTCCTCCGCAAAAGCAGGTCGATTGTGTTCCCATGCCGTGTTGAACCCGCCGTTCGGAAAAGGTCCCTGCCGTATGTCAAATACCGTATCCATGTCACGCGCTCGTAAGGCCGAATGACGTCTGACCGCTCTTTCTTGCAACGATCAGATATCGATGCGTCGTTCCGACAATTTTACCATCCCGTTCTACGGTTTTCTGCAGTTGCAGAAGCCGTTCAAAGCAGCGATCGACCGAAAAGCCGGGAAATTCCCATTCGATAATCCGGGCAAACCACACAAAGGCGCCGACGTCGTAGAAAGTGATCGGGCCAAATGCTTCCTCCGCTTGCAAAATCTCGAAGCCTGCGTCTGAAAATCCCGATCTCTGCTCCCTCAAATTCGCATGAGAAAACGGTTTTTCGGCATCCGGGAGAACCATTTCAACCAGTTCTCTGTCATTATCGGACCCCACCTGCTGCGTGATGAACAGCCCGCCCGGTTTCAGCAGCCGTCCGATCTCCGGCGGATAAAAGTCACCGTGCCGATTGATGATGATATCAAAGGATTCATCGTCAAAGGGAATGTGCGCCGCGTCTTTGCATTCGCGTAGGTCGATTCCCAGCGGCAACAGCCGCTCTTTGCAGAGCGCAACATTTGGCGGATATCCCTCTGTCGCGGAA
>CACXMS010000038.1 GCA_902768795.1 uncultured Eubacteriales bacterium
GGATTCCTCCCTCGCCGCTTCGGCGCAGTCCTCTCCTCATACCATGCCTACTTTACCTTCCCCATTCTACCATACCCTCCCCCGTTTTTCAAGCCATCCGTTTTCTTTTTCCCTACTTTTTCCACGCGTCCCTCCCCGGCAATCCAAAACAGAAAACAGGCGGGAGCGTTTTTGCTCCCGCCCACACAGTCGGAACAGGTTTATTTTGTCGGCACCTTGCTGCTGGTGCTGATCAGCGAGCTGTACACATACCCCTTGGTTTTCCCCGACATCACGTAATACCAGGTGTTGCCGCTGCTGTCTTTCTTCTTATAATAGACCGTTACCTTATCGCCGTTCTTGAGTTCCTTGAGCGTCTTGGACGTCTTGGAGGCTTCTTTCCGAAGCGCGGCGACCGAGTTCGTCTTGATTGTGCCCTCATAGGTGCCTTCTTCCGGCTTTGCGGTCGCGGCCACCTTGCCCTCCTTGATCATATCCTTGCGGATATAGCCATAGCTGTTGCCGCACTTTAAGAACCACCAGCCGTCCTGCAGTTCATACAGCGTGACGCTCGTGTTCTTGGCGATGTCCTTCTTGACGACGTCGTACGACGTGGCCGGACCTTTCCGCATTTTGACCTTATCCTTGGCGACATAGCCGTCCTTTGCGGCCTTCTTCTGCGCGGACGTCGGCGACGTGTAGATCTTCGGCGTCGCGTTCGGCGCGGTGGTCGTTTCGATGTTCGGCGTCGTCACGACGACATTTCCGCCGCTCGTATCGGGCGTCGGCGCCGCTGTGCCGGAATCCGGCGTTGTGATCCCTTCGAGGCCCTCAATGTCCGTCGGCGCGGTCGTCGGTTCCGTGCTCGGCTCTTCGGTCTGCTCGGGCGTTGCGCTCGGCTGTTCGCTCGGCTCGACGGTTGTAATCGCCGACCGCGCATCCCGCTCGGCTCCGCAGGTCGATCCGAGCACCACGATCACGGCAATCAGCGCAATCGCCAAAACGCCGATCGCGATCAAAAACAGAATGCCCGCGGGCGTGAGTTTGAATTTCAGCTTCTTTGCCATCGTTTTTCCTCCCAAAAAGCATTTCCTCTCATCGGCGTGCTTTTTCTATCAATACGCATTTATCATACACCGTTTTTTCGAAATTGAAAAGTGGGCGATTGCATCATTTATGACACAAAATCGTAATATTTTTATGAACATCTTCCTTCCCCGTCCCTTTTGCGGTGCAGGGATGCGCCGACTCCTCCGTTTTTCGGAAATTCTGAAAATAGGCTCTTGCGGATGCGGACGGGTTTATGTATAATACGAGTAAAGAAATATGGGGAGGCCGTTATGAAAAAATTCCTGCGAATCCTGCCGATGATCCTTCTGATCCTTTTTGAATTGGCCGTCGGCGTTCTGCTGTTTTTGAAGCCGGAAGAAGTCACACGCACCATCATTCTCATTCTCGGGCTTGGTCTGATCGTGGTCGGCATCGTTCTTTTGATTCTCTTTTTCCGTGCAAAAAAGGAGGATTCCGGCCGCATTCCCCTGCTCGTCTTTGCGATCTTCAATCTGATCGTCGGCCTTGTTCTTGCAATCTTCCCGGGCTGGATCGTCAGTCTGTTCAAGGTGCTGTTTCTCGTTTACGGCGTCTTTATGATCGCGTCCGGCGTATATAAAACCGCATTGTACATCAATCTTCGCGTGAAAAAAATTCCGGCTTCCGTCTTTATGCTCTTCGGCGCGCTCCTTTCCGTCGTGCTCGGCGTGATCATCGTGGTCAACTATCAGGCGGCCGCCGCGATCATGTGGCGCGTAACCGGCGTCTCGCTGATTCTGGCCGGCATTCTCGACGCGATCGGTCTCGGAATCAATCTGTTCCGCAAGGAGCCGCGGGCCGTACAATAAACGAAGAATAACGAGTCAACAAAAAAGAAGGCGTTCACCCGATTCGGATGGACGCCCTCTTTGCGTGTCAAAAACCTTTTGATGCGCCGCGAAAGACTGCCGAAAATGGTCCGGCCCCTTTTGCGACAGTCTGTGAGGGGTCAAAGCAGGCGGTAAACGCCGTCGCTGTCGCAGTGGATCGAGGAGGCGAAAAACACGCGGAACGCATCGACAAGATACGCCGTGTCCATGACGCCCGCCGTTTCACAGGCCGAGTGCATCGCAAGCTGCGCGAGCCCGATGTCCGCGGTGTTCATGGATACGCGGGCGGACGCAATTCCGCCGAGCGTCCAGCCGCCTGCGACGTCGCTGCGGTTCGTGAAGTGCTGAACCGGAACCTGCGCTTTTTTGCAGATCTCCAAAAACAGCGCCTCGGAAACCGCGTCGGTTGCGTACCGCTGCCGCGCGTTGTGCTTGATGACGATGCCGCCGTTCATGTGCGGCGCGTTCTGCGCGTCGGACAGCTCCGGATGGTTCGGGTGCATCGCATGCGCGTTATCCGCCGAAAGCAGCATCGACGTCGGCAGCAGTCCGGAAAGCTGTATGCCGTAAAGCGCTGCGATATGCTTCAGCGCATCCCGCAGAAAATCGCTCGCAGCGCCCTGCTTGGTCGTACTGCCGACCTCCTCATTATCGAAGATCGCCATCACCGGCACGGAATCGCCGTCCTCGCTCGCAAGGAAGCCCTTGAGCGCGGCGAACGCGCATTGCTGGTCGTCGATCCGCGGCGCGGCAAAGAACGCCTTGTCGAGTCCGAACACCGTACCGTGCAAATGATTATAGAGGAACAGATCGCCGGAAACGACGTCTTCCGCTTTTGCGCCGACCGCATCCGCGATCCGCTGCATCAGAACCGGCTCATCCGTCCAGTTCCCGATCAGCGGAAGCGTATCGACCGCCGGGTTGTACTTATATCCGTTGTTGATTTCCCGGTTGAAATGGATGCAGACGTTCGGAATCAGGCAAAGATCCTCGTCGAGCCGCACGGGACGCACGGCAAGCGCATCGCCCTCGCGTACCACGACGCGGCCCGCGATCGAAAGCGGACGGTCGAACCAGCTCGAATAGATGCTGCCGCCGTACACCTCTGTATTGAGCTTCATGTACCGGTCGCAGGCCTTCACCGCAAAATTCGGCTTCAGCTTGAACAGCGGCGAATCGCTGTGCGCCGCCGTGACCATGAACCCGTTCGGATCCTTCGTCGGCAAACGAAACGCGATCAGGGTGGATCCGTTCAGCGTCAGATAAAACCGCCCGCCGCGCTTCAGATTCAGGTGCTGCGGATCGAGCCGTTCGTACCCATCCGCTTCCAGACGGTCCACCGCGTTCCGAATCACCCAGTACGATACGGGGCTGTCTGAAATAAAGTCAATCAGTTCCTCCGTCAGGGCAAGCGCCCGTTCCTGTTCCGTCACGGCTTATTCCCCCAGAATCGCCTTGGACGAGCTGGCGCCGATCCGCGTCGCTCCCGCTGCGAGCATCGCTTCGGCCGCCTCGCGCGTGCGAATGCCGCCGCTTGCTTTGACGCCCATCTCGGGGCCGACGGTTTCCCGCATCAGGCGGATATCCTCAACCGTGGCTTTGGCCGCAAGGCACGCTTTCACTTTTTCCGCATCGGTCAGAAGACAGGTCTCGATGATGACCTTCAAAAGCGCTTTTCCCTTGCAGACGGCCTCCACCGCTTCGATGTCCTTCTGCACGTACGCCCAATCGCCGTCCTTCGCCTTGCCGATATTGATCACCATATCGACTTCCTGTGCGCCCGCTTCGATCGCAAAGGCGGCTTCCGCTGCCTTTGCCGCCGGCAGCATCGCGCCGAGCGGGAACCCGACGACACAGCATGTTTTCACATCCGTGCCCTTCAAGAGTCCCGCAACCAGCGGCACTCGCGCGGTGTTCACGCAGACGCTCGCGGTATCGTACTTTTTGGCTTCCTCGCAGACCCGCTCAATGGCCTCTCCGGTCGCGTCGGGCTTCAGAAGCGTATGGTCAATGTATTTGGCCAGCGTTTTCCGATCCATTGTTCAATCCTCCTTCTTTTCGGCTTCCGGATAGTGAATCGTGCTTCCGTCCTCTTCCCAAAGCCGTTCCATATTATAATACGCGCGCTCCTCGGGATGGAACAGATGCACCAGAACAAAGCCGAAATCGAGCACGATCCAGCGTCCCTGCTCATACCCCTCCTTGCGCTTCACTTCGAGGCCGGCCTCTGCCGCGCGGTCCTCGATCTCGTCGCACAGCGCCTTCACATGCGGCACGTTGCGGCCGCTCGCGATCAGAAACCAGTCTGCGATGATCGTGCGGTCGCCGACGTGGATCGCCACAATGTTTTCGGCTTTCTTGTCATACAGGATCCCGCAAAGTCTCCTGATTTCCTGTTCCCCGAACCGTTCACTCATTGATAGTACCTCCCAAATCTTTGATGGCGCGCAGCGTGGCGGGATGAACCGCGTAGCCGCGTTCGGTGATGTGCTGTAAACTCCGGTGCAGCGCAAGCAGCGTCGCACGGTCGAGATCCGTTTCCTTTCTCAGATCGTCCACGCCGGGATACGAACGGGACGGCTCGATCATGTCCGCCAGATAGACGATTTTATCCAGCGGCGTCATATCCGCGTCTCCGGTCGTGTGCAGGCGGATCGCCCGCAGAATCTGCGGATCCAAAATGCCGAACCGCTCCGCGGCGATCTTTGCGCCGGCTTCGGCGTGCAAAACCGGCAGAATCGGCGTTTCATCGCTCGAAAGCGCGAGAAGCTCACCTTGCGGCAGATACTTCGCGCAGTCGTGCAGCAGCGCGGCGACGCGCGTCTTTTCAGGATCGACGCCGTTTTTCTCCGCAAGCGCAAGCGCCGTTTTCAAAACGCCTGCCGTATGGCGCATCCGGCTTTCGGTCAGCATCGGACGAAGCTTTTCGTAAAGGGCGCGGATCGGCTCCGGCTGATACAGACCGCGCGCATAGATCTCAATCGCTACTTCCTCCGGCACAAGCCCGTCGATCGGCTTCGCCGCGGCAATCCGTTCCCGGATTTCGGTTGAAGACAAATCCGATACGCCGCCCAGCAGAAGGATCCGTGCGCCGAACCGTTCTTTCAGGCGCGCCGCCGTTTCCTCCTCCTCGCCGCTCTGTCCGACGCGCTCGGTGCATACGAGCGTCGCAAGGCGGCTGATGCCGTCCGGCCGATGCCACGTTTCAAAGGAACGCAGCATGTCGCTGCCCATCAGAAAGAACAGTTCAGCGTCCGGCATTCGTCCGGAAAGCTCGGTCAGCGTATCGAACGTATAGCTCTTTCCTTCGCGGCGCAGCTCCATCGTCTCCGGCTCGAGCCCTTCGCGCCCCGCAAGCGCAAGCATAAGCAGGCAAAGACGGTCCTCCGTCGACGCGCCGGCGTCCAGTTCCTTATGCGGCGGAATCCGGTCGATCACAAACAAAACCCGGTCGAGCCCGAGCAAATCTTTTGCATGCTCCGCAAGCAACAGATGTCCGTTGTGAATCGGATTGAAGCTTCCGCCCAAAATCCCGATACGTTCCCGTTTCATATTCGTTATTATAGTATAAGCGAAGGGTTTTAGGCAATACTTTTTTTGATGAACACCTATGAACGATCGGAAATTTTCGGACGGCGCACGCGATTTGCGCTGATCGTCGACCTTCTGCTGTACTGTGCGATCCTCTGGACGGCGGTCGATTTTCTGCTGCGGCAGTCGCCTTTTGCCGCGCCGGTCGCAACGCTTTGGACTGCGGCGGCCGCAATCGTGATCTGTCTGCTGCTGCAGCGCCGCGCAAGTCAGGGAAAGAAGCGGCTGCGGGAGCGCGTCAAAACGGATCTTCTGCTCGAACGGCTGCTTCTGATGGATCGCGCCGAAGCCGGAGCGCTGTTCCGGCCGGACGCCGTTTTACAGAAAACCTCGGTTTCGCGGGACGATCTGCTCGGCGTACTGCAAACGGGGGCGCGCGCTGTCTGGCTTTGCGGCGATCCGGATGCGGACGCAAAGGAACTTCTTCGCCGCTATTCCGACCGCATCCGCGTCATTCCGAAGGAACAGACCGCGGCGCGCATTTCCGATACGGTATCCGACGGCGTCGTGCAGCAGGAGCTGATCCGGCGCGGCGAAAGAAGGCGAAAGCGCCCGACGCTGCGGGCGCTTCTGAAGCAGTGGAAGCCGAATCGCTTTACGCTGCTCGGAATCGTTCTGATGGGGCTTTCGTTTCTGACGTCGTACCGGATCCTGTTCCGCCTTGCGGCTTCCGCCTGCTTTGTGATCGGGAGCATGCTGTACACGCGCTCAATCGCGCTGAGCGCCGTCGATCAAAGCAGGTAAATCGCCTTTTCCTTCGCTTCCGTGACCGTTCCGATCCGCTGCGCTGCCGGCACCCTGCCCTGCAGCGCTTCCCACACCGCGTCCGCGTCACGCGGATCCACGGCACACAAAAGACCGCCGGACGTCTGCGGATCAAACAGCAGGTCGCAGACCGCAAGCTCCGTATCCCCTTCCTCGACCGACGCCTCTGCAAACGAACGGTTGCGGTACATGCCCTCGGGCAGGATGCCGATGCGCGCAAAATCCAGCGCTTCCGGCAAAAACGCGATTGCGTCCGGATATACTTCGGCCGAAACGCCCGAACCGGAGCACATCTCCAGCAGATGCCCCATCAGCGAGAAGCCCGTCACGTCCGTGCAGGCATGCACCCGATACCCCGCAAACACGTCGCGTGCGGAGCGGTTCAGCGTCCGCATCTGATCGAGCACCCGCGCGATCAGGTCTTCGTCCAGAAGGCCGGCTTTCTGCGCCGTCGTCAGCACGCCGACGCCGAGCGGCTTTGTCAAAAACAGTACGTCGCCGGGTTTTGCGCCGGCGTTGCGCCAAAGTCGGTCCGGATGCACAAAACCCGTCACCGAAAGACCGTATTTCGGTTCGTCGTCGAAGATGCTGTGTCCGCCGCAGATGATCGCGCCGGCTTCGGCGCACTTTTCATAGCCGCCGCGCAAAATCGCGTGAACGGCCTCCTTCGGCATCGATTCCGGAATACACATCACATTCAGGGCGAGTTTCGGTTCGCCGCCCATGGCATAGACGTCGGAAAGCGCGTTTGCCGCGGCGATCTGCCCGAACAGATACGGATCGTCGGCGATCGGCGGAAAGAAGTCGATCGTCTGTACGATCGCCCGCCCGTCATCGAGCCGGTAAACCGCCGCGTCGTCGCTCTTATCGAACCCGACCAACAGGTTTTCGTCCGAAAGCACAGGAATATCTTTCAGCAGCTTGGCAAGGACGCCCGCGCCGACCTTGGCGCCGCAGCCCGCGCACCTGGAAAGCTTTGTCAGCTTGACGTCTTCCATTCGGAATCCTCCCTTACAATCTGAATCAGTACCTCCACCGTGCCGCCGCATACCATGCCGGCTTTCGCAGCGTCTTCATTGGTCATCGAACAAACATACCGTTTCGCGTCCGGCCCGCTTTGCAGCATCGAAAGCGCGTATTGCGCCGCCTCGTATTCGCCGTAGCCGCCGCCGATTGAGGACAGAATCGTTCCGTCCCCGCGCACAAGCATGCGCGCCCCGGTCCCACGCGGCGCCGAACCCGTTTTGGAAATCAGCGTCACCATCGCGTACGGCACGTCCGCCGAAAGAATACCGGCGCAAAGCGCTTCGTCCCAGGCAACCACCGCGCCGCCGCCGTTTCGGACCGAGATCAGCTCGCCGACGATGCTCACCGCGATCTCCTCCGGCGTAACCGCCCCGATCGACAGTCCGATCGGCGCATGAACGCGGGCAAGCTGCTCCTGCGAAAAACCGTTTTGCAGCAGATGCTCAAACACCAGTCCGACCTTCGTGCGGCTTCCGATCATCCCGCAGTACGCGAACGGCCGCCGCAAAATCCGTTCGAGGCACGCGCGATCGTCCCTGTGACCGCGCGTAACGATCACATACCAGGCGCTTTGCGCGTCAATCGCGTCGATCGCGTCCGCAAAAGGCCGGTTCCATATCCGGTCCGCTTCCGGAAACCGCGCAGCGTTTGCAAACTCCGGACGGTCGTCAACCACCGTCACGCGAAAGCCGCAGAGCTTTGCGACCTTTGCAGTCTGCACCGAGACATGTCCCCCGCCGAGCAGAATCAGCTCCGGCGGCGCCGAGATGCGCTCAACCAGAATATCCTGCTCCACACGCGGCAGCTTGCCGTCGATCTGTCCGGCAAAGCGCAGCAGCGCTTCGTCGCCAAAGCGTCGGTCGCCGTCAATCAGAGCGATCTTTCCGATCCGATCGCCGCCGACGCCCGTCAAAAGCAGCGGAGAACGTCCGCTCCGGATCGCTTCAACGATCTGCCGGTACATGGCCCGCCTCCCGCAGCATCAGCAGCGCTTCGAGCACGCCGCCGCCGACCGCCCGCGCCTTATCAGACACGGTGCAGCAATTCTCCGGACGGCAGCGCGGATCGACGTCGCCGCTCTTCATGCCGGCAAACACAACCGTTCCCGTCGACAGAAGCCCGCGGACCGTGCCGCGGATCTGCGCCGTCACCGGCCGTCCGTCCACGGTCGCAACGGTCTCGCCCTGCCCGACGGTATCGCCGATGTGCCGAACCTCGGTAAAGACGCCTTCGCACGGCGCGCGCAGGATGCGCTCCGTCGTGAATCCGCTGATGCTGCCCGGAATCCCGGTGTTCGGCGCCGCCGTTCCGGAGGTGATCACACGGCCGAGATCATGCCCGCGCTGCGTTTCCACGACTGCGTGACAGTCGACGCCCGCCGTAAAGCCCGGCCCGACGCCGATCACGATCGGCGCGTCGTCGATTTTCGTGCCGAGATTCTTTTTGGCAAGGATCGCGTCGACGACCGCGTCCGGCGCGAGCTTCGATACGCATTCCGCGTCCGGATCGACCAGCACGGCGATCTCCTTTCGGGAGAGAATCGCTTTGATCTCGTCCAGCGAACGGGCAAGCGTCCCCTGCACGTCCTCGACCCGATACGCGCCCTTTCGGATCGCCTCCGAAAAACAGACCGTGCGCCGGATCGAGGTCGGCTTCTCCAGATCGGTCATTACGATCGAAAATCCGCAGTGCGCGAGCCGCACCGCGACGCCGCTTGCCAGATCTCCCGCGCCTTTTATGACAACCAACATGTTCCGTTCCTCCAGATTTCAAGATAGGGTATATCCGATTGCAGCGCCGCGATCAGAACGACGCCCGGCAGCAGCCGCGCCGTTTCCCGCGCAAGCGCCAGACGCTCCGGCGTGTCCGCTTTGTTCAGAACGACGCCCGTCACGCCCGGATACCGGCAAACCGCTTTTGCGGCCAGCGCGGGCGAAACGACGGTTTCCTCCGATACGCCGAGCCGCGCCGCATACAGCGCGGGGCGGTGCGCCGCCTCCCGGATGCGTTTTCCGATCCCGTCGAGTCCGACGACCGCAAGAACCGCCCGGCAGCCGTCCGGGACCGCCGGTTCATGCGCCGCGTGCGCCTTGAGCGGCAAGCCGCGCGCGCCGTCCGCTTCCACCAGCACAAAGTCCGCAAGCGAGCACAGCGTTTCAAACGGCTGCTTCGGAACGGTCAGCTTCCCGTCCTCACACGGCGTGCCGACGGTCAGCCGTTCCCCGAAAGCGAGCGGCCGCTCCAATGTTTTCGAAAAAGGCACGCCGGACGGCGGATAAAAATGCGTTCCGGTCGTCAAGAGCACTGAGCCGTACGGGCAAAGCTCTTTGGAAAGCTTCAAAAGAAGCGTTGATTTTCCGCCGCCGCCGATGAGCGCGGTCATCCCGCGCCCGATGCCGAAGCTCCTTTGCACCTGTTCAAAACCGACCATCGCTCTCCCCCGTTGTCTTTCTTTGAGGATAACACGTTTTTCTCCAAAAGTCAAAGAAAACCCCGCGCAGCGCAAATGCGTGCGGCGCAGGGATTCTTTTCTTTTTGAGCAAAGCGTTTTTCGTGTTCGGACCGGACGCCAGCCGTTACGCTTTTACGTCGGCGGACGGTTTGGCGTTTTCAAGAACCTTCCGATACGGCATCGTCATACCCTCGGTCATCCGGCTGCCGAGCTTCTTTCGCAGCTTCGGATTTTTCATCATCGCGCCGACCAGATACATCGCCGCGATCGTTCCCTTGCGCTTTTGCGGGAAATCGTCGTAAAAACCGTGCTTCCGGTAGAATTTATGATCGGCGCGCATCAGGCCCTGCATCTGATAAATGAGGTCGCGGAAGATTTTCAGCCCGCCGACGCCGTAAAAGTTTTTCGGCGGCCGATAGCTGTTTTCGATCGCGTAGGTCAGCATTTTTGCGAGCCGATCGATCTCCGCTTCCGGCGCAAATTGATCGGTCGCAATCCCCGCGAGGAAATTTCCCCCGACCTCGGCCCGCGCTTCCATCAAAAGCTGCAGGTTCGGCTCGCTGTCCGCCGCGCCGTCCACCAGGTAGCCGACCGGCTTGCCCATTGTGACCGTGCGGTGTCCGTTGCAAAACTGGCGGTCGTCATACAGCTTGAACCGATACCCCATCGAATGATCGCGGATCGTGTAGGCATAAACGATCGCGTCCGCCGTCTGAATGTTTTCGCGAAGTTTTTGGTCAAAGCCGTCCCGGTACACGCAGGTCCCGTCCGCGGCGCAATGAAAACAGCCCAGACATCCGCCGGCAAACGGGAACGCGTGAAGATCCACGACGCGCGTTTCATACGGCAGCTGCATTCGAAGCCGCGCGATCATGGCCGAAAGCGGGCTTTCCGTTTTCCCGTCAAGATCCGTCACGATCACGACCGCACCCGGTTTCTTTTCCGTCGGCGCACCGTCCGGACATGCAGGAATGACCGGCGAAAACGGCGTGCCGGTCCGATGCTCCGGAATATCCGAATAGCCGCGTTCCATTTGCCAGAGCACAAACCGGAAAAACGCTTCGGCTTCTGCCCTGCCCTGTTCCTTCAAAAGATCCTCCATATCGGCCGAAAGGCCTTTCAGCACCTTCATCCCGAGATCGGCGCAGTTGTCCTGAATATACCGGTGCGCGGTGACGTCGTAAAAGTGCTTGGAAGTCGTGATCTGCGTCGCGTATTTCCCGGAGAAATCGATCCCGCTCGCTTTCATCAGTTCGATAAACCGATGCAGCTGCGACGGGGCAAGAAAGGTATAGACGGGATAGCTGAACAGAATCAGATCGGCCGCGGCGAGCTTTTCCCCCGCCTCGGTAAAATTCTGTTCGAAATGCCGGATGCGCTGCCCGACGTGCAGCGTTTCAAACGCGACGGAAGGAAACAGCTTTTCCAGATACCTGACCGTAAACAGCGTGATGCTGTCCCTGCCCGAAGGCGAGCCGTTCAAAACCAATACTTTCATCCTTGCCTCCTTTGGGATCGTTTCGCTTTTCTGATCCATTCGCAATGCCGGTCCGGTTACCGCTCAAACCACTTCAGCAGCGTTCTTTTCTTTTCGCCGGTCTTGCCGGAATAGGGATGTTCGCGAAGCGGCAGATTGCCGCGCGTTTTACCGAACAAAACGGTCTGCGGATGGGTGAATTCCCTAAATCCCCATTCGCCGTGATACGCGCCCATTCCGGAATGCCCGGCGCCGTTGAACGGTACGCCCCTGACCATCATGTGAACGCAGACCTCGTTGACGCAGCCGCCGCCGAACTGCTGCGTCTGCATCACGCGCTCCGCCCATTTCCTGTCCGATGTGAACACATACATCGACAGCGGGTGCTCGCGCTTTGCGATCCGATCGAGTATGCTTTCGACCTCGGCGTCCGGGAACGGAACGACCGGGAGCATCGGGCAGAACAGCTCATTTTGGACGATCGCCTCGTCCGGGCCGATCGGATAAAGCACCGTCGGCGCAAAGCGAAGCGCTTCGCGGTTTCCGGTTCCGCCGAATACGACGCGATCCCTGTACTGCTCGGTAAGCCGTTCGCATTTTTCATAGACCGCGGCGGAAATCAGCTTCGGATATTCCTCGTTCTCCTCGGGCTTTTCGCCGATCTGACGGATGAATTCCCTTTTCAATTCCCCGAGAAACGCCTCGGCAGCCTCCTCGGCGACGGCGATCTGATTGATGTTGATGCAGACCTGCCCCGCGTTGCAGAGCTTCAGAAACGCAATCTTGCGCGCCGCGTCCCTCAGATCGGCGTCCTTTCGGACGATGCACCAGTTGCCCGTTTCGCCGCCGAGCTCCAGCGCGACAGACGTCAGATTCCGGGACGCCTTCTCAAGCACATGCTTTGCGACGGCGGGAGAGCCGGTATAAAAGATCTTGTCGAACCGCTCCTCCAGGCAGAACTCCGCAACGTCGTGTCCGCCGTCGAGGAGCGTGACATATTCCTCCGGATAAACGTCGGCAATCAGCTTTTGGAGCGCACGGGTCGAGGCCGCGGATTTGGAGCTCGTTTTGAGCACTGCGGTGTTGCCGCCGGAAACGGCAGCCGCAAGCACGCCGAGCGTCAGCAGAATCGGGAAGTTGAAGGGACTGATGATCAGCGATACGCCGTACGGCATCTTGTAAACCTTTGTAATCATGCTCGGAAAGCAGAGCAGCCCGCTGAAATGCCGTTCGGGGCGCGCCCATTTCCGAAGGCCCTTCAGAATCTCGTTGATTTCGACGATCACCGGTCCGAGATCGCATAGATAGGCTACCTCTCCATTCTGTTTATACTTCTTCATCAAAAATAGGCTCAACATATTTCTTTATAAATTCAATTCTGTCCTTAGCTCTTGGATAGAAAAGAGAAGTAATCGCAACAACCATATTTTTGTCGGAATTAACATAAATAATATTGCCGCCATCGCCCATAGCTGCGTAACCATTATCCTGCTCACCAATCCACCACAAATATCCGTATGGTAAATTACGCTGTTTCCATCTGCTTTGTTCCGATGTACTATCAGCAACCCATTTTTCGGATACAATACGGTTTCCGTTGCAAATACCGCCGTTCAAGAATAGTTGTCCGATTTTAGCCATATCTTTTGGTGAAAGAGTAAGTCCCCAACCTGCTGTATTTACGCCTGTCGGATCTGCTACCCAACCACTTACATCGGTTGCTTTATAGAAATCCATTTGTTCTTCCTTACTGTGAAAAACGACATTTTTCTCAACAGTAATGCCTAATGGAGCAAATAAATTTTCCTTTGCAAAATTGAATACTGATTGTCCTGTTGCTTTCACAAGGATACCTGACAAAATATCGGGTCCTACAATCGGAGCATATCTAAATTCTCCTATATGTCCTTTACCACCTAACATATCAAGCGAAAACTTTACCCAATCACTGCTTGTAAAGTATTTTACATAAGGATTAAACTTGTATTTATAGGGAGCAGTCATTGTAAGTATATCTCTGATCGTGATATTTTGTATCGTTCTTTCACCTTTTTTGATAGCATACTCTGAATAAAATTCTAATACTTTTTGATCAACGCTATCTATACATCCCTTATCTATTGCGATCCCAATCAGTATAGAAATAATACTCTTAGTTACAGAAAAAATATGAATACGGTTGGCTTCGGTACAACCATTAAAGTATTTTTGTTCTTGATTCATTTTTTCCTCCCAAAAAGCAGTCTCTAATTTAATACTTGGATATAATCTTTTTCACAGGGTAATAGACCTCAGTGATATTATCATTGACATCAGCAACCTGCGATGGATCGGTCACATAGACTTCAAAGAGTGCATTTGTGCAGTGGTAGCCCTCTCTTTCTGCCCATTCTATTTGTTTAGCATAAACCGAAGAAAGTTCAGAGTACGCTCCTCGTACAATAGTTTTCAAGCATAATCCGGGGCAAAAATCCCTTGTTCCTGTGGCGTATTCTTGTACAGGAATGGCAAACTCTGTATCTAAACCATAGGGAGAATATTCTGAACTATGGAAAAGTACCATTGGTGCGCCATTCATTGTCAACTTATCGACCGCAATCCTTTTAAATAACTTTTCATAACACTTGATATACTCGACAGGATAATCTTCAGCTTGCACCGTTTTCCTAATGGACACGAGATACATTTTAGGCACATCTACAAGCTGAACATCTATTCCCTCCATATATGACATAATAGATTTTCCCTGTTCAATAGCCGATATGTCGTCCTCTAATTGTGTTAAAATTTGGCTGTAATTATGTACTTGTTTTTCGATTTCCTTTTTCTTGTGAATAAAAGCAAGATATAAATTATCGTCTTGTATTTCTTCCGACTGCAAAATTGCTTTAATTTCTTCTAACGAAAACGAATACGCTTTTAACCGATTGATTAACAACATTTTTTCAAGCTGTTCGATAGCATAGTAGCGATAACCATTTTCGGGATTAACCTCACTTGGTTCAAGTAAGCCTATCTCAGCGTAATAACGAAGCGTCTTTGTTGATACCTTGCATATATTTGAAAATTCTCCGATTGATAACATAATAGTAATCCTCCTTGTCATTATATAGTATAAACTTTGCCGTAAGGGAAAGGTCAACAGGGATTTTTGGCTCCTAAAATGTACTGTATATATTATATTCATTTGAATAAATGGTATCAACTATGCAAATATGAACTTTTATATCTTGTAAATAGAGATTTAATATCCTAATACAAGAGATTTCAAACCGTTCAACAAGAACTATCATTTCTGTAAAATATAATAGAAGCATTATATAGATACAAGGTGGTGAGTTTATGGACGCAAGAAACAATGACTTTGACTTCGATTTTATGCCGATAGGACAAGCAATAAAGAAAGCAAGAACAGCAAGAGGAATGACAAGAGATGAGCTTTCCCGTATTGTTGACTATGATCCAAGGCATCTGCAAGCGATTTAAAATGAAGGGCAAAAGCCAAGTCTGGAGCTATTCATTCAGCTTGTAACAATATTTGGAGTCTCGGTTGACGAATACATATTCCCTAATAATGAAGTCAAGAAAAGTTCCGTCCGCAGACGCTTAGACGCAGAACTCGACAAACTAAATGATAAAGAGCTATCCGTAGTTGAAGCAACTGTCAGTGGACTAT
>CACXMS010000039.1 GCA_902768795.1 uncultured Eubacteriales bacterium
GTGCCTTCGCCCTTATTTTCCCATAGATGCTGTCCCATAAACCGGACAGAAAGCGAATTCCTTCAAAATCTCAAATTGTTTTATAACAAACCGAAAAAGCGAAATATTGCCACATTGGGTTTGCTGTGCCCGATAATGTGCTGTTCGAAGGCGGTGCGGGCGAAACCGTGCGCAAGAAGCTGTCAGAAACGACGGATCCACATACGATTCTGCGCCTGCCCACCGGTATTTTCTACAAGCCCGGCGTCAGGGCAAATGCGATCTCCTTTGACAAGTGGCCGGCGGACATCATCGAAGCCATCCGGAGCGCGCTGCCGAAAGGATCCATTGTCATGGCTGCCATAGACGAAATTCACGCCGTACGTCGTTTGAAGCGATCCGGACGCCAGGCATGCGGCCTGCCTATCCGCAGTGTCGGAATCGTCGTCCGCAAAGTCGTCGCCCATGACCGCCGGATCGGGCCCGGTCGATTGGATCCGTCCCATCGTCTCCCGAAAGCTGTCGCCCAAACAAGAACCCATACTGTATTCTTTGATGAAGAATACGTCTCGTTTCCTTCCAATCCGACGGCAAGCGAACCCTGTTCGGCGGATCATCCGCGCGCTTCGGATTTTTTTCGGAAAATGCGAAAACCGTAAAACCAAACGAGGATTCCGCCTGTCCTATAAAGCAGAAAGAGGAAAGGAGAACGGAGATGACGTTTTATCAATGGATCCGAAAATGTCTTCTTTGGGATGAAAAGCAGCAAGCCCTTTCGGAAAACAAAAAAGCGGCTCTCCGAAAAAAGGTCTTCGGCGCCTGTGCCGAACGTTCAACGGAAGCCGACGCGCCTGCGCGCCGCACGGAGTGATAATCCGAACCGGCAAACGACTGCCGATACCATCCGAATCCATCCAAAAGCAAAAAGTATATGGCTTAACAGAAAGGAAGTACAGTATGATGAAATGCCCGAATTGCAACCATGAAATCGAAATCGAAGCGGCCTTTTGTCCCGCTTGCGGAACCCGGCTTGCGGACAGCGAACAAATGGCCGCCCCGCAGACGAAAGACCAAACGCCGGCAAGGCCGCCGAAGCGCAGCACATTCTTAGTCATCTTTTCCTTTGTCCTTTCTCTGCTCAGCGCATGGACGACCTTTGTCGTTTTTCTGCTCGGACAGAGCGGGTTTTTCGGGAAGTTCCAGCAGGAGTACGCCGGAATATTCTCATCCGCGGCAACCTTCTTCTGCATAGTGACCGCCGTGCTCGCGCTCTTCTCTCTGTTTGGTAAAAACATCAGGCGCGGCTTGGGCATTTTTGCGCTGATTCTTTCGCTGGCTTGTCTGGTGGCGCTGCGTTTGCCGTTGAACGGTCTTTTTGCAAGCGCGGCCGAGACAGAGAAAAAGGCGGCGGTCGTTACCGCGGTCCCATCCTCTTCTGCTGCGGCATCGGAAAAAGCGGCCGTTGCCGTGGCTCCGGCTTCTTCCGCTCCGGCATCGGCAAAGACGGAAGAAGCGGCGGAAAAGCCATCGGAGACAGAGCCGACCGGCGCATGGTCGCAGACGATCGTTTCGGAAGACGTATACCTGACGATCGAACAGGCGAGCAATACGGCGTATCACCTGACGATTGACAACCGGTCCGACCGTGATGTGAATTTCGGATGGGTGCGCGATTCGGTGTACGTGCTGATCATTACCGATCAGGGCAAGTATCGCAGTGAAATCAACGAATCGCAGTTCAATCCCGTCAAGGCGTATACGCAGCGAACCATTCTGTTCTCTCTGCCGGCCGACGCCGGAACGCCGATTTCGTTCCAGGTCGAAAACCTGTACCATCTGGATCCCCGCGGTCTGCCGTCCAAAGGCGTCATGGAGGATCTGGTTTTCCTTACGGGCGCAAAGTGACGACGTACTCGCGGTCCGGCGGCGGGCGCGCCGTCCGCAGCGCGGAAAGTGTTGAAACAAAGCGCAGATTGCGCTATACTGAATATCGGATATTCGATTACGGAGTAAAAAGATGAACGAAAAACGGGGATATGATTTGATCGCGGCGGACGTCGTTCTGGCGCAGAAGGGCGACGCGGAAGCCATGGAGCGCATCCTTGCCGACGTGCAGGATTCGGTCTATTACAACTGCAGGACCATGCTGCACGACGAACAGGCCGCGCAGGACGCGACGCAGGATATTCTGATCACGGTCTATCGGAAAATCGGCACGGTTTCCGACCCGAAAGCGTATATCGGATGGGTGCGGCGCATTACCGCGAACCATTGCAAGAACCGCCTTTGCAAGGTCAACAGGGAGTTTTTGATGCCGGCGGCCGAGGACGACAAGGATCCGTTCGCCGCGTTCGAGGATACCGATGAGCAGCGCGTGCCGGAAAAGGCGTTCGACAACGAGGAAACGCGCCGGATGGTCGTCGATCTGGTGAACAAACTGCCCGACGAACAGCGCATGTGCGTCATGCTGTTCTATTATGACGAACTGAAAACGCGCGAGATCGCCGAAACGCTGTCCGTTTCCGAAGGTACGGTCAAAAGCCGGCTGAACTATGCGCGCAAAGCGATCAAAGAGGGCGTCAGGGACTACGAAAAGAAGGGCGTCAAACTGTACGGCCTGTCGCCGATCCCGTTCCTCGGCTACTTCCTCGGCAAAACGGCGGCGGCAACGACCGCGCCGATCGTTCTGGCAAACGTCACCGCAGCGGCAACCGCCGCAACCGCGGCAGCGGGCGCAGCGGCAGCCGGAGGAACAGCGACCGCGGCCTCCGCGAGTGCAACGGCAGCGTCAGGCGGGCTTGCGGCGTTTTTGACAACTACGGCGGGCAAGATCGCAGCGGGCGTGGTCGCGGCGGCCATGCTCGGCGGCGCGGGGCTTGGCGCGGCAAAGCTTGTGCAGAAAGCAATCGGTTCGCAGCCCGCCGCGGTCGTGTCCGTGCAGACCGAAACGCCGACGGAAGCGCCGACCTTTACCCCCTCGCCGAAGCCGACCGCAGTTCCGACGCCTGCTCCGACGCCCACGCCCGCTCCGACGCCCGAACCGACGCCGGAGCCGCCGGAAATGACGTTTCAGCGGTTGACCGGGCTGGACGAAACCGAGACGGCTTATCTGCTGAACTGCCTGACCACCGCGCTTGCCGGAGAAAACGGGCTTGGATTCGTGACCGAAAGCCCCATTGCGGAGATTTGGAAAATCCACAGTCTCGCGGCATACCGCGCGTACCGCGAAACGGACGCCTGGAAAGGAGATGTACCGGAGTCGGAGCTTCCCTGCTACGGCGTGCGCCTTGCGGACGGAACGGTGTTCTATCTGTACCTTGGCGACGGACTGCCCAGGGACGGCGTAACCGCGCATGAATGGGAGGTTTACCGCGTCTGGAATCCGGATACCGGCGAAACGCTCACGGAGCAAACGTATCTTTCGGGCCCGCAGTGGACGGAGTGGAGCGAAAAACAGCCGCCGCAAGACGCGCTGGAGGTGCAGACACGGAAGGAACACCGACTGAGGAAATACAAAGGGATTACCATTTTGGTGGGCGTCAGTTCATATTATAATCAGAGCGAGTTCAGAGCCGACGCGGACGGACGGGCGAACGGAGAGGTCATGTTCTATCGGAATGAGGGCTTTGTCAGCGTTTCGCACAACACAGATGTTCTGATACAGGAGGATACGTGGACATATATCGGCGAGTATTCCTCTCCGGACGCTAATACGGATATCATTACATACAGTGACGGAGTTTACTACCGATCCGAATGGAATGAAGAAACGGGAAAATGGGAATTCTGGCAGCGTTCTTATTACCGCGCGGCAAAGTACACCCTTTATACAAATTGGACAAAGTGGTATGACATCCAGGATGCCATTCATGAATCGGACGTGTATTCCGGCACGGGCGATCCGACCGAAACGCAGGAGCGCACGTTCTGCCGCTGGCGAAAGCGGTAACCCTTCAAAGAACAGGCGGGCGTCAGAGGCCCCAAGCAGGAACGCGATCCGTTCCTGTTTTTTTATGCAAAAAACACTTTTTTTCGAAACGATAAAACCGACGGACAAACGGACTTGTCCTATAGAACGTAAGACAGGAGAAGCCGGCACGAAAAGTCGGCAAACAGAAGGGAGACAGAAACATGGAAATGCAGCCAATGCCGCAGGCAGAAGAGCAGGCGCAGCAAACGAAGCAGAAAGAGGAATCCAGACGGGGCGCCGGATGCTTAACGCTCATCGCGGTGTTTATCCTTCTTGCGGCAGTGGGCTTTCCCATATATCGCGTGTGGGAACTGAGCGCGGAGAACACCGAACTGTATGTACAAATAGACAATTTGCAGTACCAACTGGAGCAGATGCAGTCGAGCCCGCTGCATACGCTGGACTTTATGGAGGCGTACCCTGTTGCGGCGGAAACGAACGGGGAGCAGAATGTCCGGATGACGATGGAAACAGCGGAAAGCGCGGTCGACTTACTCAACCGGCTGACGCATCCGCAGATGCAGAGCTACGAAGAATACTGCAAGCTGTTTTATCGGGTTTCGGAGGAAACGATCCGCGAATATTACGACGGAAAGCTTTCAGAGCGATACTGCCCGTATTCCGATCCGATGCTTGCGAGTCTTCTTCCGTACGAGGGATACTGCTTCGTCAAATATGAAGTGAGGAATCGCAGCGGGTATTCCGAAACCATTCCGATGGTGACATACTATGCGGACGGACATTTCTATTACACGTTTGCGGACGCGCGGCTCACGCACCTCGTGGAGATCGCCTATATGCAGAGGGCGGAGGAGACGCTCGGGGAGAGCTACGCGCAGTACCTTCTGATCAAGGTGCGCGGCGGCAACACGATTTCTTACGGCGATATCACGATGCCGAAACGGTCGGCGCCGCAGAATTCGACGGTGACGAGCACGCTCTATGCGTACCAGACCGAACCCGGCGACGTCACGGTTGCGCTTTGGATTTCCAACGGCACAGATACGGATCACATCATCCGTACCGCTATGGTCCGGATCATGAGCGACGGCGGAATCGTCTGTAACGCGAGCTTCGAGCTGCCCGAAACGGTCGTCGTTCCGAAGAAGGACGGAAAGCTTGTGCTGCTGACGGTCCCCGCGGATCAGATCCTGACCGGCACGGAGTCGTGGGGCGAGCATGCTTCGCTTGCCGTGGACTATGCGTAACGCTTGCCGGGAAAAACTGAACCCGGCTTTTTCTGTAAGGTTCCACGCCGCTAAAGGTCGTAAACCGGAGGAACGGTTTCAACGCCTGTTCCGGTCGCTTCCGTTCCGAACCGTTCGCGGGGATCCTCGATCAGAAAGCGTATGAAAAGCGGAAAAGACGCCGGCCGCTTTGCGGCAGAACATGCTCCGGCCGGGCACAGGAACAGACAAAGGAACCGTTACGTCTCTCCTTCGAGCTTCTGAACGGTTCCTTTTTTCGTCCCTGAATCTGCCGTAAAGGGGTTTTACCGATTCCGGCAGCGGCAGCAGGACGTCGGTCTGCCGTCGACGATGCCGCGCACGATCTCGAGACACTCGCCGAAGCGCTGGTAATGCACGATTTCGCGCTCCCGCAAAAAGTACAGCGGTTCGATGATCTGCGCGTTGTCGGTCATGTTCATCAGATGCTCATACGTCGCCCGCGCTTTCTGCTCGGCTGCACCTTGCAATGCGCTACATTTTGGGGCTTTTCGTGCACATTTTTAGAAATTCCAGTGAATTTCGATCAATTGATCGGATGTTTTGGGAACGCGCCTGCCGACGCGAACATAGTCAATCAGCGTTTCAACTATCGGGCGGTTGAGACTCTCAAACGCGGTATAGCGGTCGATCAGTTCTTTTCGATGATCTCCCTCGATCGCTTGCTGATCCAGTAAATCAAGCCGCTTTGTCAGCTCCTGAATCTGCTTTTCAGCACGACTGCGATCGTCCGAAAGTCCCTTTGCCAATTCCGCGAAATCCGGATCGGAAAGATATCCGCGCACCTTATCCATATAGAGACTGCGCAAACCCTTACTGTATTCCTCGACACGCTTTTGATATGCTTCGAGATCGGCTTGCAGGCGTTCTCTTTGCCGCTTCAGATCCTGTTGAAACTCCACCTTCTGCAGCAATTCATCTTTGTCAAGATAGGTGTCAGATAGGCGATGCAGTTCATCCAATACGGCTTGCTCCACTTTCTTGACCGAGACAAAGGTTCCGGGACAGGAATCCTGCGCCACATGATGGTTCGGACACTCCAAATAATACATTCCGTGACACTTATGAGATCGTAGAATATAACCGCAATATGCGCATCGTGCCTTCTTTGCGAACAGTCCGATCTGACCGCCGGAGAATGGCTTTGCCTTTGCTTTCAGCATCAACTGCACGGTATCCCACAGTTCACGGTCGATGATCGGCTCGTGCGTGCTTTCCACCACATACCATTGATCCCTTGGTCTTGGTTTGTTTTGTTTCGTTTTGTAGGAGATGCTGCCATATTTGCCCTGCACCATGTTTCCGATGTAGATTTCATTTGTCAGCATATCGGCGATTGCAAAGTACTTCCAGAAGGTACTATTTTTGCTTTTCGGTCCCTTGTAGCGAAGTCCTTTCTGGCGTTTATACTCGGTTGGATTCGGGATACCGCGATCGTTCAGCATGCGGGCAATCGCTGTTTTTCCATAGCCCTGCGCAAACAGAGAGAATACCTCCCGCACGACTGCAGCAGCTTCTTCATCGATCAACAGATGACCTTTTTGATCGGGATCCTTCCGATAACCGTAGAGCGCAAATGCCCCGATGTGATATCCGTTTACGCGGCGATTGGTAAGAACGCTGCGAATGTTATCCGACATATCCTCCAGATACCATTCGTTGACAAGCCCGTTGATCTGTCGGGATTTCTTGTTTCCCTTGTTTGCGGTGTCCGCGTTGTCTACGATGCTGACAAATCGGATGCCCCACATAGGGAAGAGCCCGTGGATGTACTTTTCAACCAGTTCCAGTTCTCTGGTAAAGCGTGATTGCGTCTTGCAGAGAACGATGTCAAACTTTTTTGCCTCGGCGTCTTTCAAAAGCTGTTGGAATGCCGGACGTCGCCGGTCCGATCCGGTGTAATCGTCATCACTGTAGATTCTGTAAACATCCCACCCCTGTTCCTGTGCGTATTGCGACAGCATCAGCTTTTGATTTTGAATACTGTTGCTGTCGTCGGTCTCAAATTGTTTGTTTCTATCTTCTTCGGATAGGCGACAATAGATTGCGGTTTTCATTGGTGCCTCCTTCGAAGATAGGACAACCTCGCATTGAGCATCGTAGCACAAGTCAGCGGAGAATCAAAATGTGCGAATCGGATGACTGCTTGCGGCATTGGCTTTCTCCATCTGGTTGATATAGCGTACGATTGCGTCGTTGAAACCTTCTTTGATTCCATTACTATCCGGGCTTTTGAATATACTGCAAGGTTGGTTCATGATTTCTGTTTCTTGCTTCATGCGCGCATTCCTTTCCTATGAATTGACAGTAATCCATATGAATCGCCGATGTTTTTTAGCACGGAGAACCGGAATGCGGTCAATGCTCAACCTTGCGAAGCAGACTGTAAGATCTGCCATGCGGATTGCCGCAGATGCAGCAGGGATAGGTGATCGGATCGAATGGATCGCTGCGCTGAATCCAAAAGGCATCCGTGGAAAGATAATCCTTCAGACACCGCGAGCAAAGAACACGGATATCGATGTTGCCGAACAGACCGATTCCCATGCTGACTAACAGCGCTTGGTCAATCAGATGCAGTGTGACAGCATCGACTTTGCCGATCTTGTGTGGGTAAAATCTTGATTTTGAGATCGTGCGGAGCTGCTCCAACATTACAATAGACTCATAACGCAAACCTGTGTCCTGTTTGACCGGAACATGCGTCGGAAGCTCCAAACGCTTCTGTTTGGAAGAGATCGCAGCCACAGTCACAGTTGGACTGTATTGATTGATAAATGCGTTCGAAACGATCACCACAGGGCGGATGCCGCGCTGCTCGGAGCTGACAGCATTGGATAG
>CACXMS010000040.1 GCA_902768795.1 uncultured Eubacteriales bacterium
CGTTGCGCTCATAACCATCAGGTGCGGATTCTCGCCCTTGTTGAGAAGCGCCGCGCGCTGAGCCACGCCGAATCGGTGCTGCTCGTCGGTAACGGCAAGTCCGAGGCTGTGGAACTCGGTTTTTTCGGTGATAAGGGCGTGGGTGCCGATAACGAGGTCGATCTCTCCATCGGCAAGGGCTGCCCTTACGCGCTTTTTCTCGCTCTCTTTAAGCGAGCCCGTAAGCAGCTCGACTTTGAGCCCCGTGTTTTCAAGAAGCTTTGACAGGTTTTCAAAATGCTGTTCGGTCTTTCGCTCGCGTTTGTGCTGCATAAAGAATATGCCCATTCGGAGATGGGCGCGGCAATGGGCAGCGTCGGGATTCTGCTCGGCGTAACGATTTCGGAAGCGCTTGCCGTTGCGGTCATCTACCCGATTTATCGGACGGAGCGCAAGCGCCTTTTGCCGGTTGACTTCCGATACGATCCTGCTCTTTCGGAGCGTCACATCCTGCGGGATCTGCTTGCAATCGCCGTTCCGATTACGCTCGGCGCATCAATCCTGCCGATCGCGAACGTCGTTGATTCCGCAATGATTACGCGGCTTCTTGTGCGCGCCGGCATACCCGACGGGGAAGCGAATCGGCTTTATGTCATTCTGTGCACCTATGTGCGGTCCATCATCAATCTGCCGGCAGGGCTTTCGACGTCGCTTTCGATGGCGGTCGTTCCGGCGATTGCAACCGCAATGGCACATACGAATGAAAAGGGGGTCCGGCATCTGTCCGCGATGAGCGTCAAGCTTGCGATGACGATCGGACTGCCCTGCGCGGTCGGTCTTTCCGTGCTCGCCCGTCCGGCGATTTTCCTGCTGTACGGTTCGATTCTTCCGCATTCGCTGGATGTGGCGGAAGGACTGATGCGGATTGCGGCTTTTACCGTTGTATTCATCTCGCTTTCCCAGACGGCAACGGGCGCGCTGCAGGGCGTCGGAAAACACAGACTCCCGGTCTATTTTCTCCTGATCGGCGGATTGACAAAAATCGTCGTCAATCTCGTCTGCGTCAGCATACCGTCCGTCAATATTTACGGCGCTGTTTTCAGCAACCTGTCCTGTTACGGGATTGCCGCGCTGCTGGACACGATTGCGCTGGTCGTCGTGACCAAAGCAAAGCTTTCTGCCTTCAATGTATTTATCAAGCCGATTTTCGCCTCTGCGATCATGGGCGGCTTTGCCTATGTGACGTATCGTGCGTTCGGATATCTTTTTGATCTGAACCGCTATCTGTTCAGCGCAATCGCCTGCGTAACGGCGATCCTTGTCTCGATCGTCGTATATCTTGTGCTGATCCTTGCTCTAAAGGTTTTCACGCGCGAAGAGCTTGCGCTTGTTCCCGGCGGGCGGAAACTTGTTCGATTCTTCCGAAATTAAGGAGGTTTTTTATGCCTTTCCATGTGACCGTTGCGCCGCTTTCCACTCCGCAGACGCTTACGCAGGCGGCCTGGGAAACAATTCAAAACGCGAAATGCCTGTTTTTACAGACCGATCGTCATCCGTCCGCGAATCCGGTAAAGGAAGCGGGCCTTTCTTATCGCACGATGGATGATCTTTATGAAACGGCTGAGGACTTCGATGCTTTGAACAAGGCGATTGCACAGCGCTTAAACGAGGGAACGGATTGCGTGTATGCCGTTCCGGGCGACGGATGTTTTGCACAGCTTGACGCGATCCGAAGCGCTTGCGAGGCGCAGGGGGCGGAACTTTCCGTACTGCCGGGCGTACCTTATGCAAAGGCGGCCTTTCCGATGCTGCAGTCTGCGCGGATCTGCACGGCCAACGGTTTGCCGGACAAGCCGAACCTTGGGGAAAATTTGTGTATTCAGGAGATCGATACGCCGCTTGCAGCGGGAGAGGTCAAGCTGTTTTTGCAGCGGTTTTATTCCGATGAACAGCCGGTTTCGTTGGCTGCTATGCAGCCGGACGGTTCGTATCGGATCCATCGGATCCCGCTGTTTGAACTGGATCGCCGCAGCGATTTCTTCGCCGGAACCGTTCTTCTTGTTCCGCCTGTTCCGTTTTTTGAACGGAGTCGGTATCAGTACAACGATCTCTGCGCGATTCTCGATCGCTTACGCGCTCCGGACGGCTGTCCGTGGGACCGCGAGCAGACGCATGAGAGCATCAAAGGCGATCTGATCGAGGAATGTTACGAACTGTGCGACGCGATCGACGAGGGCGACGACGATCATTTGATCGAGGAACTCGGCGATGTTCTGATGCAGGTCGTTTTTCACGCGACGATCGCAAAGGAGCAGGGTAGATTCGATGAAGACGATGTCTCGGATATGCTTGTCAAGAAACTGATATACCGTCATCCGCATGTGTTCGGCAATGTGACCGCTAAAACATCCGGAGAGGTTTTGAAAAACTGGGATGCGTTAAAGGCCGCACAGCGACGGCAGACGACGCAGGCGGAAGCCATGTGCTCGGTTCCGAAACGGTTTCCGGCGTTGATGCGATCCGAGAAGATTCAGAAAAAAGCACGGAAGGTTGGCTTCGATTGGCAAACTGCCGAAGAAGCTTTTTCAAAGATTCCGGAGGAAACGGAGGAGCTTGCCAGGGCCATGCGAACCGGACGCAATATTTCCGAAGAAGCGGGCGATCTGCTGTTTGCCGTTGTGAATGTGATCCGCTTGCTCGGCTTGGATGCGGAGCAAGCGCTTCATGACGCAAGCGATAAATTCATTCGAAGATTTGCGGAAATGGAACGGCTGGTTTCGGAAGACGGATTGAACCTGTCCGAAATGACGCTGGAGGAACAGGATCGGTATTGGAGTAAAGTGAAATATTCTGAGACAGGCGGCACAATCTTGTAAAATCATGAAAATGCACTTGACGAACCGCGTTCTTGTTGCTACAATGGACAAGGCTCGTTTTGCAAAGCTATGGCTGAACGAACACACAGTTTGATTATTATTACATATGGAGGAATCAAAAATGAATAAAACCGAATTGATCATTGCAGTTGCCGAAAAGAGCAATCTTTCTCGCAAGGATGCCGAAAAGGCCGTCAGCGCAGCGCTGTCCACCATCGAAGAAGCGTTGAAAGCTTCCGAAAAGGTTTCCCTTGTCGGCTTCGGCACTTTCGAAGCAAAAGAGCGCGCCGCGCGTAAGGGCCACAATCCGGCGACTGGCGAAGAGATCAGCATCGCCGCGTCCAAGGCGCCCGTTTTTAAGGCCGGCAAAGCCCTGAAGGATGCTTTGAAATAATCGCTTCGATTTATCATTTCATACTCGCTTGATTTCAGCGATATGCGTAACAGGTTTTGTATGCAGCAGACGGAGCAGTCGATCGACTGCTCCGTCTCCGTATCTGTGCTGCAACTGTTGACGCTAACGGTTGCTGTCACGAAATTCGTTTGGCGTAAGGCCGGTATATTTTTTGAAAACCTTGCAAAAATGACCGTGCGAGGAAAAACCGAGATAGGCGGCTATTGCGGCGGCGGATTTATCGGAATAACGGAGGAGGCGTTTTGCTTCCTCCGTTTTTTCGTTCAGAATATAGTCTGTCAGCGTTTGACCCGTCTCCTGCTTGAATTTTGAAGAAAGATAGGGCCGGCTGAGGAAAAACGCCTCCGCCATGGCGTCGACGCTGACGGGTTCGGACAGATGATGCCGGACGTAGTTCGCAACGTCTAAACTCAGCTTGGTCAGGTGCTTTCCGCGGTGCAGATGTTCGACCTGCTCGGTGTATTCGAGAAGCATATGGAACTGCAGGTTCAGGATCTTTTCGTGGCTTGTCATCAGCTCAACCCGCTGGATATAGGCGTCGGACAGCGTGAAGGCGTCGTCCTCGCGCATGCCGCCGCGGATCGCCGCGCGCGACGCGAGCGTCGCGGTAACGATGAACGTATTTCGAAGCTGCCGCAGCTGATCCTTGGCGATCATCCCGCCCTGAATCGCCGGCGCCTGACTGAGCCAGCCCTTCAATGCAGCGGTATCGCCTTGACGCACAATCTCCATCAGCACGTTTTCGACGGCGAGCGTGTTGTGCGCCTGCCGCGCGGAGGCTTCTTCGGCATAAACGCGCTTCGTACGCTGCTGCTCCGCACCGGTTTTCAGCAGCGCCTGCTCCGTTTCATGAATTGCAAGATCGGAGAGCTGCAGCGTTTCGCCGCCGTTCAGAAAGTGATTGAGCGTGCAGAGCATTTCCAAAAGCGTCTCCACGGGCATGCGCACGATCGCGTTCATTCCGTTCAAAAACGCGCCGACCTCTTCCTTCGGCACATCCAGACGGAAGGCAAGCTCTTTGAGCCTTTGATCGTCCGCCATAATCTGTGAAGTCGGCCCGACCACCAGCTTCCGCTTTCCCGCGTTTAGTACGCCGTAATAATGAAACAACGGCGTCGCAAAAAAGCCGATATGCTCGGAAATCTTCATGATATTCGCTCGATAGAGCGTCATCGGATCCTTCGGCAAATTGACCGGGAAAAAGCGGAAAAGCTCCGTTTCTCCTTCATAAATACGAACGGGAATCCCCGAAAGCGACGCAACGCACTTTCCTAAATACGCATAATCGACATTGCTCATATCTACAGCCTCCATCCCATTACTATTTTACGAAAACCCTTACAAAAATGCAATACTTTCTTTCGCTGTTTTGTTATTCTGCAGACATAGGGAAACGAGTCTTTCAAAAAACAAAAACGGAGGAGGACAACCATGAAAAAGAACAGTCGGAAAACGGGGAGCATCGTTGCAATCGCAATTCTGCTTGTCGTTGCGCTTGCGGTCAATATCGCCTGCGCGTCGCTCAAATCCATGATTACGTCGTGGATGGGCGTCAACCTGAATCCCATGCTGACCGGCAGCAAGGCCGAGGGCAGCGCAGAAATTCTGTCTGTCGCGGACGCGACCGAGCAGAGTCTCAGAATGGCAGAGGAGCTGGAGAAAGAGGGCATCGTTCTTTTGCGCAACGAAAACGGCGCTTTGCCGCTTGCATCGGGTGCGAAGGTCAACCTGTTCGGCTATGCCTCAATCGATCCGATCTACGGCGGCACGGGCAGCGGCTCCGGCGACACCTCCGCGAATGTGGATGTCGTCAAGGGCCTTGAGAATGCCGGCTTCACGGTCAATCCCGATCTGGTGAATTTCTATAAGAATTCCGGCGTTTCCCGTCCCAAACAGGGCGGCTATACCGGCTCGAATTTCACGCCGACCGAAGTGCCTGCCTCCGCTTACAGCGATGCGGTGCTTGCGCAGGCGAAGGCTTTTTCCGACATTGCAATCGTCGTTTTGTCGCGCATCGGCGGCGAGGGCGGCGACCTGCCGCAGGACATGTATGCGGCGGGCTATTCCGAAACGGACGACGGGCGGCACTATCTCGAGCTGACGCAGGATGAAGAAGACCTGATCGCTCTTGTCAAGGCGCAGGGCTTTACAAAGACGGTCGTTCTGATCAATTCCTCGAACGCGATGGAGCTCGGCTTTGTCGAGAATGGCGTCGACGCGGTGCTTTGGATCGGCAGCCCCGGCGCGGTCGGCTGCAATGCGGTAGGCGCAGTGCTTTCCGGCGAAGTCAACCCCTCGGGACGCTTGGTCGATACCTATGCCTACGATCTCACGACCTCCCCGGCCTATTGGAATGCGGGCAGCTTTACCTACGGCAACCTCAACCGCAACTATGTCGAGTACGCCGAGGGCATCTATGTCGGCTACCGCTATTATGAAACCGCGGCTGCGGACGGCTTCATCGAGTATGCGAAGACCGTGCAGTATCCGTTCGGCTACGGGCTTTCCTATACGACGTTTACACAGAGCATCGAATCCTTTGTCGGCAGCGGCAGCACGGTTGCCATGCAGGTGAAGGTCACCAACACCGGCAGCGTCGCGGGCAAGGACGTCGTACAGGTCTATTATACCGCGCCGTATACGAAGGGCGGCATCGAAAAGGCACATGTCGTGCTGATCGGTTTTGCCAAGACCGGCCTTCTGCAGCCGAACGAATCCGAAACCGTGACGATCGCATTCTCGCCGGAGGATATGGCGTCGTTCGACGCGTTCGGCGCAGGCTGCTATGTATTGGATGCGGGCGATTATGAAATCAAATTGATGAACAACGCGCATGACGTGATCGACAGCCGTACCTATACGGTCGCTGAAACGGTCGTCTACGGCGAGGGCAACCCGCGTTCGACCGATAAGACCGCGGCGGTCTGTCATTTCGCCGATGTGCAGAACGGACAGATCACGGTCTATGTTTCCCGTTCCGATTGGGCGGGCACAACGCCGAAAGAGCGCGTGGACGGCAAGACCGCCTCCGATGCGGTGGTCAAGGCGTTTTCCGAGAAGGACCCCTATGAAGTGAACGCATCCGATCCCGATATCGTTTATGCCGACAACGGGCTTGTACTCGAGGACATGGCAGGGCTCGATTGGGACGATCCGAAATGGGAGCTTTTGCTTCAGCAGCTGTCCGATGAGGACATGGCGACGATGATTCTGAACGGCGGCTGGTCGACGCCCGCCATCGCGAGCGTCGGCAAACCCGCAACCTCCGATCTCGACGGCCCTGCGGGCATCAACTCGCTGGTAAGCAGCTTGCGCGGCGTTTCGTTCCCGAGCGAGGTCGTGATCGGCTCCACATGGAATGCACCGCTGGTCGAGGAATTCGGCAAAATCTTCGCGCAGGAGGCAGCGGCCAACGGCGTCGTCGGGCTCTATGCGCCGGGCATGAACATCCACAGAACGCCTTTTTCGGGCAGAAACTTTGAATACTATTCCGAGGATGGGCTGCTTTCGGGCAAGCTCGGTGCGGCACAGGTCAAGGGCGCCGCAAGCCAAGGCGTCTACATGTATGCCAAGCACTTTGCTTTGAACGATCAGGAGAGCAACCGCCTGAGTCTGTCCGTCTGGGCAAACGAGCAGGCGATGCGCGAGCTGTATTTAAAGCCCTTTGAGCTGACCGTCAAGGAGGGAAAAACGACTGCGATCATGTCGAGCTACAGCTACCTCGGCACGACATGGGCGGGCGCAAGTAAGGCGCTGATTACTGACGTGCTGCGCGGCGAATGGGGCTTTGTCGGCATGGTCGTCACCGACTCCGCAATGGCGAATACGAGCTGGATGGATCCGAACCTTGCGGTACGCGCCGGCAACGATATGATGCTGTGCCTGATGGGTGCGAGCATTGAAACGAACAACAACACGGCCCGTAACGCGATGCGCGCGGCTTGCCACAACATCCTATATACGCAGGCGAACTCCGCCGCCGTGCAGGTGGAGGCCGACGACTCGCCGTATTGGTACGCGCTGGTTGCGCTGTTCAATGCGATCATCCTTTCGGCGATCGTGCTGATCGTCCTGCGCATGCTTTCGAAGAACGGCAAAAAGCGCGGCTGGCTCGGCGTCATCGCGGTCATCGTGATCTTTGCACTGTCTGCACTGCTGGTCTGGTTCTGTTTCATCAAACCGACAATGGTCAAGAAGACCGGCACCGCCGAACCGACCGAAACGGCTGCGCCGACCGAAGCGCCCTCCGAGAGCGGCAAAACGACCGAAGCGCAAACGCCCGAACCATCCGATGCAGTTTCGCCCGAAGCAGGCATGGAGCTTTATGACCTTGCGGATTTCTGGCTCGGCTGCCATGTGTATATCAACGCCGATAATACCTTCCGCGTGGCGTATGACTTTACGGCGGACAACATGGAC
>CACXMS010000041.1 GCA_902768795.1 uncultured Eubacteriales bacterium
GGTTGGTTATGAGTATGAGTATATCTACGTGGAAAAGGACAGGTTCTCTGATCCGAACGAATGGGAATCCATCTGTCAAAGAAGAATTCTGGATGCACTCTATCTGAACTACGGAGACGCTCTTCCGCCCTATCTGAAGGGAGAAGAAACGACGCAGGACCAAATTACTGTTATCATGCAGGAAGAGCTTGAAGCGTTCTTTCAAAGCACGGTCGGACGTCCGTGCCTGGTGCCGGACCGACGACATATAGATGAATCATGGGAGGAACTGTTGCCAGGACAGGTTCCGATGCCGGAAACAGATTATTACTGCGTCGCGAATGTTCGGCAAGCGGTTATGGAACCGGACGGAATCGTCTGCTTGTACGGTTATATCAGCAGATATGGGTTGTGTGACGACGCTGTTTGCCGCATTCGTCCTGCCGACGGATATCTGGGCGGTTGTGTGGAATCCACAGATGTTTTCCACGTTTTCTATGCGGACAACGATCCTGCCGTCACCCTTGCCCCCATCCATAACAATCAATTTCTCTGTAAGCGGTTTCAGGGTACATTCTTTCGAACGATGCAGAGATAGGAACATAGAAAACGGAGCAGCCATATCGACTGCTCCGTAACTTATCAGCCCGTATCCCGCTTATTGCCACACCTCGTTTGTTCCCGAGGAAGGTTCAGCGGTCGTTTTCGGCGAAGTGGTGGGAGGTGCTGTCGGATCTGCCTTCGTTCCGACCCGGATCTGCTTGGTGATCATCTCGTAAGTCGTCGTCGTCGAATAAACGGTTTTATCCAGAACCCCGTTCACATAGCGGTCGATAAACGTATTGACAATCTTGCCTTCCTTGCCTTCCCGTTCAACGATCTGCTTGTCTCCGACATACATGGTTTTGTCCTTAATCAGCTCCTCCGTAATCGGAAGGATTTCGACAAGCTCCGTGCGCTTGCGGTATTCCGTTCCTTCGGGGAACGCTTTGCCGTAGACCTCGACGTGAATGTCCTTTTTGCGGCTGCTGTCGGAATTTTTCGTGATATAACAGAAGACAAACAGCTTGCTTCCGGTATCGTTCTGAAACTTGAAATCGATATGACCGTCGTCCACGGTCGCGTCCCAGCCGTCCGGAACATAATCGACCTGCATCGAATGCGCGCGGCGCGCCGTGATCTTCACGTTCGCAAGCAAAAGCGCATTGTACATCGTTGTCGAAAGCTGACAGACGCCGCCGCCCGGCTCCGGCCGGTGCGAACCCTGATAGATTGCGTTTGCGAGCGCCCAACCGTTCTTTTCGGTTCGGCTGCCGGTGGCTTTGTTGTAGCTGAATGACTGACCGGGATTCAGCTCGATCACGCGCATGATATTGACGGCTTTGGAGATATTGGCGTCGCGGCTTTCGCAGTTGAGGACGGAGGTTTCGTCCATGCTGCTCGTCCCGCGAAACCGGTACGTCGTCGTAAAGGATCCGCGCAGACTGTATTGCTGCTTCAGCGTTTCCACCGTGACTGCGGGTTCGGAAATAATCACCTCGGGGCGGATTTCCGCGTGGAAATCGCCGGACGCAAGCGCGTTTTGCACCTGTTCCAAAACATTTGCGGAATCCACGGCCATGCCGTTGACGCCGGGAACGAAGTCGAAGTACGGCTGCAAATACACTTCACCGCTGGACTTGATTTTATTCTGTTTCCAGAGCACGCGCGCTTCGGCGTTTTGCGCGTGGTTCGGGAGCTGATCGTTCAGCTCGGTCAGAGAGGTCCGAAGCAGCAGTTCATCGTGATTGAGCGGAACGACGAGCGAAGCCGCATCGTGGAGCGCCGCCGCTTCTTCCAACGTTCGGTCAAGCGCGTCGGGATCGTATGTCATGCCGATCTTTTCGGCAGTCAAAACCATCGAGTAATCGCCGTAAGCGACCGTAACCGCAAGACTGTTGATCTGTTCTTCGATTGCCTGCTCCACGAGCGTCCGCGCGGCGGCAACGGTCTTGCCCTGTACCGCAACGCCGTTGACCGTGACGTTTGCGGAAATGACCGAAGCGTCCGTGATCGGCTCGGGCGTTGCACTCGCTTCGCTCGGAAGCGGAGAAGCCGATTCGGCGGCGTTGCCCGAGCAGGAAGAACCGTCTTGCCTGGAAACGCGCAGCGCGATTACGACGGAGGCGACTAAAACGGCAACCGCGAACAGCAAAAACAGCACCGCAATGAGAAGGGTGCGCTGTTGCTTCTTTTTTTTGCTGCCGCGACGTTTCGTTCTGCTTTCCGAAGAAGTGCGGGCGGAAGATGCCGCGGTTTGCTGCCCTTTCGGAGCGTCAGCCGATTTGCGAGCCGCTCCAGATTCGGAGGAGGCGGGCTTTCGATCCGTCAGGTAGTCGACCGGGCTGTTCCGATGCGAACGGTCGGTATATGTACTGTTTGCCATATCGGCATTGTACCAAATCCTTTTCAAAACGGCAACAGACTTTTCGCCTTTTTTTGCAGACTGCGGCAGAAAAGCAGTTTCCGCTTTTATTTTGCACCTCATTGTACCATGTTTCAAACGGTTGACAAGCTCTTATGCCGATTCTTCATATTTTTATAACTTTTCGGACATATTATTGCACGCTCTTATGCCGCCTGCGCCAGATGCGCCGATCGAAGGAACCCGTTTGGGAACATTTCGGATTTTTTTGTGAAAAAAGACTTGCGTTTTGCGATTCGATGTACTATAATAAGCCCGTTGCATGGGGCTTTAGCGAAGTTGGCTATCGCGCTACACTGGCAGTGTAGAGATCAGGGGTTCGACTCCCCTAAGCTCCACCATCAAAACGCCTCTTTTGTCTACCGACAAAAGGGCGTTTTTGAATGCTGTTTGCCCTAACGGGCAAAGGATGTGTGCCTGCGGAACGTGAGGAAAACATCATTGTTTCGCATGGAAAGATGGAATCGTTCCGCATTTCAGAGATAACAAAGCAGAAAGAGAAATCAACAAATCGGGATTAAGGGAGGATGATATCATGGACGTCAATCAGGTAGAAAGATTTATCAGAAAACAAAAAGTTGCTCTGATCTGTTCCGTTGACGAAGAGGGATTTCCCAACGCAAAGGCGATGCAAAAACCAAGGAAAATGGATGGGTTATATCAGTTTTATTTTTCAACAAACACTTCTTCAATGAGAGTAAAACAATACAGGAATAATCCGAACGCCTGTATTTACTTCTTTCATAAAGGGTTGATTCAGTACACGGGCGTAATGTTGAAAGGTAAAATGGAAGTGTTGACCGACCAAGATACGAAGAATATGATTTGGCGCAAAGGCGATACAATTTTTTATAAGGGCGGCGTTACAGATCCCGACTACTGTGTTTTACGATTCAAAGCGGAAAGCGCAAGATACTATTGTGATTTGAAATCAGAGAGTTTTGCGATTGAGTAATACAAATCTTAGCTTATCGGGATGACCTGACGTTATGTTTGGGTGTTCTTTTTTCAAATTGAAAATCCTGTCGCAACAGCGGCAGGATTTTTGCTTTGTATTCTTCATTTTTCAGTTGTTTTCCGTATTCATTTACCCGACAGGATTTCTGAATGAATACGGAAGACTTAAGACTGAAAAAAGAATAACGGTTGCGAAATCATACAATTCTTCACTCTTCCATTGACGTATTCTTCGCAACGGATCGAATCGGCTTATTTGCATGAAACAGGGCGAATTTGCATACAGTTGGGTATCGGGGCGCAGGAGCGCTTCAGCGAAGGGAGACAGGCGGATGAAGCTGGATGAAATGAAGGTGCACGGCAATACGGTCGGGACGGTGACGGAATTTCGGGTTCAGGAGCCGGAGCCGAAGCCGAAAAAACAGTTGACGCTTCCGAAAGGTGCGGCGCTGAAGGTCGGCGTTTGCGCGGCGGCGCTGATTGCGGCGATCGGGATTCGGTTCGGCGGCGCAGGAACCGGGGAAACCGTCGCGGTGAGTAAATCAATGGATGAAGCCGTACCGTCCGACGCGCCGGGATCGCTGCGGTTTGTGGAAACGACGGCGCAAAAATGGGCGGCGCCGGTAACAACGAACGACGTCGAATTGCTGCGCGACAGGCAGATGGTGCGGTTCACGGCGGCGGAGGAAACTGTCCGGGCGGGGTTCGGGGGAACGGTCGTCATGACCGAGACCGAGGCGCGGTACGGAAACTATCTCAGATTGCGGGATGAAAACGGGATGGAGCTTGTGCTGTACGGATTTGAAACATTCGCCGTCCGCGCGGGAGAAACGGTTGAGACCGGCGCAGTGCTCGGGACGGTGCCCATCGGGCGGAGCATTTATCTTTCGGTGGAGCAAAACGGCAAACCGTTGGATCCTTCCGATTATGTCGATCTGACAATTCACGGCCGGAATGCGTCTGTGTAGCATCGGTGAAACCGAACTGATTCTGACGCCGGAAGCGTTGCTCGGAGCGGTGGTTTTGCTGCTGTTTGCGCCGCTTCGGACGGTTTCGCTTGCCGGAACGACGCTTCTGCTGCACGAGACCGCGCATATGCTCGCGGCGAAGCGCGTCGGCGTGACAGTGACCGAATTGAAACTGCTGCCGTTTGGCGCGTCGATGCGGACGGAGCAGACAGATGTCCCGCTGCAGGAAGCAACCGTTGTTTGCGCCGGCCCGCTCGCAAATTTTGCGGCGGCGGGGACATGCGCGCTTTGGATGCTGTTCTCAACACGCGCGCATCCGGTTTCGGAACCGTTGCTGCTGTTCAATCTTGCAATGGGCCTCTGGAACCTGCTGCCCGTTTTTCCGCTGGACGGCGGGCGACTGCTTCGCGCACTGCTGCGGCGACGGCTTTCGGAACGCCGCGTGCAGAAGATCACCGTCGGTTCGTCCGTATGCGTATGCGCCTTGCTGCTCGGGACGTTCGCCTGGCTGGCGATGCTGGGGCGAGTCGGCTGGGCGGCGTTGCTGTTTCCGGGCGGAGCAGCGATGATGAGCGCGCGCGGTCTGCTCGAACAGAGAGCGGCAGGCGTGCAGACGATTCTGCGGCACAGGAGCGTTCTGCATCGCGGCGGCGCCATGGAGATTTTGCCGCTTGCGCTGAAGGGAACGGAAACGCTGAGAAATGCGGCGGCCGAGATTCGCGGCGGGCGGTACGCGCTTTTGTATGTGATCGGCGAAAACGGCGAGCGCATCGGGACGCTCGGCGAGGAGGAGCTTTTGAGCGCGATGGGACGGTTCGGCGCGGATGCCGCGCTGCAGAGCGTTTTGCAAAAATAAGAGTGGAAAGATTTTCAGTTCCGTGTTATACTATCGGTATCAACCGAAAGGAGAACGGATATGGAACAGGAATACAGTCTCGAAAAGGCAAAAGAATACATTCGGAACAAATTCACGGAGCAGGGAGATTTTCTGATTCTTCCGGCCGATGTGCTGGATGCCATGCTGACGCGCGTCATGGAACTGGACGAAGCGTTCATGGAGCAGAGCGGCGTGAACGACGGCGCGGAGTATGATGACGACGCAGCGTTTGACGCATTGTTCGGTGCGATGACGCAGGCGTTTCCGGAGCAGAAAATGTATTGCATGCGCTTTGTCGACGATTATCTCGAGTACAGCGAGCAGTATCTTGACAGCATCGGCGCGATCGAGTGGGAGTGAGCGAACGCGCAGCGCTCGCAGTTATGATTGCCTTCGGCAAGTTGGCAGTTTGGAGTTTACAGTTTGCAAAGAAGATGATTATATCCAAACGGGGGGGAGCTGAAAAACAGCTCTCTTTTGACATTTTGTTCAAAAAGAATCCGCATTTCGGACGACTTTCGGACGCATTTCTGTGACATCTCTGCATTATAATACCCTCATCAAGCGACGGAGGACAGAAGATGGAACAGACCGCCCGACAATCAGAATCGAAAAGAACGCCCTTTACAGTATGGCACGCACTGGGGCTTTTGCTGCTCCTTGCCGTAGCGGTCGGCGTATGGTTCGGATTTCATCCGTATTATCGGTTTGTTTCGGCAGGCGTCCTTGCCGTCGCCGTGCTTGCCGCATGGAAGCGAAACTGGATGTGGTGGATTGTCGCCGCCTTGCTGCTCGGGATCGTGGCATTTCTCTGGATGTTCGGGCCGGCCGGCTATCGCTATGCATCCGCGGTTCCGTTTCTTGCGGCGGTTTTGATCGTGCTGTTTCGTTTCTGCAAACGCCCGGTGCGGATCGCGGCGTCCGTTGCGGTGGGCTTGCTTGCCGCGCTGCTGGCGGCCGTAGAGATCCCGATCGTGGGCGCGGCGCTTTCCGGACCGCAGCCGGGCGCCGGGTACGTGATCGTTCTCGGGGCGGCGGTTTACGGGGAAGCGCCTTCCGTTTCGCTCAGAAAACGGCTCGATAAAGCCGTTTCGTATCTGGAGGAGAACCCGTCCGCAAAGGTCGTCGTCAGCGGCGGACAGGGGGAAGGCGAGGACATTACGGAGGCGGAGTGCATGCGCCGCTATCTGATCGAAAAAGGGATTGACAAAGAGCGGATTCTGACGGAGGACCATTCGACCTCCACAATGGAGAACCTTGCCTATTCTAAGGCGGTGATCGAAGCGGACGGCGGCGATGCGTCCCAAACCGTGATCGTTTCAAGCGCTTACCATCTGTACCGCGCAAAAGCGATGGCTGCTTCGCTCGGAATGGACGCATGGGGCGCCGCAAGCTCGGACGGGTATCCGATCTATATGTTCGGAATGTATCTGAGGGAAGCGCTCGCAGTGACCAAGCTGTGGCTGTTCGGCGCGTGGGAACGCTCCGCCTGCCTTGCGTCGGTTTACGCTTCGGTACTGTAAATCCGCCCTCGAATTCCGGCGCACTTTTTCAAGAAAGTGTTTGACAATGCCCCGATTCGGTGCTATAATACACCCGTTGCCGTTATAGGGGCATGATGTAATGGTAACATAGCGGTCTCCAAAACCGTTCTTGAGGGTTCGAGTCCTTCTGCCCCTGCCACATTGGTACACAGGCTATGATACAATAGCCTGTGTACTTTTTTGCGTATCTACCCGGGAAAACCCTTGATATAAGGGCAAAGCGAGACAGGTGGG
>CACXMS010000042.1 GCA_902768795.1 uncultured Eubacteriales bacterium
TTTGCCGTGCTACCGTGATATGGATCCCTACGATCTGCCGGAAGCGTTGTCGGTCCTGCAGTCTTATGACATGAGCAAGATCGGGTTTATTCAGGACCTCACGCGCGGCGTGAACAAAGTGCTGAACGCGGGCAAGCCGAAAGAGACGGTCAAGGAGACGGTCGTGGTGCAGCAGGGAAACAGCAACGCTGCGCCGCTTCTCAAGCGTGCATTCATGTTCCTGGAGGACGGAGACTTTTCCCGCGCGGACGAATTCTGCGAGCAGGTTTTAAATCTCGATCCGGAGAATGCGGAAGCGTATCTCGGCAAACTGATGGCGGAGCTGCATGTCAGAACACGCGACGCGCTAAAGGATCAGCCAGAGCCGTTCAATGACCGCAGCAATTACAAAAAGGCAATCCGCTTTGGGAACGAAAAGCTGAAAAAAGAGCTTTTGAGCGATATTCAGCGGATCGAAGATGTGAAGCGCGAAAGAATTTACCGGCAGGCAGAAGACGAAATGAAGCGGGAGCACTATCGCAAAGCCGCTGCGCTCTTTGGCGAAATCGCTTCCTTTCGGAACGCGGCGCAAAAGAAGGAGGAATGCCTTGCCATTGTCATGCGCCGGGAGGCCCTGGCACAACAAGTGGTTGAACGCTATAAAAGGCAGAAACAACTCAAGCAAGAGCTCGACGAAACAAAAGCTTCTATTGAACAGGTGCAGCAAAAGCTGAATGTAAACGAATACTTGGAAGAGCTTAATCGACAGATCAAACTCCGGGAGCGGGATTATGAAATCCGGCATTCCGAACTGAGCAAATCCGAAAAAATTCTTTCGCAACTGACCGCAGAGATGAGCCGACTCGGTGTTTTCGAAAGCAAGCGACGAAAGGAACTCAAAGAGAAAATTTCGATTGCCGAACGCAACCGTGAAACAATTGAGATCGGTCTGAATGCCGCTAAACAGAAGATGCTGGAATTTGAAAAAATGCGGGACAACGAACGGCGCCGGTCGGATAGGGATCACGAACCGCTTACGAAGCAGCTTGCGGCGCTCACAGAAAAACAGGGCGTGCAGGAGCAGACATATACCGCTGCCTTGCAGGAAAGCTTCGTTTCCGAAGAAGAATATGCGGCGGCACAAGATTATCTAAAAAGCAAGCTTTAAGACATAAAGCGGAACAAAGCATGCTATCACTTTCAGGGAGGTTTATATGGCACACATTGCAGAAGTAATCAAGTACGAAGGCGACAACAGCACATTTATCTGGAAGCATCCGTGCGAGGATTTCAACCTCGGCTCGCAGCTGATCGTGCACGAAAGTCAGGAAGCGGTCTTTATGCTGAACGGACAGGCGCTTGACCTGTTCGGACCGGGGCGCTACACGCTCGAAACGCAGAACATCCCGCTGATCGGCAAAGCGCTGAAAATGGCGACAGGCGGCGTATCGCCGTTCCACTGCGAGGTCTATTTCATCAACAAGACCGAGCAGATGGCGATCAAGTGGGGCACGCCGGACAAGGTGCGCTTCATCGATCCGCTGACCGGCGTTCCGCTGGAGCTCGGCGCAAGCGGCGATCTCAGCCTTATGGTCGAGGATTCGAGAAAGCTTCTTATCAAGCTCGTCGGCACGATGCGCGGCATCGCGTGGGACGACGCGGAGGGCTTTACAAAGTCGCTGCAGGCGTCGTTCCGCCCGCTGATCACGAGCACGGTCAAGACGAATCTCGGCGCGATCATCAAGGACAACGCGATCGATATTTTGGAGGTCGACGAAAAGCTCGAGCTGATTTCCGGCGTGCTTGGAACGAAGATCCGCGAGGGCTTTGAGGATTACGGCCTCACCGTGCCGAAATTTTACGTCACGAGCGTCGTTCTGCCCGAAAACGATCCGAACTTCAAGCGCATCCGCGAGCTGCACACGATCGTGCTGCAGACGCGCGTGATTCAGGCGGAAGCGACCGTCAAGACCGCCGCGGCGCAGAGCCAGGCGCAGTACCGCACCGCCGAGGAGCAGAGCAAGGCGGCGATCGAAGCGGCGCATAGGCTTGCCGAACTCGAACGGCAGACGACCGAAACCGAGGTCGCGCGGCGTGAGGCCGAGCGCAAGGTGATCGCGGCGCAGGCGGAAGCGCAGGCGCAGCGCGTGCAGGGACTGACCGAGGCCGAGATCATGGCGGCCAAGGGCTACAACCAGAAGGACGTTTTGCAGGCCGAGGTGCAGAAGGCGTACGCCGAGGGCATCGGCAACATGGGGCCGGACACGGTCAGCGGAGGCGGCGGCTCAAGCGTCATGAGCGATATGCTGGGGCTCGGCGTCGGCATGGCGGCGGCCGGGACGATCATGCCGCAGATCGGCAGCATGTTCGGCAATATGCAGCCGCAGCAGCCCGCGGCGCCGCAGGACGACATGGCGGCGTTCAGGGCGAAGGTCGAAAAGCTGACCGTGATGAAGGACGCGGGGCTTCTGACCGACGAAGAGTTTGCCAAGATGAAAGCGGAGCTTTTAAAGAGCATCCTGTAAGGAGGAAACCGGAATGAAAAAAGCGTTTCGAATCTATCTGATCGCGTGGGCGATCATGTTCGTGCTGTTCAACGTCGTCGTGATCGCGCTGCCGAAGGAAACAACGATCGCGGGCGTGACCTATACAAAGCTCGACGGCGCGCGCGCCTGGATCATTCTGATCCTGTTTGAACTGTGCTTTATAGGGCACCTTCTTTGCACATGGTTCGCATGCAAGCAAAACAAGCTGTCCGGCACGTTTTACCGGCTGCCGCTGATCCGGCTGTCCTACGCGTGCGTGATCGTCACGCTCGTGCTCGGCTGCCTTACGATGGCGATCCCGAATCTGCCGGGCGTCATTCCGCTGCTCGTGACGCTGCTGATCCTCGTGATTTATGCGTTTGCAATCCTGAAAGCGGCGGCCGCGGTCGGGATCGTGGAGGAAATCGACGAAAAGGTCCGCGAAAACGCGATGTTCATGCGCTCTCTGACCGCGGACGCGAACGCGCTCGCCGCGCGCGCCAAGAGCGAACCGGTCAAAGCCGCCTGCAAAAAGGTCGTGGAGGCCGTGCGCTATTCCGACCCGATGAGCAATGAAGCGCTCTACGGCGTGGAATCGCAGATCACGACCGAGTTTTCCGCGCTGCAAAGCGCCGTGATCGCCGACAGCGCCGAAGACGCCGCCGCCTCCGCCGGGGAGCTTTTGGGGCTTTTGAAGGAACGCAACGAAAAGTGCAAGCTTTTGAAATAAACAATACAGGGGGCATTTATGAAACAGCTGGTATGTGAAATGTGCGGCAGCAAGGATCTTGTCAAGGACGGCGGCGTGTTTGTCTGTCAGTCCTGCGGCTGCAAGTATTCCGTGGAAGAAGCCAAAAAAATGATGATCGAGGGCACCGTGGAGGTGCAGGGCGCGGTCAACATCACGAACGCCGCGCAGATCTCCAGTCTTCTGAAGATGGCGCAGAGCGCGTATGCTTCGAAGAACTACGCCAAAGCGGAGGAATTCTGCGATCAGGTGATCGCAATGGACGATTCCAACTATGCGGCATGGAAGCTGAAGGGCGAAGCGATCAATTTTCAGATCAACGTCAAAAATCCCCGGATCCTTGAAGTCTATAACTGCATCATGACGTCGTACAAGGTGCTGGACGACGCGGGGAAAGACGAGCACCGCGGCGAGATTCTCGCTTCCCTGAAGGAGTGCTTCGAGGGCGAGATCGATTTCTGGATCAACCGGATCGAAGCCGACCGGCCGAAAACGGCCGTCGTGAACAAGGCGGAATCGTCGTTCATCGATTCGTGGAATAAAATGAAGGAAGCGTTTGAGACGCTCGGCTTTGAAGAACAGAAAAAGAGTTATCTGAACTCGCTGGACAATTTCTTCATTACCAAAGCGGAAATCAAAACCGTAAGCTGCTGGAAAACGACGGTCGGTTACAACTATTACCGGGATACCTTCAAAAACGGTCGCTGGACGGACAGCGATTACCGTCCGAGCGACGCGATCCTGACCACGTTTATCGAGGAAGCCGACAACCTGATCGCCCTGATGCGGTTTTGCATCAAGCAGTTCAACGAGACCACCCGCCTGGAGGATCAGAAGTACGCGTATTCCAACATTGCGTTCTTCCACAAGGAGCTGATCAACGCGCAGTCGTGGAACAGAATGGTTTCCACAACGACGAACGGCTACGGCGCGACGATCTCGCGGCGGGAATACTGGGACAAGAGCAAGAGTCTGACCGACGCCGCAAAGACGAGCAGACGCAGAGAGATTACGGAGTGCGAAGCCAAAATCGCGGAGCTCGACAGAAAGATCAAGGAGCGGGACGAACGCGAAAGAGCCGAAAAAGCGCGGCTCGCGCAGGAAGCAAAGCTCCGGCGCATCGAGGAATACTGGACGGAGCACGCATCGGAAAAGCAGGCGCTTGACGCCGAGAAGCAGACCCTGCTGGACAAAATCGCGGCCCTGAACGCCGAAATCGCGGCAATTCCGCAAAAACCGGGAAAAGAGGCGGCCGACCGGCGGCTCGAGGAACTGAACGCCGAAAAGAAGGCGCTCGGCGTATTTAAGCTCAAGGAAAAGAAGGCCGTCCAGGAGAAGATCGACGCGGTGACCGCCGAGCGCGACGCGCTCGCGCAACAGATCGAAGCCGCCCAAAAGCAGATTCAGGAGCAGATCGAGCCGCTGCAGGCACGGGTCGGCGCAATCGATCTGGAGCTGACAAAGGATCGGTAACGGGTTTGCTTCGGGCGCGGGGGGCTTCCCCGCGCCCGATCGAAAAAGAAGTGAGGAAACGCAATGGCCACCAAACTGCAATGCGAAATCTGCGGGGGGAAACTGAATATCCGGATCGGAGCCGGGCATGCGGAGTGCGAATCGTGCGGGAATGTGAGCGAGCTCGATCCGAAGGACACGGCGCGTTTTCGCGCCGTCTTCCGGGAGGCCGAACGCCTGATGCTGCAGAACACCGTTTCCGGGTACGAGGAAGCGATCCAAAAGCTCCAGTCGCTTCCGTTTATCGACGAGGCCCGGGAAAAGGAAGCCGTCTGCAAACGGCGGCTTGAACTGCTCCGCGAACGGCAGCGGCAGCGCGAGGAAGCCCGAAAGCGCGACAGCGCAAAGGATACGCGCCTCGGCATTGTGATCCTGATCGTGTCCGTACTCTTTGCCGTCGCCGCCGTCGCCGGCATCGTGTGCCTGATCGTTCTGCTGATCAAGGGCATGCTGCCCCCGGCTGTGACCGCCATCGTCGTTGCCGCCATCGCGGCCGTGGGCGTGCTTGTGATTCTCGGCCGGATCCGGCGCGGAGGATGATCCAAAACCGGCGCTGCCGCATCAGGCGCCGGGCCGTACGAATTGTGGAAATGGCGCCCACGGCGCCATTTCTTCTGTTCCAGGCAGCGTCTCACGGTGCGGAAACCGTTTTGAGCCGCCCGTTTTTTGTCCGCCGGCACGCCGGACGGGCCCGTCTTTCCGATCGGCTGATCCGTCCGAACGAAACGCGCGCCGCCGGGAAAATCCAAAAGCTCAGCCGCGCTTGTTTCTGCCCCAGAAGACGTTGTATTTGTCCGGCTTCCAGCCGGGCGCAACGTCTTTCACCGCGATCCCGGCCGTGATCACTTTGATCGTTGTTGATTTACCGGCTCCGTTGTGACCGATAAATCCGGTAATTGCGCCGTCTTTTGCGGTGAACGAGATATCGTTCGCAACAGTTTTATCACCGAACTTCTTGGTGTAGTTTTGTACACAAATCAGACAAATCATCTCCTATATCAATTATAAAAGCACAAGCATCATGCTGACAGATGACAGTATTCTTTTTCTCCATGATAAACAAACAAGGCGTTACCGCGCCCGACAGACGAGGTAACGCCGTCATAGAGACCTGTTAGTCTTCTGCAAGCATCTTCTTCGCTTTTGCGAGATAGATCAGCTCAAGAACGTAGATGAATACGGTAAACAGCGCCGAAAGACCGGACAGCCAGTTGATAACGCCTGCACCGAAAGAGGATGTATATGCGCCGAAGCGAATCAATAAGATGAGGGCGAAAGTGATAATGTAGGAAACGATGATCGTTGTAAGAATGTCATGACCTTTCTTGACCATATCGGGTCTGTTGCACTTCGCGGACAGATTCATCAAACCGCCGATCATGAAGAGCGCAACAAGCATATTCAACACAGTGGAAATCGACGATAAAACGGTGCCCAGACCGCCGAGGAAGCCGGTCTTATTCTCAAAGAACGCGGCAACGAACGCAAACAGAGCGCTAAATACTGTACAGAGCACCGCTCTCTTGATCGACATCAACATTTTATTGGAAACGATCGACAACACCGTAGAGGAACCAAACATCATTATGGTTGATGACGAAAGTATCATTCTAAAGGGCGGTATGTCGGTGATCGGTCATTTAATTCCCAACGCTTCGGTCACAGGCTTTGCTTCTCCGAC
>CACXMS010000043.1 GCA_902768795.1 uncultured Eubacteriales bacterium
CAATTTCATTCAAAAGGATACCGGTAAGACGAAAAGACGGAAAAACCGTCTTTTCTCTTTTTTTATATGTCGCAAATCAGCTGTTTTAGATAACCTGAATTATTACTTTACGCGCTCGTATCGGCAGAAGCGAAACGTCGTGCCTTCAAATTGCTGCGGCGCGCCCTGCTCGGTCATGCGCCATTCGCCGGAGGCGGCAAGGTCGGGAAAGAACGTGTCCGCGCCGTCGGTCGGAAAATCGTTGTGCGTGACAAGGCACGTATCGCAGTACGGCAAAAACAGGCGGTAGACGCTTGCGCCGCCGATGACGAACACATCGTCCTTCGGGTAAACTTCGGCGCGCTTGATCGCTTCGGACGGCGTTCGAACGTAGATCAGCTCGGTCGAAAACCCTGCCGCGCGGTCGGCGGCTTCGGCTTCGAGCGATTCGCGCCGGATCTTTTGTTCGTCGTCGATCAGAACGATGTTCACGCGGTTTTTCAGCGGCGCCATGCGCGGAAAGCTCTCGAGCGTCGTGCTGCCCATGATGCAGACCTTGCCGCGCGTCGTTTCGCGGAAGAACCGCATATCCGCGGGGATATGGATCAGAAGCCGGCCCTGCTTGCCGATGGCCCAGTCGCGGTTGACGTTTACGATTTCGATCATGCGTGCCTCCTGTATCGCTTGCCGCTGTTTCCAACAGTATAGCACACCGATGCGCCGTTTGCAATCGGCGCGCCCGTTTTTTCGCTTGCTTTCGTGCGCGAATCGGGGTACAATGGCCGTATCGGAGGCAGCTATGGCAAATCGGTTTGATTTTTATATTTCCACGCAACAGGATCTTTGCGACGCCGTCGAAGCGTTCGGGATCGTGCCACTGTTTCAAAACGCGGTTCCGGGCTTTTCGGTCGAGGAGCACGTCGATCCGCGCGTCTGGTTCGGGGACGGCGAGGGCGTCTGGGAATGGAAAGGCCCGGTCATCCGGGAAACCGGGTGCGCGTACGGAAAATTCCTGTTTCAAAAAGCCGCGTTCATCAGCCGCGAGTGGTTTTTGGACTTTGCCAACTTCCGGCGCTGCGGAGACGATTTTGACACGCTCTATGAAAACGGCGAAGCCCCGCGCGCGGACAAGCGGTTGTACGACCTGATCGCCGAAAACGGGCCGGTGCTCTCGAGCCGGCTGAAGTACCTCGGGGATTACCGCCGGGGCGGGCATACCGGATTTGACACGACCGTCACGCGGCTGCAGGCCCAAACGTATGTGCTGATTTCCGACTTCGTCTATCAGCGCGACCGCTTCGGGAACCCGTACGGATGGGGCGTCTGCGAGTACAGCACGCCGGAGCAGTGGATGGGCGAACCGTTTACGGCGCACGTTTACGAAAAAACGCCCGAGGAATCCTATGCGCGGCTGCTCGCGCAGATCGCTTCGATCAGCGGAACGAACGAAGCCGCGGTTCGAAAATTTCTTTGATACGAAATCCGATGCAACAGGAGGGGATTATGCAGCAACTTACGATCCTTTACCGCGAGCGCTGTCCGTACTGCGCCGCATTCCGCCGCGGGCTTTCCGAACTTGTCAAGGAAAACCCCGCGTACCTTGCCGTGCCGCTGACCTGGATCGAGGAAACGGAGCGGCCGGATCTTGCGGATCCGCTCGATTACTGGTATGTGCCGACCGTATTTGCCGGTCAGAAGAAGCTGTTTGAGGCGTCTCCGGCCGATACATATCCGACGCTTAAGGAAGCGTGCCGCGCCGCGCTGGAGGCGGCGATGCGGGCATGACGGCGGGGGAAGTTGTTTCGGTCCTCGGCGTGCCTTACCGCATTGTGCGGCTGCTCGGCCACGGCAAGGGCGGGTATTCGTACCTTGCCGAAGGGGGCGGGCGGCAGGTCGTGCTCAAGCAGATCCATCACGAGCCGTGCAGCTATTACACGTTCGGGGACAAGATCGCCGCGGAGGAGCGGGACTATGCGCTTCTTTGCGCCGCCGGGATCCGCGTGCCGAAGCTGATTGCGCTCGACCGGGAAGCGGAGCGGATCGTGAAGGAATACATCGAAGGCCCGACGGCGGCGGAGCTGATCGAAGCGGACGCGCTGCCGGACGCTGCCGTGACCGGGGTGCAAAGGATGGCGCGGCTTGCCGAGGCGGCAGGACTGAACATCGACTATTATCCGACGAATTTTGTGCTGTCGGGGGAAACGCTGTACTACGTCGATTACGAATGCAATCCGTACCGGCCGGAGTGGGACTATGCGCATTGGGGCCGGAAGCACTGGAAATGATAATCGAAAGCAGACTGCCGGGAAGGGAGGCAGAAGGGCTATTCTCTAAAGGGTGGTTTTCAAACAATAAAAACGGACGGAGGAAACGCATCAATCCTCCGTCTTTTTTCTATCACTTGGCTCCCCTGTGCAAGGGGAGCTGTCGAGGCTTTGCCGAGACTGAGGGGTTGTTAAACTAGGGATTGAACACAACAACCCTTCCGTCAGCCTTCGGCTGCCACCTCCCCTTACACAGGGGAGGCAAGATCGATTGCGTCGGAAGAGCGCACTTACTCACCACCATGCGTCGGCGGAACGTGCGCTTACAAACAAAAACCTCCCGAGAAGGAACCGTTTCTCGGAAGGTCTTTATCTGTTTGTTTCCTGCAAACCGAAATCGTTATTCGTGATCCGCATTCATTTCGTCCGCCTTTGCGGACGGTTTTACGGTCATTTCTACCCATGCCGGCAAAAAGCCGCTCTTGATAGCGTTTCTGACGGATCGGATATTTGACCATGCAGAGCAATAAAATGGAACCTTGTCCCGCTCGACAATTTCCATTGCCAGCCGTGAGGTGATTGCGGATGCGATACCCCTTTTTCGATATTCCGGTAAAACATCTACGCCGATCTGCCACATCTCTTCGGCATCAGCCGAGCAGCCCGACAATCCGATCAGTTTGGCGCCGTCATACGCGCCGACGCCCAAAACGTCCAAATGCTTTCTGTCGCGACAAAGGGCATTCGACCACTCCGGTACATACAGCTCTTCAAAATCAGCTTTCTCCAACAGCCGCGTTTCGTATGGACATGGCAGTTTCGTGAGCTTTTGCAAATCCGGCAAATAATACTCCGCCATAAAGCAAACCGTTTGTCCCAAGGGTTCCAGCCGCCGGTTCAGCCAACGCATATTCGGCGTCTCAAAGCAATGGTAGAAATCAAATCGTTCCACATACTCTTTCACAAGATCAAATAGTTCCTCTGTGGAAGATGCCACGACATTGTTGCCGTAGGAGATGAAATTGCATCCGATGGGGAGACGGTAATACTTCTTTGCTTTTGATCCAAGTTGAAACGGAACGACCGTATTGCGATCCGAAAGAAAATCTTCCGTGCTGCATCCGATATCTTCGGCAGATTGGTGCATTGCGATTCGGAACAAATCCTGCGTTGTCATCTGTTCTCCTTTTCCCTAAATCCCGATTTGTGCCATTCATTTTATCATAGAACCGCATGAAAGACAATGCAAAAAGCACAGTCGGTTTTCGATCGACTGTGCTTTTGAAATCCCCCTTTACAGAATGCCTGCGAATTCGCGTTTTCGACCCGAAGACAGTACGGATGCTACATCGAGGGCAGCGATCCGAGCGCCCGCAGTGCGGGATGCAGCGAGGTGAGCTGCGACCGA
>CACXMS010000044.1 GCA_902768795.1 uncultured Eubacteriales bacterium
GATCTTCAACAAGGAAGCGCTGGACAAGGTGATCGGCAAGGTCTCTTACTCCGATTTCGCAGCGCTGGTCGCATCCAAGTAATTCATTCACGCATTCCCTCCCCGGCGGGGCAGCACCGCCTCGTCCGGGGAGAAACTAACCGGGAGGGATCCACTATGAAAACAAGTCGAAAAATCATCGGTACGCTCGCCATTCCGTGCATTGTCGCAGCGATCCTCTTGATTCTCTGCGCGATCGGCGGCAAGAGCATGATCGCGAACCGAACCGGCCTTAACTACTTTGTGCAGTACACCGCCATCGTGATGATCACGACCATGGCGCTGTCGGTTAACCTGAACAGCGGACGGTTTGATTTTTCGCTCGGCTCCATGGCGGTCCTCTCGTCGGTGCTTGCCGCAAAGGTGACACAACAGCTTCTGCACGGCGGCACGGGCAGCGCGATTGCAATGCTCGTTTTCGGGATCCTGTTCGGCGCAATCTTAGGGCTTGCTTCCGGTGCGCTTTATGTGTCTTTGAAGATCCCCCCGATCATCACCTCTCTCGGCGTCACGCTGATCTACGAAGGCGTCACGTTCACCGTGACCTCCGGAAAATACGTGATGGACGAGGTACGCAATCCGTCTATGACTGCGTTTGCGGGCAACTGGTATTTCCCCGCAATCCTGATCGTTGTCGTTCTTGCGCTGATGATCTACCTGTTTGACCACACCCGTTTCGGCTATGACTATAAGGCGCTGCAAAGCGGACAGAAGGTTGCCGTCAACACCGGCATCCGCGAGGTTCCGAACGCGCTTCTCTGCTACGTCATCTGCGGCGCGCTGATGGGACTTGTGGGCTTTTTGAACGCGGCGCGCAGCTCGAATATCAACGGCGGCGCACTGAACTTCGGCTCCATCGGCATCATGTTCACCGCGTTTCTGCCGATGTTCATCGGCGGCTATATCGGAAGATTCAGTAATGACAAGCTCGGCTATTTCCTTGCCGCGGTCTGTATGTCCATGCTCAATTCCACGTTTGCCGCATTCTCCAACGAGATCAGCGCATCCATGCAGTCGATCATCAACGCGGTTCTGCTGGTCGTCTTTCTGATCTATCTCAACAACGAAGGCTTGCTGAAAAAACTGTTCAAGCCGATCAAAGCTTAATTTTGCAAATCAGCGGGCGATCGAGGGATCGCCCCTACTAATAAAGAGGTTATTATGATCGATCTCAAAGCAAAACCGTTTTTCCTCGACGATGCGTCCGTTGGGCTGGTGCAGGAAACCCTAAAGAATATGACGCTCGAAGAAAAGGCAGGACAGGTGTTCTGCCCGATGGGGCTGACTGCAGATCCGAGCGAACTTGTGCACCGGATCCAGGAAATCGGCGTCGGCGGCATCATGTACCGTCCCGATACCGCGAAAGCCATCCAAAGCGTTCACCGCACGGTGCAGTCCATGGCAAAGATCCCGCTGCTGCTCGCGGCGAACACGGAGCACGGCGGCGACGGCATCGCCTACGAGGGTACCTCCTTCGGGCAGCCGATGGCGACCGCAGCGGCAAACGATCCCGTCTATGCGTACCGCATGGGCAAGGTCGCCTGTTCGGAGGGCGCGGCGCTCGGACTGAACTGGAGTTTTGCGCCGATCGTGGACATCAACTATGAGTTTCACAACCCGATCACCAATGTGCGCACTTTCGGAAGCGATCCGGATCGGGTCGTTGCCTGCGCCAAGGCGTTCATGCGCGGCGCAAAGGAAAGAGGCGTCGCCGTTGCGATCAAGCACTTCCCGGGCGACGGCGTGGACGAACGCGATCAGCACATCTTAACGAGCGTCAACACGCTGGATCGAACAGCGTGGGACGACAGCTACGGCAAAGTCTATCGTGCGCTGATCGACGAAGGAGCGCAATCCGTGATGGTCGGTCATATCGCGCTCCCAGCCTACGCGGACGAAGCGGAACGCTTTCTGCCGGCAAGCCTGTCGCGCTCGCTGCTTTCGGGCCTGCTTCGCGATTCGCTCGGCTTCAACGGACTTATCTGCACCGACGCGACGCCGATGGTCGGATTTACCGCCGCCATGCCGCGCGAGCGCGCCGTTCCCACCGCGATCGAAGCCGGCGCGGATATGATCCTGTTCAACAAGGATCTCGACGAGGACTACGCGTATTTGCTGAACGGTATAAGAACGGGACTCTGTTCCGAAGCGCGGCTTGACGAAGCGGTCACGCGCATCCTTGCCTTAAAGGCGTCGCTTGGATTGTTTGCGAATCAAAAGACGAACACGCTGGTACCGGAGGCAAGCGAGACCGCGATCGTCGGATGCGAGCAGCATCGTGCATGGGCAAAGGAAACAGCGGACCGCGCGATCACGCTGGTCAAGGACACGCAAAAGCTTTTGCCGCTGTCGTCGAAGCGCTATCCGCGCGTCTATCTCAACATCATTCAAAAGGATCCGAGCCCCGCGCATCCGGTTGTGCAGGCATGGAAGGAACTCTTTAGGCGCGAAGGTTTTTCGGTCACTGTGCGTGACCGCAGAGTCGGCATCACCGTGCAGGACATGGCGGACATTCCGAACCTGCCCCCGGAAAAACTTGCGCTGCTGCATGAAATGTACCGCAGTATTCGGGAAGTACACGAGGACTACGACCTGTATGTGTACATCTGCAACATGGAAAATGCG